>CAMLLU010000014.1 GCA_946480925.1 uncultured Rivibacter sp.
CCAGGGTGCCCAGTGAACCCGCCAGCAGGCGAGAGACGTCGTAGCCCGCCACGTTTTTCATCACCTGCCCGCCGAAGCTCAGCATCTCGGCGCGGCCGTTGAGCAGCGTGGCGCCCAGCATGTAGTCGCGCACCGCGCCCACGCTCGCACGCGACGGGCCAGACAACCCGGCTGCCACCATGCCGCCCACGGTGCTGGAGACGCCAAAACGCGGTGGCTCGAAGGCCAGGCACTGGTTCCTTTCGGCCAAGGCAGCTTCGAGCTCGGCCAGCGGTGTGCCTGCCCGAGCGGTGATCACGAGCTCGGTCGGTTCGTAGCTGCTGATGCCGGCCAGACCGCGCACGTCGAGCACTTCGCCGCGCGGCGATCCGCCATAGAAGTCTTTGCTGCCACCCCCGCGAATGCACAACGGCGAGTTCGTTGCCGCAGCATCACGTACGCGTTCGATCAAGGCCTGAAGTGCGAGATCCATCGTGACGTTCAGAACCTCGGCAGGTCAGGAAAGGGCAGGAGTCCGCGCTTCACGTGCATCTTTCCGTACTCGGCGCAACGTACCAGTGTGGGGATCACCTTGCCGGGGTTGAGCAGGCCGTCGGCATCGAAAGCACGCTTGAGCGCCAGCATCTGCTCGCGTTCCTCGGGGCTGAACTGCACGCACATCGAGCCCAGCTTCTCGACGCCCACGCCATGTTCGCCAGTCACCGTGCCGCCCAGCGCGACACTGGTCTCCAGGATGTCGGCGCCGAACAGTTCGGCACGATGCAGCTGGTCAGGGTCGTTGGCATCGAACAGGATCAGCGGGTGCAGGTTGCCGTCACCGGCATGGAAGACGTTGGCGCAACGCAGGCCGTACTTCGTTTCCATCTGCGCGATCGCGATCAGTATGTCGGCCAGCTTCCTGCGCGGGATGGTCGAGTCCATGCACATGTAGTCGGGGCTGATGCGGCCCGACGCGGGAAAGGCGTTCTTGCGCCCGCTCCAGAACTTCAGGCGCTGAGCTTCGTCCTTGCTCACTTCCACGCGCGTGGCGCCGGAGCCGACCAGCACGTCGAGCATGCGGCCGATCTCTTCGTTCACCTCTTCGCGCGTTCCGTCGCTTTCGCACAGCAGGATGGCTTCGGCGCCGAGATCGTAGCCCGCATGCACGAAGTCCTCGACGGCTGCCGTCATGGGCTTGTCCATCATCTCGAGACCGGCGGGGATGATGCCCTCGGCAATGATGTTGGCCACCGCATCGCCGGCTTTGCGGATGTCGTCGAAGCTGGCCATGATGCAGCGCGCCGTCGGGGGCTTGGGCAGCAGCTTCACCGTCACCTCGGTGACCACGCCCAGCATGCCTTCGCTGCCGATGAAGACCGACAGGAGGTCCAGCCCCGGTGCATCGAGCGCATCGCTGCCGAGTTCGAGCGGCTCGCCTTCGACGGTGTAGCCGCGTACCTTCAGAACGTTGTGCACCGTGAGACCGTATTTCAGGCAATGCACGCCGCCGGAGTTTTCAGCCACGTTGCCGCCGATGGTGCAGGCGATCTGGCTGCTGGGGTCGGGTGCGTAATACAAGCCGAAGGGCGAGGCTGCTTCGCTGATGGCTAGGTTGCGCACGCCGCTTTGCACAACGGCCAGGCGGGCCACAGGATCGACCTTCTTGATGCGGTTGAACTTGGCGAGCGACAGCGTCACGCCCAGCGCATGCGGCAACGCGCCACCCGAAAGCCCCGTGCCGGCACCGCGAGCAACCACCGGCACCTTGAGCCGGTGGCAGGCGCGCAACACCGCCGCGACCTGCTCTTCGCTTTCGGGCAATGCGACCACGAGCGGTTGCTCGCGATAGGCGGTGAGACCGTCGCACTCGTACGGCACCGTGTCCTCGCGCCGCCACAGCAGGGCGTGAGCGGGTAGCACAGCCTTCAGCGCACCCACCACTTCGGCTTGGCGTGCGGCCCGATCGGTGGTGATGGGTGAAGCGAGTTCTGGCTGGGCGTTCATCGCGGGGGCGGCCTGGCTGCTTTCGAAAGCTGCCCCGGACTGTACTGCGCCCGCGTTGAGCAACAGCTGAACACAACGCGTTGCGGCGGTCACTTCAACCGTGACCGCCGTGCAAAGGCGCCAGGTTCGTCAGTTTGCGCGTGCAACGCCGAGGCCCAATGCCGCCAGCAGCTCGTTCGCCACCGCAGCCGACGACATCGGGTTCTGGCCGGTGATGAGCTGGCCGTCACGCACGGCATAGGCGCTCCACACCGGGCCGCGTTCGAAATGCCCACCCAGCTCGCGCATGCGTTGCTCCAGGTGGAAGGGCACGACGTCGGCCAGGCCCGCGGCAGCCTCTTCCTCGTCGGTGAACCCGTTGACGCGTTTGCCGGCAAGGATGGACTGCCCGTCCGTCCGCTTCGCGCTCACCAGCCCGGCCGGGCCATGGCATACCGCGGCGACGAACTTGCCTGCAGCCCATGCGGCTTCCGCCGCGCGCTGCACGCCGGCATCGCCCGGCAGATCCCACATCGTGCCGTGGCCGCCGGGGAAGAACACCGCGTCGTAGGCCGATGCATCGACGGATGCGGCGGTCGGCATCTGCGACAGCCGGCGTTGGACAGCCTCGTCCTTCACCAGCCGCTCGACGGCGGCGGATTCGTTCTGCCCCGCGGGCTTGAGGCTCTGCGGGTCGAACGGCGCAGCGCCGCCGCGCGGCGAGGCGAAGTCCACGCTGGCGCCGGCATCGACCAGCGCGTAGTACGGCACGGCCAGCTCCTCGGCCCAGATGCCAGTGGGCTTGCCGTGTTCGCCCATCACGTTGTTGGACGTCAGGATCATCAATACGCGAGGGGGCCGGCTCATCGGTCGTTTCCTTCAAGGGTTGCGTTGCACACGATGCAGCCACTGGTATTGGCGCTGCTGCCGTAAGAAAAATGGCCGTTACTTCAATTCATTGATAACGCCAGGGAACAAGCCTCATGAGCTGCCACTTCGAGCCCGTGCAACTCGGCAGCATAGAACTCTTCTGCCGCGCGGCCGAACTGGGCAGCTTCACTTCGGCCGCGCAGGCCCTGGGACTCACACCGACGATGGTCGGCTGTACTTCGAACATTGCCGGCAAGCGCTGGGCCAGATCGAAGCGGCAGAACGCGCCATCACTCAAGCGCCTGGCGGCGCTGTGCTTCGTTGTTACCGGTGTTCCGGCGTCGACTGGCGCGGCGGCTTTCCGGGCTGGTCTACCACTGACTACGCGGTGAATACGGTCAGCACGCCGGTATAGCCGTACAGGTGGTGATGGGCGATCTCGCCGCCAGCGAAGAAGCCGACCAGCGGCACGTCGCCCAGGGCATGCCGCACGATGGCCAGCTCGGCCGATGGCGCGCCGAAGTGCGGGCCACCTCGTCCGGCACAGCTCACGTATACCGCGCCGGCAATGCCCGGCAGCGTCTGAGGCGTGCCGGTCGCGTCGGCACCGCGGCCTTGCAGCGCCTGCGCCAGCGGCTGGGTCTCGGGCTCGACTTCCTCGCGGATCTCGGTGCAGATGCGCACCAGGTCGCGTCGTGCCGCTTCGACGTTGCGGGTGCAAAAGGCCAGTTGCGCGCCTACCGCCGCGCGGTCGGCAATGGCCACGCCACGCCGGCCGGGGTCGATGCCCACCAGATGGCGCACGCGCACGTCGGTGCCGAACTGGCCGGGCCGCGTGACCGCGGTGTCGCCTGCGTCGGTAAGCCCCACCAGCGTGTTGCGCAGCCGTGGCAGCACCTCACGCGGGCGAGCGGTGTCCAGCTGCAGATCGCGCAGCAGGCATTCGAGCGCTGGCTCGCCATCGAGCGAGACCACCACGTTCTGGTCGGCCTCGGTGATGCGACGCGCCGGCCCCACCGGCTGGCTGCCCTGTGTGACGCGCGACACGATGCCAACCTTGGGCCCGAACGCCACGCCGGAGAGCCCGCCTTCGAACACGCCATCAGCGATGTGCAGCGTTCGGGTGCGTGCCGCGGCCAGGCCGCCGAACACATAACCGCCGTGGGTGCGATCGGCGAGCTCCACGATCAGCTCGCCCAGCTCGGGTGTGGTGGCATCAGCGTGCACCAGCGCCGTCTGCGCGGCAAAGCCCGACAACGGCTTCACGCCCGAAAACAGCTTAAACTGGTCTCGTGGCACTTCGCCCAGCATCAGGGTCAACGCCGGCTCATCGAAGTATTCGACGCCACTGCCCGACACACCGACGCCCACGCCGCCCACCCAGGCGACGCCCGGGAAGCGCTCACGCAACTGCTCCAGCACCGCCTCGGCGGCACCGGCGTAATGGTCGGTGAGATAGAGCCAGCCCAACGACAGGCCGGACCGGCCGGCCACTTGGGGCTCCAGCTGAGCCAGTGCCAGACCCAGGCCCATGCGCCAGTCCGGGTGCGTGGCATGAGCGCAGGCGAAAGGTTTCATGACAAGAGCGGGGCGGGTCCGGCGCCCACGATAACAGTAGCCGCGCCGCGAGCCCGCGACAAAAGGTGTACAGCCGGGTAGGGTTGTGAGTCAGTCACCGCCGCCGTTGGCAGCGGGTTTGCGGCTCTTTGCCGCGGGTTTGGTAGAGGCCTTGCGCGTGGCCGGCGCCGCTGTTTTGCGCGACGCGGTGCGCGCTGCAGTGCCTACCATGTTGCCGGCCACTTCGGCTGCCTTCCTGGCCGGCGCCATGCCGGCCTTGAGCGTTTGCTCGGCTGCGCTGAAGCTCTGCTTCACCAGGTTGCTGGCCAGGTTCTTGGCGGAGTCGGTGGCGGCTTCCTTCATGGCATTGGCCGCCAGCTGCGTGAACTGCTTGGTCAGCGCGCCCCACCACTGCATCGGATCCACCGCACCGGGCGGCAAGGCATTCGCGTTTGCCGTACCGGCAGTGCTCTTGCCGCCGTCCTTGCGGGGAGCGGGCTTGCGAGCCGATGCGGCGGTCGCGCCGGCGGCGGCTGACGGAGCGTCGGCCGTTTGCGTGGGCGTGCGCATCGTCAGCGAATCACGCAGCATGTCCACCGGGACGTTCATGCTCTTGAGCGTCGAAAGCGTCATGCGCTGCACTTCGAGCGCCTGGATGGTGGCCCCCAGCATGCGCGCGTTCTGCTCGAGCCAGAACTGCACCGTGCGCAGCTCGTCGATACGTTTTTCCAGCTCGTCGGGGTTGAGCGTGGGCGCCACCCACGAGCCGATGTTGGGCAATGCCGCGCCGGCGTTCTTGACCAGGCCCTGCAGGAAATCGAAACCGGGGACCAGCTTGCCGAAGGCCAGTGCCTGGTCGATGGGTCCGCTCGAAGTGCTCATCGTGCTTGTCTCCTGTGGGCTTTGTGGGGGGATCACGCGCAGCGAAGGCTCATTGTGCTGCAGCGCCCTGCGACATGGCAGGCACGGCGGCCGGCTCGAACACGACACGCTCGACGGTGTAGCCGCGTTCGGCCATCAACGCCGGCAAGCCGCGCGGGCCGATCATGTGCAGGCTGCCGACACCGGCCAGCACCGATGCGCCTTCGCCGTGCAGCCGGTCGATGCCTTCGGCCAGCCCGGTGTTGCGCTCGTCGAGCAGCCGGGCCATCAGCGCACGTTCGGCCTCGCTGTTCATGCAGTCACACCACTGCTCGTACCGTTCCATCTCCACGAGATCGCTGCGCGCCCATACATCGGCAATGCGCCGCAGCGCAGGCCGCGCACGGCCGTGTTCGAGATCGGCCAGCGTCTGCTCAATGAACTGCAGTTGCTCGGCCTGCGTGCGACCCAGCAGCGCACGAGCCTGCAATTCGGGCGTTTCCAGCGACACGACCCGCTTGCCGGCACCGCGCGCAAACCCCGCCAGCATCGGGTCGATGCCGTAGGCCGGGTCCAGCCCGTCCCTGCGGCCCGCCATCACCATGAGCGTGGCGGCTTGCAGCGCAGGTGACAGCGCTTCGAGAGCCTGCGGCGGCAGGCATGCCAGTTCGAACTGGCGCTTGAGGCGCTGAGAGAGCATGTTGGATATGGAAAGCTGCGGTACGTCGGGCGGCGGTGTCACGAGGCGCTGGCGGATGTCAGGATCGAGCACGTCGAGCTCGAGGGCGATCGTGTCGGCCCGGCGCAGCGCCTGCGTGAGCTGCGGCCCGGGAAACACCCATTCGAAGCGCGCGATGTGCAGCGTGCCGTACAGCCAGGAACTACGCCCGTCCTTGTGCACTCGCCACAGGAAGCCGCGATCGCGGGCAGCCTTGAGGGCGGCCTGGGTTTGTTCGGCGGTAGGTGCCTCGGCCGTGGGCGGGCATGCTGCGTTGGTCTGCCCGAGTGCCGTCTGAGCCGCCAGCAGGCTCCATAGGAGCCAAAACATGAAGATCGAGCGGTTGCGAAGAGTTGGGCGTCGATGCATGTTGAGAACAAGGCGTGGCAAGAGCGATACAAGCAAGCATGGCACGACCCAAAGAAAAAAGCGGCCCCGAAGGGGCCGCTTTGCAGATACGGCTTGAGCCGATCAGAAGTTGTGGCGGATGCCAGCAGCCAGCGACGAATAGTCGGCGCCAGCCGTCGGGGCGTCGAAGTACTGAGCAGCCGAGTCGTTGCGCACGGTCGTGTAGTAGCCGTACAGCTTGGTGCGCTTGGACAGGTTGTGGTTGTAGCCCAGCGTGTATTGCTTGGCGCCAGTGTTGTCGATGCCGCCGCGATCGCCGGCCCAGCCCACGTTGGCGTGGAACTCACCAGCGCCCAGGGCGTACATGGCTGCCAAGCGGAAGTTGTTGCGCTTGGCGCTGTCGCTTGCCGTGCCGGCCTCTTCGCCCATGGTGCGCTGGTAGTAACCACCAAACGTGAAGGCACCCAGCTCGTACAGTGCGCGCACGGCGAACGCGCTCGGGCCGTCCTTCACGTCCTGATAGCCGGCGCCCAGGTGCAGAGGCCCGAAGTCGCCGTTGTAGGCGACGTCAACCGTACGGTTGCCCACGCCACCGTCACGGGTGGTCCCGGCCACTTCGATGGTGTTGCCGCCGAAGCTGGGGGTCTTGTAGGAGATCTTGTCGGTGTTCTGCGACAAGTAGTCGTACAGCTTGTCTTCCGACGTACCCGTGTCGTGGTTGTGCATGCTGACGTAGTCAGCCGTGGCGTAGTAGGCCTCGCTGGTCATGTTGCCCAGGCGCACCTTGCCGAAACCACCTTGCAGGCCGACGAAGCTGCTGCGGCCCCAGAACGGAGCGGCAGCTGCACCGGTGTCAGGGCGGAAGCCGTGCTCGATCTCGAAGATCGCGGCGAGACCGCCGCCGAGATCTTCCGTACCGCGGAAGCCGATACGCGAAGCGTTGTTGTTCATGTTGTTCTGGGAATCCTGGCCAGACCACTTTTCACGCTCGACCGTCATGTTCAGACGACCATAGATGGTCACGGAGCTTTGAGCGAACGCCGACGAAGCTGCCGTAGCGGCCAGCGCGGCCAGGAGAAGAGTACGTTTCATTTGCATGTCCTCTAGAGGGTTCGAGTGGTGATGCGCCGGGCGTGATGCATGTCACGCGACCTTGTGCGTGCAGGAACTATAAGAAACCCCTTAGGGGTTCCACCGTAGAACGACCCCAAAACGACCGCAATTGCTCCCAAAGTGACGTTTGGGCGCAACGTTTGGGCTTGTGGAGCAGCCGGCGCCGAAGAGCTGTCGCTGGAAGGCGACGTGGTGAGTTCGCCTCTTTTTGCGGGCACTACGCGTAAAGGCGGCGCATCAGCGCTGCGCCGACGCTACGGTTTGCTCGATGGCGCCGAACACGTTCTGGCCGTCGCGGCCCTTCATTTCGATGCGGATCGTGTCGCCGAACTTCATGAATTCGGTGGACGGCTGACCGCTTTCGATGGTCTCGATCGTGCGTTTTTCGGCAATGCAGCTGTAGCCGTGCGACCAGTCCTTGTTGCTCACGGTGCCCGAGCCGACGATGGAGCCGGCCCGCACATTGCGGGTCTTGCCGATGTGCGCAATGAGCTGTCCGAAGTGGAAGGTCATTTCAGGGCCGGCTTCGCACATGCCGACCTTGCGGCCGTTCCACGCGGATTGCAGCGTCAGGTGCACGCGGCCGCTCTGCCAGGCGTCGCCCAGCTCGTCGGGGGTCACGGCGACCGGGCTGAAGGCGGTGGCGGGCTTGCTCTGGAAGAAGCCGAAGCCCTTCGCGAGCTCGGCCGGTATCAGGTTGCGCAGGCTCCAGTCGTTGGCCAGCATCACGAGCCGTATGCCCTCGAGCGCCTCGTCCGGCGTGCAGCCCATCGGCACGTCACCGGTGATCACCGCCACTTCGGCTTCGAAGTCGATGCCGAAGTCTTCGCTGGCAAACACGGCCGTATCGCACGGGCCCAGGAAATCATCGCTGCCGCCCTGGTACATCAAAGGGTCGCTGTAGAAGCTTTCCGGCACCTCGGCGTTGCGCGCTTTGCGCACCAGCTCCACGTGGTTGAGGTAGGCCGAGCCGTCCGCCCATTGGTAGGCGCGCGGCAGCGGCGCCATGCACAACTGAGGATCGAACGCGAAAGCGTGTCGCGCCTTGCCGTTGTTGAGGGTTTCGTACAGGTCCTGCAACTGTGGCGACAGGAAGTTCCAGTCGTCGAGGACCTGTTGCAAGCGCGTGGCGGTGCTGGTGGCGTAGTGGGCGAGGCTGAGGTCGCGGGAGACGACGACCAGTTGGCCATCGCGCGAGCCGTCCTTGTAGGTGGCGAGTTTCATGGCGACGCTGCTGTATGCGCTGGCAGGCTGTGGGAGGGGCGAGGCGGCCGCGATATTACGATGCGGCGAATGAGCGAATCCCCGAACAACGAGTCGGCCTCCAATGGCCAGAGCTGGCCCGCAGGACGCCGCTTCGCCAAGCGGTCAGCAGGGCCGTTGCTGCTGGCCGCCAGCCTAGCGGTGGCGTTGCACGTGTGGCTGTTGAGCAGATGGGATGATCGAAAGACCGAGGAGCCTGCCGTGGTTGCATCGTCACCGCAGGCGAACGTGGTGGAGGTCCGTTCCGCAGTCATGACGGGTATGGCGAACGAGGCCTTGGTTCGAGAAGCAGCGCCGCCAACGGCTCCTGCGGCTGTTCCCACACCCGTGCCGAGCAGGCGCAGCAACGAAAGGAAACGCCCCGCAGCGATGGAGACGTCATCACCGGCAGGCGGCAAGGCGGCGCCTGTCTCAGCCACGGCAGAAGCGCCTGCCGAAGCGCCGGCATTGCCCGCTGCTGCAGAAGCGCCCCAGGCGGCCGGCAGTGCGCCCAGCACCGCGGCGCTGCCTGAAAAGGTGCCGGTCTACGCAACCCGCACGCCGCCTTCGACCACTTTGCGTTATGTGATGAGCCGCGGGCCGATCGCTGGCGAGGGTGAATTGCGCTGGCAGCAGGATGGTCGCCGTTACGAATTGCGGCTCGAGGGTCGCGTGCCCTTGCTGGGCACCTTGTTGACGCAGGTGAGCCGTGGTGGCTTCGACGCCGCCGGCCTCGCGCCCGAGCGTCACACCGACAAGCGGCGTCGCCGTGGCGAGCAGGCTGCCAACTTCCAGCGCGATGCCGGGCTCATCACGTTTTCAGGTTCTTCGGCGCAATACCCGTTGGTGCCTGGTGCGCAAGACCGCGTGAGCTGGATGATCCAACTGGCCGCCATAGCGCAGGCCTGGCGGGGGCCGCTTGCGACGGGGGAGCACATCGTGTTGCTGGTAGCCAGCGCGCGTGGCGACGCGGACGTCTGGTCCTTCCGCATCCTGGGTCAGGAGACGGTGGCGTTGCCGGCAGGTTCCGTGCAGGCTTTGAAGCTGCTGCGTGAGCCGCGCCGCCAGTACGACACCAAGGTGGAGGTCTGGCTGGACCCGGCACGTCAATATTTGCCGGTACGTGCTCGTCTTACCGATACCAATGGCGACCCACTGGAGCTGCAGCTGAGCGAGGAAATCCGCGCTCCATGAAAGGTTCCCGCTCAAGCCAGGGGGTGACTAACGCCGAAGCTGGTGTCATCGTCTGGCTTGAAAGTTGCGTTGGAGTCCGCAGGTAGGCTCTCAAAGGAGAACCCTTCCATGCAAATGCTGTACAACTCGGAAAACTTCGCGGTGGTGCAGTTCGATGTGCCGACCGGCGAAGTGGACGAGGCCGGACTCGGCACCAACGCGTTGACGCGCGGAGGCTACGAGATCGTGGACAAGTTCGCGCGCAAGGAAATCTTCATCGAAGGCGCGCTGGCGGAAAGCTTCAAGGAAGGCGTCGAAGCCCTCATCGAAACTTCCCCGGACGTTGACGAGCTCGACGCTTACGTGGCGCGGTTTGCCAATCTGGCGCAGCAGCCAGTGGTGCTTCACTAGCCTCTTACGCGCTTCGCGCGCAGCCTGTAGCAGCCGCCGCCCGGTCATTGAAGGCGGTTGCTCACCCCTGAGCGGACGCGGTAGTCCCACGGGTGACCCGGCGTACAAGGCCGCGATCCGCGGCGCTCTCTCGTAGTCCCAATCATCAGTAGGCATTCGCAGGGCTTGCCCGGCGCGGCGGCCTGCGCCAAGATCGGTCGCAACCGGTTGCCCCATTTCCGTGCCGGGCGCATGCGGGAGATGCTGCATGGTCAAACGCCATCAGGAAACGCGAGTGTTGTTGTCGCCCGGCCTGGCGGAGGCGCCGGTGCTCGACCGCATGTGCTCGCACTTCGTGCTCACGCTCACGCTCAAGAGCGCCGGGCGCTTCAACCTGCGGCGCGACTGGAACAGCCTCTTGTCGCTGACCGGCCGCCACCTCGTGTGGCCGGTGTCGGTGCTGGAGCGGCTGCGTGAATTCCTGCTGCGCCGGGTGCGCGGCAATGCGCAGTGGACGGGCCACGAAGCGCTGAGCCACGACGCTTTCATCGAGCGCTTCGGCGCCTGGCGCGGGCCTTACGAAGAAGGCACGCTGTTCTTCTACATCGACGAATACATCAAGGACCAGGCCAAGGACCTGATGGTGATGCTGGGTGCCACCTGCGAATGGCTGGCGCGCAACCTCAAGAAGGAATCGACTCTGGTCGAGAAAAACATCGACGCGCTGGCCGGCCTGCTGCAGCTCAACCCGGCCGAGCGCGCGCTGTTGCTGTACGGAACGCTGGCGCGCTACCAGCGTGACCTGCGCGGGTTGCTGGTCGAATTCAAGGTGTCGAACGCGCAGGAGGCGTTCGCGGCCATCGCCGACGTGGCCGGCGTGGACGAGAAGGAGGTGGCCGAGGCGCTGCGTGCCGGCTCGCGGCTCGAACGCATCGGCATGGTCGAGAACCTCATCTCCGAGCACAACATCACCGACCTCGCCGACCTCATGAAGGTGAGCGAGCAACTGCCGCCGGTGTTGATGCGCGAGTACCGCGATCAGTCCGAGCTGATGGCCGTGTTCACGCGGCCGGCCAGCCGCACGGAGCTTTCGATGGGCGACTTCGGCTTCGTGTCCGAAGACGCACGCATGCTGGTGTCGCTGCTCAAGAACGCCGTGGCCCACAAGGAGCCGGGCGTCAACATCCTGATGTACGGGCCGCCCGGCACCGGCAAGACCGAGCTGGCGAAGGTGGTGGCCGAAGCCGCTGGGCTCGAACTCTATGAAGTGGAATATGCCGACCGCGACGGCAACTCGCTGTCGGGCCGAGACCGCTATCGCTCGCTGCAGATCAGCCAGGTGTTCCTGAAGGGCAGCCACAAGGTGGCGCTGTTGTTCGACGAGGTGGAGGACGTGTTCCCCCCCATCTCCACCGACACCGCACAGCTGATGGCGCGGCTCGACACCGGCGAGGGCAGCGTCTCTGGCTCGGTGAGCGGCAAGGCCTGGGTGAACCAGATCCTCGAGACCAACCCGGTGCCGGTGATCTGGGTCACCAACCGCATCGAGCAGATCGACCCCGCCTTTCGCCGCCGTTTTCAATACCACCTCGAACTCACGTCGCCGCCGCCGGGCGCACGCGAAGCCATCGTCGCGCGCGCGCTCGAAGGTGTGTCGGTGACGCCGGAGCTGGTGGCCAAGCTGGCCGGGCGCCAGGGGCTTACGCCGGCGCAGATCCGCACTGCAGCGCGCTTCGCCAAGCTGGCCGGGGTCGAAGGCGAAACCGCGCAGGCGTTGATCGAACGCCAGCTCGCCAATGCCGACAAGGCGTTGGGCGTGCACGCGCAACGCGGCGCGCGCGAGGTGGTCACGCGTTACGACCTTGGCCTGCTCAACGTCGAAAGCCGCTTCGAGGTGCCGCGCATCATCGAGGCGCTGCGTCGCCGGCATGGCGGCACGCTGTGCTTCCACGGCCCGCCCGGCACCGGCAAGACGGCGCTGGCCGAACACATTGCTGCATCCCTGCAGTGGCCGCTGCAGGTGCGCCAGGCTTCCGACGTGATGAGCAAGTACGTCGGCGAGACCGAGCAGAACATGGCGCGCATGTTCGAGGAGGCCGAGCGCGAAGGGGCGGTGTTGTTGCTCGACGAGGCCGACAGCTTCCTGCGCAGCCGCCGCATGGCCGAGCGCAACTACGAGATCAGCGAAGTCAACGAGATGCTGCAGGGCATGGAGCGTTTCGGCGGCGTGTTCATCTGCACCACCAACCTGTTCGAAGAGCTCGACGAAGCCGCGCTGCGCCGCTTCACGTTCAAGATCCGCTTCAAGCCGCTCACCGTGCCGCAGCGCGAGCACATGTTCGCGGCCGAGGCGCTGGCGGCGGCCGACGTGCAGGACCTCACGACCGAGCAGCGCACGCGGCTGGTCGCGCTGGACCAGCTCACCCCCGGCGACTTCGCGGCGGTGCGGCGACAGGCCGAGATCCTGGCGGCCACGTTGACGGCGGACGAATTCCTCGCTCAGCTGGAAGCCGAGCACCGCGTCAAGCCCGAAGTGCGGCAGCGCCGCGGCATGGGCTTTCTGCACTGAAGGGGCGGACGCCCCTGTTTGAGGGGTGAGGCTGCGTGGCCGTGCAAAAAACCGCACCGCCGCGGATACAACGCAGGGTTTCGCGCGATGTCGTGGCGTAACTCACGGCGCGCGGCTCAAGTGCCCTGCACCCAACGCCGATAGCGGCCCTATGCCCCAGCCTCGATTTGTTGTTGCCCACCCGCTGTGGCGTTTGCCGTGCCGTGAGGTCTGTCACGCCTGTCGCGGCGGGTGTCGGGGCTGACGAGCCATGCAAGTCGCTGGTTTTCTCGTCTCCAGCTACGACCCCTGGACGGTCGCCGCCTCGGTGCTGATCGCGGTGTATGCATCGTTCGTCGCGCTCGATCTCGCCAAGCGTGTGCACGCTGCCGCGCGCCCGGTGGCGCGCGCCTGGCTGCTGGGCGGCTCGCTGGCCATGGGTACCGGCATCTGGGCCATGCACTTGATCGGCATGCTGGCGTTCCGGCTGCCGATCCCCATCGGCTACGACCCGTTCATGACCTTGGCGTCGTGGGTGGCTGCGGTGGTGGCCTCCGGCGTGGCGCTGGCCATCGCGGGCCGCCGGCGGCTCACCCCATGGCGTCTGGTGGTGGGCGCTTTGGCGATGGGCGGCGGCATCTGCGCGATGCATTACCTGGGCATGCATGCGATGGCCATGCAACCCGGCATCGTGTGGAGCGTGCCGCTGGTGGCGGCCTCCGCGGCCATCGCGGTGGGCGCATCAGCCGTGGCGCTGTTGATCTTCTTCTGGCTGCGCACGCGTTCCGAACGCGCCGGCATGGCGTGGCAGGTGTCGGCCGCGATCGTGATGGGAGCGGCCATCGCCGGCATGCACTACACCGGCATGGCTGCCGCCCATTTCGTGGCAGGCAGCGTATGCGCAAGCGTCACAGGCCTGGCCGGCAGCAGTCTCGGCGTGCTGGTTGCGTTGGCGGCCACGGCGCTGCTGACCATTGCGCTGATCGCGTCGGTGCTCGATGCGCGCCTGCAGAGCACCCATTCGCGCATGGCGGCTTCCCTGCAGCAGGCCAACGAGGAGCTGCAACGCATTGCGTTCAAGGACCCGCTCACCGATCTGCCGAACCGCCTGGTGTTCGAAGACCGCCTGCACAACGCGGTGGCGCGTTGCGAACGCGAGCAAACCCGCCTGGCGGTGCTGTTCGTCGACCTCGACGGCTTCAAGCCGATCAACGACTCTTTCGGCCACGGTACTGGCGACGAGGTGTTGCGTGAAGTGGGGCGCCGCCTGGGCGTGCTGGCGCGGCAGGCCGACACCGTGGCTCGCGTGGGCGGTGACGAGTTCCTGTTGCTGCTCGAAGGCCAGATCGACGAGGCCGCCGCGGCACAGGTGGCGCAACGCACGTTGCAGACGCTGAACCAGCCTTATGCGCTGAGCGACCGCGAAGTTCACCTGTCGTGCTCGATCGGCATCGTGTTCTATCCGGACCAGGGATCGCGGCACAAGCTCATCGCTCATGCCGACGCGGCCATGTACGCCGCCAAGCGCGCCGGCGGCTCGACCTACTGCTTCTTCGAGGCGCGCATGGACGCCGGCAGCCGCGACCAGGTGGAGCTGCAGCGCGACCTGCGCCGTGCGCTCGACCATGGCGAACTGGAGCTGTACTACCAGCCGAAGATCCATGCGATGAGCGGCCAGATCACCGGAGCCGAGGCGCTGATGCGCTGGCGCCACCCGACGCGCGGCATGGTGCCGCCTGGGGTGTTCATCCCGATCGCCGAACGCTTCGGCCTGATCGGTGTGCTGGGCAATTGGGTCATCGACGAGTCGGCGCGCCAGATGCGCCTGTGGCTCGACAGCGGGCTGCGCATGCGCGTGTCGATCAACCTTTCGGTGCACCAGCTGCGGCAGGCCGAGCTTGCCGCACGCGTGCGGCAGGCGCTCGACGGCCATCGGGTCGATGCGGGCCTGCTGACTTGCGAAATCACCGAAAGCGTGGCGATGGACGACGCACAGCCGACGCTGCGCGCGCTGGAGCGGCTGGCGGCCACCGGCGTGCAGCTGTCGATCGACGACTTCGGCACCGGTTATTCCAGCCTCTCGTACCTGCGCCGCATGCCGGCCGGCCAGCTGAAGATCGACCGTAGTTTCGTCAGCGACCTCGAGCACAGCAACGATGCTCGTGCCATCGTCGATGCGGTTGTGCGGCTGGCGCATGCCCTGGGCCTGAAGGTGGTGGCCGAAGGTGTGGAGACCGCGGCGCAGCAGGACTTCCTGCTCGGTCTGGGCTGCGATGAGCTGCAAGGCTTCCTGTATGCGCGGCCCATGCCGGCCAAGGCGCTCACGCTGTGGGCCATGGACGACACGCCGCGGCCGCATGGAGCGATGGAGTTCCGGCCTTCGCTGTTCGGCGGCGTCGGCAGCACCGCCTCCGATGCCTGAGCCCAACGCAGGCGCAGCCCGCACGCGCCGTGCGTGTTTGAGCGGCTTCCTACAATCCCGCCTCATGAAGTCCTCGAACGAACCCCGCTACACGCGCGCGGCGCAGCTGTCCGAAATCCTCAAGCAACGCATCGTCGTCCTCGACGGTGCCATGGGCACGATGATCCAGCGCTACAAGCTGGGCGAGGCCGACTACCGTGGCGAGCGCTTCAAGGACCACCCCAAGGACCTGAAGGGCAACAACGAGCTGCTGCAGTTCACGCGGCCCGACGTCATCAGCGAGATCCACGACGGGTATCTCGTGGCGGGGGCCGACCTCATCGAGACCAACACCTTTGGCGCGACCTCGGTGGCGCAGGAAGATTACGGCCTGGCCGAGGTGGCGCTGGAGATGAACGTGGCGGCTGCGCGCCTGGCCCGCGCTGCATGTGACAAGTTCAGCACGCCCGACAAGCCGCGCTTCGTGGCCGGCGCCTTCGGCCCCACGCCGCGTACGGCCAGCATCAGCCCCGACGTGAACGACCCCGGCGCGCGCAACATCGACTTCGACACCTTGAAGGCCGCCTACTACGAGCAAGGGCAGGGGCTGCTGGAAGGCGGGGCCGACGTGTTCCTCGTCGAGACCATCTTCGACACGCTCAACGCCAAGGCGGCGATCTTCGCGATCGACGAGCTGTTCGAGGCGACCGGCGAGCGCCTGCCGATCATCATCTCGGGCACGGTGACCGATGCTTCCGGCCGCATCCTCTCGGGCCAGACCGTGAGCGCGTTCTGGCACTCGGTGCGCCATGCGCGGCCGCTGGCCGTGGGCCTGAACTGCGCGCTGGGTGCCGCGCTGATGCGGCCCTACATCGAAGAGCTGTGCAAGGCCGCGCCTGACACCTTCATCTCGTGCTACCCGAACGCCGGCCTGCCCAACCCGATGAGCGACACCGGCTTCGACGAAACGCCCGACGTCACCGGTGGCCTGATGGAGGACTTCGCGAAGGCGGGCTTCCTCAACATCGTGGGCGGCTGCTGCGGTACCACGCCGGAACACATCGCCGCGATCGCGCAGCGCGTGGGGCGCTATCAGCCGCGCTGCCCGCAGCATGGCGGGGCAGGCATGTTCTCGGCGCTGCAGGCGGCCTGACGAGGTTTCAGCGGGCTGCCGCTGCCGCGGCTGCGCCGCGGTCGGCAATCAAGAGCTCCACCGCATCACCCGCGGCACGGCCCAGGCCGCCGAAGCGCGTGGGTGGGACGCCGCGCGCCACGAGGTAGTCGCGGGTGCTGGCGGCGCGGTCCTGCGCGAGCATCGCGCCGCCCTTGGCGCCGTCGGCCGGCCCGGCGATGCGTACGTCGGCCTGGGCATGAGGTTTCAGACCGGCGGCCACCTCGTTGAGCACCGCGGCCAGCGGTGGCTTCACCACCGAACGGCCGGGGTCGAATGCGTACTTCAGCGGGACTTCCACGCGCAGCCGGCCGTCTTCGGTGCCTTCCACGGTCACGGGCGTGCCGCGCAAGGCATCGGCCAGGCGCTTGCGCTGTGCCTCCAGTGGCGGCGGCAGCGTGGGGCCGAAGATGCGCCCCAATGCGCCGGGCGACTCCGACGGCGTGGCGCCCGGCTTCGCAGGCGGCGCACTGCCGCAGGCGGCCAGCAAGAGCAAGCCGGCACCCAACACGGGAACGGCGCAAGCAGACAGGCGCGCAAACATTCCGTCATTGCATCCTCTTCGCCAGCAAGGCACAAGCCTGCGTGATGTAACCCTTGTAAGGGCCTCGGCGGCTAAAATTCCGGCCTCTCTCAAGGAGCGTTGCAACGGTGGCCGAGCGGCCCCGCCAGGCTTGAGACACGCAACGACGCTCACCCTGCCGCTTTGGTCGTGCGGTCGCGGGTGGGCCGCGGCAGCACGATGAAGGCCCTGCTTGAATCGATGTGCGCCATGTCCGAAGCCTCCACCTCCGCCAACTCATCCATCGTGGGCCCGATGCGCCTGTCGGGCCTGGAGCCCGTGCTCATCGGCGAGGGCACGCTGTTCGTCAACATCGGCGAGCGCACCAACGTCACCGGCTCCAAGGCGTTCGCCCGCATGATCCTGAACGGCCAGTTCGAGGAAGCGCTGTCGGTGGCGCGCCAGCAGGTCGAGAACGGCGCGCAGGTGATCGACATCAACATGGACGAGGCCATGCTCGACAGCAAGGCCGCGATGGTGCGCTTCCTGAACCTGATCGCCTGCGAGCCCGAGATCGCCCGCGTGCCGATCATGATCGACAGCTCCAAGTGGGAGGTCATCGAGGCCGGCCTCAAGTGCATCCAGGGCAAGGGCATCGTCAACTCGATCTCGCTGAAGGAGGGCGTCGAGCCCTTCAAGCACCAGGCCAAGCTGATCAAGCGCTATGGCGCGGCCACCGTGGTGATGGCCTTCGACGAGCAGGGCCAGGCCGACACCTACGCCCGCAAGACCGAGATCTGCGAACGGGCCTACCGCATCCTGGTCGATGAAGTGGGCTTCCCGCCCGAGGACATCGTCTTCGACCCGAACATCTTCGCCATCGCCACCGGCATCGAGGAGCACGACAACTACGCGGTCGACTTCATCGAGGCCACGCGCTGGATCAAGCAGAACCTGCCGGGCGCCAAGGTGTCGGGCGGCGTGTCGAACGTGAGCTTCAGTTTCCGCGGCAACGAACCCGTGCGCGAGGCCATCCACACCGTGTTCCTGTACCACGCCATCCAGGCGGGCATGGACATGGGCATCGTCAACGCCGGGATGGTGGGCGTGTACGACGACCTCGATGCCGAGCTGCGTGAGCGTGTCGAAGACGTGGTGCTCAATCGCCGGCCCGATGCCAGCGAGCGCCTCATCGAGATCGCCGAGCGCGCCAAGGGCGCGGCCAAGGACGAGTCGGCCAAGCTGGTCTGGCGCGCCAACGACGTGAGCACGCGTTTGAGCCACGCGCTGGTGCACGGCATCACCGACTTCATCGTGGCCGACACCGAAGAGGCCTGGCAGGCCATCAGAGCCAAGGGCGGGCGGCCGCTGCACGTGATCGAAGGTCCGCTGATGAACGGCATGAACGTGGTGGGCGACCTGTTCGGCGCGGGCAAGATGTTCCTGCCGCAGGTGGTGAAGTCGGCACGCGTGATGAAGCAGGCGGTGGCCCACCTGCTGCCTTACATCGAAGAAGAGAAGAAGGCCCTGGCTGACGCGGGCGGCGACGTGAAGCCGAAGGGCAAGATCGTCATCGCCACCGTGAAGGGCGACGTGCACGACATCGGCAAGAACATCGTCACCGTCGTGCTCCAGTGCAACAACTTCGAGGTGGTCAACATGGGCGTCATGGTCCCCTGCCAGGACATCCTCGCCAAGGCCAAGGTCGAAGGGGCCGACATCATCGGCCTCTCCGGCCTCATCACCCCCAGCCTCGAGGAGATGCAGCACGTCGCCGCCGAGATGCAACGCGACGACTACTTCCGCGTCAAGAAGATCCCGCTGCTCATCGGCGGTGCCACCACGAGCCGCGTGCACACGGCGGTGAAGATCTCGCCGCACTACGAAGGCCCGGTGGTCTACGTGCCCGATGCCTCGCGCAGCGTGGGCATCTGCAGCGACCTGCTGTCCGACGAGCGCGCCACGCGCTACATCCAGGAACTCAGAGCCGACTACGACAAGGTACGCGAGCAGCATGCCAACAAGAAGGCCGCGCCGATGGTCACGCTGGCCCAGGCGCGTGCCAACAAGACGCCCATCGACTGGGCGGCCAGCGAGCCGCTGAAACCGAAGTTCCTGGGCCGCCGCGTGTTCAGGAACTACGACCTCGCAGAACTCTCGCAGTCCATCGACTGGGGCCCGTTCTTCCAGACCTGGGACCTGGCCGGCCCCTTCCCGCAGATCCTGAAGGACGAGATCGTCGGCACCGAGGCGCAGCGCGTCTTCAGCGACGGCAAGCGGATGCTGCAGCGCCTCATCGAAGGTCGCTGGGTCACGGCCAACGGCGTCATCGGCCTGTACCCGGCCAACACGGTGAACGACGACGACATCGAGATCTACACCGACGAATCGCGCAGCGACGTGCTGATGACCTGGCACGGCCTGCGCATGCAGACCGAGCGGCCGGTGGTCGATGGCGTGAAGCGCCCCAATCGCTGCCTCGCCGACTTCGTGGCCCCCAAGGGCAGCAAGCCCGACTACGTGGGCCTGTTCGCGGTGACCGCGGGGCTGGGCGTCGAGAAGAAGGAAGCCCAGTTCATGGCCGACCTCGACGACTACTCGGCCATCATGTTCAAGGCGCTGGCCGACCGCCTGGCGGAGGCCTTTGCCGAGCGCCTGCACCAGCGCGTGCGCACCGAGCTGTGGGGCTACGCGGCCGATGAACAGCTGAGCAACGAAGAGCTGATTGCCGAGAAGTACCGCGGCATCCGTCCCGCGCCGGGTTACCCCGCCTGCCCGGACCACACCGTCAAGCGCGAGATGTTCCGAGTGCTGGACTGTGGCGAGATCGGCATGGGCATCACGGAAAGCCTGGCCATGACGCCGGCTGCCAGCGTGAGCGGCTTCTACCTGGCTCATCCGCAGTCGGCGTACTTCAACGTCGGCAAGATCGGTACGGACCAGCTCGAAGACTGGGCACGTCGCAACGCCATGAGCGCCACCGATGCGCAGCGGGCCCTTGCACCGTTGCTCTGAGTCGATGCATCCGTGCAAAGTGCACGCTGCTTTTTCTTGCAAAAGAAGCGTGTGTTCATAACTGCGACGAAGGCAGTCGGCGCGACGCACCGGCTCGCATGAATCGTCGCGGCGCGCGCTGACGGACGGCCGGATTCGCGCTGGCAGCGGTGCTCCGGCACGGTGCCAGCCGTGGCTTGGAAGCTGCTTCCCGCCCGCGGTCGACAAGCCGAGTTCGACCACCGAAGCCCACGGCTTCCTCACGCAAGCCTCCTTCGGCCCCACCGAAGCGAGCGTGAGCCGCGGCAGGGAGGTCGGCTACGGCAGCTGGATCAACGAGCAGGTCGGCAAGCCGCAAGGCTCGCATCGCGCCTACTGGGACGCTGCCGATGCCGCCCTCAAGGTCGCGGACCCCAACGCGGAAGCCGGCACGCGCGAGATCTTCGACAGCTTCTACCGCCAGGCCGTCACCGGTGAAGACCAGCTGCGACAGCGCGTGGCCTTCGCCCTGTCGCAGATCTTCGTGATCTCGCTGCAAGACAGCAACGTCAACAACTTCCCGCGCGGCGTGGCGAGCTACATGGACATGCTGGCCACGCATGCCTTCGGCAACTACCGCGATCTGCTGCAGGCGGTCTCCACGCACCCGATGATGGGGCTGTATCTCTCGCATCTGCGCAACCAGAAGGAGAACCCCACCGCCGGCCGCGTGCCTGACGAGAACTTCGCCCGCGAGGTGATGCAGCTGTTCTCCATCGGCCTGTACCAGCTCGACCCCGATGGCACGGTGAAGACCGATGGCGCGGGCAAGCCCCTGGAGACCTACGCTGCGGAAGACATCGCCGGCTTCGCGAAGGTGTTCACCGGCTTCAGCTGGTCGGGCCCGGACACGAGCGGCGCGCGCTTTTATGGCGGCGGCACGCCCGTGAACCCCAATCGCATGATCGAGCCGATGCAGGGCTACAAGCAGTACCACTCGGTGTCGGAAAAGCGCTTCCTCGGCCGCACCATCCCTGCCGCTGCAGTGGCCGCGCCAACCCGGCCGGCGATCGCGTCATCGCGATGGACACGCTGTTCCAGCATCCGAATGTCGGCCCTTTCGTCGGCAAGCAGCTGATCCAGCGCCTGGTGACCAGCAACCCGAGCCCGGGCTACGTGAGCCGCGTCGCACAGGCCTACAACGCGGGCACCGATCCGCTGCTGCGCTACACCAACCCGCTCACCGGCACCGCCGCGTTCAACTCGCTGGCACAGCAGCTGCAGGTGGTGGCGCGCACCATCGCCGCCCGCTTGTCGCTCGGTGCGACGCGCCAGGTGTTCTTCGTGAGCATGGGCGGCTTCGACACGCACGACAACGAAAACCGAGCCCTCGCCGACCTGATGGCCAAGCTCGGCCACGCGCTGCAGTACTTCAACAATGTGCTCACCGCGCTGGGTGTGGCCAACCAGGTGACCACCTTCACCGCATCGGACTTCGGCCGCACCTTCACCAGCAACGGCGACGGCACCGACCACGGCTGGGGCTCGCACCACATGGTGATGGGTGGTGCCGTCAGAGGGCGCGACCTGTACGGCACTTTCCCCGTGCTGGGCACCAAGAACGCCAACAACAACGAGTTCGACAACAGCCCCGACCAGATCGGCAATGGCGCGCTGTTGCCCGCCACTTCGGTGGATCAGTACGCCGCCACGCTCGGGCGCTGGTTCGGCCTGTCCGACAGCCAGTTGCTCGACCTGTTTCCGAATCTCGCCAACTGGAACGTCGCCAGTCGCAACCTTGGTTTCATGGCGTGAGCGCCGAGGCCTTGCGTGACGCGCCGTTACATCTTCGACCGTGTCCGAGGGTTTCCGCCGGGGACTTGTCGCGTTGAATGAGGGCCGGCCGCGTTTGCTTCCTCGACGAGGCAGGCCGGCCGCAACAACACGAAAGGACCTTCAGATGACCAACCCCCAACCTCTCGATTCCGCGACCGCGATGCCGCAGCAAGGCTGGCGCGCACTGCCGCGTGCCGTCTGGCTGGTGGGTGGAGCACTGCTGCTCACCGTCGCCGGCCTGGCTTCTGCGCTGGTGATGAACCGCTCCAGCTCCGCACCCGAAGCACCAGCGGTGGCTGAAAACACCGCTCCTGCCGAAGCTGCACCCAAAGGCAAGGCCGGCAAGAACGCAGGCAGCAGCGCCCACCGCGAAGCAGCCGCAGGCCACAACAACAGCTACCCCGACACGCGCGACGCGCAGCAAGCTGCCGCCAACGTGTGTGCCACCTGCGGCGTAGTCGAGTCGGTGACGCCGGTCACCAAGAAGGGCGAAGGCACGGGCCTGGGCGCCGTGGCTGGCGGTGTGGTCGGTGGCTTGCTGGGCAACCAGGTCGGCAAGGGCGACGGGCGCAAGGCCATGACGGTGGTCGGTGCCGTCGGCGGCGGCCTGGCGGGCCACGAGATCGAAAAGCGGGCCCGTTCGGAGACGGTCTACAGCGTCAAGGTGCGCATGGACGATGGCACGCTGCGCACCACCACGCAGCGCCAGGCGCCTGCGGTCGGCCAGCGTGTCACGCTCGACGGGCAGACGCTGCGCGCCGTGAACGAATCGCAGGGTGCCGCCGGTGACGCGCCGCGTACCTGGAAGACCAAGTCTTCCGACATGGGCGCCTGAAGCCCCCCTCGTTCTTAGGCCCCCAAGCAAAACGGCCCTCGCTTGCGAGGGCCGTTTCGTTTTGATGCTGCTCAGTGCTTGTGGTGGTGGCCGTGGTCGGCGGCGGCCGCTGCGGGCGGTGTGGCCGATACCTTGAAGTCGATCCGCTGCTCGCTCAGCTGGCCGTCGGCGCCCTTGAGCTTGAGTGTGACCGGCACGCTGCTGCCTGCCGCGAGCGGCTGCTTCAGCTGCATCAGCATCAGGTGGCGGCCGCCAGGCTTCAGCTCGACGGCCTGCCCCGCGGGCAACGGCAGCGACTCGATGGCCCGCATCTTCATCACGTCGCCTTGCATCGCCATCTCGTGGATTTCGGCGACCTCGGCCACCGGGGAAGACAGGCCCACCAGCGTGGCGCCCTTGTTGCTCGTCAGCCGTGCGAACCCGCCGGTGCCCGACTGCCCTTTTACCGCCGGCCGCAGCCAGGCGTTTTCCACCTTCACCAGCGGGGCTGGCTGTGCGAGTGCGAGGGCTGGCACGCCGCACAGCGCGGTGGCGGCCACCAGGGACTTCAGGCAAGAGGGCAGGAGGGGCATGGCAAGGCGCGGAGGTTGTAGGAAGGGAGGGGGCTATTGCACCGACAGCACGCGACGGTACTGGATGGCTTCGGCCACGTGCGCGGTCCGCACGCTGTCGGCCTGGGCCAGGTCGGCTACGGTGCGGGCGATGCGCAGCGCGCGGTGATAGCCACGTGCCGACCAACCCAGCTTGGCCGATGCCGCTTGGAGGAATTGCGTGGCCGACGGTTCCAGCACCACGTGGGTGTCGATGGCGGCAGGCTCGAGTGCTGCATTGGCCCGGCCCTGGCGCCGCTGCTGGCGCTCACGGGCCAGCACCACCCGCTCGACCACGGCAGCAGTGGGTTCCCCTTCGGGCGCGGCGGCCAGCACCTCGGGCGGCACCGCGGGCACTTCGACCTGCAGGTCGATGCGGTCGAGCAGCGGACCGCTCAGCCGCCCCTGGTAGCGCGCGATCACGTCGGGCGAGCAGCGGCAGGCGCGCAAGCTGCTGCCGGCATGGCCGCAGGGGCAGGGGTTCATCGCCGCCACGAGCTGGAAGCGCGCCGGGAACTCGGCCTGCCGCGCAGCCCGCGAGATCGTGATGCGGCCGGTTTCCAGCGGCTCACGCAACGCTTCCAGGGCGGCGCGCGGGAACTCGGGGAGCTCATCGAGGAAGAGCACGCCGTGGTGGGCCAGGGAGATCTCGCCAGGCCGAGGCGGAGAGCCTCCCCCTACCAGTGCCACCGACGATGCGGAGTGATGAGGTGCCCGAACGGTACGGGCCTTCCACGCCTGCGCATCGAAGCTGCCCACCAGGCTCAGCACCGCGGCCGACTGCAGCGCCTCTTCGTCGGTCATGGGCGGCAGCAGCGTCGCGAAGCGCTGCGCCAGCATCGACTTGCCGGTGCCGGGCGGGCCGACCATCAGCACGCTGTGCCCGCCGGCTGCGGCGATTTCGAGGGCGCGCTTGGCGGCAACCTGGCCCTTCACGTCGCGAAGATCCAGCCCGCCTGCGCGCACGGCCGGTGCAGAGGCGGGCGTGCGCTGCAGTGGTTCGGGGTCGGTCGGCTGCAGCGCGCGCACCACGTCGAGCAGGTGGCGCGCGCCGCACAGGTTGAGGCCTTCGACCAGTGCCGCCTCGCGGGCACTGTCTTCGGGCAGCACCAGCGTGCGCCGGCCCTTGCCTTGCTGCAGCGCCAGCCCGAGCGCCAGCGCGCCGCGCACCGGCCGCAGGTCGCCGGCCAACGACAGCTCGCCGGCGAACTCGAAGTCGGGCAGCCTGGCCGCGTCGATCTGCCCCGCCGCAGCCAGGATGCCCAGCGCGATCGGCAGGTCGAAGCGGCCTGATTCCTTCGGCAAGTCGGCGGGCGCCAGGTTGACCGTGATCCGCTTGTTGTGAGGAAACTCCAGCGCACTGTTCTGCAGCGCGGCACGCACCCGCTCGCGGGCTTCCTTGACCTCGGTGTCGGCCAGGCCCACCAACGTCCTCCTTAAGCTCCAACTAGATATGCCGATATGAGGGGCCATGAGCAAAGTTCCCGAAGCATTTTCCTTCATCTATGCGTACATCCGATGTTCCAGTGATGGGCAAATGGACGGGAATTCATTCGAGCGTCAGCGCGAAGCCGTCCGGAAACGCCTGAGCGAGCTTGGCGTGGACACCTCCCAAGTCCAGTGGCTGGAAGACCCTGGCCTGTCAGCGTTTTCCGGAAAGAACATCAAAGAAGGGGAGATGGGGAAGTTCCTCAAGCGCGTGCGCTCCGGCGCATTGCGCGACGGGTTGTTCGTCTGTGAGACCGTTTCCCGGGCGACGCGCCAAGGTGGCTTCGTCCTGTTAACAATGCTGAATGACCTGCTCGACGCGGGCTTCTCCATCCTATTTCTCGATAGGCAGCAGCCATTTAAGAAAGACAGCATCCCCAGGTTCCTTGCTGTGGAGCTGACCTTGCTCGCTGACTTGGCTCGGGAGGAGAGCCAACTGAAGAGCCAGTACGCCAAGGACAACTGGGACCGACGTCGCAAGGCGGCTCGTGAAAACCCCGGCACGGTGTTTACCGCGGAGTGCCCCAACTGGCTGACCGCTGAGGATGGGCGCTATGCAGTCATCCCGGAAAGGGTCGAAGCAATCCGAGAAATCTACAAGCTCGCCCTCGATGGCTACGGAATTTCCAAGCTCGTGCGGCACGCCAACACCAAACCCCTTGCCGCCCCGGGCAAGAAGGGTACTTGGCACATGTCTCTCATCAAGCGGGTGCTAACGAACCGCGCGGTGATTGGCGAGTTCCAGCCCCACATCCATGAGGGCAGCAAGCGAGTTCCGCTTGGCGACGCCATCGAGAACTACTACCCATGCATCATCGACCGGGACACTTTCTTCGCCGTGCAGGCTCTTCGCGCTCGCGCCCAGAAGTTTCCGGCTCGCAGGGATGACAACAACTTCAACTATCTGCGTGGGCTTGCAAAGTGTGAATGTGGCGGGGCTTGGCGCAGGATGAACAAGAACTCCGGTGCCCAAGAAGGCTATGCGCTGTACGGGTGCTCGAATCGAACCCGAGCAGCGACGGACTGCGCCAACATCAACGCTCGGATGTTCGACCACCAGTTTGTGGCGTTTGCCTGCGCACAAATCCCTCAGATGCTTTCCGCCGGTGAGAATCGACAAGGCGACAAGGCTCTTTCACTGGAAGCGCAGCTTACAAGGCTGGCCGAGCGGAAGCGCAACGTCATGGCTGTAATCGAAGAGAACTCCGACTTGCATGAGGAGTTCGTTGTTCGCCTGCGTAGTCTCGCTCAAGAACAAAAGGCCATCGCCGAGGAACTGGCTCAGTTGAAGGCGAACGATGCACCGCCGCCCGGCTTCACATTTGGTGAGGCCGTTGAAATCTTCCTTCCGGCATACATTGACGTGTTTACTGCTGGAAGCGAGCAAGCGGAAGACGCGTACCGTGCGAGAACCTTGTTCCGCTCCCGCATTGAGCAATCTGTCGATAGAGTTTGGGTTTCACGACACAGAACTGCGGTGAACGTAAAACTCAAAAATGGGGCAGAGTGTTCTTTTGCAATTGAGACCGACGAACCGGAAAGCGATGCAGGCTATGGTCCCCCGGAGAGCGCTGAAGAACTCAACCAGGTAGCGGGCAGGCGCCTCAAACAAATTCGCAGGGCACGCCAGTTGAACAATCCCAGCCGCGAAAGGCTCCCCAGCGAGAGCTAAATTCACACGGACACGAAGGGCCGCCTTTCCGTGGCTCCGACTCCTCAGGCTTGCGCCGTTCCGGCAGGCTACGCCATCCCTTTGCTCTTACGTGCAGTAGGCACGCCGCCGTCCTTTTTACGCCGACGTGTCCGCCCGACGCCCGCCTTGACCATGGCGGCCAGCAGCCTGGAGAAGGCTTGGCGTGTGTCCTCGGCAAGCCCTGACGGCGGCTTGTGCGTCGGATTCGCATACCACTGCGTCGCGTAGTCGATGGCCACGGGCAGCATGCGGGCGTAGTGCGCCTGGCGCTCGGCATCCCGCTCGGCGCGGACGCGGCGCAACAGGACTTCGGCCTGCACCTGCTCCTTCTCGGTCATCGCCTCCACCAAGTCATCGGGCAGGCGCTCTGCGGTCTTTGGCAGCGTCCCGAGAGAACGCGAGATGCCGCGCTTCTTCGTCTTGCTGTATGTCGTGCGGATGAATGCCCAGGTGGTTCGTCGTTCTCGAATCTGCATGTCGCTCTCCAATCGGTCATGTGATGCGCCGTATAGCCACTTTCTGTCAAAGCGAGGCTTCTGCCGCGTGTGTGCCTATACGTCACGCAGCCCCTTCAGCTGCGCAGGCCACGACACAAGAAGGACCCCTATGAGAGCCAAGTCCCAGACATCGCCCGAAGCACGACATCCGAAGACCGCACGCACCTCGCGTGCGCCGGCCATATCCGGTACAGCAGAGCCCATGACCGCCATGCATCCGCAACGTACGGGCAGCACTGTTCGTCTGCAGGACCCGCCGTTGATTCGGGTGCTGCTGCGCGAAGCGCAGCGGCGCGGCCACCAGCCCCAGCAGATGGCGGGCAGCCTTGGCTGCACCTACGACTACGTCCACCAACTGCGAACCGGGGTGCGAGAAACGCGGCACATCGGCCAGGAGTTTGCCGAGAACGCGGCCGGCTACCTCGGTGTTCCTCCGGCCCTGGTCAAGCTGCTGGCGGGCCGGCTGAGCGTTCAAGACTTCGCGTGGCCGCAGCGCTCGCGGGAGGAGGACATCGCTGACAGCTTGGCGGCGCTGCGAGAGGACCCCGTTGTCGGCGCCCTGGTGCCTGACGCCCTCGACCGGGCAGACCCGGAAGTCCAGGAGTTCGTCGCCGCGCTGTACATGGAGTGTGCTGAGCGGCATCCGCCTCGGGTGCGCGCACTGCCTCGCATGTTGGACTACCTACAGCGCGCCGCGCTCAACGAAGCCGACTTCGAGGTCGAACTCGCCCAGTTGCGTGAGTCGCTCGAGCAGTCCCAGCGTCGACCAAGTTCGCAGGCGGACTGAGCCACATTCATCCATCGAGGCGGAACCGAAAGGTTCCGCCTCATTTTCTGGCCACCGTACTACTCGCCCCGGTACGCGCCCAGCGCCAAGCCCGCCTGCAGCGGAGCGACTGCGACCCGCCCCTGACCTTGGTGGTGCTCACCCCCGGCGCCCGCCCCGTGCCTGCGCTCTGGACGGAGCTCGACTACCCAAGCGCCGAACAGGCGCAGGAAGCGCTTGCGGGTCGGGAAGGTTGTGAACTGCCTCTCATTGGATGCTGGCCCGGCTATACGCCACGCCACCGGGTCGGTGCCGACGCGATTGCGAAATGGACGAGCGACCGGGGCTTCGACGCCGTTGTGTGGACGGCACTGTCTCCGAAGTTTGGCGAACGGGCCGGTCAGGCGCCCGACTCCGGGAGGCGGCCGCCTTATACGTTCTTCAGCTCGATGCCGAAGCGCAGGCCAGGGCCCGCGAGTACATCGAGCGCGCGCCGGCGCAGGTCCAAACCGCCTTCAGGCCTGCTCTGCTGGAAGCCCTGGGCCGGCCGCCATCTGAACCGGGCGTGCCGGCGATGGGTGTTACGCCGTAACGGCGTTACCGCCGTACCTCGTTGATTGGGGGGCGCTGGTGTTCACGGCATCGAATGTGCTGCCGCGACCTCGCCCGCACGGCTATTCTCGATGCCGGCTGGCGGTGAGGCTCGTATTGACGTGCCGCTCCACTGGAACGGCCTTGAGCGCCGCCGGCAGCAGTTTCTGGCGATACCAGTCAACGACCGAAACGGCCTCTTTGTCGCTCCCGAAGCAGGCGCGCAGGCCCGCCGTGAAACGCCGCACGAATTGAGCTTCGGCCTGTTCCCTCTGCCGTGCGAGAAGGCTCCTGCTCACCCCGTTCGCCAGGGCGATGACTTCCGCGGGAAGGTCCTGCCGATGGGCTTGAACGCGTGGCGTCTTGTCCGGCAACGCGGGCAGGTGAAGCCGGACCGTGCCGACGTTCAGGACGTAGGCGATGACGCCCAGCACGGCCGGGTCGTCCAGCAAGACGGCGAACCCGTTGCACTCGAGTTGCGCCCCGTAGGTCGGACCCCGTTCGGTCGAGCCGGGTCGTTTGCGACAAGGTTGAAGAGTGAGGGTCGCATGCCGCTGGCCCAGCGAAGCGTCCGGCGTCGCCGGCCCCACCTGTCCTACCTGCGGCGCGGTGGCCTGTTCTGTGGGAACCGCTTTGTTGTCTTGGCTGAAGTTCATTTGGCACCCGGCTCGCGGTCGCAATTGCCCTCGCGATGGTCAGCCAGGAAAGATGAACCCCAAGCCCGGAAAAGCCGGGTGATGAGGCATCTCTTTCATCATTCGTTCCGACCTCGCTATACCGCTCGACAGCGCCTTGCTGTCGCAAGAAAGCGGAAAGAGCATTGCAATGCAAGAGGACACAAAGACGATGCCGGCCCCTGCGCCGTGGCAGATTTACACCTATGAACGACTCGACGAGTTGCGTCAGCGCTGGACCGACGCCGAACAGCCGCCCCCCGAGGTCGGACCGCTCTCCTCAGGGGAGTACGCCGCACTGGCGCTCGCCTGCGGCCACGAGCGAGCCTTGGCTTCGCCCGTTGTCGCGTTCGTGTTGCTCGATGGCTGGCTGCAGCGCTGGGTCATGCAGCGCCGCGGCTTGGCCCACTTGGTAGGCACCTGCATCGGCGTTTGATTTGCATCCTCGTCTCCTGATGACGAGAGCTGTTCATCGGAAACCCCGCCTCGCGCGGGGTTTGCCTTTGAGCGGCGCAGTGCGCAGGCCGCTCCAATGGAGCATCCCGGCTTCTTGGCAGACGCCAATCGGCGTCGAAACGCGTCCAGTCTTCGGCCTGCATTGCCGACGCCTCCACGCGTCCGAGGCTGTCACGCCTCATCCGTCGCCGAGGGCGGGCAGCAGAGATTCCGAAGATGCGGGCTTCCTTTCGCTTCGCCGGAAGTCCCAGGGTGCCACCGGAATCTTGTCTTGCCACAACCCTCGATGAGCGCTGCGAGCTTCCTTTTCCGCGGTGGCGTAGTGCACCCGGTCCATGGCGGACTGCTCTTTCACATACGCAACGTAGTGCCATGCCAGCCCGGACCTGAGTTGGGCGAGACAGACGTCCACATCGCCAACCCGAACCTTTCCGACGATGCGGCCGTAGCGGTCCGTCTTGCTCCAGTCGACAGTCACCTGCTTGCGGAAGACCATCGCAGCAAGGTTCTGCTTGGACCGCTCGCCGAATGCTTGACGCTTCTCTGGCGCATCAATGCCCGCAAGACGCACCTTGTGCTGTGCCTTCGTCTCGTCGAGAACAGTGATGGTGTCGCCGTCCGACAGCGCCACCACTTCGCCTGTCAGCGTATCGCTCGACGCCTGGCCGCTGAAGAGCAGCAGCGCCAAACCAATCGACAGCGGCGCCTTCAGTCCCAGGACGAATTGTTGTGGTCTCACCATGCCACGCATCCTATGGCATCTGCCCTGACGCTACATTCCGTCCCGCGTACTCATCGCCGCAATCGACCCCGTCTCGGTCGAACTCGCAAACCAATCACAACGTGCAAGCGTGGAGCATTTGATGGCAAAGACATTGGCCCAGATTCAGCAGCAGATTGCGAAGCTTCAGAAGGAGGCGGACGCCATCAAGGCCAGGGAAGTGAATGGCGTCATCGAGCGCATCAGGGAGGCCATCGCCCACTACGGAATCACGGTCGAGGACTTGTTCGGCGCCGCGAAGCGCGGTCGACGCGCCTCGGCCACGGCGGGCAAGACGGCGACTCAAGGAAATCGCAAAAAGCCGGCGCGCCAGCAGGCGGGCGTCATTCGTTTTCGCGACGAAGCAGGCAACAAGTGGACCGGCAATGGCAAGCGCCCAAAGTGGTACCTTGATGCTCTGGCTTCAGGCAAGACGCCGGAAGACTTGATGGTTTCCAGCAAGGCATGAGGACGGTCGCTTGCTTGCGAACGAACATGGCTGCAACGCCTTGGCGAGACCGCTCCCCACAAAACCAGGTGAGCCACCGCCGGGCCGACAGCGTAGTCCACAGCATCCGGTGTTGTAACGAGGACGTGGGGCGGTGAGGCTACTTGGCGTCGGTCTCGCCGGACGCGATTGACTTGTTCAGCGCGTCGGCAAGACTCCAGCCGAGGTTCCACGCTCCGGCGTCCGCCGGCGCACCGTCGGACAGATTGTCCGTGTCGCTCGACATCTGGATGAGCCAGACCGGCTTGGTGCCAATCTCCTTGCCGTTGCGCACGACCTTGATGACTTGAAGCGTGCCTGCGTTCACCGCAATCGGTGCGTGCTTCGGGCGAATGTGCTGGCTCGTGATGCTGATGGCGTGGTCAGCAGGCCAGCGCTTCAGGAAGAGCGCTTGGTCCAGGCGCTCCATGACGCCCTCGCAGGCTGCCTTCATCCTGTTGGCAGAAACGCATACCACCTGTGTTGCCGAGGGGCCGGCGACCGCGGGCAACGCGGCAAGCGACAGGGCAAGGAGAAGGAAGTTTCGGAGGTACGGCATAGGCGGCATCGTCTCGCTTGTGCGAGCCGAGGTCTTTAGATTGCTGTCAGTTGACACGTGTCTAAAGTGTACTGAGCCGAAACACTGCTGGCCACGATGCGGCCCAGCAGGAACCCGGAATTAATCGACGCTCTGGCGATAGAAATTAAGACGCGCCGGCTGGAGCTCGAGTACTCGCAAGAAGACTTGGCCGGGCACTGCGAGCTCGACCGGCCCTACATCTCACTGCTTGAAGTGGGCAGGAAACAGCCGACCGTGAGCGTGCTGTACCGCATCGCCATCGGCCTGAACCTGAGCTTCGAGGAGTTCGCTCGGCGCATCGAGCGGCGCTACAAGATGGTGCTCAGGGCGAAGAACCGGGCAGCTTCCGACTAGGGCGCCAAGCGCCACGCGCGTTGACCCTCTTCTCTGTCGCTGTGCGGCGAGGCGTCTGAAACCGCTCAAAGGCGTCCGCCGACGAAGGTTCGCAGGCAAAAGAAACCCCGGCGCGAGGCCGGGGTTGGCAAAGCTCGACGCTGTCATCACGCCGAAGCTCCTGCTCAGGGAGGAAAAGCAGGGTGGCATGAGCAAGTCGTGCCACGGCTCGAAGTGTATCAGCCTGTTCACTACAGGCAGCTGGACACATCTCACGGTCCAGGCGAAAGCGTAACGATGCGTTGCAACATGCCCCGCGTACACCCTTCGGAGGGGGGCGGGCCCTGTCGCGCATGGGACACTTCAACGATGCATTCGAAATCGCAAGCAATTACGCATTCGAGTAGTTGGAGTTTCGGCACCGTCGCGGCAATTCCACGGCATTCCGAGACGCTGCCGCATCCCGTCGCAGCGCGCAACGATGCGGCTTTGCTGCGAGTCGGCGATGCATTGAACAAGTCCGGACACGCGAACGGCCTCGCCAATCCGCTGCACTGCGAAGCGCAGTTGATGCGCGACATCCAGCACTTGCATGCCGGTCTCGCTGACCCTGCCGCAGCACCATGGGCCGACATGAACCGTGCGATGTACGCGGCCTGCTGCCTGGCCTTCCTGACCCGAGAGGGACCGGTGCTGCACGCGACAGACCCACTGGAAGCCACGCTTTACGCGGCTCCCGCCGGCACGCTGACCACTTCACAGTTCCAGCCGCCGCATCCGGCCTGCTACGTGCACTTCGGCCCCCGCTGGTCCGAGCAGGTCCGCGAGCGTCTCGGTCCCGCACTAGCGCTGACCGGCGTCGCGCCGGGGGACACACAAGTCAACGGCTGCTACCTGCTGCAAACCCAGACGCACTGCGAGTCGTGCGGTCGCGACCAGCGCACGCTCGGCCTGTACATCGTGGTGGAGTTCAACGACCAGCCCGGTGCGTATGCGCTGACCGGCGGCGGTGAACTCGTCCTCCATGATGAAGACGCACCACTTGCCGAGACGCTGACACGCAAACTCGACTTCGGCGTACCAGGCGGCCTACTCGGTGAAGTCCCGTCCTTCACCGTCGGCCTGCTGGCCGGCCTCTTCGACTACATGCGCTCACCCGATGCTCGAGTGGTCGAGCATCGAGACCGCAGTGAGCTCATGCCTCGGCTTCGACTTGTCGGTACGAAGAAGAGCGGCAAGCTGAGCCGGCGGCTGGAGCGCGCTTATGACTGGACCGAGGTCGGCCCCGTGGCCGCATGCCAATCATGACGCTGGACCTCGCCTCGTTCCGTCGGCAGTTGCTCGCTGCCTTCCAAGCCGCGCGCGGCCGCCGGCCCAGTTCGAACCTGTACCTCCTGTACGCGCCGGGCTACGACGACCCGCTCGGTCTGGCCAAAGCCGACGAGCCGCCCAAGCGAGTCACCGCGCTCGTTCCGTGGGCGCAGGGCGCGGGCTATGACAAGCAACACTTCCCACGCGTCATCGAGTTCGACTGCCGCCGCGTCGCCGCCTACCTGCTGGAGACCGACCCAGCCCTGGACGACCCGCTGCTGGAGGACACCATCACGAACGCCCACCATGACCTGTTGGCCGTTGCGCCGGAACCGGACGGCGAAGAAGGCACCGGCCGCAGCCTCTGCGGATGGCTGGCGAGCCCCGACAGCGCGGACACCATCGCACGTCGCTTCGCCAGCGCCGGCCAGCGCATGGACTGGACGCACGGCCGCCGTTACTGGCTGCGCTGGCACGACCCGCGGACCATGGCCTTGCTGTGGCCGCAGATGACATCGGAGCAAAGAACCTCGCTGCTCGGCGAGCAGCTCACCTGGCTGGCATTCGATGCCGCCGGGCACTTGGTTGAGTTCTCGTCACCGTCCGCCAGCGATGCCGACGCGGTCGCTGACTCCCCGCAGCTGTCCATCACACGGCCGCAGTGGACTGCCGTTCATCACCTCGGCTTGGTGAACCACCTCGTCGAAACCTGGCGCGAGCAGCGCGGCGAGCCATTGCCACGCGATGCCACCGAAGCAGTGCACCGCGAAATCGTGCGCGCCGAAGCCTGGGGCCTGGACCGCCGCGACATGCAGGTCTTCGTGCTGATGGCGCTCGAGCTGCGGCACGGCTTCGAGAAGGATGCCGGCCTCCTGCAGGCCGTGAACGGCGCCGCGCGTAGCCCCGGCACGCTGGCCGACCGCATCGACGAACTGCCACCCGAATTCTGGGAGCGCTACGGCCCGAGCCCGTAGACCGCTCGCCTCCGCAAGACCAACAACATCTCAGGGACACAACAATGACCTCACCCCAAGCCACCCGCCCGGTGGTGGCCGGCGGCAAGCCCGCCTACATGATGAAGGCCGACTGCCAACGCTGCGGCCGCTTCGACTTCCCGCTCCTGCTGGTAACGGGCAGCGTGGTCGACGTGAAGCACCGTCAGGCGCTCAAGGACGCCGGCTATTCCTTCCAGCCCGGCTTCGACGCCGCCTTCGGCAGCCTGCCGCGGCAAGCCACGCTGCCGGTCATCCGCCTGTTGCCCACCGGATTCGTGCACGTCTTCTACGAGAAGCGCGGCGTCTGGGACATCTGGCAGAGTTTCAACGACGGCACCTACAAGAAGCTGCTCGAGCACGTCACGCCGGAGGAGTACGCCGGCAAGCGAGGGGTCGTGCGCGTCGAGGAGGACTCCGGCTCGGTGTGCCAGCGCGGTGCGGCCAACCTGCCCGCCGGCCTCATCACGCTCATCGGCGCCAGCAACCAGCCGGCCATCTGGCTGGCCTATGCGCAGCACAAGTGGACGCCGGAAGTTCTATCGGACTTCCACACCGACCGCCACGGCAAGCGTGCCGAGACGATGACGCTCGTGCGGGCGCAGCCCTGGATGGACGGCGCCGGCTCCCCGGGCAAGGGCGTGCTGCCACTCAACGAGGAAGGGTTGTGCCACAACGTCGTGGAGTTCAACGACACGCCGGTGCCGCCGGGCGGCGAACGCTTCCATCCGCTGGCCGCGGTGTTTGCCGAAGCCGTCGTGCCGCTCAGCGCGGCCCGCTTCGGCCAGGCCAAGGCGATGGTCGAACGCGTGCGCACCATCGAGAAGACGGCCGGCGAGAAGGCCGAGGACAAAGCACTCATTGCCTACGTGCGCAACGACGTCGGTGTCGCCGACGAACACGCCGCCCTGGCGGCCGGGGTCCACGCGGCCTACACCGAGTGGACCGCTCTCGGCCCCAAGCGTGGCAGCCAACACGACCCCGACTGGGCCTGGAAGCACCAGTCCACGCTGCACGTGCGCTACGTGCAGGAATGGGCCAAGGCTGTCGCCAAGCACCAGGTCGAGCAGAAGGCCCAGCAGTGGCTCAACGGACCGCAGAACGCGCCCATTCCCCGCGAACGCTTCGAACGCGAGCAGGCCCAGGGCCTGTACCCGCCCGAGACCACCTGGCAGGCCATCACCCGCATGGAGGGCGGCAAGGTCGTCGCGCACCCGCAGGGGCTGGGCCGCGTGGTGTATCACCTGGACCATGTGCAGAAGGCTTCCAAGTCCATGGGCGCCGACCAGGTCACCGGCCGCGCCGAGCGTTATCTCGGCAGCGTCAAGCTGGCTGAACTGGAGGCCTTCGAGAAGTCCCACGCCAGCCAGAACCGACAGTGGCAGGACCGCCTCGTCAGCCTGGAGACCGACCGCGTCGCTTGGCTGGAGGGCCTGCCGTTCGAGACCTGCATGCGCTACCAGTTCGACGAGCACAAGGCCTTCTGCGGTAAGAAGCGCACGCCGCAGGAAATCCGACTGCAGGTGCAGGAGGCGCTGGACCGGCTGGCCGCCACCGACCGTGCCTACGGCATGCCGGCACTGACGCCCATCATGCTGAAGCACGTCGCCAAGATGATGGGCAAGGACGAGAAGAACCCCACGCACTGGATTGCGAAGGCCCTCATCACCGAGTTCGACCTGCTCGACAAAATCTTCGGCGACGAACCCGACCACGGAATGCGCGCCGACCTGTACGATGGCGCCTTCGGCTCGCGCGACGGGTGGCAGGACTTCCGCGAAGGCTGGGAACTGGTGCGCGAAGGTGCTGCGCAGTTCAGCGCCAACCTGCTCAATGCCGCGCAGCAAGCCACCGCCACGATGATGGTGGCGGCGCTCGACGCCGAGAAGGCCAAGCGCTGGGGGCTTTCCGTCACGTTGGAGGATGCCACGCGCAAGCAGGTCATCTGGGTACGCGCCATGGCGCTGCAGGAGTTCCTGGCCACCGACGTCAGGCACTACTTCGTCGGCGTGAAGTGGAAAGCCGGTGCATTCCTCGACGCTAGCATCGAGGCGCTGAAGTCGCCGATGTTCGAGCTGAAGTTCGACCACCACGGCGCACACGCGCAGCAGTCACGGGCGCGGGCATCGGCCAGTGCCCAGGCGCAATTGCGCAAGGTGCAGAAGCTGGCGGGCATGGACAAGGACATCACGGTGCCGCTGCTGATGGACGAGGCCACGCTGAGGAAGGCTGCTGGCCGTCGAACTGGCACCATGCTGCCGGTGGTCGGGCCGAACCTCGCGGGCTTGCCACAGGAGTTGCGTGAGTTGCCCGAGGAGTTTGCGCGCAGCGTGCTGAAGGAACAGGCGACGTTCAGGCAGGGTTGGACGAAGCGGTTCACTGAAGGCCTGGGGACCCACCGCCTGCCCGCGGGCGCGAGCGCCGGCGTCATCCTGATGCAGGGCTACGCGCTGCAGGCGGCCATCGACGACTTCAACAAGAAGGGCGGCGCTGAGCAGGTGGATGCGGCGGCTGCCATGGTCTCAGCTGCATTTGGCATCCTCGGCGCCGGCGTGGAGGTGGGGTATCTGCTGTCCATGCCAGCCACGGCGGTGACGCCGCACGCAGCGCAACTGGCATCGAAAGTGCCGCGGTACATCACGCTGCGGTTTGCGGCCGGGGTGTTGGCGGCGGCGGGGATGACGTTGGATGCGGTCTCCGCGTTTGCAAAAGCGCGATTCAGGCAACAACAGGGGGACAAGGACGCGATGGTTGCCCACGCAACATCAGGTGTCCTGTACTTTGCCGGCGCCGTCGTCACAACCTACGGGGCATACCTGGGCTTTCGTTCTGCCCAACTTCTTCGGGTCGCTGCTCAGGGTGTGGTTCGGGTCGCGTTTGCACCAGCGATGACGGCTACGGGTCTGGCCGGTCTGGGGATGACGCTGTTTGGCGTTGGCATGTTCCTATGGGTTGGCGGAGTGGCCATAGGCGTTGTGGCCACCATGCTCGAAGACGACGAGTGCGAAGTCTTCTTGAAGCGCAGCTACTTCGGCAAGGGCGGCATTGACCAAGCACCGAAGTTCCCTGACCTGGAGAAGGAGATGCTGGCACTCGGCACGCTGGCGCGCGGCATCAAGGTTGAGCTCGAATGGAATGACGAGATGCTTGGCCCGGACGAGGTGAAGGCGAACATCACCTGCATGGATTGGGACGCGAAGACACGTGGCCTCAGCTTCAAGGTCGAGGGATATGACGCCGTCAACGGCAAGCTCGTTGCCACGCTGGCGGATGGCGATGCCGTGCTGCCTGACAAGCCGGACCGGAACGATATGTACAAGGTGTCCATGGGCTACGCCATCAAGGACAAGGCCATCGCGGCGGTCAAGTTCAGCTTCACGCTGCTGGATGTCACCCATGCGGCGGCCATCAAGCAGCCTGGACGCTCCTGGTCCGAAACGAGAGCCACCCTGAAGCTCGCGCAGGACTTTGTGTGGATAAAGGACTGACCATGTCGCCGGATGCTCAGACGGCGCCCGCCGACTACCTCATGCCGCCCAACGAGCGGCCGGCGGCGCTACTGCCCCCGTTGCACCACGCGGCCAGCGATGCGCCAAACAGCGGTGGCTCTGTTCGTGCGGTGTACGCCAACGGCATCGAGTTCATCGACCAGATGGCGACGATTGATGGGATGCTGGCGGGCTTCATGTGGAGTGCTGCGCTTGGATTCCTCTGGCTCTTTTTGTGGGGACTAGACGCAGGGTGGGATGCTTGGTTTCTTCACGCGTCTGTACTCTTCTGTGTCCTACTTGCTCTTGGAGTAGGTCGCGCCGACTCCGTCGGCTGGCGCTACCAACCTGTCCTATTCGACAAAGCCTCGCAGAAGGTCCACGTCTTTACCGACATGGGTACCCCCTGGTGGGAAGTCTGGCGCCTCCTTGGCGGCACTCGATGCCGCATCGACAGCTTTGACTGGGCCTGCGCCCGTGGCGAGGTAGCCGAAGTGGTCGTCATGGGTGGCGCCAACCTGCCTCGCAAGGAATACGCGCTGACCGTAGCCATCACCGATGCACCTGGCAGCCGCGACGTCATCGCCCGCTTCGGCGTCGGCTTCACGGCCGGCTATGACGGCGGACAAACCCAGGTTGCGAGGTGGGAACACATCCGCCGCTACATGCGCGGCGAGGGCACTGCGCTCACGCCCGGCGACGAGCTGTACCCCGACGACAGCAAGGAGCATTGGATTGGCGCCTTCACCTCAGGCCAGCCGCTGCTCGGGCCAGGCAGCAAGGTGTGGTGGACCGGCGAGGGCCTGCACGGTGCTTGGTTCCTCACCATTCCATTCGGTCTCGCGTTCCTGGTCATCCTGCCGTTGACACTGCCGTACAGCCTCATCCGCTGGACAGTGCGCCGATTCAAAGGAACACCGCGCTGGCCTGCCGACATCCTTGCTAGCGTGGGCGAACCCGTGGACCCGCAGAGCATGCAGCCAAAGCCCAATGCGCGCTACCTGGGGGACTACACCACTCCGACGCCGAAACTCACTTTGAAGCAGCGCCGAAAGCAGGCTGACCGCCAGAAACGAACGCGAGAGCAGGGATGAAACGCCAAATCCTGTGCTGCGTGGCTACTACGTTGGCGCTGCTTTCATTGATGCTCATTGGTGTGGGTGCGTCAGCGAAAGCTGACAAGCAAGCGCCGCAGAAAGGGTACGAGGTGCTCGAAGCGGTCGCGCTGATTGACTACATGCACGTTTGGGGAATCGCCGAGCGCCCGTCAGTGCCCGTGGAGGTATACAAGCGCTACCAAGCCGCCATGACGCTGCTGGACAAGGCCGACCGAGAAGGCCGCAGAGAGGACTTCACCACAATCACACCCAAGGCCTTGGCCGTGTGGCGCGCTGCTCAGGAGGAGGCTGCACGGATAGATGCCGCGCCATGGATTCGTGGGCCGGGCGAAGCGCTGGTGCACGAGAGACTTGCCCCAATAGAACTGCCTGCTGGATTCGACGTGCTGAGGTCCGATGCGCTACAGGGCACGGAGCCGGACAACTTGCTGCGTCGCCTACTCGACGATGGCGACTTTCTGGTTCGCTTCAATGAAAGGAAGACCTTCCTCAGCGTGAAGGTCAGGCCTACCGGGCCCATCAACGTCTATGCCCAGAGCCTCTCCGCCAACGAACTGCTGTCGTCACTGAAGTCGAGACTGCGCTCGGTCGCAGAGCGGGCACCTTCCACCGGTAACCCAACTTGGTTTCACGAAGAGCGGGTTCGCTGGGTCGCCGAGCCGACGTACGACGCCAAGCAAGGCAAGGCAGCATGGGCCTACACAACGGGAATGGTGACCTTCCTCACCTTCCCATCGTCGGAAGTGACCGAGGCGCACCTGCTGGGCATCGGTCATGAGGCCATCGTCACTGCCTCGTACGTCGGGGTGACTGCCGAGAACGCCCGGCGCGTGCTTGCCGGCTTCGAGCCCTTTTGGTCGCGGGTCCAGTTTGCAGCAGGCCAAAGGCTGGCCGACAAGCCCGAGCACAGGACAGCCCACGCCGTCGCGCTCGGGTCGCTTGTGCTGGGAGACAAGCCAGGTCCGCCGCGCGGCGCCAAGCGGTTCATCTCGGGTGCCATGTCAAGGCAGTCCGCGTTGATGATTCAACTCTTCGTGGTCTGTCTCGTCTTTGTCTGCACGTTGATTTACGTGGTCTGGACGATTCAAGGAATCGGCTATCGGACACCTCGCCTACCAGGGGGCGTCGGAGCGAATTCTGACGCCGCCATCCCGTGGCCAAGTCGGGTGGTAGTGACACGGAAACAGAAGAAGGCGGCTGCTGAGGCCAGACGGCGGGCGAGGCAGGAGTCGGAGACCGAGTCACGCGACAAGGAGGCAAGGACGCTTACCGAGAGGGTTGTTGCGGCAGCGGTTCATCTTCGAGTGAAGCTCCGGTCCGCCCTGGCCTATGTGCTGAATGGAAGCGCAGAGCGGCACGACGTACAAAGCACGCTTCGCCGCATTGGTCGAACGAAGTGAGCAGCATGCGGCTCAAGGCGGAAGCGGCATGAGCTGAAAGTGCGAGAGCCAAGAAGCTTCGCCTCCCTAACCCTGACCACCAAATGAGTGACAACGTTCAATGGGTCGTAGACCTCGATGCTTCGCCGGAAGAGGCACCGGAGCTCGCCGCGAAAGTGAGGGACTGGCTGCTGGCGCAAGGCATCGTCTCCAACACGGTTTGCGCAGAACGCTCTTACCGCGACAGCGAACTTTTGCTCCCGGGGCCAAACGCGGCGCAGTGGAGCGTTGACGGTAACGGGGAATTCCCGTCAATGCATGGCCTCGACATCGTCACCGAGCGCACCATCTATCACACCGGCGGCAACGGCATACAGGGCCTGCGGTGTCCGCGCTGCGCTCAGGACCACGGCCCGGACGACGTTCCCTGGAGCGACGCCGTGGAGGCGTGGTTCACCGCAGAAGGAACTGATGCCATGTGGTGCCCGACATGTGATTGCGAAAGCAGCATCGTCGACTGGCAGTTCCTCGAACTGAACTGGGGCTTCGGCAACTTGGCGTTTGGCTTCTGGAACTGGCCCATCACCGAGAAGCTGGCAGAAGAAATCGGCGCGGTTCTGAAACATCGCTGCCGCCTCGTCCACGAACACATCTGAATGAGCCATCTCACGGACTGCAACCGGCCGCGATGACCGAACGAAAGACCGTCCATGAAAGCGTGCTCGTGGGCTACTTCTGCCAAGCCTGCGGGTGGATACAGCGCGACATCGAAGCGCGGCGGCCCGAGAAGGCAGGCGAGCCCGCAGACCGCCTGCTTCGCGCCGTCAACCTGAGCCACAACCCGCTGGACACCGCGGTCGGCGACCTCATTCTTCAACTCGACGACAGCGGCACGCTGCCCGAAAAGTTCTTCATCTTCGAACTCAAGGCGAACTGGACCGACCGCACTGTCGAGCGAAACAAGCTCGTCAAGAAGCTTGGTGCCGACCGGGAGACTGCGAAGCGGCACGTGACGCAGCTGCTCACTGACTTCCCAAGGGCGCAGGACTCCCATCTCTTCGGCGGTCTGAGCGCGGTGACCTATGGTTCCCGTCGTTTCTCGGTCCTGCTGGTCGGGCTCTATTGGGAAGCGATTTCTCCCGGCGACGTGCGCTCGAGGAGCTCGGTCTTCCACTGGCTGAACGCCATCGTCGAGTCCAAGGCGAAAGGCGGCATGACCTTCGACGAACTGGCGGCGTACATCGAGCGGCTCAACAGCCTCGCAGAAGTCGGTGGCGCGGCGCAAACCGGGGCGAGCCGCTTCGTTGTGGCGTACCAGGACTATCAGCTGTACCTCTTCCAGGAGGATGCGGTTCGCGAGCTGGTGCTCGAGCGTACGCGGAAGCAGCAACGCCTGCGCGAACAGGAGCAGGCGCAACAACGTTCCGACTCAGGTCGCGATTACGGCCCGGGCTGACCAGCGTTGCCACAGGCCTGTCGCACTGCACCAGCAAGAAGTTTCGCGAGCCGAAGCACTTCGGCCGCCACCCCCCGAATCGCGCTACCAGCGGCGCTTCCTGCCTGCGAAGGAGCGCCTCGCTACTGAAGTTCTTCAAGGCCAACCGTGTGCAAGCGCCACTACCCGTCCACCGATTGCCGAGGGTTCTTTTACTCGCAAGGCTCCTCTTCTGATGCAAGTCCTTTGGTAGCCGAAGTTCTATCCCCGTTCAGCAGCCCGGCCATCAACCTCGACTTCTCTCGCAAGCGCGGTACCCCGTCCAAGAAGACGCTTCGAACCGCATGCCCGGTCCGAATTCAAGCGTCGGCGACGCCCTTCACCTGGGTGTCATGGTCGCGGTCGCCGTCAGCGCGCGACGAAGGCCTTCGGCCGTCGGTGAAAGTTCGGCACGAGGAAAGTCGTTCCGGCACTTGCGGGAGGGCTTCCCTCACGAAGCGCTTCGGCCAAAGTACTAAGGAGACGGACCGTCGCAAACCAAGCATCCATGCGGGTTAGCGGCCCATTGCCGCCGGTCAACCGTCATGGCTTGCGGGAAACGACGGGAAGATGTCCGGCTGTTCCAGCCTCATCCATCGGGAGACAGCAGGAAACAGCGGGAACGCGGCCGGTGAACCGTCATGGAAATCTCGGGAAACTGCGGGAACCCGCCGGGGCCGCATTCACCCGAGCGAGGGCGCGCAGACCACCTCTCGGAGGCTACGAGCGCCGGCGATGCGCGAGCAGCACCTGCTCGGCCACATCGTCATACGGAAGCGACGCCTGCTCGGGCGCCGCAGACTTCTGGGTCTTCTTCCGGGGCGACGCCGATTTGCGGAGCGGCAACCGCCAGTGAACCATCTTGCCCTTCAGGGACCACCCGCTGTCGATGACGCCCTCGTCAGCAAGCTGCTTCAACGACTTGCCAAGCGCTTCCCTGAAGTGCTTGTCGTCCGCGTCGGAGCCGCAGCGCTCCCGCAGGTCGTCGATGGGACGGGGTATCAGCACGCTCTGGCTGCGGATGTAGCCGTAGAGCCAAGTCGTGAGGCCCTCGCTCAGCCGGAGCCTCAGGGCCAGGTCCAACCAAACCTCCTGATGGCCTCGAAACAGCTCCACGATGTCCCGGTCAAGAGCGACGGACCACTCTCCGAACTCCGGGTGCTCAAAGCGCTGGACGAGCTGCACGGTAAAGCGTGAGAACTCGATGGTGGACCGCTGCAGGCGCCGGATGCATTTCTTCAGGCGTTCTCGCTTCTGGCCGTTGTAGCTGCCCCAAAGCGCCACGGACATCGCCGCCACATCAAAACAAGCCTGCTTGCCCACGCGGTAGTCCCGGCAAAGGTTCAGCAATGCCATGAAGACAAGACCATCGCCTTGACGTAACTCCGGGCCAACGTAACGGGCCACATCCGATGCTTTGGAGTCCAGCATGAACGTAACGCTCGGCTCGCGCGGAACCCTCGTGCTTTTGACGTGAAACAGCCGGCTCGTGAAGAAGCTTCGAGGGCTGATGAGCTGCTGCTGTGCGTGCTGGGGGATGAAGTCCTTCTTCATCCCCTCTTCCAACCTCTCGACGACCGCTTCAAGATGCCTGACACCGTTGTACAGGTCACCTCCACGCCGCCCCAGAGCCTGCAGGTCACGCTGGAGGTCCTCGTGCTGGGCCCTCATCGCATTGAGCTCCGTCAATCGAGAGAGTCGAATGTCGCGCTGTTCGTCATGGCTCGGGTCTCTAAGGCGAGTCGCCGGAAATGGCGCTGACGCCGATGGCGCAGGCCCTTGGGCATCTGTGCCGGCTTGTCTGCCCGGGCTTGGAAGTGCAGCAAGCCCGGCCTGAAGGGCATTCAGCCGCTCGCAGGGCAACGACGTGCGCCGGGGGCCGCTCATGGTCATGCCTGCGACTGCTGAGCTCGGATGAACTCGAGCAGAACGGCCCTGGACCAGAGGGCCTTACGCCCAATCTTGACAGGCTCAGGGATGACCCCGGCGCGGATGTAGTTGCTGATGGTCCTGGTCGATACCCGAAGCATCGAGGCCAGTTCCATCTTGGTCAGGTAGTCGGCGGAGCCCTTGTCGTTCATCTTGCGTCCTTCGGTTTCGCGCCATTGCGCGTTGTTGCTCGGAACGAAGTGAAGCGATGGTCTTTAAACGTGGGCGTGGCGTTGCCGAGACGGCAGCAGCCGGAAAAAGAAGCGCTCCCTGCAAAGGGAGCGCAAATGAGTCCGACGAACCCGGCGTGCGAAACCGGAACGCGTCAGCTATGCCCTTTCTGTCCGAAGCGCCGCCAGTTCCGCCTGCGCCTGCAAGTCACCCAACGCGGCCAAGGTCATCGACCGCATCCATTCGAACGGGCGCGCCGGCTTGATGGGGCCACCGCCGAGCTCGCGATACAGCAGCAACACGAACTGCTGGATGGCTGGGTCGGCGGTGCACAACGTCTCGGGGAAGAAGCCGGCGAATGCCGGGTCCAGCCGGAGGGACTCGAGTTGCCGGTGCAGGTTCTCACGTGTCGAGAGCCGGCTCGGATGCGTGAAGTCCAGCGCGGTGATGAGGCCGACCATGCACAACACGTAGGCGGTCGGCACCCCGAGGTAGATGGCGGCGGCCTCGAAAACCGAGCGGTTCGCGTTGGCGATGTCGGCCTCCTTGCGGCGCCACTGGGCAACGCGCTCGTAGCTAACGCCCAGGTGGCTCGCCATCGTCGCCAGCGTGTCGCCACGCCGGGTGGCTTCTGCAATCAGCACCCGCAACAGCGGCGGGTCGTCGGTGGTCGGGGGTGGGTAGCCGCGGCGCGGCGTTCGTACGTTGGCCTTTGGCATGCAATGTCCTGAAGACGACAGCAAGACGCTGCCAACAGCGTGTAGGTAGCCAAACGCCGCCCCTGAACTCTTGACCGGCGGCGAGCCGGTGCAGCGCTCACGCCGGCACCGGCTCGCCGCCATGAAGTCGCATCGGTTTCGCGGGCCTTGCTCCTTCATGCCCCGGCATGGAAAGTGAACGGTTGACAGCGCGACGGACCATATGCCTTCTGCGGTGCGAGACGGCTGGGCGCCATGGCATTGGCCCGCGCGCACGTGACCGTCCAACTTGTGTTGATTGAACGATGAACGTTGCCGACCTGGTGGGAATTACTCCAGCAACACGACCCCTTGATGCCCGTCGTCGTGGCTGATGCCATCAGCATCTTCGGCGCGCACCCTGAAGACCTGCGCGTCGTCGACTTGAGTAACTGCAAGGCGCTTCTGATTGCGCCGTTCGAGTTCGTCGAGAGCTGGGACGCGGTGAAGCCATGACCATCGCGGCCGCACGGCCCACGACGCCCATGGGGTGAACTCGGTTTCGGCGACGCGCGACCCGTTCAGCTGCGCCTGGTGCGGTGCTGAAACGCCGCCGATGAGGGCGAACCAACGGCGCTGCAGCTTGGCGGCACAGCGAAGCGCGGATGACGACGACGTCAATGAAGCGCTCTGACCAAGGAACTCCGCACATGCTGCTGGAAATGCTCGAGCTCGTTCGCGAGCTTCGCATCTACTGGCAGCCCAAGGCTGGCGAAGTGCATCGAGCCAAGACGGCGCTACGCCGGGCCGGCATACCGGTACCGCTTCCCCGAAGAGTGACGGTCTTGCGGCATGTGAGTCACATGTCGGAAGCTGCCGAAGTGGGCGTCACCTCCACGGCGACCCGCTGCAGGCAAGAAGACTGGCTTGCTGAAAACCAAGACGCATTGGAAAGCTCCAATGCGTTCACCGAGCAGCACGGGTTGCCGTTGGCCGAGTACCGGAGTCTTCGAACGGAGCGCTGCCTGGAAAAATCACATCCGCCCCTCGTGCTCGTCGACCCCGACATCATGTGGGGCACGCCTTGTCTTGCCGGCTCACGCCTGCCCGCACGGACGCTCTTGGACATGGTCGACAGTGGCGACCCGTGGGAGGTCATCGTTGATGGCTGGCCGTGGCTCACGCCGACGCATGTGGAGGCGGCGCGCCGATGGTTTGCTGATAGCAAAGATTGCGAGCGTCTGGCTCGCGTTGAATCGAATGCCGATGCAGGGCGCTGGCGCGTTCGCGAAGTTCGTCGGCTGAGGGAAGGCAGGAAAAGAGGCGGCGACTAAAGAGCCGCCGCGGATACTCGAGCCCGTGGGGGCGAAGGGCTGGAAGCCTCAGCTCAGCAAAGGGCGCCCTTTCGTACGGACTCTGCGATGCACGCTCATGCCCGAGCCCTCGCAGGCTTCTTGGCCGCGGCCTTCTTGGACGCGGGTTTCTTGCCCTTCGGCTTGTCGAAGCCCGCGTACTGGCCGGTCTCCATGAGGTGCTCGTGCAGGCTCTGGGCCATCTGCTCGGAGTTGCAGTAACCACCTTCGTAGTTCGAGCTGTCGCCCAGCGCCATAAAGGCCTGCGCCCAGCGGTCCATCACCCGGAACTCGTCGTTGTAGTTCGTCAGCTCCTCAAGGAAGCGGCTCAGCGTCTCCCTGTTGGCGAAGCAGGTCGTGGCCCAGGTTTCGGTGTCCAGGATGCCGGCTTCACACGCTGCGGTCAGCGCGTCGAACACTTCGTGGCCGGAGTTGAGGCCTTCGGGCAGGTCGAACGGCGTGAACTGCTTGGTGACGGGGTTGTAGCCGCCGCTCTCCAGGCTGATGCGCTCTTCCCAGTCGGCAGCCTTGAGCTTCTTGTCCTCCTGGGGCAGCCGCTGCATGTAGGGTTTGTAGCTTTCGATGCGCATTCAATGTCCTCCTTCACGTAGGAATGCACTTCGTGTATCGGCCGGCACGACGAGAACTGTAGGCACTGACGCCCGATGCCTTACCCATGGGCGCGGCCAACATGTCAGCGCCTCCGTCAGCATGAAGTGGACTCTGCTTCAGGCCCCTTGCCGCTTCATGTCGATGGCGTCGAAAGTGGAGATTTGTTCCACCGAGTTCCCGTATGCCGCAAGCCGAAGCCAAGGACAGAGTTGAAGACGATGCCGAGGATGCAGACCTCTTCACGGGCGCCTTCATCGTGCGCATCGCCGCATTGGCACCGCAACGGGTCATCGCCGCCACCGTCACCCCCCTGAACCTTGGCACGAACGAGCCAGAGCTGACCGCCATCGTCGGTTGGGAGGGCATCGAGACCGTCAGCACCTCAGTGAGCCTGCAGGCCGAGCCTGGATGCGGGGCGGCCAACGCTTGGTTACGCTTCATGCAGATGCTGTGGGCTGTGTTCGGTCCGACGACGCTGCCCGAGCCGGAAGCGCTTGGTCCCGGCCGGTGGTCGAGCATCGTGCTCTCGACGCAGGAGCTCGACGGTGAGCTGCACCACTCGGTTCTGGTGGTGGTCGACCGGTCCCGTGGAACCGCCCGGCTGGTCCGCTCCGACCCAGCTCGACAAGGCGCCGAAGTGCAGCTGCCGGCAGACCTGCTGACGATGGACGCGGGTACTGTGCTGGTGGAGATGACGTCCAGACTCCTCCTGGGACGACCATGGCGGTAGAGCGCGCCGATGCCGACACGGCTCCACGTCACGAGCCGCCATGCCACGGAGACCATGCAACGTGGTGGTCGAGACTGCGCAGGTCCTTCTGCGCGCCGTGGCGAGCACGAACTGGGAAGACCGCCATGAGGTCGGCAGCCAGCTCGGCCCTGTTGAGGCACATCGAGGTCCGTCGAATGGCGGAGGGCAGCATCGGCGAACGCGCATGGATGCTGTTGACCTGCTACGGGAAGTTCATGGCGCCTCCTCACTCGGGCCGCTATGTCAGCGCACTGCCCTACGAAGAGCAGTTGCAGCTCGTGCGCCGGCTTCAATCTGGCGAAACCGTGCCGGTCCACCTGATGCACCGCCATCGTTCCGGAGACTACAGAGCCTCTTCACTGCGGTGGACACCGGCCGGGCTGGTGATGGTCTTTTCCGACCATGAGGTGCCGGCATGACGACCGACCAGCCGCTGCCGGAGGCTCCCTCCGGCTACGAGTGCCTGGACCTCATCTGGTCACTGCTGGTGCCGGCTGCGGATGCGTACGTTGCCGTTCTGCCGCTGTCGGCCGACCCCGCGTGGGCAAGTGAACACGGTCTCCGCTCCGTCGCCATCAGCTTGTTCAAGCAAGGGGCCGCCAGAGACGAGCTGCATAGGACTCCGGGTCATTCAACGCTGCGCCGCGTGAGAGCGCGACATCTTCGCCTGTTGGAGAAGCAGTTTGAGTGTCAGGCCCTGGCGGTCCTGGGAGCCATCGCCGACCAGGTCCGCACGCGACACCCGACCGCTTCTTCCGCGCAGCTGCTGATGGCAACACGCGACGCGTTCCGGGCCCTGCAGCGCGCTGCCTTCCCTGCCGACGGCGCAGCTTCGGCGCACCAACAGGGATGAGACCGACGGCGAACACAGCCCGTTGTGGTGAGGCGCGAATGACAGTCGCGGACCTGATTGACATCCTCAAGGAGCACAGCCCCTCCGCGACTGTAGTGCTATGGGGCCCCACAGTCTGCGGCAACCATGTCTCGAAGCTCCGCTTCGACGAGGTACAGGTGTTTCAGCTGGGTGCCCGCGAGCGTAATGGTCTGCTCCTGTTGGAAATGTGGGAGGAAGGCGACGCAGAGCTGCAAGGTCCATTGCCTGGCGTGGTGCTCGGAGGCCAGTGATGCGCATCCTCTACTGCGGCCTGAGCGGCGTGGTTCACCCGAGCGCCACGACCTATGCCCTCGTCCGCGGCAAGAACCCATGGACGGACGGGCACGCCGAGTACGAGGCAGTGCCTTGGCTCGCTCAGACCTTGGAGCGCTGGCCTGACGTGAAGGTTGTTCTCACGTCGACGCAGCCTTGGAAGCTCGGCTTGGCGGCCGTCCTGCAGCGCATGCCGGCACTGGCCGAGCGCGTCATCGGCTTCACCTTCGAGGACCTGACCAACCGGCCTGTACGCCTCGTGCGCACCCGCTCCGGCGCAAGCCGTCTTTCTTCGTACAGCAGTGAGGACTATTGGCGCATGAACAAGAGCGACATCGTCGTCGCCCATGTGGCATGGCTCCAACCTGCCGCGTGGGTCGCCGTTGACGACGAAGACATCTTGTGGCCGCCTGAGCACGCGGCACGCATATGCATCGTGGATGGGTGCGAAGGACTGAAGCACCCTGCGGAGCAGGACCGGCTGCTAACGTGCTTGCAGATGAATCTCGGACCGGGCGTTCAGCAATGAAGGTCGTCCCTCTGGAAGAACCCATCGCGCAGATTTCGGCCGAGAACATGCATCCGCCGCTGCTCGGATGACAAGAGTTTCAACGTTGAAACTCGAGACCGCGTATATCAAGTGCCACAGCTGTGGCCGGTCGCATTTTGCGGTGGCCACCAAGTACGCGCCGCCGGTCCGGTGTGGTAAGCCGCAGCGCACCCGGAGCCGGGTGCGAGGCCTGGCGGGTTGAGCCGGACCAGTTTCAACGTTGAAACTCATGGCGACTGCACGGCAGTCGCCACGGAGTCCGCATGGCTTGCAGGCGCTTGCGTTGAACGCTGGAACGTCATGCATCCTCGAGCGGAAGGCCAGCCTCGACAAACTCTTCGGCCGAGCACCCTGCGGCCTCCATGTGGCCGCGCGCTTCTCCCTCACTCACCGCGCGGATGCCGCTCCCGCTCTGCCATGAGTTCTGGCCGACTCGCTCGGCCCACATTGAGCGCGGCCCGCCCTCGCCCGCGACAAAGAAGCGGCCCTTCGTCGTGCGATAGAGCTGGGTGTGGTGCCACCCGAAGTCCCCGCGGTCTTGAGTCGACGACGCCAGTTCGCACACGCGGATGGCCTTGCTGGTGTCATACGCCTTGCCGTCAATGACTTGCTTCATCTTCTTCATTCCGGTTGATTGCTGTTTGCGCGCAGTACATCGCGCGGCGCCTGGCGCCGCCGTGGTCGACGCGCGACAGCCAAGTCGACTTCAGGTGTAGAAGCCGCGTTTTATTCTTCGGACTCATCGTGGTCCGCTTCGGCCAAGTAGCTCGCCTCGTCGATGTAGGTGAGGCGCACGCAGTCAAAGCAGACGCGCAGGTACGCCTCGTGCGTTTCGAGGCCTTCCTCGGCCGTGGGAACCACCTTGTTCAGCACGCGCAAGGCCAAGGGCTCGGGCATGTCCGGCGCATCGGCAAGCAGTGCGGATAGGTTGTATTCGGCGAGATAGAGATGAACCATCTCCGCGAGCGTCTCGAGGACCGTTCTGCCGGGGCCGGCGTCGTGATGCCGTTGTGATGGCTTCGTGGCTGCGCAGCTCAGGCCGGCGCTTCCACGCCGCAGCCGGAACACCCGCTCCAGCAGCCATCGGAAGCCTGCAAAAGTCAGCGTGCGTTCCTTAAAGGTGAGCTTCATACGAAGCTCCTGGAAGGGCAGCGGCGGCGTCGACCAGAAGTCCTCGCCGAACCAGGCGGTGAACGTCGTCACGAGCCACAGTTCATAGACGAAGTCGACGGTGAGTTCGAATGTCCGCTCCTCGGCTCCTGTTGGTGTGATGTACGGCGTGCGCGAGGCGCGCGAGCTGAGGGTTCTCGAATTCTTGATGTTCTTCATGGTGTTTGTTGTTGGTGCCGGCCGCTTGGGGCACGGCGATGCCTGACGCAGACAAAGCTGCGCCAGGCAAGTGAATGGGGTTGACTTGCCGGCGGTGCGCAGCGGCGCCGTCGCCTTGCGACACACCGTGAGGCTTTCAGCGCATGCCTGCCAAGCGCAGGCATACGACATGGCAAAGGGCGCGTATCGAACGCGTCATTGCCTCATTCCAGGTATTCGCCTCGGGCCGTCTTCGGTTCGCTGAGCTCCGACGGCAGTTCGTACGCTTCAGCTTCCGGGGGCTGCAGCAGTTCATCCGGCATCGGCAGCACCACGACCCGCTCGGCGCGTCCCGCGACGCGCTGGACTTCACTCACCGCATCGGGGAGGCGCGCGAGCACGTCCTTCCAGCCGCCTTGCGCCCAGTTGGTCTGCTGCATCAGGCGCCGCATGCCGTCGTGGTCGTTGGAGCCGCAGATGGCGAGCTTCCAGCTCGGTTCGCTCTCGCCCTTGGCCTGGGTCCACAGCGGACGCAGGCCGAACTCCTCCAACTGGCGGATGAGGCTGCGGCGCTCGTCCTGCGGGCCGTGCAGCACCTCCTTGAGGATGTCGTAGATGCGGGCGTGCTGCTTGCGGCGCTCAAGGCCATGGGCCACGTACAGCGCCACCTTGCGGCGCAGCAGCCATTCGAGGCAGATGTCGCCGTCCCGGCTCACGGCGACGCTGCGCGGCTGCCGGATGCCCAGCACGTCGATGAAGTGGTCGACCCGCTGGGCAACGGCAACGGCGTCCTGGGTCAGGGTCACGTAGCCGGCGATGATGGTCGCGTACTTGCTGGCGTCCCGGCTTTCGTGACCCAGCGCGATGAGCATCCCGCGCGCCAGGTGCAGGGTGTCGCGCATCACCGGCCACCGCGACAGGAACAGCCGGCGCAGACGGGCGCCGAGTTCCACGGTTTCGTCACGCCGCGCCGGGTCCAGCAGCGGCTGGCCGTCCTGGCGTGACGACTCGGGCAACCGGTCCAGGTGGACGCGGATGGTCCGCGCTTCGGTGGCGGCATCCATCACCGGCAGACTGATGCCGGCCAGCATGGCGCCGGCGGGGGCGTTGAAGCGATGCAGGCGCCCTCCGCGGACCCGTGCATGGTTCTTCTGACCGGAGGACTGGGTGCCGCTGCGCAGCACCTCGAACAGGTCGGCGACCTTCTTCTTGTCCGCGCTCGACTCGGCCTCGTCGACCAGCACGGTCATCGGGCGCTCCTCCAACTCGGCAAGAACCTGGGCCTTGGTGGGGATGCCGTCGCGGCGGAACACCTGCGGCCCGAGCAGGTTCAGGGTCAGTTCCGCCAGCGACGTCTTGCCCGAACCCTTGTCGGCCGTGACCGCCAGAATCCACTGGGCCGGCAGCGCGGAGCTGAAGGCCGCGGCCGCGAGCCAGCCGGCCGAGGCGACGACGTCGGCCTCGCTGCGGAAACCGAAGCTGCGGAAGGCCTGCAGCACGTGCTGCACCTCCTCGTTCGAGGCACTGGGCGTCTGCAGCGTGAACCCGAGCGACGGGCCGGATTGATAGCACGGGCCGGTGTAGTCCGGGGCGGCCAGGATGCGACGCCCCTCGGCGGTCATCACGCGCTCGCCGTCGTTGATGATGAGTTCATCGCCGTCGCGATGCAGGCCTGGGCCACGCACACGCGACCAGTCGAACAGGCCCATGTCCTGGCAGCAACGCACCATCTCCCGCACGAGCGAGTCCGCGTCGAACTTGCTCTTCTTGGTCTTCGGGTCGGTAATGGTGTAACGCTCGCAATGCTGCGGTCCCAGCAGCAGCCAGAGCTTGCGCTCGTTCAGGTCCTGCGCCTGCAGGGTGACGTAGCGGCCGGAGACCAGCGACTGGATGACGAGGCCGCCGTCGGCCGTGGTGCCGGCCGGCTCCCAGCCGCCTTCGGGGCTGGCAATGCGGCCGTTGCGCTGCGTGCGGTCGTCGACCTCGGGCAGTTCCGGCGTGGTCGGCACGGCAATGCGGTGGCCGAAGAAGGAAACGATGTTGTTGGTGAATTTCATGTTGGATGTCTTTCGATGGCCTTCAGTCAGGCGGCATGGGTTCCGTGAACCTTGTGGTGTCGCCGCCGGCGAGAAGGCCGGTCGTGCGGAGGCCGCGCAAGAGACGCACGGCCTTCGATGGATGGGGATGTAAAAGAGATACGGCGTCCGAAGACGCCGTATCGAGAGTGGTGAGCCCGCACCGGCGGGCAGTTGAAGCTCTATGCCTTGCGGCGCTTGCGCTTGGCAGCGGTCAGCAAAGCGGCATCGAACCTTTCGGCAGCCTCTTCGAAGCGGTCGAACTGGTCGGCGAAGAAGCTTTGCGAATTCCTCGCCGAGTCGCGCGCCAGCGCGATGACTCGGTCGGTCGGGCGACGCATGTGGTCGTCCATCTCGTCATACGGCAACCGCTCGCCGGTGTAGTTGGCGGCCTCCGATAGGGACTGCGATGCGACGTGGCAGTCGGCGATGGCCTCAATCAGCCATCGAACTTCCTCCAAGCTGGGGCCATCCCTCAGGGAGAACACCACGTCTCGGTCGGGCAACCAGCAGCGGCCCTTCGGACCGTTCAGGTAGGCCTGGTCTTCGCGCCAGATGACCAGCCACGGGGCGAGTACCGCGCGAATGACAAAGCAGTCAGACTCCCATTCGACGCGCAATGCGTACTGGGCGACTTCGCTGCAGTGGTTGAGGGACGCCAGGTGCTCGAGCACGCCGGCAGTGTTCGTTTTGGTGATGTTCATGTTGGTTTTGCTTTTGAACGTGGAGGTCGGCAGCGAGCCGGCTCCGGGGCCCCCGCAGTCTGCGCGGGCCGAATGTTTGGGGGGTGCCTGCAGAGCGCTGCGGCGCCGCCGTCCCTGACCGGGACGGAAGGTGCAACCGAGCACCCGGGCCGCTGACTGGGCGGTTGTTACCGGGCTGATGGGCTGCGGGCAGCTTGTTAAAGAGCAGTCGACCGCGGCACAGGCCACAGAGGACGGGAGCGACCCCGGAGGGTCCAGAAGCGTGGGTGTCGTGAGTCCCGGAGGACTCGTCGGCCTGGGCGAGCGGGTCGCTTGAGCCGAAAGACAGCAGCCAACTCCCCGTCGGGGAGCCTCTGCCATGGGAGGCCGGTGGAACCACCGGCTGATGAATGAGCGTCCAATGTAGCCGGGCGTAACGGCCGCGGCAATGGCTCATGGTTGTGCGTGCGTGGCGGATTTCACGGCCATGCGTTGACCGCTCGCATCGCGCCGGTTCAGCAAGGCTGGGCTTGCCGAACCGTTACGCGTTACGCATCAGGAGCTACAGGCGCACGTCAAGCAGCACCGGACCGCGAGCGCGGGCGTCAACTTCCGAGCGCCGGGTGATGGACCAACTCGAAGGATTGCCCACCGGGGGCAGGACTGCCGACAAGCACACCTCGACCCCGTCCACACGGATGTCCCCGTCGAGCAGCGCGCCGTTGCCGCCCAGGCCGCGCAGAGCCTCCACCAAGCGCGGCAGCACGTGGTTGCTCAGGGCGTCCGTAGTGTCGACCTGAGGCCTGTCGCCGGACGCCAGTTTGGCGAATGCGCCGCCACCCGCCGAGTTGTGAAGCGAGACCGTGTTGCCGGTCAGCAGCGCGTGAAGTTCAGTGCGACCAAAGAGTTCCCGCACGATGTGTTCGAGGCGGAGCCGTTCCGGCGCTTGAAGACTGGCACTGGCCCGAAGCGCCTCTTGGTGACGGTCTGTGGAGCGCGACGATGCCGCGGTGCCGTTGGCTTGCCCGGGGAGCCGGTGGCCCGGGCTTGCGTACCGGCGCACCAGCTCGCTTGCACTGCGCGCTGCTGAATAGACGACCTTGCCTCCCACCCTCACCTCCCCCACGTCGGCCATGGCGATGAAGCGCCCGTCGAGCCAGACGTGTTCGGGGTGAAAGAAGTACCGCCCGAGCACGTCGCCGAAGGCATCGTCGAGGGTTGGACCGGAACGTGGGCCGACGTAGCGGAAGAACCGGTAGTTGCTCAGGTGGTCCAGGCAGAACTGCAGCAGCTCTTCGCCCACGGCGGCTTCAAGGTTCTCGTTCTCCGAGAGGAAGTCGCGCAGCAAGTCTGCGGCCACCGAAGGCATGGCGTCCTCGCACTCGGTCACGTCGTCATCGTGGAAGGCGTTGTCGGCATCCTTGATGTCCATCGAAAAGACGATGCCCGAGGCGAGCGCTCGACGCGTGGCCTCGCTCGGGGGACGGTCGGCCAGTTCGGCGGCGAGGAAGTCGGCGACCGCGGCCGGCAACGGCGGGCGCTCGCGGCTCTGCGAGGTCGATGCCGCACAGACCGTGACGTGCTTCCAGTTGTCGTAACCCGCCTTCTTTGCCACCAGCTCTCGAGCGGTGGTCAGCGGCGTGCGGGTCTTCTTGCTCAGCTGCTTGGCTTCGAGCTTGAGCTTTTCGACCGCGGTCGCGGTCGTACGGATGTGGCGCATGCGTGGCTCCATTCATCGCGCGGATGTGCCCGGTGCCTACTGCCGAACTCCGCTACGGTGGAAGTTCACGCGAAAGAAGATGAGGTGTCGTCCCGGCGAACCAGGTGAGCCAAGGTGGGCAGCGGGCGCCGACGTGCGCCAGAGCCCATTCTAGGAGAGTCGCTCGGGCCGATGGCAGAACCGTTGGCATTGAAGGGGAAAGTAGACGAGCGGCAGCCCTGGCTCACGGTACCTTTGCGCTCTACGACCGCTGCATCTTGGGTTTCCACTTGGTCCGCGCCAGCCCTGTCGCTTGAGCCAGAGAGCGCACGAGCGCTTCGTCTCGGCCAACCACGAAGCGTTGACACTTAGCCGCCATACCGGAGTTGAGCTGCCGGACCTTCTCAGTGTCAGCCTCGACGTGCCGCAGGTCGCCGCTATCGCCAAACATTGCCAAGGTGCATGACTCCTTGAGCGGGAAGAAGACGAGCGCATCCGCGTTTCCGAAACCGACGCCCCAGAAGTTGTTGGCCCGCGGCGCCACGGTCGTGAGCAGCACGGGTGCATCGGTGGTGATGAAGGATTTCTTGTCGTTGTCGCGGTGGACGACCACCCAGTCACGGCCCGCGAAAATGGGCGCGACTTCAAGTGCCATCTGAATGGCCATGCCGACCGCCCAGCGGTGCTCGGTCGTCACCCTCACGCCATCGTTCTGCGCCATGTCAACCATCAGCTTGGCTTCCTCCAGCACCTCGTCCTCCGACTTGGTAGCAAAGTCCGGGTCATCGCGCAGACGTGCTGCGACGTCATTGACGTCGGCGAACATGCTCTTCATGACATCGGTGACCATGCCTGCGTTGAATGCCTTCAGAGAATCAACGACGTCCGGCGTACGCATCGCACCGAGAGCGATGAAGATAGCCAAGTCCGAGCGCTCTTCGGCATCGAGAGGTTCGCGTCCGGCCAGCTTGTCGATGATGGGTTTGGCTTTTCCTTCGTACTCCGCGAGCAGTTGCTCGAGCTCAAAGCGCTTGCGCCCTTCGGCATCTTCCATCGTGTAGAAGTGACCTATGACGCCGGTGTTCACTGGCTGCTGCAGGCGCACCTCGTCCTTCTCGCGGTCGTATACAGCCACGAGGCCGTTTGCCGAGAAGTTCTCGAGGTAGAAGCGAGGCAGAAAGTGCTGGCGCTTCGGCCCGTTCAAGAGAGGCTTTGCCGCCGGGGCTGGTGGTTCGTCAGGTGGCATACGCTGATTTTCCACGCGGGCCCGCCGCCACATCGTCGTTGTCGCGGATTGCGCGTTGAAAGGCGCGTTCGCGCCTACCAGTCCTCTCCGGTGCTCACCCAGGGAGCCGGTTGGCCGAAACTGAACAGCCGCCGCGATTGGCGCATCAACCCCATCTCGGCAGCCAGTTCGAGTGCGCCATCTGGGTTCCCGCCATAACGCTGGACCAGTTCGCACAGCGCGTCTTCGCCCAGCGGCTGAGCCGCGCGCAGCAGGCGGTCCACGAAGTCCTCGCTCTTGAATGCTGACCATTGAAGCGCCCGCCCGAACTCCTTGGCCCACTGGTACATGCGCTCGCGGTCAGGCCAGACGTTCTTCCAAGGAAGAGCAGCGTCGACCGTCTCCGCGGCTGGAGTTGTTCGGCGCGGAGCGGGAATCTCCAGGTCGCCATATGCCACGTGCCAACCATCACTTTCGCGGCGAATGAAGCCCAGGTGCGCGAGATGTCCCAGGTACTGCGCAACGGCCTTCTCGGCCTGCTGGAGGTTCGCGTCTCGGACACCAAATCGGTCGTCGACCCAGGCAGCGAGCCAGCGTGGGCTCGGCACCCGCGCATCGGTGTTGTCGCGGTCCGGTGTGGTCGCAACGAACCGCGCGAACACAGCCGCTTGCCAAAGCCGTCCTTCGACCAAGATAACTGGCACCGAAGGCTCTGGCAGCGTCAGATGAGCTGGAAAGGATGAGCGCTCCACGCCGAGGTCGCGTTCCAGCGTGCGCCACTTCTGCTCGAGCGGCAGGGCCTTGTAGCGCGCGTTGCTCGCGGCAATCCGGTCCCCTTTGCTCTGCGCAAGGGGGAGCGGCTGTTGCCGTGGCCGAGGGGAAGAAGTTCCCTGCGCCATTTGCGCGAGCCGCTGCGTTCGCCACGCCGCGAATCCTTCAAGAAGCGCTGCCTCCCAATGCGACTGGAAGGGATGAAACGCCCACGACTTGTTGTCGAGGCGCTCGACGACCTGCTGGCCCAATTGCTCAAGGCTCCAGACCTGTCCCACGAGGTCGGCGAGGTGAACTTCGATGCAAGGCAACTCCGCGCGGCGAAGCTTTTCCTGCTTGATGGCATCGACCGCGTGTGTCACGTGAATTTCAACGGCGCACCGCGCCCCATTCACCATGCCTGCGATGTCGGGCCGAAGGCTGCCCACCGTCGCCTCAGCTTCGACTGCGTCGAAGTGCCAATCTTTCGGCTCATGATAGGTGCGAGACGCGGAGTAGAGGCCACAGACTGGGTCGTTGCGGGATGCCTCCACTGTGAGCGCGGGCAATCGTATCCGCCGGGCATCGAGGAGAACCTGCTTGGCTGCCAAGTGAAGGGCCGTTTCCGCGCCACCAATGCAATCAGCGCCTGCTGCATGCGCGAAGTGCGGCGAAAGCACCTCGCCCTTCTTCGCCAGCAAAGGCGCTCCGCAGCCTGGGCAATGGCAGGCACAAGCGAGCCCCCGCGCCACCATGTGCACGTCAACCAAACGTCCGTTGGCCGCTCGGCCGAAGGGGATGCGCAGCATCGCGTTGTTGACGACGCGCTTCAGCCGACTGCCATCTCGGCCGATGACGTGGTCTCTTCCATCCACTTCTGGAAGAGCTTCTTGAAGTGGATGGCCTGCGAGTCGTCGTCGCCATGGAACAGGTACGGTACGAACTCCTTGAGGTAGCGCTCGCGGCACTCCTCGTAGTTCCTCACGTCCAATGGAAAGTGAGGGCAGGCGATGATGTCGTCCACCAAGCGGCGGCGACCTTGCATTGCGCCTTTCTTGAGCCGACTCTTGTTCTCCAGCACCCATCGCTTGAAGGACCGGTCCCAGGCCTTTAGCACCTCCACGTGAGGCGTCGTGCGACGGAACAAGACCAGAGTCGTCGAGCCGACGGCATACCACGACCATGGCGCATCGACGCTGATTTGCCAACCGACCGCCTCGGCAAGCCGGGTGGCCTCTTCAAGGTTGCGGAAAGTTCCCACCCCATCGACGTAAGGCATGGACACCATCGCCGTGCAGTACTCGACGAACTTTCCCGATGAAAGCGGCAGCCGCTGGTAGAAGTGAACAGCGTGGTCGGTGCCAGGAAAGTGGGGGCCAGGGTGATGGCTGTCCACCACATCGCCCCAGCCTGCGGGAGCCGCACTGACGTCGACGCCCTTGGCCCACTGGTGCACGACCAGCTTGTCGTCCTTGGAGCCCAGCATGCCGAGGCCGAACGTCTCTGCGAATTCCGCCGCGCACTTGCGCCGCAGGCGCCGCATTTCCTCATAGTGCAGACGCTGGCGTACCGGCTCCTGCGGAACCGAGCCTTCCAGTTCCCGCAGCTGCGTGAGGCGTGCACGGAACGTCGAGGGGATAAGGCCATCCGCTTTCACCGCCGCGAACGAGAACCCGCTGCTCGGCTCGTAGCCGAGTTCCTGCAGTCGGCTGACGAAGCGCAAGTCGTCAGCCGTGAGCCGCGCCGGCGCCGAGCCAGCGGCCACGGCGCTCAGCAGCGCAGCGTGGGTCCGAAACCCGACTGCAGCGGCGAGCGCCTCGCTCAGATGGGCCGACTTGAAGGTGGACGGAAAGTGGTCGCGAAGGGCGTTTTTGTACGAACGCAGCGAACCAATGGGAATGGCGATAGCAGCCATGGCGGCACTCCAGTCTTCTACGGTCAGCGTCCCCCGATTACGCGCTGACCCCGACGGAATGCGGGAGGTCGCGGTGATGTCGTGTCTGCTTTAACCCGGAGGCAGGTTCGGCCCAGACGCCAGGAGAAATGGTAGCACCGCGCGTGTGACGCAGCGGATAGGACGGGACCTCGCTGACCAAGGACGGGTTACCCAGGCGGCAAGGCGGCCGGGTCCGGTACCCTTACGCTCAAACGCACAAGGAGGAACCCCCATGAAGAACCAGCTCGAAGACGCGGGGACGCTGCGGGCGAACGTCGACGCCGTACTCGCCGGGTCCGCCAAGGCCCCTGGCGCATTGAAGTGGTTCGAGCGGTTGGACGCCTTCTTCCGACGTGTCCAGGAGGCAACCCCCGCCGATTTGCGCAATCAACCGCTCCTGGAAGACATCTGGGACGACAACCCGGTCGCGGCGGTCGGCAACGGCACGGTGAAGATGTCACCGGCTTTGGAGGATGAAGAGTTCGTTTCGTGGTTCTCGCAGCTGGCCACGCGCCAGTTGCCAGAGGATGCCACCCAAGCGGAGGCCGAACTCACCGCGCTGTACGACGAGCTGATGTCCCGCCTGCAGGCGCTGTGCAAGCGCACGCCGCGCCTCAAAGCCAATCGGGTTCTGTGCGCCTTGTTCCCGAGCCACTTCACGACCATCGCAGACGTAGGCGCGCTGCAATACCTCCATCGCGAGATGGGTGGCTCGCGCAAGGACCATCCGGTGCGCGCCCACTTGGCCATTCGCCGGCGTATCGACGAGGTCCTCGGGCCAGTGTCCAAGGACGACCCGTTGGATACCGTGCGCAGGATGTGCCTGCCTTGGATGCTGTATGAGCGGGTGGCGCGCGACCAGCCCAATGAAGTCGCCGTTCCGGCGGTCAGCGAGGTCAAGCAGTTGGCGCCTTTGCCGGCGACGCTGCGGCGCAAAGGCCTGACCGCCATGAAGGGCAGCTTCCAGACCTTGCTCAGCCTCCTGCCTCCCCTGGACGAGGGGCTGACCAAGGACGAGTTCACGGCGCTCATCGCGCAGATGAACCCAGACCTGGCCGACCGTAGCCACGCGCCGTTCATCAACGTGGTGGCCCGTGAGTTCGACCTTTGCGTGCGCGAAGACGACGTGTACCGGCTGAGTGCCCGTGGCATCAACCTGCTGGAGTCGCAGGACCCGCACGAACTCGCCGACCATCTGCTCACGCGCGTGCTCGGCATCGACCACATCGTCCGGCGGCTGGCCGCGGCTCCGGCATCCAAACCAGACCTGATGGCGATGCTCCAGCGCGTCAACCCAGGCTGGACCTCGACCTATGCACCCACGGCCCAACTGGGCTGGCTGGTGAGCCTGGGCGTCATCGAGACCACGGCGAACCGGCAGTACCGCCTCACTGAGCTGGGCCAACGGTGGAGCGAACTGGTGACCTGGGAGCCCGAGTTCCTTCCCAAGCCGGCCGAGACCGTCGAGGAACTGCAGGCGACGGTGCAAGACACCATCCAGCTGCCACCGTGGTCCGCGCTGGCGGCGCGGCTGTCGGTGTTGACGGGTGAGAAGCTGCGCTTCGACGAGGCACTGGTGCGCCAGCTGCATGCGGGCCTTTGGTTCCATCCCGTGCGCCACTTCGCCATCCTCACGGGCCTGTCAGGGTCGGGCAAGACACAGCTGGCCCTGCAGTACGCACGGGCGCTGTGCGGCGAGGCGGCCGTGCAGGACGGCACTGTCAAGGTCATCCCCATCCAGCCGGGCTGGTTCGACCCGAGCCCGCTGCTCGGCTATGTGAACCCCATCCACCAGGCGGCCTATAGGAGCGCGCCGTTCCTGGACCTCGTCATGAGGGCGGCCGAGAACCCGAAGCAGCCGCACGTCGCAGTGCTCGACGAGATGAACCTGTCTCACCCGGAGCAATACCTGGCGCCGGTCCTGTCGGCCATGGAGACGCAAGGGGTCATCGACCTACATCAACTGGCCGAGGGTGCGACCGAGGTGCCCAGAAGTCTGGTCTATCCCGCCAACCTGGTCATCATCGGCACCGTGAACATGGATGAGACGACGCACGGGCTGTCGGACAAGGTGCTCGACCGCGCCTTCACGCTGGAATTCTGGAACATCAAGGTCAGCGACTTTCCTCGATGGGAGGCTGCAGGACTGGCACAGCCGCTGCGCGAGCAGTCCAAGCAGGTCTTGCAAGCGCTCAACGATGTCCTTTCACCGCTGCGCCTGCACTTCGGATGGCGCACCATCGACGATGTCGTGAACTACCTGGGCTTCGCCACGAAGATGGGCACGCCCGACACTCAGGCGCTCGACGACGCGCTTTATGCCAAGGTGCTGCCCAAGCTTCGCGGCGAGAGTTCGCGCCGCTTCGAAGCAGCCTTGGTGGCGGCTCGCGAGTTGATGAAGGTGCATGGGCTATTGCGCAGCCACGAGAAGCTTGCAGCGATGCAGGCCGACCTCGCGGAAACAGGTGCGACCCGCTTCTGGCGCTGACACTCGCCATGGTCTGCCTGTCGTTCACGGCCGCCCACGGTGGTGCGCCTGGTCTCAGTTCTGTCGACGGGCAGGTCGTCGGCCTGCAGGAGGCGACCACCTACCGCATTGACGTACAAGGCTGCAACACGGTTCGCCTCATCGTTGACGATGTCGAGCTGCGCTCCGACGTGAGCGGAGGCTACACATGGGCTGCGGACTTCTATGCCGGCGAGGTGCGGGCCCTCGTCGTCGACAGCACGGGCCAGGAGCGGCACTTTCGTCTGGACGTCTGTCCGCATCCCGCGAAGCTGGGTGGCGAGCAGTACGCGGCGATGCTCGACGACATCAGGGCATTTGACGGGGGGTTATTGCTCGGACCCACCGCGGCAACGCTGGGCTTTGGCAGGCAAGGGCGACCCAGCCGCTGGGAGGCGCTGGTACAGCTCGAACGGTTGCGCCGATACGGTCCGGTGTTTCTGTCGGCCATCACGCACCTTGCTCGTGACCCGCACCAGTTCCTATGTGCCTCCGAGCGGCTGGTGCACCTGAGGCACCTGCGACGATTCCACCCCTCCGCCCTGCTCGACCGGAGATTGGCGGCGCTTGCCAACGGGGGCGCGAGCGACTCCGTCGACCTGCAGCTGCTGCAGTTGCGTTCGTCGACGGCGGCGCCGACGGTGGACACAGCAGCCAATCGTGCCTTGAAGGCCCTGCTGCAGCGCTTCCTCGCCGTTGTCCTGTCGCTGGCAGATGTCGTCGAACGAAAGGCCCTGGGTGGCGAAGCCGAAGCACAGGAGCTCAGGCGCGACCGGCGGCTGGAAGGACTTCGTGCGCTCAGTCGCGGTGCCAGCGAGCTGCTGAGGGCGGCTCCGTTCGCCGAAATCGCCAGCGCTGAAACCAGCGCAGCCGGCCTGACCCAGATTGCCGCACATCCTCGCTATGCAAGGGCCTACCGGCTCGGCACCCAGGCGTTGCGCGTCGCCGCGGATGGCTCGGAGCAAGACGACCAACTGCCCGTGGCGCCGTCGTGGGGCGTCTATGAGACATGGTGCTTCATCATGGTGGTTCAACTGATGGGCCAGTTCGTCGCTGCGCCTTTGTCGGCGACTCGCTCGACCCAGGCCTCGGCTGACATCGCGCTGGCCGGGCGCCTGCCCGACGGACGACTGGTGGAGGTCCTGTTCCAGGCTGTCTTTCCTTCAGAGCGGCCCTTTGCGCAATCGTCTGCATGGAGCATCTCGAGAGAACGCAGGCCGGACATCATGCTGGTCGTGACCGATGGTGCGACGCGTCGATGGATGGTGCTGGACGCCAAGTACCGCAGTGGTCGGGACAACACGCTCCAGGCGATGGAGTCCGCCCACATCTACCGGGATGCCTTGCGGCTCGGCAGGATGTCACCCGAGCAAGCACTGCTCCTACTGCCGGGAGCGGCCTCGGTGCCCTCATTGGAAACGCAGGACTTCTGGGAGGAGCACAAAGTGGGAGCCTTGAGCGAGTTCGCGATGAACGGACCAGGCCCGACTCGGTTGGCGGCGGTCATCAGCACATGGTTGAACAAGGGGCGCGCTACATCCCCATCGGTATGAATAGGCGCCACCGAGGGCTAGCCAAGTGAGCTCGCCACGGACGAGCCAGCAGGCCAGAGCGCTGCGCCGTGCGGTATGCTCAAAGCCGGTGTTCGTCGCGCGCCATCCGTCCGCATCGGAGAAGCAATCACAGCGACGTCTGCAAACCCCTTGAACCACCAGACCCTCTTCGCAGGCGCCTGGGCGAGCGGACAGTCCATCTTCATGCCTGCAAGGAAGAGTGCATGTCTGCCATCAACTTCACCCCCAGCCCGACATTTGACCGGGCCGCAGCGGAACTTGGCCTGTCGGTCGAGTCCTTCTGGTTCAACCAGTTCCCCGCGGAGTTCGCGGACCGCCTTGAGGGCCGCATCAAGCTGGCAGCCAAGATGCTGGCCAAATCCTCGGGCGTGCAGCGCAGCAAGGCGCTGGAGGTCGTGTCTCAAGCTTTGCGCTTCCAGTCCTGGCATCACCTGTCGTCCCATCTGAGCCGTGCTGCGGAGTTCGAGAATGGCACACTGCCGAGTGGATGGCTGGATGCGCTGAGCGCGGCTGTCATCTTCACCATACAAGCCCACGAAGACGTGGCGCTGCCACGCGCACAACTTGACGCATTCGAGCGCTTCGGGAAGACGCTCTCCATGCTCTCTGACGTGCCGAAGCAATTGGCGTTGGACGGCGTGTCCGCGGCCCTCTGCGGTGGAAGGGCGTGGCAGGATGTGCGCGGCCGCGACCCGCTCAAAGCCGGTGCGCCGCTGTATCACTTCACCGCTTTCGAGGCGATTGCTGAAGGATTGCCGAGCGGCAGTTTCGGCGAGAGCCCCGCCTGCAGACAGCTGGTCGACCAATTAGACGACCGGTGGCAGGGCTACGACGAGTTTTCCAAGATACAGAAGAGGCAGGCTCGGCAATGGGTGCAATCGGCGCTCGCTGAGCAGCCAGGGTTCCTGGAAGCTGGGCTCGCGCTGGCCTGGATGCAACGTGATGCCGGTGAGCCCCAGGCACTGATGACCGCACTCGGCTACGTCCGGCAGGCCGAAGCGCTCGTTCCGAAGGGCTTCAAAGGGCAAGTCCCCTGGGGTCATCTTGGCAATCGCTTCTACCACCGACTGCTCTGGCTCCAGATGTCGCTGTACCACGAGGCAGGCATGGTCGCGGCAGCGACAAAGGTTGCGCGCAAGATGCTGCGGCTGAACCCGAATGACAATCTGGGTGTTCGCTACGTCCTTCCGTTCCTACTGCTTGAACAAGGCGAGGTCAACGGCGCGAAACGTGCGCTGAAGTCGATGGCCGATGAGCCTGGCCTGACGGCAGCGGCGATACGCGCGTTTGTCGCATTCGCGGATGGCGACCTCACTGGGTTTCGCAAGCAGATGGCGAGCGCTCTATTCACGCTACCCGTGCTGCGCTCCGTCTTGCTCAACGACCCTCGGGCGCTGCCCGATGGCGAGTCAGGGTATCGCTCCATTCAACCTGACATGAGAACCTTCGTTGAGTTCGCTTGGCCAAGTTATTGCAGCGTGAGTGGACTGCGCGCCGCGTGTACCCAGTTTCTCAAGGAACCCATGGTGGTCCAGGCAGAGGCGGAATTGCGGAACTACTGGGCGGGCTTCTGGCGACAAAGCTGGAACGCCGGAACCTCACGGCGGGGCTCAATTGACGGGTGGCATGCGATGGTCGCGCAGCGCATCGACCAAGTGGTCGCATACAGTACCCCGGCATTGAAGCCGGCACGGCGCCGTCAATCGGCCGCTCCGGCCGGCGACTGAGTCCGCGAGGCTTTGGCCTGCAGCCCGGGCACCAATCCGCACACTTCGCGATATGCTGGCCTCGCCATGGAGGAACAGCAAGACTCGCCAGAGCCTACTTGGGAGGCCGTGCCGCCAGTTCCAGGCGCTCTTGGCGCCTGCGCCGTTGCTTCTCCGGAAGTAGCCGAAGTTCTGGACGTCGCCTCGGGCCATCACGCCAGCTACGCAGAGGTCATTGGAGACGACCACGCGCGCGCCGTGCAGTTGCGACTGCAGTTGAAGACGGACTCGCTTCGCGGCAACCCGCGCTATCGCTGTGCGATGTGCATGACGCCGGTATATCTGGTCATGCGCGCCGAAGGCCGAAAGTTCTTCCTCCGTCATACGCTGGAAGACGGTCGCTGCCCGGCTGTGACCCGTGGGCTCTTGTCCCAAGACGAAATCAACGCGCGCAAGTACAACGGTGTCAAGGAGAGCTGGCGCCATCGGGAGATGAAGCGATGGATTGCCGAGTGCCTTCGTGCCGACCTTCGCTTCGACGATGTCCAGGTTGAAAAGCGATGGACTGGCCAGTTCAGCGGTGCTTGGCGTAAGCCGGACGTGCGCGCGACTTTCGACGGGATTCCAGTCGCTTTCGAGGTTCAGCTTTCCACGACCTACATCAATGTGATTGCGGAGCGCCGGGAGTTCTACTTGCGCGAAGGCGGCTTGCTGTTCTGGGTGTTCGCGGCTTTTGATGAGGGGCCGCGACGACTCACTCAAGACGATGTTTTCTTCAACAACAATCGGAACGCCTTCATCGTCAATAGGCTCACCCGGGAATGTTCGCTGGTGACGCGTCGCTTCACGCTCGAGTGCGTATGGGCGGAGCCGACCTTGGGAGGCGATGTCACGGAGTTGCGACGAGCTCAGGTGCCGTTCGATGAGTTGACGCTGCAGCGCGACAAGCAGCGAGTATTCCACTTCGACTTCGATGGTGCGCAAGCGGCAGTTGCGCGACGAGTGCACGAGGCCAAGGTAGCACGGCTGAAGCCATTGCGAGACAACTTCGAGACCTGGTACATGGCCTACGTCACAGCCCGAGAGGAAGACCTCAAGACATGGGGCCAGCTGCGTCGAGCCCTTGCTGAGGAACGAGTCGCGCTGCCCGAGTATCCCGGGATGCTCCCGAAGTCGCTCTTCAACGCGCTGTACTCGGCCAAGCACGGGCGCGTTGTCGGCTGGGACTATCCGAACTTCATCCAGATTGCGCACCACATGGAGCCCGGCACGCGCAAGTACCTCCAGTACTTCCGAGCCGCATTGAAGGCCTATGACCGAGCCGACTTGATGCGAGCGCAGGACCAATCGGGCAAGTGGGCAGACAAGGTGGCGACCTACAAGGAGAAGCTGCGTGCTGGTGACCCGGCCTATGCCCCGGACCTGACACACAACGACTTGGTCCGGTTGCTGTTCCCCGAGATGTTCTCGTTCGAAGGCTCCCTGGCCATTTAGCGTTCCCGCAGCGCCAGCGAAAAAAGCCCCTCGCATTGCTGCGAGGGGCGCCTGAACGAACGCTGAATTTCCTGGCGCTCGCTCCACTGCCTTTCTACTCCCCGGTGCCACCCGAGGCGCGCGCTGGTGCCACCCAGCACGCGGAGAATGAGGCGCTCACCGTCCTCTCCCGAGGACCTACAACGTCTTTCGACCGCTCCAGCCTTTCGCCCACGTCCACAACCGGTTGGTCTGCAGATTGGGCTCGACTCGCACTCGCAGGGCAATGCCCGTGCTCATGCTGTCGCTACTCAGCTGGTCTCCCACACCTCCCGCTTCATGCGCCTGCCACGGCGCGCGGGGTGGGTGCTTCCCGTGTTAGTCGACAAGGCTCAGTGCTTAGCGTGCTGTCTCAAATCGTCGAATGCTCTGGCAGGTCTCCTGCCTCGCCCCTGCCGCGTACCGTCGTAACGGTGGCGGCAACAGGTTTTCCCAGACCCAGGTTTCCAAAACGGTTCCGGTACCCCCGACGGTTCTCATCAACACCAACCTGAACGGCCTCATGGCCGCCCACACGCATCACACTCAGAAAGAGCCCTCTTCGGGCCCCTTATCCGCTTTAGCTATCAGGGGGGCTTTCGACTTGCGTCGAACGCGCCCGGGTGCGCCAGTTCTCCCTTGCACCCCTGCCGTGTTACCACGGCCTCACCAGACTGCGGCTCTTCACCGGTTCGACCCTCTCGGGCCGCCCCGTGGCAGGACTTGAATACCTGCTCTCCTATCGACAGGCTCATCGGGCATTTCCTCCACGATGGCCGCGTTTCCACGTCGCCCTCACCTTCAGCCTGCATGAGGGCAATGGAGTCGAAGGGGGCGATTTCAGCCCCCAGCGCTCCGTTGCGGCACCCGTATCGCCGTTACAGCGTTACGGGCACATTGCCGCGCCAGCTCCATTACGAGCACGCGGCTGCCGCGGTCTGACCCTGCTGGCAGGCAGGGTCGAAGAGCCATCCGGCTCTGACGTCGTGATGTGCGGGGGTTGGCAGCCCCCAGCACGGTTCAGTGAGTGAGCTTCCAGCCCCGTGTTGGCAGTACACGAGTGCATCGCGTGTAGCAACCGGGCACGACCGGGCGGTCAGGGAAGCGGGCGCTCTTTGAAAACCTCCCGGCGGTGCCAGTCCAGGAACTCAGGCTTCGGCCGCTCTTCCGGACGTCGCGGGAGGGAAATGCCCAACCCATGGTGCCGAATCAACACATCCTCCGCCGTCCGTGCTCCGTTGACGTGCTCGGACACCAGTACGCGGTGGTCTGGCGCGAGGGTGAAGGCACCGAAATCCAGAAGCTTGTGATGAAGCGCGCAGAGGGTGATGCCATTGTCGACCGTGTCCGGGCCGCTGGCCTGATGCCACTTGATGTGCGCGGCGTCGAGTCCGATAGACACCGAGCCAATGCGAAGGTCGAGGCCGCACATCGCGCACCGGTACTGGTATGCCACCAACACAGCATTGCGAAAGTTGGGGTCCCGCCGGCGGGGCGACGAGGCAGGGGCGCTGGCCTCCACAAGACCGACCGCGTCACGGATGTCCTGATGCAGTGTCTCGGGAAAGTTGTCTTCAAGCACCTGGTTGGCGGCCTGTTCAATGGCGCCAGGTTGCTGAAGAAGCTCAGCTTGCACCTCGGTCGAGAACGCTCCACGTGCATTGGCCGCGCGCAGTTCCCTAACTGGCGGGTCGGTGTTGCCCGCTCGGGGGCGCATCGCATAGTCGGCCGTGACCACCCACAATCCGTCGTTCTGCAGGCGCCAGAACGGATACTCGGGGTGGATGGACTTGCGCGCCGGCCCAAATTCCTTGAGCAGCGCGGAGAGCTTCGCCTCAACTTCGGCGTACGGGAGGCCTCTCTCCCCGCGCGAGAGAGCGCCGAGGGCGAGCAGGACAAGCAGCGGCTTGTGAGGAGCGCGTTCTGAGCCGCGCTGCCACACGGTCAGCGCCTGAAGTCGCTCGGCTACCGATTTCACTTGACCGCATCCTCCATCCAACACAATGCTCGTCAAGAGTATGGGGCACACCAGTCGGCAGCGACTTGGTCCGATGCCGATGGTCCCCGTAGCCATGAGCAGTCTTAACCGCACAATGCCGGCGGTCAACAGTTCGGCCCACTCGCTCGTTCACGGAAGGCCCAATCGGCGAGCCACATGAATGCCTTTTACTTCGACGAGAGCGGTCACAGCGGCGACCTCACGAAGACCGGTGTCGCTTTCCACTTCCTCGACCAACCGTTCTTCGTGCTCACCGCGGTTGGCCTGGACAACGCGACGTCAATCGGCGCCGAAGTTGATGCGATGCGGGCTGCACATCGCATCCAGCCTGGGGAACTCAAGTCGAAGTCCCTTCAAGGCAAACCCGAGTTCTGCGCAGCGCTGTTCGACCTTGTCCTGCGGCACCGGCTTCCGTTGTTTGTTGAGGTCGTCGACAAGAAGTATTTCCTGTGCGTCAACTTGATTCAGTGGCTGCTGATGCCGCCGGTCATGGGCTATCCCGAAGGACCGCAGACGCACTTCATTCGCAACACCTTCGCGCAGTTCCTGTACGAAGAGGTCAGTGATGACGTTCTCGAGGGCTTTGTTCAGGCATGCCTTGCGCCGTCCCTGCAATCGGTCTCGAGCGCCCTCGGGAATCTCAAAGCCTTCTCGAAGGGAGAGGCGCGACATGCGCACAACGCAGACTTCATCCTCGGATTGAGGGACGCCGTAGCGCAAGCAGAAATGGAGCTTGAAGAACTCACAGAAGACGACGCTTCCGCCTATGAGAAATTCCTGCCTCCACCGGACTTGAACCCGCGAGGCAAGAAGGTTTGGTTGCTTCCCAATCTATCGTCCTTCACGAACATCTACGCGCGCATCAACCTCTTCCGTCGCCGCGACATGTCGGGAGTGCGCTTCATCCACGACCAGCAGCTCGAGGTAGGCCAGATACTGGAACTGGGCATGGCAGCAGTGGAAGGACTGAAAGACCTCGGGCCGATGCCGTTCACGCCGCATGCGGACTATGTTGTTGAGCGTGCGGCAACGCTCAGCTTCTCGACTTCTCACGGCGAACTCGGGGTGCAACTCGCGGACGTGCTCTCAGGCACGGTCATGCGCTACTACCGCGACCGGCTCAGGGCGCCGGCCCACTTGCATCCCGCTGTTGGTCGTGTGGTTCGGACTTTGCAGCGTCAGAGCGACGGCGCGTCGGGATGGGGGCTGAACTTGGTTGGACCCGACCAGTTGCTGAGCTGAGAGAGCACCGGGGACGCACTTGGTCGCACCGCTGCAAATACTCACCCGAATGCCCGTCTCAGTAGGTAGACCAGCAACAGCAGTCCACCAATCCAGGCCCAGCCAGGAATGCGTCGCTTGCTCCTCGCAGGAGGAACGGGCGCATGCTGGCGCGCCGCCGATGGAGCCGGTGCTCGCTGTGGCCCGCCGGCCGCACCACCGGCTGTTGAACTGGCAGCCCTTGCGCCTGCGCTGACGGGGACCGGAGTCGCCGCTTGGCGCATCTGGGCCAGCACCTGCTGGTTCTGCGTGGGCGGCGGGGCTGGAGGCGGCAATGGAGCGAGCGTCAGCGGCGCCGAGGTGGTTGCCGCACGATAGGGCTGCCGGCTTGCAGGGCCGGCTGACCTTGGCGCCGGACTGGTCGGCGCGCTGCGCATGGCTGCCAAACGCTGGGCGTTCGACGGTCCGGTCGGGGTCGAAGCGGCTCGAGCAGGCGCCGCGCTGGGCACTGGGCCTGCGAGGCGGTACTTCGCCTCCTGCTCTGTGAGCCGCACGATTTGAGCGAGGTTCTCCACCTGGATGGACGCTGCAGGATGCTTCTGCTTAGCGCTGGGTGGCTGGACAAGCCCCCGCACGGAAATCCAACGCCCCACCCATTCCTCGCTGGGCTTCTCCCCGGGCGTGGCCAAGGCGTCGCTCCATAGCGTGAGCGATACGCAGCCCGGGTACTTGCCCAGGTTGATGAAGGCCATGCGCCTGCCGTACGTGGTCTTGCCGAGGCGAACGCCTTTCACGCATCCGACCAGTTCGACCATCGCGCCGACATGCGTCTCGAACTTGGCATAGTCGCTGCCATCGACCACGTCGTACTGGCCGAGGTAGCCGATGACGCGTGCCTGGGACGCACCACCCAGCACCACGATTTGCTGGGGGACGTTCTTGCCGGCTAGGAAGTCGGACAGCGAGGGGACTTCGGAGAACCCTCCCTGGCAGACGCTGGCGAAGTGCTTGGCATCGCGTTGCAACGAGGCAATCCGGGACACCTCAGCCAAGGTGCTCGAAGCCGCGGGGTCTGCGAAGTCGTTCGCCTTGAAAACGATGACGCCGGCACCGCTTTGCGAAGCAGCCCACAACGACGGGCGTTCGCACAGCGCGCGCAGCGCCAAGTCCAGGCTGATGAACGAGAAACGGTCCAGCGTCGCGTCGTAGCGAGTCTTGTCCCGGCGAGGATGCTGGTAGTCGCGGTGCCCCCGTTCCGAGCTTCCCAACTGTGCCAGCTCCGGAACGAACATGCCGTCGTAGTCGATGAGCTGGACCCGCCGGCCGTCGTCGGCCACCATCAGGTTGCCCTCCTGGATGTCGCCATGGGCGATGCCCATGTGTTCCAGGTCGGCAGCCAACTGGCCCAGGGCCATGCGCAGATTGGTCAGCTTGGCGGCGCTGGAGTGGTGCGCTTCGACGAACTCGCCCAGCGTGACGCCGCTGGCCCAGGCCATCTTGACGACGGGGAAGGTGCCGCCATTGGCCTTGACGCCCTTGGGCTGGAATTCGAAGTCGACGAAGTAGCGGGACTGCAACTGCTTGAGCTTGCGCGAGACCGCGGCATACCGCTTCTCGAGCTCCTCGGCCGGGCGGTGGAAGCACCGCACCGCGAATTTGGTGCCGTCGACCTCTACCGCATAGGTCAGCGCGAAGCCGCCGGATACGACCTGCGGCGTTCCCAGCATGCCGGACTTCTTGATGCGGCCGCGTGCGAGCTGGGGGTCAACGAAGGCGGTCCTCTCGTTCTGGAGGACCTCCTGATACTGCTCGATGGTTGGATAGCCCACCTTGCCCCCTGCGTCGCTACGCCTCAACCACCAGGCGCACCAAGGTCGAGTCGTCGAGCTTCAACCGCCGCTCCGACCGCAACGACTGAACCAAGGCATGAAACTGGTCCGCGTCTGTCAGCTGTTCGATAGTGTCGAGAGAATCTGGCGCCTGGCCCTGGTTCCGCTCCTGCAGCAACCATTGGCCGACAGCGTCGGTCATCAGGTAGAGGTGGTCGCCTGGCTCAACTGCCCAGGTCCGACTGCTGTTGCGCGTTACGAAGTCAGGCGCGCGCACGAAGGCGTTCGCAGCCGGAAGAGTAGACAGCAACAGCGGACGGTCTGCAAAGGCGCCGGCGTCTTGAAATGGATAGCTGGCGAGCACCTGGCCGCCTCGGACATGGACAGCCAGGCTGTCGCCGATGACGAGTACTTCTACCTCGGTTGCGTTCGGTGCCAGCTCGACGCCCAGCAGCGTCCCGAAACTGCCACGCTCGTAGGCGGCTTGCTTTGCCCAAGACAGCGACGACACGTCCACCGACGCCGCGTAGTCCTGGGCCGCTTGCTCGACCCAGCGCGCGTCGACTGCCGGGTCTTCCACGTAACGGGCGACGAGCGCCCGCGCCCAGACCCGTGAGTCGTAGGACTCCGACGCCCCGTCCGACAATGCCCAGCGCTGGCCGGCATCGCTGGCCAGCCACGCATCCTCGTTGAGGTCGGGATGCTGCGGGTCTTTGGGGGTCGAGGCGAAGAAGTCCGTGCGCAGCCTGGCCACTGTCAGCGCACCATCAGCGTAGCTGCGAGGGCCGGGTGCCGATGTCGAAGAAGTCGACCATCTCGCCCGCTTCCGCATTGAAGATGTAGCCGCGCGACTCGTAGGAGACCTTGTGGGCCTTTTCCTGGGCGACCTTGATGAGGTGGTCCGGCAACGAGCTCGACATGCGGAACAGCAGCTTGGCGAAGGCGTCGGGCAGGCCCGACTCGCCGGAAGGGAAGCTGATGGGATGGCCTGCTGTCGCACTGACGTGAAGATTGAACAGCAGCACATTGCCGTCGCCGGTGCTGAACTGGCGCAGTGACGATGCCAACTGCTCGGGGTCGCCGTCGGTCGACTCGCCATCGGTCACGTGCAGTACGGTCGGGGGGTAGCTGTTCGGATGGGCATCACACCACGCCGCCAGTACCTCGCCGGCACGCTGGATGGCAGCACACATCGGTGTACCGCCGTTGGCTACCGGTTCAAACCACACGGGGAACTTGACGGACTGCTCGATGATGCCGCCGGCTCCGTCGTCGGTCTTCTTCTTGCGCTCTTCGATGCGAAGCGGGTTCTGCTCGAACGCGGAAATCGGATTCAGTACCTGGGCTGTTAGAGCGCCGCTGAGCCCGTTGGCGGCGCCTTGCGCGCCATAGCCGAGCACGCCCACTTCGAAGTAGTCGCGGGTGCCGTCGGCCTTGGTGCACCGGGTCACCAAGTTCATCAACGTGCGGTTCAGCACGTCGGCGACGAACTGGGCCTTGGTCTTGTCCGAGGACGCCATCTTGTCGCCCATCGAGCTCGATTGGTCGACGAGGAATAGAAATGCGGTGGGGTCCGACCGCTGAATGGGGGCTTGGTATGGCATGACATCTCCCTTGGTATGACGCGCGCAAGCATGCGTGCTTAGGGCAGCTTTATATCCCAGGGCCGTGCCGGACCCGGCAAAGACAAGCCAAGCGAGGCGAGCGACACACGAGGGGTGCTCGCCATTCTTTCAACGTTGAAACTACAGCCTTCGGAGTGAGCAAATGGATGAGGCCTCATAGGAACGCCCTGGGTTTCTCCCAGCTTGAGTTCCACGTTGGCAGACGCACCTCTCCCGCTATATCGGCAACCAGAGGGCCTCTCCCATGGCGACGAGTGGCTTCGAGATGCTTAGGCAAAACGCAAACGTGGGCCGTGTGCGGTTGGTTCCGTCCGCAATCAGCTACGGCCCGGACGGGCCGAGAGAGCATGACGACACGTGGCTTCCGGCCCTCAGTGGAGACGGTTCTGTGCGACTCCAGAACTGCACAACAGGACATGTCGTGGACGTCAGTGCAAATGACATCCTCGCAGCGGCGACCGACGACTCGGCTCCGCGATGTGGACTTGCATACTTGCGAGTGAAGCTCAGACGCAGGCTCGGACTACAGGGACGGCGGGCGTGGTGGCTTTCTTCCCATCGACGCCGACCGGAATTTCAACGTTGAAACTCCAGTCGAACGCTCGACTGGCGGAAGGGACTTGTGCCGGCACAAGTTTCGAAAGCGCCGAAGTGCCGATGCGCAGACGACTCACTTCCCCGTGGCAGTGGTGCTTGCTTCTCGCGCGTCGAGGGCTTCCACATCGAAGATGTGGGGACAGAACCGGCTAGCGCGAACCAAGTCCATGCGGGACGGATAGTGCCGCAGCAAGCGCCGCGCCTGCTGGCGCACGGCATCCGGCACGCCGGGCATCGTCTCGCTGCTGCAGAGGTCCTCAAGGAAGTCCTTGGTGTGGAGGACGGCGCGGACCCGTTCGTCTGGAGTGGTCATGCCTCATCGTCGTCGCCTGGACGATTCTGCGCAAGCGGAGGTGTCGCCCCCGAGCCAAGGGGTCATGCGCGACGCGCGCGAGGGCCCACCGAGTGATGGGCTAGTTGATGCAGGCGCAGCGAGAGAAAGGTCGCCTACACTGGTGAATTGGGTGCGGAGCCGTCCTGGCGCCGCAGGTATTGCGCGAAGGTCGGGCCGCCTCGTGGGCACACCTCCGACCAGCTCGTGACCCCTGATACCGTCCAAATCATTGCGACCGTCCTTTTCGCCGTCGCGCTTGTCCACACCTTCGCCGCCAAGCAGTTCGAACGCTTGGCCCACCGCTACCCACGACACGCTGGTCTTTTGCACCTGCTGGGCGAGGTAGAAGTCGTCTTCGGCTTCTGGGCCATCGTCCTCGTGCTTGGGATGGCCCTCGTCGCGGGAGGCAAGGACGCGTTGGGCTACGCCGAGTCCAGAAACTACGGCGAGCCGCTGTTCGTGTTCGTTGTGATGGTCATCGCGGGGTCTCGGCCCATCGTCGACACGGTGTTTGCGCTGGTCTCTCGCGTAGCGGCGCTTCTTCCCGTGCCCACGCCGCTAGCTGCCTGCTGGCTGAGCTTGGCGGCCGTACCCCTGATGGGCTCTCTCATCACGGAGCCGGCCGCGATGACGATTGCTGCGCTGCTGTTGGCATCCCAAGTGTTTCGCCAAGAGGTTCCTGAGGCTCCGAAATACTTCGCCCTTGGCGCCCTGTTCGTCAACGTGTCCATCGGCGGAACGCTTACCTCCTATGCGGCGCCGCCGGTGCTCATGGTCGCCGGCACTTGGGGCTGGGACAGCGCGCATATGCTGACCCATTTCGGCTGGAAGGCCGCTATCGCAGTGGTCATCAACGCCACCATCGCCACGTGGGCGCTGCGCAGGCACCTCGTGGCTGCAACCGCGCCAGCGGTGGCATCCGCAACGCGGTCGCCGGTGCCTCTGGTGGTGACGACAGTGCATGTTCTACTGTTGGCCGGCGTCGTCGCGCTGGCTCACCACCCGGTAGGGTTCTTGGGCCTGTTCCTGCTGTTCTTGGGCTTTGCACAGGCCTATGAACGGCACCAAAACCCGCTGCTAATCAAGGAGGCGCTGCTGGTGGGCTTCTTCTTGGCAGGCCTTGTGGTTCTGGGTGGGATGCAGCAATGGTGGTTGCAGCCCATTGTTTCTGGCCTTGAACCTGTGGCATTGTTCTTTGGTGCGACGGCATTGACGGCCATCACAGACAACGCAGCGCTCACCTACCTGGGTTCGCTCGTGCAGGGCATTCCCGAAGAGGCCAAGTACATGCTGGTGGCCGGTGCTGTTGCCGGCGGCGGGCTCACGGTCATCGCCAATGCGCCAAACCCTGCTGGCGTCGCCCTCCTGAAAGACGGATTCGCCGACGAGTCAATTGGGGCTGGAGGCTTGCTCGCAGGAGCGCTGTTGCCAACAGCAGTAGCGGTCAGCCTCTTTCTGATTTGACGAATTGCTCGCGGGAGTAACTCTATTGCCCGACACCGACAGAGGTCGTGAGCGGGGCAACAGGAACGGCTTGCCGGCGTCGCGCCCCCGATGAGTTCCCAGGGGCGCCACCGGTTTCGGAGTCTCGCCCGGCGCCGCCTCCGGACCAGTGGCGCAGTGCGCGGCATGGCGTGCAGGCGGTATGCCGAAACAAGAAGCGGCATGACGCTGCATATGCAACATCGCGGGAGTTCCAGCGCAGTTGCAAGGACTCCATGCTGCCTACGCCAGTTTTCGGCGCCAGGGGAATGTCGCCCCACAGCCATCGGCGTGGTGCGAGTTTCAACGTTGAAACTCGCCGTGCCGAGCGATAGGCGCTCCGACGTCCGTTGCGTTTAACGCCGCGACGGGCATGCGGCTAGGGCAGCGTAGTAGACGGTCCCATCGCCACCGGTCTACGGCCCGAAGGTGGAGGCGGCAGCTTTGCGTGCCACCGAACTACAAGTCGCACGCGATGAAGAAGGGAAGGCGGCCGAGTTTCAACGTTGAAACTCGTGTGGCAGGCCGCCCCGGATAAACGGCATCGCTTCACTTCGGCGCTGCCGACAGTGGCAGACGAACAATCGGAGAGCCCGTGTCACCCAAGAAGGTCATCATCGTTTTCGCGGACGGCAGCTACAGCGTTCGAGAGTACCTGAGCGCCGAGATTGCTCGCTACCACGCGGGCGTCGCCTGCGAGGCGTATCCGGCGGCTGCAGTCCGCCTTGGTGACCATCTGCTGCGGGAGGGCTCGCTGGTCGACTCCGAAGTCCGAGCAGTGGGTGGGGAGCACCGCACTGGCGCACCGCTGCCCCTTCGGCTAGGCGTAGCGGTGTGACGAGCACGTGGCGCGTTGGCCATCGCCTCCGGCGACTTCGCTCTCGGCGGGCAGCACTCTCTTTGCCGAAGTGCGGGGGCCGCCTCCGGCGGCGCGAAGGTGCAAGCTGCGTCGCAGCTCATCGTGACGGGAACGCTGCGCGCCCGTCCCGACATGGCGACTGCGTCGCCTTCGAATGGGCCTTCGCCCATTCGGAAACCTTTTTGTTCCTGCATACCTTCGGTGCCTACACCTCTTGAAATCCCCGCTGCGCGGGAGCTGCGCTTGTTTGCGCACGCTGCGCGAGCGCCTTCAGGAGCGTGAATGTCCCTTCAACGGCACTACAACCCCGTCGTCTTCGACCGCAAGACGGTATTCATGCAGCGCTTGGCAGACTTCGTCCGCCTCGGCTACCGGCACTACGTGCTCGGCGAGGTCCGTCCGGACCGCGCCTGGGCCTTGGCGTCGAAGTTCCGGCGCCTCTACGAGGTGCATTTGCACCGGAATCAGAGGGCCCGCGCCCGCGCAAACGGCGAAGGCTCCGCATATGTGCTGTGGTGGCAGCCGCATGCGGAGTCGTTGGTGTTCGCACTGCTGCTCACACCCGGGCAGCATGCGGCGCGGCAGTTGGAGAAGTTGCACGACGCGGCCGAACGGGACAGCCGCTTGACGCTTGGCGACTACGAACTGATGCAGCGCCCGCGGGAGGGAAAGGCCAGTCCGGCCTGGACTTGGCGGCTGACTGAAGAGGCCTACGACGGGTGGCGCGCCCGCGTGCTTGAGGTGGTCCGCGGCGGCAATGACTTCGTGGTGCAGCAGCTCGTCACCGACTTGACGGCGACGCCTGGCTTTGCAGGCGTGCGCGAGCAGGTCAAGAAGTTGAAGGCGCTGTTTCGCGCGGAGTGGGCACGGCGCCGAGGCAAGCAACCGATGCCGGCGCTGCCGCGGCAGCGGTTCGTGCAGCGGCTGGAGAACAAGGGAGTGCGGCTGAGCTCCTTGTGCTCGTCACGCACGACGGCGGTCACGCTCGCGGGCGAACATGGAGATGCACGAAGCCAGCTTGGTCGGGCGTCTCCTTGACCTCGAGATAGGGCTGCTTCCGGACCAGCTCGCCGAGCTTCGTGTAGCCGTAGTTGCGCGAGTCGAAGGAAGCATTGGTCTTGCTGATGAACGAACCGACCGCCGCGAGAGACGCCCATCCAGGCTCGCGCATGGTCTCTCGAACTGCATGAGTCAGCAGTTCCTTCAGGTCGGGTACGTCGGCGACCTGCACTGGCGCTGACGTCCCCTCGGGGCGCTTGAGCACCTCGAAGAAGATGAACTTGTCGCAGGCGGATATGAAGGGCTCGGGGGTCTTGCGCTCCCCGAGTCCGACAACGAGCTTTCCCGCTTCACGCAGCCGGGTCGCCAGCCGCGTGTAGTCGCTGTCGCTTGATACCAAGCAGAACCCGTCCAGGTTGCCGCCGTACAGCAGGTCCATCGCGTCGATGATGAACGCGCTGTCCGTGGAGTTCTTGCCCTTGGTGTAGGCAAATTGTTGGATGGGCTGGATGGCATGCCGGTGCAACGTCTCCTTCCAGCCGACGAGGTTCTGCGTGGTCCAGTCGCCATACGCGCGCTTCACCGTGGGCGTGCCGTACTTGGCCACCTCCTCGAGAAGTTCTCGCGCCACCGATGCGGAAGCGTTGTCGGCGTCGATGAGAACTGCCAGCCGGACGGGGTCGTTACCTGCCATGTTGCCTCCCTGAGCAAGGGTAGCAGCCTCGCCTTGGCAAGACCCGGGGAGGGCGCCTCGGAGCGGCGCCGGACCTCGATTGATGCGCTATTCGCAAAAATCTAGTTGACAAACAAGGATGGTGAAGCTCGGCAGGCCGTTGGCCAGATGCACTTCGACGGTGACTTCGGGTGCGTTGAGCCCGTCGAGGGCACGGCTGTGGACGACGGCGAGCGACATGGGGCTGTGGAGGCGGGGGAGGCGAAGAGGCCGGCCATTGTGCCCGTGCAGAGGCAGCCGCCCGATTCGCCCAAAAGAGCGGTTCCACCTGCTGGTCGGCACCAAACAAGTGCAATTCAACGGCGCTTGTCCCGAACATGGGGCGCTGCGGGCATCGAGTGGCCCCGTTTCAGTTCGTCGCTCCCTCTATTGGCGCAATGGCACGGAACGTGCAGAGCAATCCCGTCCCGATAGAGAGAGCCTGTTGAAAACAACCAGGAGCGGAGAACCATGAAGAAATCGTTGGTGGCCCTCGCGGCCGTTCTTTCGGCGATGGCGCTGCCGGGCGTGGCCCAGGCAGCCGATGAACACACGTTCGCCTTCAACGTGGGCGCCGTCAGCGACTACCGCTACCGCGGCATCTCGCAGTCGCGCCTGAAGCCGGCGCTGCAAGGCGGCATCGACTACTCGCACTCGAGCGGTTTCTACGTGGGCACCTGGGCCTCCACGATCAAATGGATCAATGACTTCGGCGGCGATGCTGACGTCGAGATCGACATCTACGGCGGCTACAAGGGCAGCATCACCGAAGGTCTGAGCTTCGACGTCGGCCTGCTGCAGTACTGGTACCCCGACAACAACCTGGACCCGGACGCCGACACCACCGAGATCTACGGCGCCTTGACGTTCGGCCCGGCGACGCTGAAGTATTCGCACTCGCTGACCGACACCTTCGGCAACCGCGACAGCAAGAACAGCTACTACCTCGACGCCTCGGCCACCTTCGAGCTGCCTTACGGCCTGATGCTCACGCCGCACGTGGGCTACCAGAAGATCAAGGGGCCGCTCGAGGATCCCGCTTCCTATGCCGACTATTCCGTGACGCTCGCGAAGGAGGTCGCCAAAGGCCTCGTCGTCAGCCTCGCGGCGGTGGGCACCGATGCAGACAAGGGCTTTTACGTGCCCGGCCCACAGGCCAACAGCACGAAGTTCCTGGGCAAGACGGGCGTCGTTGTCGGCGTCAAGTACAACTTCTGAGGAAAACGGAGACAACCATGAAGATGGTGACCGCCATCGTCAAGCCGTTCAAGCTTGATGAAGTGCGTGAAGCTCTGAGCGCCATCGGCGTGCAGGGCATCACGGTGACTGAAGTGAAGGGTTTCGGCCGCCAGAAAGGCCATACCGAGCTCTACCGCGGCGCGGAATACGTCGTCGACTTCCTTCCCAAGGTGAAGATCGAAGCGGCGGTGGACGATGCCATCGTCGACCGCGTCATCGAAGCGATCGAAGGCTCTGCCCGCACCGGCAAGATCGGCGACGGCAAGATCTTCGTGACCACGCTGGAGCAGGTGATCCGCATCCGCACCGGTGAAACCGGCAAGGACGCGCTGTAAGCCGCTGACCCAATCGAGAGAGAACCTAGAGAGACGACCATGATGCGAAAACTCATCGCTTCTTTCGCGCTGGGCCTGGCGGTCCTGGGCTTCGCCGGTGTGGCGGCCGCCCAGGACGCAGCCTCCGCGCCCGTTGCCGCGGCGTCCGCCGCGGCCGTTGTTGATGCCGCCGCCGCTGCAGCGCCTGCAGCTGAAGCGGCCTCCGCCGCAGCCCCGGCCGCCGCTCCGGTGGCCAACAAGGGCGACACCGCCTGGATGCTGGTGTCCACGCTGCTCGTGATCCTGATGACCATCCCCGGCCTCGCGCTGTTCTACGGCGGCCTGGTGCGCAGCAAGAACATGCTGTCGGTGCTGATGCAGGTGTTCGTCACCTTCTCGTTGATCGTGGTGTTGTGGGTGATCTACGGCTACAGCCTCGCGTTCACCGAAGGCAATGCCTACATCGGCGGGCTCGACAGGCTGTTCCTGAAGGGGGTGTTCGACCCGGCGGCCGGCGCCTTCTCGATGGCGGCCACCTTCAGCAAGGGCGTCTACATCCCCGAGATCGTGTTCGTCGCCTTCCAGGCCACGTTCGCCGGCATCACCTGCTGCCTGATCGTGGGTGCCTTCGCCGAGCGCATCAAGTTCTCGGCCGTGCTGCTGTTCATGGTGCTGTGGTTCACCTTCAGCTATGCGCCGATCGCGCACATGGTCTGGTTCTGGATGGGCCCGGACGCCTACGCCAGCGCTGACGTCGTCGACGCGATGAACGGCAAGGCCGGCCTGATCTGGCAGTGGGGCGCGCTCGACTTCGCGGGCGGCACCGTGGTGCACATCAACGCCGCCGTCGCCGGCCTGGTGGGTGCCTACATGGTGGGCAAGCGCGTGGGCTACGGCAAGGAAGCCTTCACGCCGCACTCGCTGACCCTCACGATGGTGGGTGCCTCGATGCTGTGGGTGGGCTGGTTTGGCTTCAACGCGGGTTCCGCCCTCGAAGCGGGCAACAGCGCCGCGCTGGCCTTCATGAACACCTTCTCGGCCACCGCCGCCGCCGTGCTGGCCTGGTGCGTGGGTGAAGCACTGATCAAGGGCAAGGCCTCGATGCTGGGTGCCGCTTCCGGTGCCGTCGCAGGCCTGGTGGCCATCACCCCCGCGGCCGGCAACGTCGGCATCGTCGGGGCCCTGGTGATCGGCCTGGTGGCCGGCTTCGCCTGCCTGTGGGGCGTGAACGGCTTGAAGAAGCTGCTGGGTGCGGACGACTCGCTCGACGTGTTCGGCGTGCACGGCGTCGGCGGCATCGTCGGCGCGCTGCTGACCGGCGTGTTCAACACCCAGGCGCTAGGGGGCCCCGGCCTCGTGACCGACTGGGTCACGGCCGCCGTCGGCTCCAACGCCATCGGCGCCCAGGTGTGGACCCAGCTCAAGGCAGTGGTGTTGACCGTCGTCTGGTCGGGCGTGGTGTCGCTGGTGGCCTACAAGATCGTCGACTTGGTGATCGGCCTGCGGGTCAGCGAAGAAGAAGAGCGCGAGGGCCTGGACATCGCCGCCCACGGCGAGACCGCCTATCACAAGTAATTCCGGCGCCGCCTGCGCAAGTGAGCGCAAGCTTGGCACGCAACGCACAGGCCGCCTTCGGGCGGCCTTTTTCATTAGGTGGTCGCTCTTGCGGGAGCGCCTTGTGTCTGCCAGGGTCGGCCTCAACTCCTAGAATCGTTTCCCCCGCCGTCGCCCTTCCGGTCCGTCTTCCCTCCGCAGCAACTGCAGGCCCGCCATGGTTCCCCACCTCATTACAGCGCTCACCGGCCCCATCAACGAACTCGAGCAGCGCATCCTCGAATCCATGCCGGCCATCGAGCGCTGGTTCCGGCTCGAATGGATGGAGCACACGCCGCCGTTCTATTCGTCGGTGGACGTGCGCAATGCGGGCTTCAAGCTGGCGCCGGTGGACACCAACCTCTATCCGGGCGGCTTCAACAACCTCACGCCCGAAATGCTGCCGCTGGCGGTGCAGGCGGCCATGGCGGCCATCGAGAAGATCTGCCCCGAGGCGAAGAACCTCCTGCTCATCCCCGAGAAGCACACCCGCAACACCTTCTATCTCACGAACGTGGCGCGGCTGATCCAGATCTTTTCGCTGGCCGGGCTGAACGTGCGCGTGGGCTCGCTGGACGAAAACATCAAGGAGCCGACGCGGCTGGACCTGCCCGACGGCAACCACATCCTGGTGGAGCCGCTGGTGCGCACCAAGCGCCGCCTGGGGCTGAAGGACTTCGATCCCTGCACCATCCTGCTCAACAACGACCTCTCGGCCGGCATCCCGAAAGTGCTCGAGAACATCCACGAGCAGTACCTGCTGCCGCCGCTGCACGCCGGCTGGGCGGTGCGCCGCAAGAGCCAGCACTTCGACGCCTACGAGGAAGTGGCCAAGAAGTTCGCCAAGCTGCTGGGCATGGACCCGTGGCTCATCAACCCGATGTTCGCCAAGTGCGGCGAGGTGGACTTTTCCGAAGGCGCCGGGCAGGAATGCCTGCAGACCAACGTGGATGCGCTGCTGTCGAAGGTGCGCCGCAAATACAAGGAATACGGCATCAACGAGAAGCCCTTCGTCATCGTGAAGGCCGACAACGGCACCTACGGCATGGGCATCATGACCGTGCGCGACGCGAAGGAGCTTTCCGACCTGAACCGCAAGACGCGCAACAAGATGAGCGTCATCAAGGACGGCCAGGAGGTGAGCGAGGTCATCATCCAGGAAGGCGTGCCGACCTACGAACGCATCAACGAGGCGGTGGCCGAGCCGGTGGTCTACATGATCGACCGCTACGTGGTGGGCGGCTTCTACCGCGTGCACGCCGAACGCGGCATCGACGAGAACCTCAACGCGCCGGGCTCCAGCTTCGTGCCGCTGGCATTCGCCGAATCGCACCACCTGCCCAAGCCGGGCGAAAAGCCTGGGGCTTCGGCGCCCAACCGCTTCTACATGTACGGCGTGATCGGCCGCCTGGCCATGCTCGCGGCCAGCTACGAGCTCGAGGCTACCGACCCGGACGCCGAGGTCTACGAGTGAAATGCCGCAGCGGCCGAGCCTGCGGCGGTAGCGTTGCTGCATTGCAACATCCCTAGGGCGCCACGCCTTCGGCACCGGCGCACAATGGCGGGCTTTCGGACTTTCGCTGCCGCCTTTCAGTGCATTCCAGCCCCAAAGCCCCACCCACCGGTTCCAAGCTGGCCGCGCTCACCCTCGGTGCCATCGGCATCGTCTATGGCGACATCGGCACCAGCCCGCTGTATGCGCTGAAGGAGGTGTTCGCGCACGGTCACCTGCAGGTGACCGCGGAAAACATCTTCGGCATCCTCTCGCTGATGTTCTGGACGCTGACGGTCATCGTCTCGTTCAAGTACGTGCTGCTGATCCTGCGCGCCGACAACCACGGCGAAGGCGGCCTGATCGCGATGCTGGCGCTGGCCTCGCAGGCGGTGAAGGAGCGGCCGGTGCTGCGCCGGCGGCTGCTGGTCATCGGCGTCTTCGGCACGGCTATCTTCTTCGGCGACGGCGTCATCACGCCGGCGATTTCGGTGCTGTCGGCGGTCGAAGGCCTGGAGGTGGCGGCTCCTGGGCTCAAGCCCTACGTCGTGCCGATCACGCTGGTGGTGCTGACCTTGCTATTTGCGGTTCAGAAGCACGGCACCGGCGGCATCGGCAAGTTCTTCGGGCCGATCACGGCGCTGTGGTTCGTCGTGCTGGCTGTGCTCGGGCTCGCGCACATCGCGCAAAACCCTGCCGTGCTGGCGGCGCTCAGCCCGCATTACGCGATCGTGTTCATCGTCCAGCACCCTGCGCTGGCCTTCGTCTCGCTGGGGGCGGTGGTGCTGTGCGTCACCGGGGCCGAGGCGCTGTACGCCGACATGGGCCACTTCGGCAAGCGTCCTATCCGCGTGGCCTGGTTCGTGCTGGTGATGCCCGCGCTGGTGCTCAACTACTTCGGCCAGGGCGCCATGCTGCTGGCAGCCCCCGAAAAGGTGGGCAACCCGTTCTACGAGATGGCGCCGTCCTGGGCGCTGCTGCCGTTGATCGGGCTGGCCACGGTGGCCACCGTGATCGCATCGCAGGCACTGATTTCCGCGGCCTTCTCGGTCACCAAGCAGGCCATCCAGCTGGGCTACCTGCCGCGCCTGCGCATCCTGCACACCTCCGTGCGCGAGACCGGCCAGGTGTACGTGCCCTTCATCAACTGGGGCCTGTACGTGTGCATCCTGTTCGCGGTCGTGACCTTCGGCTCCAGCAGCAAGCTGGCCTCGGCCTACGGCATCACCGTGACGCTGGACATGCTGATCACGACGACGATGACCTTCTTTGTCATCCACTATGGCTGGAAGTACCCGTGGGCGCTGTGCGTGGCGGCCACAGGTTTCTTCTTCCTGGTCGACATCGTGTTCTTCTCGGCCAACGTCATCAAGATCCTCGACGGGGGCTGGTTCCCGCTGCTCATCGGCGCGGCCATGTTCACGCTCATGACCACATGGAAGCAGGGCCGCCAGCTCATGAGTGAGCGGCTGCGCGACGAAGCCATCGAGCTCAAGGCCTTCCTCGACTCGGTGTTCATCAGCCCGCCCACGCGGGTGCAGGGCACGGCGGTGTTCCTGTCGTCCGAAAAAGGCAGCACGCCCAACGCCCTGCTGCACAACCTGAAGCACAACAAGGTGCTGCACGACCAGAACCTGTTCGTCACCGTGCTGCACCACGAACTACCGTGGATCGGCTTCAACAAGCGTTGCGAGATCGAGCCGCTGGGGCACAACTGCTGGCAGGTCACGCTGCACTTCGGTTTCAAGAACGAGCCCGACGTGCCCGAGGCGCTGCAACTGCTTGCCAGCCGCGGCGTGCAGCTCGACGACATGGAAACCAGCTACTTCCTTTCGCGCGACATCGTCACGCCCACCATCGGCTCGGGCATGGCGCACTGGCGCGAGAAGCTGTTCGTCAGCATGCACCGCAACGCCGCCGCGGCGGCGGACTTCCTGAGCCTGCCGACCAACCGCGTGGTCGAGCTCGGATCCAAGCTCGAGATCTAGCCCCCCCGGAGCGGCACGGCCGCTCCCCCTCAAGGGGGCGGCCCCAGCGGAGCCGGATCCGCGGCGCCCGCTTGAATCTTCGTTCGCGGCGAATTTCCTCGTTCTCGGGCAGCATGCCCAGTTTTGCTCTGCGGCCTGCGCATGTCCTTTCTCAAAGATTTTTCGCTGTCTGCCTTCGTCGCGGGGTTTGTCGCGGTGCTGGTGGGCTTCACCAGTTCAGTAGCCATCGTGTTCCAGGCGGCTCAGGCCTTTGGTGCGACGCCGCAGCAGATCAGCTCATGGATGTGGGCGCTGGGCGTGGGCATGGGGTTGTGCTCGCTGCTGCCTTCGCTTTGGTGGCGCAAGCCGGTGATGGTGGCCTGGTCTACGCCGGGGGCGGCGGTGCTGGCGACCGCCGGAGCCGGCTATTCGATGGCCGATGCCACCGGCGCGTTTCTGCTGTGCGGGCTGCTCATCACGCTGGCGGGGGCCACCGGGTGGTTCGAGCGGGTGATGAAGCGCATCCCGATGCCGCTGGCTTCGGCGCTGCTGGCGGGTGTGCTGGCGCGGTTCGGCATCGAAGCGTTTGTGGCTGCGAAGACGGCACTGCCGCTGGTGTTGTTGATGCTGGCGGCCTATCTGGTCGGGCGACGCTGGTGGCCGCGCTATGCGGTGGTGCTCGTGCTCGCGGTGGGCACCGCCTTCGCGGCCTGGCAGGGGCAGTTGCGCACCGAAGTCATTTCGTGGAGCTGGACGCTGCCGGTGTTCACCGCACCGCGCTTTTCGCTCGAGGCGGCGGTGAGCCTCGCGCTGCCGCTGTTCATCGTGACCATGGCTTCGCAGAACCTGCCGGGCGTGGCGGTCATCCAGGCGTCGGGCTACGAGATGCCGATCTCCCGCATCATCACGCTCACCGGGCTGGCCACGCTGGCGCTGGCGCCCTTCGGGGCGTTTGCGCTCAACCTGTCGGCCATCACGGCGGCCATCTGCATGGGGCGTGAAGCGCACGCCGACCCTGCCCGGCGCTACATGGCGACGGCCTCGTGCGGGGCGATCTACGTGGTGATCGGCCTGTTCGGTGCCACCTTCGTCGGCGTGCTGACGGCCTTCCCGCGTGAGCTGGTCGCGGCGATCGCCGGGCTGGCGCTGCTGGGCACCATCGGTGGCGGGCTGCACGTGGCGCTCAAGGACGAAGACCATCGCGAGGCCGCGTTGATCACCTTCCTCGTCACGCTGTCCGGCGTGGCGATTGCCGGCATCGGCTCTGCGTTCTGGGGCGTGGTGGCCGGCACGATCGCGTGGCTTGTGCAACAGTACGGGCGCTCCCGTTTCCCCCGCTGAACGCCACATCACCATGAAGCTGCTGTTCGTCGCCGATCCGCTCGATCACTTCAAGACCTACAAGGACACCACGTTCTCGATGATGCGCGAGGCGGCGCGGCGCGGCCACGAGCTGCTGACCTGCGAGCCCCGGCACATCAGCTGGAAGAGCGGCGGCCGGGTGGCCGCGCAGTGCCTGCAGATCGAGCTCACCGGCGACGCGCACGACTGGTACGCGGCGCGCGGCGAGCCGAAGATCTCGCTGGCCGCCGACGTGGACGCGGTGCTGATGCGCAAGGACCCGCCCTTCGACAGCGAATACTTCTACGCCACCCATTTGCTCGAGCAGGCCGAACGCGAAGGCGCACGAGTCTTCAACAAGCCGGCCTCGCTGCGCGACCACCCCGAAAAGCTGGCGGTCATGGAGTTCGCCCAGTTCTGCTCGCCCACGCTGGTGACGCGCGACGCCAACGAAGTGCGCGACTTCCATGCCGAGCACCATGACGTGATCCTGAAGCCGCTCGACGGCATGGGCGGCATGGGCATCTTCCGCGTGAAGGACGACGGTCTGAACCTCGGCAGCATCATCGAAACGCTCAACCACCACGGCGCCACCACGCTGATGGTGCAGCGCTTCGTGCCCGAGATCACGCAGGGCGACAAGCGCATCCTCGTCATCGGCGGTGAGCCGGTGCCCTATTCGCTGGCGCGCATTCCGCAAGGCACCGAAGTGCGCGGCAACCTCGCGGCCGGCGGCAAGGGCGTGGCGCAGCCGCTGTCGAAACGCGATCGCGAGATTGCCGAGGCGCTGGGGCCTACGCTGGCAGCACGGGGCTTGCTGCTCGTGGGGCTCGACGTGATCGGCGACTACCTCACCGAGATCAACGTCACCAGCCCCACCTGCTTCCAGGAGATCACGCAGCAGGCCGGCTTCGACGTGCCGAAGATGTTCATCGACGCGCTGGAAGCAGCGCTCGCCTGAAACGCCTCAGCCGGAGTGCGGCGCCCCGTAGCGCCCGGCGTTGTTGTTGGGCGGCAAGAACACGAGGCCGACGGCAACCGCCACGGCCAGCGGTGGAAAGAACATCAGCGCACACCACGCCGGGTTGAAGCCCACGTCCCGCAGCCGCTTCGCCGTGGCCGACAGCGCCAGGCAGAACGCGGCACCCAGCGCGGCGATCCACACCAGGGCCGCCAGTGCGTTGTCCTTGGCGCCCAGCGCGTCGGTCATCAGCCAGGGAATGCCCCAGGCGAGCGCCATGGCGAACAGCAGGCGCCGCAGGTAGCTGCGCCGGCCGATGCGCCCGGCGAAGTCAAAGTAGCGGTTGAACGGGATCAGCTCGAAAGGCATGTGGCGCGGGGCGGGTGGGCCGAAGCGGGCGTGATGCTAACAACGACAATCCGCGGATGGCCCTCATCACGCTCTCCAATGCCCACCTCGCCTTCGGCCACGTCGCGCTGCTCGACGGCGCCGGCTTGTCGCTCGATGCCGGCGAACGCCTCGGCCTCATCGGCCGCAACGGTGCCGGCAAGTCCTCGCTGCTGAAGATCCTGGCTGGCCTCGAAAAGCCCGACGACGGGCTGCTGCAGTTGCAGCAAGGGCTGCGCCGTTTCTACGTGCCGCAGGAGCCGGCTTTCACGCCGGGTGCCACGGTGTTCGACGTGGTGAGCGAAGGCCTCGCTGAGGTGAAGGCGCTGCGCGCCCGCTACGAAGCCCATGCGAGCATGCACGACCCCTCGGCCGAGCACGCCGTCCACTCTCCCGGGGAGAGAGGGTCTGGCTTGGGGCTCGGCGCGGCGGCCCCGGGCGAGGACCTCGACGCCCTGCAGACCCGTATCGAAGCGCTCGACGGCTGGACCTGGGAACAGCGCGTGGACGAAACGCTGCACCGCCTGCACCTCGATGCCGCTGCGAAGGTCGATGCCCTCTCGGGTGGCACGAAGAAGCGCGTCGCGCTCGCGCAGGCGCTGGTGGCCGCACCCGACGTACTGCTGCTCGACGAACCCACCAACCACCTCGACCTCGACGCCATCATCTGGCTGCAGGAGCTGCTCAACGCCTACCGCGGTGCCGTGGTGCTGATCACGCACGACCGCGCCTTCCTCGACGCGGTGGCCTCGCGCATCGTCGAGCTCGACCGTGGCCAGCTGCGCTCCTACCCTGGCAATTTCGCCACGTACGAAGCGACCAAGCAGCGCGAGCTCGAAGCCGAGGCGCTGGCCAACGCGCGGGCCGACAAGCTGCTGGCGCAAGAAGAGGTGTGGGTGCGCAAGGGCGTGGAAGCGCGCCGTACGCGCAGCGTGAGCCGCGTGAACCGGCTGCTGGCCCTGCGCACGCAACGCGCCGCACGTCGCGAGGCCGTGGGCCGCGTGAAGCTCGACGTCGATGCCGGCCTGCCCAGCGGCAAGATCGTCGCGGAGCTCGACGGCGTGTCCAAGAGCTTCGGTGGCCGGCCTATCGTGCGCGACTTCGGCGCCACCATCCTGCGCGGCGACAAGGTCGGCGTGATCGGTCCCAACGGCGCGGGCAAGACCACGCTGCTCAAGCTCATCCTCGGCGAGTTGCCGCCCGACAGCGGTCGCATCCGCCAGGGCAGCAACCTGCAGGTGGCCTACTTCGACCAGATGCGCGAGGCGCTCAGGCCCGATGCGACGCTGGCCGACTTCATCAGCCCCGGCAGCGAATGGATCGAGATCGGCTCGCAGCGCAAGCACGTGATGAGCTACCTGGGCGACTTCCTGTTCGCGCCCGAGCGCGCCAACTCGCCGGTGAAGAGCCTCTCCGGCGGAGAGCGCAACCGCCTGCTGCTGGCGCGCCTGTTCGCGCGGCCGGCCAACGTGCTGGTGCTCGACGAGCCCACCAACGACCTCGACATCGACACGCTGGAGCTGCTCGAAGACCTGCTGCAGAACTACGAGGGCACGGTGTTTCTGGTGAGCCACGACCGCCGCTTCCTCGACAACGTGGTCACCAGCACCATCGTGGCCGAAGGCGAGGGGCGCTGGCGGGAATATGAAGGCGGCGTGGAGGACTGGCTCGCGCAATCGCAGCGCTCACGCGGGCTGCAGCTCCCCGCGGCCACCCCCGTGCGCGAAACGAAGCCGCAGGAGCCCGCGGCGAAGGTGGCGGCGCCTGCCGCGCAGCCAGCATCGGTGCGTCGCAAGCTCAGCTACAAGGAGCAGCGCGAGCTCGACGAGCTGCCTGCTCGCATCGAAGCGCTCGAAGCCGAGCAGAAGCAGCTGGGCGAGCTGCTCGCCGGCACCGAGCTTTACACCGCGTCGCCGCAGCGGGTGCCCGAGGTGCAGGCGCGCTATGCGCAGATCGAGGACGAGCTGATGCAGTGCCTGGAGCGCTGGGAGGCGCTGGGCAGTCGCTGAGCTGCGCGCAGAAGGCCGCGCGCCGCCGTCAGCCTTCTTCGCGGCGCCCGCGGGTGAGCGACTGCAGCCAGCCGCTGGCCAGCGCCGCCGGGTGGGTGCGGCTCACCATCAGGCCCGACTGCAGATACAGCGCGTTGAGCAGCCGGCTGGCGCGTTCCATGTCCAGCCCGGGCCATTCGGCCAGCGCTCGCAGCGGCACGGCTTCGCGCCGCAGCCGCACGATGGCCGAGGCCAGCGCCCCGCCGATCTCGAGATTGCGCAGGTCCAGTCCCGGCGCGACGCGATAGACCGCGGGGCCAGCGATCTCCGGCAGCAACTCGCGGCGCGGGCCGTACAGCGCCAGCAGCCACAGCAGCATGCCCAGCGGGTGGTACATGTGCGCGGCGCCCACGAGTTCGCTGTGCTTGTGGCCCGGCGGCTTGAGCACCGCGGGCTCCACCTGCAGCAGGCGCAGGCTGGCCATGCTGGGCTCCAGCAGCGAACTCATCGGCAACGGCGAGTGGAACAGCCGCTCGCGCGGGAACACCGTCACCGGCACCACGAAGCCTTCGCGGTCGAGGTGGATCGCCACGCTTTGCGAGTGGCGCAAACAGGCGGCCATGACCTCCAGCACTTCGGCGCCGTGGGGCGTGTGTTCGAAGCGCTGCAGATCGGCCAGCAAAGAAGGGCTGAGCGAAGACAGGCGCGTGCCCAACCCGTTGACCGGGTCGGGCAGGGCGGCGAGCTCGCTCATGGCGCGCCGGAAGGCGCTCACGCGCCACAGTTCCGGTTCGCCAAAGGGGATGGTCGGCTCGTCCATGGGGCAAGACTTTAGGTCGGAAACACAGCGATTGCTGCGCTGCCACCGTGTGTTACATGCTATGGATTCAGTACCGATATCCGGCTTCAAACCAGGGCATACAAGCGATTTTTTACGCGGAACCACTCAACCCAGGTGGCGCCGCAGCCTGCTGCACCGCACGCCACAGCCGGGCGTCCTGCGAGGTGGCGAAGTTGATGCGCATGAGCGTGGTGGGCCGATGCGAGGCATGGAACAGCGAGCCCGGCGCCAACAGCCAGCCGTCGTCGAGCATCAGGGCAGCGAGGCGGTCGGTGTCCACGCCCACGTCTACCCAGCCGAACAGCCCGGCCGGCTCGGTGACGAAGCGCATGCCCGCTTCCTGCGCCAGCGCCACGGTGCGTGCACGGGCCGCGTCGAGCTTTTGCACCACGCGCTCGGCGTGGCGGCGCAGCTGGCCTTGTTCGAGGCACAGCGCCACGGCCTGCTCCAGCACGGCCGGCGTGGTGAGCGTGGTGAGCAGCTTCACGTCGATGAAGCGCTCCACCAGCTTCTGCGGTGCGGCGATGAAACCCACGCGCCAGGCCGGCGTGAGGATCTTCGAGAAGCCCGACACGTAGATCGTGCGCTGCAGCCCGTCGAGAGCCGACAGCCGGGGTGCATGGGCCGGTGCGAGGTGGGCGTAGGTGTCGTCTTCGGTGATGTGGAAGTCGTAGGTTTCGGCCAGCTTGAGCACTTGGTGCGCAGCGGCGAGCGAGAGCGTGCAGCCGGTCGGGTTGTGCAGCACCGAGACGGTGGCATACAGGCGCGGCTTGTGCGCCTCGGCCAGCGCCCGCATGGTGGCGAGGTCGGGCCCTTCCGGGCCGCGCGGCACCGGCAGGATGCGCACGCCCAGCTGCCCGAGCCGCGCGTATTCGACGGCCCAGCCGGGCTCGTCCACCAATACGGCATCGCCCGGCTGCAGCAGCGTGCGCGAGATGATGTCCAGCCCCTGCGTCGCGCCCACGGTGGTGACGATCTGCTCCGGTGCCGCCTTCACGCCGAAGTCGGCCAGCTTCATCGAAAGCGCGGTGCGCAACCGCAGGTCGCCGGCCGGCTCGCCGTACAGCAGCGCCAGTGGCGCCAAGCGCTCGCCGGCCGTCACGCGGCGCAGCGCCGCGCTCAGGATAGGCAGGTCCAGCCACTCGGCCGGCAGCGTGCCCAGGCCCGGCATCGCGCGCACGCCGGGCTGGTTGAACATGCCGCGGATCAGCGCCGCCGCGTCCACCGGCGCACTGGGGCGCACCTCGGGCCGCGGCTTCACATGGCCCACCGCGGCAGCCGGCGCGGCGGAACGGATCTCGCGCACGAAAAAGCCGCGTTGCTTGCGCGCCTCGATGAGGCCCTGGGCCAGCAGCTGGTCGTAGGCGGCCACCACCGTGTAGGCGCTGATGCCGTGGCGCTTGGCGCATTCGCGCACCGAAGGCAGCCGCGTGCCCGGCGGCAGCAGCCGCTGGCGGATGCGTTCGGCAAAGCGGGCGGCCAGTTGCTCTGTGAGCGTGGCGCCGGCGTCGCGGGCGAGGGGGGCCGCGGGCAATGCGGAGTTCATGTCGGCACTCCGCCCGGCAGGTACGGCGAGCACCCCTGCGAGAGGGCGCGGGCCCTGCATGGGAGCGGCCCGGCGCGGCGGCCCTCGGCCTTCACGCCTTCGAACCGTCTGCCACCAGGGTGCATCTCTGCTGCTTCCTCGATCATCGCCATGCCTTTGTGCTGGACATTGAACCGATACAGAAAATCGGCTGCATGGGTTCAGTGTATTGGTGCTGTGTTGGTGATGTCCATACACTCGACCGACTTATGTTCTGCCCGCTCCCTCATTTGCCGCAGGTGCCGCGATGACGGGCCAGGAGTTCGGCGCGCTGCTGGTCTTCGCCACGGCGATGAGCTTCAGCCCCGGCCCCAACACCACGTTGTCGACCGCGCTGGCGGCCAACTTCGGCCTGAAGCGCGCGCTTCCGTTCTGCCTGGCCGTGCCGGTTGGCTGGTCGCTGCTGATGGTGCTGTGCGGCGCGGGTCTCGGTGCATTGTTGCTGGCGGTGCCGGCTCTGCGCTGGGGCGTCAAGGTCATCGGCGTCGGCTACCTGCTGTGGCTGGCATGGAAGCTCGCCAACACCGGTGTGCTGGGCGAGGCCGATGCGAAGCGCCTGAACGTCAGTTTTTCGCAGGGCATGGCGCTGCAGTTCGTCAACATCAAGGCGTGGATGCTCGCGCTCACCATTGCCGCGGGCTGGGTGGCGCCAGCGGGTGACGACGTCTCGGCCACTGCGGAGCGCCTCGCGCAGGTGCTGGCCGTGATGGTGGTGTTCGCCTTCGTGTCGAACTTCAGCTACGCCCTCATGGGTTCGCTGCTGCGCGGCTGGCTTGAGCAGGGCGCGCGGCTGTTGTGGTTCAACCGCGTGCTGGCGCTGGTGCTGGTGGCCACCGCGGCGTGGATGGTGACGGTATGAGCCGAAGCGCTGCGACCTTGCCGATTGCCACGGCCGCTTCGCACGAACGCCAGGGCTTCTGGCTCGGGCTGGCGGGCGTGCTGATGTTCGCGCTCAGCATCCCGATGACGCGGCTGGCAGGCGGCACGGTGGACGACCCGCAGTTGCCCCCCACCTTCGTGGCCATCGGCCGTGCGGCAGTGGCGGGGGTGTTGTCGGTGGCGTGGCTGTTGGCGACGCGCGCGCCCTGGCCGCGGCGCGACCAATGGGCGCTGCTGGCGCTGTCGGCCGCCGGCGTGGTGTTCGGCTTTCCGCTGTTTTCGGGCTGGGCGGTGCGCTACGTCGAGGCGGTGCATGCGGCGGTGATCACGGGCTTTCTGCCGCTGGCGACCGCGGTGGTGGGCGCATGGTGGTTGCGGCAGCGCCCGCCGGTGGCGTTCTGGGGGTGTGCCGTCTTCGGCTGTGCATTGGTGGCCGCCTACGCGTGGCTCAAGGGCGGCGGCGGGTTCCACGTGGCCGATGGCTTGTTGCTGCTGGCGGTGTTGAGTGCCGCTGTGGGCTATGTCGGCGGGGCGCGGCTCACAGGCGACGGCCCGAACGGCCGGGCAGCCCAACGTGGCCTCAACGGCCCCGAGGTCATCTGCTGGATGCTCGTGCTGTGCCTGCCGCTCACGCTGCCGTTGACGGCATGGCAGGCAGCCACGCACTGGGACCAGATCGGCCCCGTCGGGCCGGTGCGGCTCGGGTCGTGGGCCGGCTTCGTCTATGTGTCCACGGTGTCGATGTGGCTGGGCTTCTTTGCCTGGTATCGCGGCCTTGCGCTGGGCGGCACGCTGCGCGTGAGCCAGGTCCAGCTGGTGCAGCCGTTCGCGTCGATGCTCGCGGCCGTGCCGCTGCTCGGTGAGCGGCTCGACGCGATGACGGTGGGCTTTGCGCTGGCCGTGATCGCCACGGTGTTCGTCGGCAAGCGGTTGCCCGCGGGAGGTCGCGCATGAAGACGCTGGGCGTCCTGGGCGGCATGAGCTGGGAGTCCACGCTCGTGTACTACCGAGAGATCAACCGCGCGGTGCAGCAGCGCCTGGGCGGGCACCACAGCGCCTCGCTGCTGCTGCGAAGCTTCGACTTCGCGCCGATCGAGGCGCTGCAGCGTGAAAGCCGTTGGGACGATGCGGCCGCGCTGCTGGGCGATGCTGCCGTGCAGCTGCAGCAAGGAGGCGCCCAGGCACTGGTGCTGGCCACCAACACGATGCACAAGCTCGCGCCCAGCATCGAAGCGCGGATCGAGATTCCGCTGCTGCACATCGCCGACGCCACCGGCTCGGCGATCCATGCTGCCGGCGCGCGCCGTGTCGGCCTGCTCGGCACGCGCTTCACGATGGAGCAGGACTTCTACACGCGCCGCCTCGGCGAACGGTTCGACCTCGACGTGCTGACCCCCGAGGCGGACGCCCGCGAGCTCGTGCACCGAGTGATCTACGACGAGCTGTGCAAGGGCCGCATCGAGCCGGCCTCACGCGAGGCCTACCTCGCCGTCATCGACCGCCTGGTCGCGCGCGGCTGCGAAGGCGTGATCCTGGGGTGCACCGAGATCATGCTGTTGATCGATGCGTCGAAGCTGCCCGTGCCGGGCTTCGACACCACGGCCTTGCACGTGCAACGCGCCGTCGATTGGATGTTGGACATGGCCGAAAACGGAGACACACGATGACCTGGACCTTGGCGCGACGCGCCGAACGCATGAACCCGTCGATCATTCGCGAGATCCTGAAGGTGACCGAGCGGCCCGGCATCATCTCGCTGGCCGGCGGCCTGCCGTCGCCGGAGACCTTCCCGGTCGAGGCCATGCGCGAAGCGGCCGACCGGGTGCTGCGCGATGCACCGCGCGAGGCCTTGCAGTACGCCGCCAGCGAAGGTTATGGCCCGCTGCGCGAATGGGTCTCGCAACATCTGGCCGAATCGGGCATCCGTGCCGACGCGAACCAGGTGCTCATCACCACCGGTTCGCAGCAGGGGCTGGACCTGTGCGCCAAGGTGCTCATCGACGCCGGCTCGCGTGTGGCCGTGGAAACGCCCACCTACCTCGGTGCGCTGCAGGCCTTCACGCCCTATGAGCCGGCCATCGAATCGCTGGCCACCGACGACGAAGGGCCCACGCCTGAAGCGGTGCGCGCCGCTTCAGGCGCACGTTTCGCCTACCTGCTGCCGAACTTCCAGAACCCGAGCGGCCGCACGCTGGGCGAGGCTCGCCGCGCTGCGCTGGTGGCCGCTGCGCAAGCCGCCGGCCTGCCGCTGCTCGAAGACAACCCCTACGGCGACCTGTGGTTCGACGCGCCGCCGCCCGCGCCGCTGGCTTCGCGGTGGGCCGAAGGCGTGGTCTACCTCGGCTCGTTCTCCAAGGTGCTGGCGCCGGGCTTGCGGCTGGGCTACGTGGTGGCGCCCAAGGTATTGGGCCCCAAGCTGCTGCAGGCCAAGCAGGCGGCGGACCTGCACACGCCGGTGTTCAATCAGCGCGTGGTGCACGAGGTCATCAAGGACGGGTTCCTCGCCACGCACGTGCCCACCATCCGCGCGCGCTACAAGGCCCAGCGCGATGCGATGGCCGCCTCGCTGCAGCGCCACCTGCCGCCGGGCTGCCGCTGGCAGCTGCCGGCCGGCGGCATGTTCTTCTGGGTCACGCTGCCCGTGGGCTTCGATGCGATGGCGCTGCTGCCGCAGGCGGTGGAGCAGGGCATGGCCTTCGTGCCCGGCGCTGCCTTCTATGCCGATGCACCGGCCGCCAACACGCTGCGGCTGAGCTTCGTGACTGTCTCTCCCGAACGCATCGAACAAGGCGTGGCCGCACTGGCGCGCACGCTCGAACTGGCCCACAGGAAGGCTGCCTGACCATGCAACACCGCTACACCGAAGTTGACGTTTTCACCGACCGCGCGCTCAAGGGCAATGCGCTGGCCGTGGTGTTCGACGCCGACGGCCTCTCCGACGAACAGATGGCCGAGTTCGCGCGCTGGACCAACCTGTCGGAAACGACCTTCCTCCTCACGCCCACGACGCCCGGCGCCGACTACCGCGTGCGCATCTTCACGCCCGGCGGCGAGCTGCCGTTTGCCGGCCACCCCACGCTGGGCACCTGCCACGCCTGGCTGGCCGCGGGCGGGCGGCCGCGCAATGAAGAGCTGATCGTGCAGCAGTGCGAAGTGGGTCTCGTGAAGATCCGCCGCGACGGCGAACGGCTGGCCTTTGCCGCGCCGCCGATGCGCCGCAGCGGCCCGGCCGACGAAGCCACGTGCGAACAGATTGCGCGCAGCCTGCAACTGCCGCGCTCGGCCCTGCGCCGCGTGCAGTGGGTGGACAACGGCCCGGGCTGGGTGGCAGCGATGCTCGATTCGGCCGAGGCGGTGCTCGCATTGCACCCCGACTTTGCCGCGATGCAGCCGCTGGAGGTTGGCGTGGTGGGCCCTTACCCGGCCGGCAGCGAATGCGCCTTCGAAGTGCGCGCCTTCGTGCCGACGCTGGGCGTGCCTGAAGACCCGGTGACCGGCAGCCTGAACGCCGGCCTCGCGCAATGGCTCGTCGGCGCCGGGCTGGCGCCCGAGCGCTACGTTGCGAGCCAGGGCACGGTGCTGGGCCGCGCCGGCCGCGTGTTCGTCGAACGCATCGGCAACGATGTGTGGATCGGCGGGCACAGCGTCATCTGTGTCGAAGGGCGTCTGAGCCTGTGAGCTGGCAATGACGCTGCAGCTCGATCACCTGGTGGTGGCTGCGGCCACGCTGGAAGAGGGTGTCGCATGGTGCGAAGCGACCCTGGGCATCACGCCCGGGCCCGGGGGCAAGCATGCGTTGATGGGCACGCACAACCGCGTGTTCGCGCTGGGCGGTGCTGCGTTCCCGCGTGCCTATTTCGAGATCATCGCGATCGACTCCGACGCGCCCGCACCGGGCCGTGTCCGATGGTTCGACCTCGACGATGCGGCGATGCGTGCGTCGATCGCGCAGCAGCCACGGCTGGTCCATTGGGTCGCGCGCTGTGGCGACATCGTGCAGGCCGCGGCGAATTGGGCCGCGCAGGGGCTCGATGCCGGCCGCGTGCTCGACGTCTCGAGACCCATGCCCCGCGGCGAACTGCGTTGGCGCATCTCGGTGCGAGACGACGGATGCCGGTTAATGCGCGGTGCATTGCCGACGCTGATCGAGTGGGGTGAGGCGCACCCCACCGATGGCATGCCTGCCAGCGGTGTCGAGCTGACGGCATTGACGCTGCGCCAACCCGAGCCTGCGGCACTGGCGGGTGCCTTGGGTCGCTTGCAGGTGGCTGGCGGCATCAACGTCGTTGCGGGAACTCCGGGCCTCGACGCCGTGCTCGACTCGCCGCGAGGCCGTGTTCACCTGACGAGTAGCGATTAACGGGGCCTGAGGCGTAGCGCCGCCTCAGGCTCAAGAAACAAGCCCGCCGAAGCGGGCTTGTTTGCAGGTGCACGGAGTGAAGGTAGGGTCAACCGCGGCGCCAGCGCCACGCGGCACGCAAGCCGTCCCACGCGGCGCCACGGCCCGGATCGAGCTCGCGAGCCCAGGCCGAGTAGCGGCGCACCACCACGTAGAGGCTGCTGGCCAGCAGGGCGAGCAGCGTGGTCGCCATCACGATGACCGCGCGCGCCGGCTTGGACTTGCGGTCCGGCGGCTGGGCAGCGTCGATCTGCTGCAGCGCCGGCCCTTCCTTGGCTTCGTCGAGCTTGGCCACTTCGTACTGGCGCAGCATGCTCTCGAGCAGCGTCTCCTGGAACTTCACCTCGCGGCGCGCGCGGATCCATTCGGCTGCCGCCTCGGGCAGCTTGCCGGCCGGCATGTCGACGATGCTGCCGCTGGTGTTCTGGGCCGACTCCATGCGCCGCAGTTCGGAGCGCAGGCCCGCCACTTCGCTGCTGAGCCGGGCCACGTCGGGGTTTTCGGCGGTGGCTGCAGTGCGCAGCACGCGCAACTGCACTTCGCGCTCGGCAATCGCCGCACGCAGCTTGGCCATGTTGGTGAGGATGGCCTCGGCCTGCTTGTCCAGCACGACCATGCCGCTCTTCTCTTGCGTCTTCTGCATGTCCTGATCGGCCTTGATCAGGTTGTTCTTGGTGTCCTGCAGTTGCTTCTCGTAGAACTTGCGGCGCTGCTGTGCTTCAGTGACCGCCAGGCGGTCGAGCAGCTTGCCCACTTCGGCGGCGTAGCCGTTCGCGAGGTGGGCAGCGAACTGCGGGTCCTTGTCGTCGACCTCGACGGTCACGACGCCCGACTTCTTGTCGGACGTGACGCGTACGAACTTGCCCATCGCCTTGCGCAACACCTCGAAGGTTTCGATCTCGTAGCGCTCGCGCAACTTGAACTGGGTATCGAGCGCACGCAGCACCGAGTCGCTTTTGAGCAGGTTCACGTAAAGCTCGTCGGGTGTCTTGGCTGCGATCCCTGCACCCAGCGCTCCGAGGCCGCCCAGCGCGGCCAGCGCGGCCGCCGCTCCACCGGACTGTTGCTGCGTCGGCGGCAGCAGCGTCGTTCGCGCCGTGTATTCGTTGGGCAGCAGCAGTGACAACGCCACCGAGCCGACGATGGCAACGGCGGTCACGGCAGCGATCAGGCGCTTGCCTTCGCCCACCCAGGTCAGCAGGTCCAGCAGGCTGATCGCCGGCCCATCGTCTTCGTACTCCTGCTGCGCATGCACGGCCGTCAGCTCTCGATCCGATGTTTCCATGCCGTGTGTGCTCATCAGTTGTTGCGCAGCGTTTGGATCGCCGCGGCGCCCAGGCCGAACTGGTAGAAGATCGCCGACCAATCCTTCAGGTTGCGCACCAGCGCACGGCCCCAGGTCTCGTAGTCGAGCTGGTTGGGAATGATCACCGCATCGCCCGGATGGAGTTGCTCCGAAGCGACTCCGCTGCTGAAGAGGCCGCGGCGGTCGTTGCCGTGCACGACGGTGCCATCGGCGCGCAGGATGAACATCTGCGAGGCATCGGCCGATTCCTCGGTGCCCGCGAGCTTCACGTAGTCGCCCGCGGTGCGGCCGGGCTTCCACAGGTAGGCGTTGTTGTTGGCCACTGCGCCCGACACGGTCACGAAGCCTGGCCGCGCCGGCACCACGATCCGATCGCCGTTGTCCAGCGGCACGTCGGGCAGCGTGTCGATATTGGTCTTGTCGTAGTCCAGTTCCAGCGCGATGCGGCCGTTCGGCTGCAGGGTGCGCAGGCGCTGCAGCTGCGCCTGCGTGGCGGCGGCGCTCACCTGCGCGCTGCGGCCCGCCTCGTCGGCGCGCTGGTTGGCGGCCTCACGCGCGGTCTGCGTGGCGGCCAGCGATTCGAGCCGCTGGATGGCCGCCTGCAGGTTCTCGCGCTGGCGGATGCGCGTCTCCTCGCGCGAGAACTCGAGGCCGTACACATAGGCCTGCGGCGTGAAGCCACCGGTACGCCCGAGCAGCTGCTTGAGCGTTTCGCCGGGCAGCAGCTGGTAGACGCCCGGGGCGCCCACTTCGCCTTCCACCGTGACGAGGCGGATCTGCTTGGACACCGGCACGCGCATGTCCTTCTGGCTGAACACGGTGACCACGTCGCCGGGTTGGAGCTCGACGTTGTGGCCGCCGTCACCGGCCAGGGCCGCGCGCAGGTTGAAGGTGATGAGCTGGGTCGTGAGGTCTTCGCGCCGCAGCCGCTCGATGACGGCGTAGTCCCAGTTGATCTCGTCGAACAGCGCGGCCGGCGTCTTCTTTGCGCGCTGCGCAGCGACCAGATCGTCGCGTGACTGCTGGCGGCGGCTCGACCGCAGCGTGGAGCCGTCGCGTTGAGTCGTCCCGTCGCGCTGCGTCGCGCCATTGCGCAGCATGGTTCCGTCGCCGTTGGCGAACTCGTCATCGCGCCCGAACCCGGCTTCGTCGCCGTTGTCGAGCAGCTCCACCTGCACCAGCAGGTTCTTGCGCCGATAAAAGTCTGGCGAGATCAGCGCTTCCTTGTCGGGGATCAGGTCGCTCACGCGCATGCCCGGCCGGTGCGGGTAACGCAGCGGTTGCGCCACGTGGCCCTTCAGGGTGACCGCGTTGCCGAACTGCGGCGAGATCTCCAGCAGCGTCACGATGTCGCCGTCGCGCAGGCTCTTCGTGAGCCCGATCTCGTCGAGCTTGAACTCCTCGACCTGCCGTGCAGCCTGCCTGGCCACGGGGTCGATGCGTTCGACCTGCGCCTTGTGCGGATTGGCCAACACCGAAGGTCCACCGGCGTAGCGCAACACATCGCGCAGCGGCTCTTCCTTGCTCTTGAGTTCGTAGACGGCCGGCGTGTCGATGGCGCCAGTGAGTGCCACGCGCGGGCCCACCGGGTGGATCACCACCACGTCGCCGGGCAACAGCTGCACGTCCTTCGTGCGATCGCCCTGTACGAGGAATTCGTAGACGTCCAGATCGGCCACGATGCGTCCATCGCGCTTCAGGCTGATCTTGCGCATGGAGCCGTTCACCCCCGGCCCGCCGCTGGCCACCACGGCCGACAGCAGGCTGGACTGGCTGCTGAGCGTGTAGACACCGGGGCGCTGCGCCTGGCCCACCACGTAGACCTTGACGGCGCGCAGCTGGCCCAGCGTGACGCTGAGGTTGAAGTTCGTATAGAGCCGGCCGATCTGCGCACGCAGATGCCGCTCGAGTTCGGATGCCCGCACGCCGGCCACCGGGAAGCTGCCGACCCGTGGCAGGTTGATCAAGCCATTGCGGTCGACCGTGGCGCGATAGTCCACGTCGATGGCGCCCCAGGCCCGGATCAGAACCTCATCGCCCGGACCGACCGCGTAGTCCGACGGTACCGGCACGTTGTCCACCGGTGCGAAGCTGCTGGCGGCATCGGCAAAAAACTCCGAACCGAACACAGGCAGCCATCGGCCAGTCGTTGTTTCCACGAAGCGCTGGAACTCGCTGGGCCGTGGCGGCTGCTGCCGTGATCGCGCAGAAGGCATCAGGTTGCGATCGGCCGGCACTTGGCCGTCGATGTTCGCTGAGCCGCCGCGTGGGTCTCGCATGCGCCGGCTGTCCCCTGTGCTGCTGCGGCGAGCACGCTCGGCCGGATCGAGGTTGCTGTCGGTGTCGCTGGTGGACGGGGTGTAGCCCGGTGCATTGAAGACACCCGCGCCGCCGCTCCTGTTTCGAAGGTCGTCGTCGGCCGCTGCGCCAGCCGCTGCAGCGAAAGTGCCGACGGCGAGCAGAACACTCAGGAGACGCAAGGCGTTGCGAAGGGGCGGGGAAAGATCTTTGCGAGACAAGCTCATGGAGTCGCCGTGGTGTGATGCGCCACCGGACGCGAAAGGAAGTCGCCGCGGGGGCTTGCAAAGCTGCAGGGGCGGCGAGCCCGCCCGGCCAGCCCGGCATGTTAATGGAAAGGTCATGACACGCAGCCCGGGTCTGCCCCGCTGTGTCGGCCGATACAGATCGGGTGAAGATCGGCGCGGCTGTAGCGCCTGCCGGGGTGGCACGTGCCTATCATCGAAAGGGCCACGTAACCGTGCTCGACGCCATGACTGAAGAGTTGTTCCGTGAAAACGCCCAGCTGCGCGACTGTGAGGCGCGTGTGATCTCCGTAGATGCAGCGCAGGGCGCCGTGCAGCTGGACCGTACGGTGTTCTACCCGCAAGGCGGCGGGCAGGCGGGCGATGCCGGCCACCTGAGGTTGGCCGACGGCAGCCTCGTGGCCATTGCCGACACGCGCAAGGGCGCGACGCCCGGCGCCATCGTGCACCTGCTGGCCGACCCGGCCGATGCCCAGCGCCTGGCGCCCGAGTTGCCGGTCATTGCCGTCATCGACTGGCAGCGTCGCGAGCGCCACATGCGCTTCCACACCGCCACGCACCTGCTGTGCGCGCTGGTGCCGCATCCTGTGGACGGCTGCTCGATCACCGCGGCCTCGGCGCGGCTCGACTTCCACATGACCGAGCCGCTCGACAAGGACACGCTCAATGCCGGCCTGGCCCGCCTGGTGGCGCAGGGCCAGCCGGTGCGCCACCTCTGGATCAGCGACGCCGAGCTCGACGCCAACCCGCAGCTCGTGCGCAGCATGAGCGTGCAGCCGCCGCGTGGCACCGGGCGGGTGAGGCTGCTGGAGATCGAGGGCGTGGACCTGCAGCCGTGTGGCGGCACGCACGTGAGCAATACGGCGGAGATCGGTCACGTGGTTGTCACGAAGATCGAGAAGAAGTCAGCCATGACCCGCAGGGTCGTGCTGGGGTTTACGCAGTGAACCCCAGTGGCGCGACAGCGCCTGACTTGTTCCGGCGCAGGCTCATATCGCGCAGCGATGTGAAGGCCGCCCAGCGGCCGTGCGCGTGACGTGCTAGGCAAAGCGCCCCGACCGTCCGTCGCCTGCGGCGCAACCGCCGAATAAGCTTCCCCACCCGAGGAACTAGGCGGCCGTGGTAGCTTCCAAGCGCCATGCTGACCCGTGCCCTGCTGCTGCCGCTCGCCTTCGCGGCGACCTTCCCCGCCTTCGCTGCTTTCACCTCGAATGTCGTCACCACCCCGCAGGTGCGTGCCGAGCTGGTGGCGCACGCGCCCGAAGGCATCGCGACCGGCAAGCCGATGTGGCTGGGCCTCAAGATCACCCACCAGCCGCATTGGCACACCTACTGGAAGAACCCCGGCGACTCCGGCCTGCCCACCACGCTGAGCTGGACGTTGCCGGCCGGTGCCGGCGCCGGCGAGATCGACTGGCCTGCACCCAAGCGCCTGCCGATCGGCCCGCTGATGAACCATGGCTATGAAGGCAGCGTCGTACTGCCGGTGCCGTTGACCGTCACGCCGCAGTTCAAGGCCGACAAGCTCGACGTGCAACTGCAGGCCGACTGGCTGGTGTGCAAGGAGGTCTGCATTCCCGAAAGCGGCCGCTTTTCGCTGAGCCTGCCGGCGCAGGCGTCGGTGGCGAGCCATGCGGCCGAGTTCGAGGCCGCCTTGGCCGCCCGGCCGCAACAGCCGGCTGGCGTGGTGGCACAGGGCCAGCCCTCGGCGGAGGGCGGTGCGGCCGGCAGCCTGGTGTTGCGTATCGACGGTTTGCCGGGCGCGCTGCAAGGCCGCAATGCCGAGGTGTTCAGCGAACTCGCGGGTCTGGTGGACCACGCCGCGCCGGTGCAGCAGCAATGGCGCGGTGCAAGTTATGAAGCACGGCTGGCCTTGTCGCCGCAGCGCAGCGAAAGCCCCAAGCTGCTGCCGGTCGTGATGGTGTTCGGCGAGCGCCAGGTGGTGCGGGTCGAAGCGGCGGTGCAGGGCGCCTGGCCTGAGGCTGCGCCCGAGGCGGTGGTGTCGCCAGGGCTGCAAGCGGCGCTGGAGCCGGACGCGCAGGCAGCCGCTGCGGCACCGGCCTCCTGGGGCGTGGCCCTGCTGCTCGCGCTGCTCGGCGGCGCCTTGCTCAACCTGATGCCCTGCGTTTTCCCGGTGCTGTCACTCAAGGTGATGGGATTTGCGCAGCATGCCGGTGAACACCGCAAGCTGTGGTCCGGCGGGCTGGCCTACACCGCCGGGGTGGTGATCAGCTTCGTGGCGCTGGCTGGCGTGCTGCTCGCACTGCGCGCCGCCGGCGAGCAGCTCGGCTGGGGGTTCCAGCTGCAGTCGCCCGGCTTCGTTGCGGCGCTGGCGCTGCTGTTCACGCTGATCGGCCTCAACCTGGCCGGTGTGTTCGAGTTCTCGACGCTGCTGCCCAGCGGGCTGGCGGCGATGCGCGCGCGCCATCCGGTGGTCGATTCCTTCCTCACCGGTGTGCTGGCCGTCGGCGTGGCGTCGCCCTGTACCGCGCCGTTCATGGGCGTGGCGCTCGGCGTGGCGCTCTCGATGCCGGCGGCACAGGCGCTGGCGATCTTCGCGGTGCTTGGGCTCGGCATGGCCTTGCCCTATCTGTTGATCACCACGTTGCCCCGTGTGGCCGGCTGGTTGCCGCGGCCTGGCGCGTGGATGGTGCACTTCAAGGTCGCGATGGCCTTCCCGATGTTCGGCACCGTCGTGTGGCTGCTGTGGGTGCTGGGCCAGCAGACCAGCCTCGATGCCGCCGCGGCATGGCTGGGTGCGCTGGTGGTGCTGGCCTTCGTGGCCTGGGTGTTCGGCAATGCCGGTTTCGGCCGTGCCGGCCGGCTCGGCTGGGGCGCCGTCGCGGTGGCCCTGCTGGCCGTCGCCTTGAGCTGGGCGCTGCCGCAGCTGCACAACCGCGCGTTGGCCGCCACGCCTGCCAACGCCGCGGGCGAACGGTGGCAGCCCTGGTCGCCCGAGAAGGTGGCCGAACTCACCGCGCAGGGTCGGCCGGTGTTCGTGGACTTCACCGCTGCATGGTGCGTGACCTGCCAGTTCAACAAGCGCACCACGCTGGCCGACGCAGCCGTGCTTGCCGACTTCGAGCAGCGCGGCGTGGCGCTGCTGCGCGCCGACTGGACGGCGCGCGACGCCGTCATCGCCGCCGAATTGCAGCGCCTGGGCCGCAGCGGGGTGCCGGTGTATGCGCTGTACGCGCCGGGAACCAAGACGCCGCGCTTGCTGTCGGAGATCCTTTCGGTGGACGAGGTGCGCTCCGCGCTGGCGTCCTTGTAACGGTTCGATCCAAGCAAAGGGGATGAAGAAGATGAAGACGAAATCGTTGTTCGCCCTCACCGTGTTTGCCGCGACCTTTGGGTTCAGTGCCGCGGCGTCCGCCCAGGCGGTCGTCGGCCAGGCAGCCCCCACGTTCACCGCCAAGGACACCACTGGCGCCGCCCGCTCGCTGGCGGATTTCAAAGGCAAGTACGTGGTGCTCGAGTGGGTCAACCCCGGCTGCCCGTTCGTGCAGAAGCACTACAACGCCGTCAACATGCAGGCCACGCAGAAGGAGGCGGTGGACAAAGGCGTGGTCTGGCTGGCCGTCAACAGCACGGCTGCCGATGCCAGCGACTACAAGGCACCGGGCGAGCTGGCCTCGTGGATGAAGCAGCAGAATGCCGCCGCCACCGCTACGCTGATGGATGCCGACGGCAAGATCGGCCGCGCTTACGGTGCGCGTACCACGCCGCACATGTACGTCATCGACCCGGCCGGCAAGCTCATCTATGCCGGCGCCATCGACAGCAAGGCGACCGCGCGCGCTGACGACATCAAGACCGCGACGAACTACGTCCGCCAAGTGCTGGGCGAGGTGCTCGCCGGGAAGCCGGTCTCGGTGAGCGCGACGCAGGCCTACGGCTGCAGCGTCAAATACGCCAGTTGAGAGCCCGAGCCCGAAGCCACCCGGTCGCGAACCAGGGTGGCTTGAAGGCCAGCCACGGGCCGCCGCACCGGGCTGCCCAAGCAAGGCCCGCTTCCTCCGTCCGGCGGCGTACTCGCCAGACGAAGGGTAGCCACCTCACTGTTGGCGGAAGTCGTCGTGACAACCCTTGCAGGTCTTGGCCGCTTCGCCGAACGTGGCCTTGAGCTGATCGAAGTTGCCGCCCTTGGCTGCGGTGTTCAGCTTGGCCAGCTCTTCCTGCATCTTGGTCGCGCCGGCGCGGAACTTGTCCATCTGCGACCAGATTTCCGGCTTCGCCTTGGTGTTGCCCTTGTCGGTGCCGTCCACGAAACCGGCAAACGGCAGCTTCGACACGAAGGCAGCGATCTCGGCGTTTTCGGCGGCTGCCTTGGCGTCGAACGGGGCGCGGCCCGAGGCCATGGCGCCGATCCGGCCAAAGTGCGCGCCCAGCAGCGCCATGCCGCTTTGCCGGTACTTGATGGCGTCCTCGGGCTTGGCGAACTGGGCCGCGGCGGGCAGTGACAGCGCGCTGGCGGCCACGACCATGGCACACAGAACCAAACGGTTTTTCATTCAGATCTCTCCTGGCTGAAGTGAAGTTGGCTGGGAGCGGCAAGTCCGCGGGCAACACCCTGAACCACGGTGGCGCGGACGAGCAGCAGTCTAGGTACGGAGCCGGTTGCGTCGCAGACACCCGGGTAAACCCGCATGCCGACCAGCGACTTCCAGAAGCGCCACAGCCATGTCACGATGCGCGCCGTGTTTCCAGCAGCGGAGCCCGTGTCGATGTCGGAGAGCCTGACCACCGTGCGCGTGTGGGACCTGCCCACCCGCCTGTTCCACTGGGCGCTGGCGCTGTGTGTGATCGGTCTCGTGGTCACCGGCAAGCTGGGCGGCAACGCGATGGAATGGCACTTCCGGCTCGGTTATGCGGTGTTCACGCTGCTCGCGTTCCGGCTGCTGTGGGGGCTGGTGGGTGGGCGCTGGTCGCGCTTCTCGAGCTTTGTCTATGGGCCGGGCGTGCTGGTGCGTTATCTGCGTGGGTACGGCGATGCGGCCTATGAGGTGGGCCACAGCCCGACCGGAGCGCTGTCGGTGTGGGCTTTGCTGGTGTTCCTGGCCTTCCAGGTGGCAAGCGGCCTGTTCGCCGACGACGAGATCGCCAACGTCGGCCCGCTGGCGAAGTTCATCAGCACCGAAGCCAGCCTGCAGCTCACCAGTTATCACAAGGTGATCGGCCAGTGGGTCATCATCGGCCTCGTCGTGATGCACGTCGTGGCGGTGCTTTACTACCTGTTCGTCAAGAAACGCGATCTGATCGGCCCGATGTTCAGCGGCAACAAGCAGTTGCCCACCAACCTGCCGGTGTCGACCGACACCGTGCTCACGCGGGGGCTGGCGCTGCTGCTCATCGCCGCTTGTGCTGCCGGCGTGGGCTGGGTAGTGAGCCTCGGTGCCTGAACGCAGCACGCCCTCCATTCAAGTTCTACACTGCGCTGCAGCCGCCGCTCTCCCGCATGGACGCCCCAGCCATCCAGCTCGTCAGCCCCGACACGCCCGAGTTGATCGAAGCCACCCGCACGCTCTTGCGCGAGTACGCCACTGCGCTGGGCGTCGACCTGTGCTTCCAGAACTTCGAGCACGAACTCGCCACGCTGCCTGGCGAATACACCGCGCCGCACGGTTTGCTGCTGCTGGCCTACCTCGACGGTGAGCTGGCCGGGTGCGGTGGCTTCCGGGCGCTGCACGAATCCGATTACCCCAACGCCTGCGAGATGAAGCGGTTGTACGTGCGCAAGGCGTTCCGCCGCTTCGGCATCGGCCGCGTGCTGGCGCAAGCGTTGATGGACCGGGCCCGCGAGGCGGGTTACTCCACCATGCTGCTCGACACGCTCGACGACATGGAAGCCGCGCGCGGCCTGTACGAGACGCTGGGCTTCGAGGAAGTGCCGCCGTACTACTACAACCCGGTGCCCGGCGCGCACTACCTGAAATCGGACCTGGATTCCGTCGTTTCCCGCTACTGACTCTTTCCAGTGTCAAAGACAGGAGCCACGCGATGAACGCTTTCAGACACCTGCTCAAGGCCGCGGGGGCGCACCCGCCGGTGGGCACCTGGATCGTGTCGGCCAGCCCGTTGGTGGCCGAGGCCGTGGGCCACGCCGGCTTCGACTGGGGCGTGCTCGACATGGAGCACGCGCCGGCCGACATGATGGAGGTGATCCACATGCTGCAGGCGGTGTCGTCCACCAAGATGGTGCCGGTGGTGCGGGTGCCTTGGAACGACGCCGTGACGATCAAGCGCGTGCTCGACGCGGGCGCCACCACGCTGCTGGTGCCGCTGGTGCAAGATGCCGACGAGGCTCGCCAGGCGGTGGCCGCCACGCGCTACCCGCCGCACGGCGTGCGCGGCGTGGCCGGCATGACACGTGCCGCGCGGTTCGGCATGACGCACAACTACCTGCAGCACGCCAACGACAACATGGGCGTCATCGTGCAGCTCGAAACGCCGCAAGCACTGCAGAACCTCGAAGCCATCGCATCGGTGGAGGGGGTCGATGCGCTGTTCATCGGCCCGGCCGACCTGTCGGCCGCGATGGGCCACCTCGGCCAGCTCACGCACTCGGCAGTGCTCGACCAGATGAACCGTGCCGTCGAGCGGGCCAAAGGCGCCCGCAAGCCCATCGGCACGCTGGGTGGCACGCCTGAAGTGGTGGCTCAGTACCGCGCGATCGGTTTCGACTTCGTTGCGATCGCATCGGACCTGGGCTTGCTGGTGCGCGGCGCGCAGCAGGCGATCTCGGCGCTGCGCACGCAGGACACCTCCATCGTCCATTCGCTGACCACCGGCACCCACGGCTACTGAACCGTTCGCAGCCGCGAGGCAGCGGTTACGTCGAAGTACCGAACTAGGATGGCTGCATGAGTAGCGCCACCGCATCTGTCGTCGAGATCCAGGCCGGTGCTTTGCGCCTGGCGTTGCGACCCGACCTGGGCGGCTGCATCGCCGGCCTCTGGCACGACACGACGCCCGTGCTGCGTTCCACCGAGCCGAGTGAGCTCACCAATGCGCGCCTGTCGGCGAGCTACCCGCTGGTGCCGTACTCGAACCGCATCGCCAACGGCCGCTTCAGCTGGTTGGGCCAGCCTTATCAGCTGCCGATCAACGATGAGCCGCATGCGTTGCATGGAGTTGGTTTTGCCATGCCATGGCAAGTCGAGCAGACGCTGTCCACCGAGGTGCAGCTGCGGCTGCAACACGCGCCCGGCCCGGCTTGGCCTTTTGCATTCGACGCGCATCAGCGATTCGTCCTCACGCCGGACGCGTTGTGGTGCGAGATGAGCGTCGTCAACCGTGCACCGCACGAGGCGCCCGTCGGCCTGGGCTGGCACCCGTTCTTCCCCAAGCGCCCGCGCAGCCGTCTGCAAGCACAGTTGGCCGGTCGATGGGAGGCCGGCGAAACCCGGCTGCCGATACGCCGCGTTGCGATGCACGGGCTCGATAGCGACATCGCGCAGCTCGACTTCGACCACTGTTTCGACGGCTGGACCGGTGTCGCGCACATTCATGGTGAAAGTCTGTCGATGATGCTGAGTTCATCGCTGCGCCGCCTCGTCATCTTCACGCCGCAAGACAAGGGCTACTACGCCATCGAGCCGGTGAGCCACGTCAACAACGCGATCAACCAGGCCGACCCATCAGCGCTCGGTCTACGGACACTGGCGCCCGGCGAATCGACGAGCGCCTGGATGCAACTGGAAATTCAACCGACACGATGATGAGTGCTCTCACCCAAACCGATATCCAGGCCGTCACCCCGCCCGCCCTGTTGAGCGAATCACCGCTGTGGCATCCGCAGGAACAGGCGCTGTACTACTGCGACATCCCGGGGCATCGCTTGCATCGCTTCGACCCCGCAAGCGGCGCCACCGGCACATGGCAATTCGAGACCGACGTCGCCAGCTGCGCGCCGATTGCCGGTTCGCAAGACCTGTTGCTGGCCATGCGCGACGGACTGTGGCGGTTCAGCCCCGCAAGCGGTCAACGCATACCGCTGGCCGCTGCGCCTTACGACACGAGCAACGAGCGCTTCAACGATGGCAAGTGCGACCCGCAAGGGCGGTTCTGGGTCGGCACCATCTACGAGCCGCGCGACCCGGCGCTGGCGGCGCTCTACAGCTATCACGGTCGTGAGCTGCTGCGCGTGGCCGACGGCATCACTGTGTCGAACGGGCTGGCCTGGAGCCCTGATGGACGGACGATGTACTGGTCGGATACGAAGGCGCACACCATCTATGCGTTCGACTTCGATGCGGCTTCCGGCAAGTCGGCGAACCGTCGTGTTTTCGCAAGCTTTCCGCTCAAGCAGCCCAATCAGAACCTCGCCGTCTACGGCGGCCGCCCCGACGGCGCGGCAGTGGATGCCGAAGGCTGCTACTGGGTCGCGATGTTCGAGGGTGCGCGCTTGCTGCGCCTGTCGCCGGCTGGTGGGGTGCTGCGAGAGGTGAAGTTGCCGGTGCGTTGCCCCACCATGCCGTGTTTTGGTGGGATGGATCTGCGCACGCTGTATGTCACCACTTCACGCGAGAAGCGATCTGCCGAGGAACTTGCTCAGCAGCCGCTGGCCGGTTGCGTGCTCGCTCTTCAAGTTGATGTGCCCGGCCTGCCGGCGAACAGCTATCAAGCCCGCTGATCGAACGCGCGACGAACACGCGGCATCCAGCGGTGACAAGCGGGCAATGCCCGCGTTTCGGCACGCATAAGACACGCTTGCCCGGCGCACGGCAGAGCCCTGCGGGTTACCACGTATAATCTTTGGGTTTTGCCGCAACCGCCTGTAACTCGCTTGCCATGACCGATTCCATCGACCAAGGTAAGCCGGCAGATGGGGCAGACGAAGCGCCTTTCAAGGTTTTGACGCGAGAAGAAGCGTCGGCCTTGTGGGCGCAACACCCGCCGCTCTCGCCCTGGCGGGTCATCGCGGTCCAGGCTGCGGTGGGGCTGGCGATGGCCGCGCTGATGTGGGGCCTGGGCCGGCAGGGCGAGGCAGGCTGGTCGGCGTTGTATGGCGCGGCCGCCGTGGTGCTGCCGCAAGCCTTGTTGGCGCGCGGCCTCACCAAACGGTTGTCCGGGGCGAACCCGGCCGCAGCTGCGGCGAGGTTCATGCTCTGGGAGTTGCTGAAGATCATGCTGGCCGTCGCCATGCTGGTGGCTGCCGCAAGAGTTGTGCCCGATCTGAGCTGGCCGGCGCTGCTGGTCACGATGATCGTGTGCATGAAAGTGAACTGGCTGATCCTGCTCTGGTGGGGTCGCAAGAAGAACCAACCACCGCTTGCCTCGCGCGAGCGTTGACGAGAACTGACGATGGCTGCCGAAGGACACGGACCGACCGCGGGTGAGTACATCCAGCACCACCTCCAACACCTTCAGAACCGCACACAAGAAGGCATTGCCAACTTCTCGCTGTCCGAGCCGGTGTTCAAGCTGGATTCGCTGTTCTGGTCCATCCTGCTCGGCGTGCTGGGTTGCTTCCTGCTGTGGCGTGTGGCCAAGAGCGTGACCTCCGGTGTGCCGGGCCGCCTGCAGGCGGCCGTCGAGTTCCTGGTCGAAATGGTCGACACGCAGGCCCGCGGCATCATCCACAACGAAACCTCGCGCAAGGCCGTGGCTCCGCTGGCACTCACCGCCTTCGTGTGGGTCTTCCTGATGAACGCGATGGACCTGTTGCCGCTGGACCTGATTCCGCGCATCTGGGAGTGGATCTACGGCGCGGCCGGCCATGATCCGCACCACGCCTACATGCGCATCGTGCCCACCGCGGACCTGTCCATCACGCTGGGCCTGTCGATCACGGTTCTGCTGACCTGCCTGTACTACAACATCAAGATCAAGGGCCTGGGCGGCTGGATCAAGGAGCTGTTCTCTGCGCCCTTCCACGCCCACGGCGTGGCAGCCATCCTGCTGGCGCCCATCAACTTCATCCTCCAGCTCATCGAGTTCGCGGCCAAGACCATTTCGCACGGCATGCGGCTGTTCGGCAACATGTTCGCCGGCGAGCTGGTGTTCATGCTGATCGCGCT
>CAMLLU010000015.1 GCA_946480925.1 uncultured Rivibacter sp.
TCAATGAATCCTCTGCACTCCCCGGCCCCGCCAGCTCCTTCATCGCCGCCTTGAAATTGGCCGCACCGTTGGTGCCCAGCTCGATGTTGCCGCCTTCGATCTTGAGGTAGCTGCCACCACCGGTGAGCAGGATGCTGTCGGGCGCGGTGATGCTGATGCCGCCACTCGTGCTGGCGATGGTCAGGGCCTTGTCGGCGTTGAGCTGTGCCCGGCCTTCCTGCGCCTGCACGCTCACCTTGCCGCTGGCCGCGTGCAGCTTGATGCCGGTGTCTTGCACGGTGCGCTGCGGGTCTTGCGCCTTGCCCAGGGTGAACAGCGCGATGCCGCCTTTGACGGCCACCGCCTGGTGGCGCTGGGCGTTGAAGTTGATGTCCTGCTGGGCCACCACCGCCAGCGTGTGGCCGGCGCTCATCACGGTGCTGGCCGGCGTGTAGGCGCCGATGCCGGCCTTGCCGTCGAGCACGAGGTCGGGCCTGGAAAACGCGGGAACGGTGCCGCCGCCTCCACCGATGCCGAACTGGCCGGTGACGTTGGGCATGGCGGGGATGATGGTTTTCTTCTTGGGTGTGGGTTCGCTCATCAATTCCTCCCTGCAGACTCGCGCGAGTCCTTCTTGATGAAGGCGCGATTTTGGCGGCGCGGGCGGCACGATCAGCCCGCCCGGATTGGGGGCACGCGCCCGCCATGTGCGTCGGGATGTAACCACTGGGATACGGCCAAGCGCGAGCCTGCAGACGATGCCGGGCGCGCCGCCTTGTCCGCGCCCGGCACGTTTGCATACCATGGCATCCATCCTGCTCAAGTGGCCGCCATGGAACTCACGCCCCGCGAAAAAGACAAGCTCCTCATCTTCACGGCCGCGCTGCTGGCCGAACGCCGCAAGGCCCGCGGCCTCAAGCTCAACTACCCCGAAGCGGTGGCCCTCATCACCGCCGCCATCATGGAAGGCGCCCGCGACGGCAAGTCGGTCGCGGCCTTGATGAGCGAAGGCAAGACCGTGCTGACCCGCGCCGACGTGATGGAAGGCGTGGCCGAAATGATCCCGGAGATCCAGGTCGAAGCCACCTTTCCTGACGGCACCAAGCTGGTGACCGTGCACCAACCCATTGCATGACTCCCCGTGCGCGAAACCATTCGCGACCGTGAGCCGCCCACCCATGGTGCAAACCAACCGCTGACGCCCGCCATGACAAAAGCATCCCTCCTGCTCTGCACCGCCTTGACCACGCTGGCGGCCCATGCCCACGAAGGGCACGGCCAGCCCGGCGCCACCCACTGGCATTCCACCGACGTGTTCGGCTTCATCGCGCTGGCCCTGGGCGTGGCCGCGGCGGTGTGGTGGATCGGAAGGAAGTGACCATGACCCCTGGCGAACTGCTCACCGACCCCGGCGAACACGACCTCAACCCCGGCCGCCGCACGCTCACGCTGGTGGTCGAAAACTCCGGCGACCGGCCCATCCAGGTGGGCTCGCACTACCACTTCGCCGAGACCAACGGCGCGCTGAAGTTCGACCGCACCGCCGCCCGCGGCATGCGCCTGAACATCGCCTCGGGCACCGCCGTGCGTTTCGAGCCCGGCCAGCAACGCACCGTGGAACTGGTGGACTACGCCGGCGACCGCGAGGTGTGGGGCTTCCGCGGCCTGGTGCAAGGAGCGTTGTGATGGCGAAGATCCAGCGCCGCGCCTATGCCGAGATGTACGGCCCCACCGTGGGCGACCGCCTGCGGCTGGCCGACACCGACCTCGTGATCGAAGTGGAGGCCGACTACACCTTGCGCTCAGGCGGCTATGGCGAGGAAGTGAAGTTCGGCGGCGGCAAGACCATCCGCGACGGCATGGGCCAGAGCCAGCGCGTCAACGGCCCGGGCCCCGGCGAAGCGGTCGATTGCGTGATCACCAACGCGCTGATCCTCGACCACTGGGGCATCGTGAAAGCCGACATCGGCCTGCGCGGCTCGCGCATCGCCGCCATCGGCAAGGCCGGCAACCCCGACGTGCAGCCGGGCGTGGACATCGTCATCGGCCCGGGCACCGAAATCATCGCGGGCGAAGGGATGATCGTCACGGCCGGCGGCATCGACACGCACATCCACTGGATCTGCCCGCAGCAGATCGAAGAGGCGCTGATGTCGGGCGTGACCACGATGATCGGCGGCGGCACGGGCCCGGCCACCGGCACCTTCGCCACCACCTGCACGCCGGGGCCCGAGAACATCGCACGCATGCTGGCCGCGGCCGATGCCTTCCCGATGAACCTGGGCTTCTTCGGCAAGGGCAACGCGAGCCGGCCCGAGGCGCTGCGCCAGCAGGTCGATGCCGGCGCCATCGGCTTGAAGCTGCACGAGGACTGGGGCACCACGCCGGCGGCCATCGACACCTGCCTGAGCGTTGCCGAAGAGACCGACATCCAGGTCGCGATCCACACCGACACGCTGAACGAAAGCGGCTTCGTCGAAGACTCCATCGCCGCCTTCAAGGGCCGCACCATCCACACCTTCCACACCGAAGGCGCGGGCGGCGGCCATGCGCCGGACATCCTGAAGGTGGTGGGCGAGGCCAACGTGCTGCCGAGTTCGACCAACCCGACGCGGCCCTACACCGTCAACACGCTCGACGAGCACCTCGACATGCTGATGGTGTGCCACCACCTCGACGCGAGCATCGCCGAGGACCTGGCCTTCGCCGAAAGCCGCATCCGCCGCGAGACCATCGCGGCCGAGGACATCCTGCACGACCTGGGCGCCATCAGCATGTTCAGCTCGGACTCGCAGGCCATGGGCCGCGTGGGCGAGGTGATCCTGCGTTGCTGGCAGACGGCGCACAAGATGAAGGCGCAGCGCGGCAAGCTGCCGGGCGACAGCGAGCGCCACGACAACGCCCGCGTGAAGCGCTACGTCGCCAAGTACACGATCAACCCGGCCATCTCGCATGGCCTGTCGCACGAGGTGGGCAGCATCGAGGTGGGCAAGTGGGCCGACCTGGTGCTGTGGAAGCCGGCGTTCTTCGGCGTGAAGCCCTCGCTCATCCTGAAAGGCGGCTTCATTGCCGCGGCGGCGATGGGCGACCCGAACGCATCGATCCCCACGCCGCAGCCGGTGCATTACCGCCCGATGTTCGGAAGCTACGGCGGCGCGCTGGCCCGCACCTCGCTCACCTTCGTGAGCCACGTGGCCTATTCGAGCGGTGCGGCCGAAGCGTACGGGCTGCACAAGCAGCTGGCCGTGGTGAAGGGCTGCCGCGGCGTGCAAAAGACCGACATGGTGCACAACGCCTGGCTGCCGGCGATGCAGGTCGACCCGCAGACCTACCAGGTGCGCGCAGACGGCCAGTTGCTCACCTGCGAACCGGCCACGGTGCTGCCGATGGCGCAGCGCTATTTCCTGTTCTGAAGGCTGAAGGGCTTCGCGCGCGCTCACACCGGCAGCTGCGTCGTCGACAGCACCTGCTTGAGCGCGATGAACGAGCGGATCTGCCGCACGCCGGGCAGCCGCAGCAGCTGCTCGGCGTGCAGGCGGTTGAAGCTGTCGTTGTCCTTCGTGCGGATGAGCATGAAGTAGTCGAACTCGCCGGTGATGACGTGGCACTCCATGCAGCCGGAGACCTTGGCTGCGGCCTTCTCGAAGTCGGCAAAGGACTCCGGCGTCGAACGGTCGAGCACCACGCCGATCATCACCAGCATGCCGGCCTCCAGCGCCCGTGGCTCGAGCAGCGCGACCACGCCCTTGATCAAGCCTTGCTGACGCAGCCGCTCCACGCGCCGCAGGCACGCGGGCGCGCTGAGGTGCACCTTCGCCGCCAGCGCGACGTTCGAGATCGATGCGTCGCGCTGCAGCGTGCGCAGGATGAGGCGGTCGGTGCGGTCGAGCCTGGTTGCATGGGCTTCTTCACTGGGCCGGCGTAATTTTGTTGCGCACATGCGGGCCTTTCATTTGCGTTTGATGTGCAAATGTCTTCGTTGCCCGGCCGATGCTGCGCCTGCAGGCTCCAGTTTGCAATCCTGTTAAGTGGTCTTGTTCCTACCATGGCCCTCACATCGCCACCAGGAGTGACTGCCATGGACCTGAAGCGCTTTCCCCGTTACCCGCTCACCTTCGGCCCCACGCCGATCCAGCCGCTGCGGCGCCTGAGCGCCCACCTGGGCGGCAAGGTCGAGCTCCATGCCAAGCGCGAAGACTGCAACAGCGGCCTCGCCTTCGGCGGCAACAAGACGCGCAAGCTCGAATACCTGGTGCCCGATGCGCTGGCCGAAGGCTGCGACACGCTGGTGTCCATCGGCGGCGTGCAGTCGAACCAGACGCGCCAGGTGGCCGCGGTGGCGGCCCACCTGGGCATGAAGTGCGTGCTCGTGCAGGAGCACTGGGTGGACCATCACGAGCCGGGGTACGACCGCGTGGGCAACATCCAGCTCTCGCGCATCATGGGTGCCGACGTGCGGCTGGACTCGGCCGGCTTCGACATCGGCATCCACCCCAGTTGGGAGCGTGCGCTGCACGACGTGCGCGAGGCGGGCGGCAAGCCCTTCGCCATTCCGGCCGGCTGCTCGGAGCACCCGAAGGGCGGGCTCGGTTTCGTGGGGTTTGCCGAAGAAGTGCGGCAGCAGGAGGCTGAGCTCGGCTTCCGCTTCGACTACATCGTGGTGTGCTCGGTGACCGGCAGCACGCAGGCCGGCATGGTGGTGGGTTTTGCCGAGGACGGGCGGGCGCGCCGCGTGATCGGCATCGATGCATCGGCCACGCCGGCCAAGACGCATGCGCAGATCCTGCGCATCGCGCAGCACACGGCGCAATTGGTGGGGCTGGAACAGCCGATCACAGCAGATGACGTAGTACTCGACGAGCGCTACGCGGCACCCGCCTATGGCCTGCCGAGCGAGGGCACGCTCGAAGCCATTCGCCTGTGCGCGCGGCAGGAAGGCATGCTCACCGACCCGGTCTACGAGGGCAAGTCCATGCACGCGTTGATCGACAAGGTGCGCCGGGGCGAATTTCCGGCCGGCTCGCGCGTGCTGTACGCGCACCTGGGCGGCGTGCCGGCGCTCAGCGCCTACGGCGCCTTCTTCCGCGAGGGCTGAGCCAGGCCGGCGGCCGGGGGTTCGGCGTCGATGGCCTTCACGCCTTCACCGCGCGCACGGGCCATCAGCGCCGAGCAATCGCTGTCCTGCCCCGGGCCGGTTTCGATGAGCGGGATCAACGCCGCGATGGGGTTGATCAGCGTGCCCAGCAGCAAGGCACCGCCGCCGCGTGCGAGCAGCTTGGCCATTTCGGGTGTCACGTCGGGGTTGGCAAAGCTGCCCTGCACGGTGAACGGCACGCGCAGCGTGAGCGGGCTCCTGTCCTTGGGCAGCGGGGTCACCTTCATGTCGAGCCGTTCGTTGGCCAGGTCGATGGTGCCGCGTGCGTCGACCACCGTGTCGGCCGTGTCGAACACCACCGCGCGCGAACTCATCACGCCACGCTCGAAGCCGAAGTCGGCCAGCGCGCAGCGCACGGGGATGTTGCGGTCGCCGGCCACCAGGAATTTCAATGCTTCGGCAAGGTCAAGGTCCACCAGCTCGATGAGCAGGTTGCTGATGCGCCCCTTGCCCATGGCCAGCTGCATCTCGCCTTGCGAGGTGCCCAGCATCTGCGCGTAGGAATTGCCGCGCCCCGCCAGCTTGGCGCGGCCATTGAGCAGGCCGAAGGCCGCGCGGGTGTTGCGCACGCGAGGCAGCAACTGCTCCAGTTGCAGGCGGTTGAACTGCGCGGCCAGCTGCGCCGCCATGGGCTGCACGCGGCCGTCGATCTGCAGCGAGCCGGCCACGCTGCCACCCGCGAAGCCCAGCCGCAACGGGTCGAGCGTGAGCTTGCGGTCGTCCATCACGACGCGGGTCTTCAGGTTGTCGAACGGCATGGAGCCCAGGTTGCGGATGGACTGCGCCTCGAACTGGAGGTCGGCGTCGAGCGTGTCCCACTTCTCGGCGCTGAAGCCACGCTGCGGCAGCACACGGCCGCCTTTGACTCGGGCGGTGGAAGCGCCTGACGACGCCCGCTGCGCAGGGCGAGAGGCTGCGCCTTCAGGCGGCGCCGAAGCGGCCTCGGAGGCCCGTGCGGCTGCGGGGCCCGCGGTGACGGGCTTCGTGGTCTTGCCGACCACCGGGCCCAGGTCGTTGAGGTCGAGCAGCTTCGAATGCAAGCGACCGCCGACGAAGGGCCGCGCCGGCCGCTGCTCGAAGCGGATCTGCCCGGAGAGGTCGCTCTTGCCCACGCGGCTGGTGAAGTCTTCGTACCACCACACGCCGCGGTCGAGCCGCACGCGGCCCGCGGTCTGGTAGGCCGGCGTTTCGGGCAGACCTACGTTGACGATGCGGTACCACTCGGCCAGCGTGCGGCCCTGCACGTCGATGCGCAGGTCGGCGGCCTTGGGTGCCAGCAGCCCCGTGACCTGCCCCGCGGCACGCACGCGGGTGCCGCCGACCGACGCGTCCACGTCCAGCCCGTAAGGCTTGTTGGCTTCACGCAGCTGCAGCACGTCGTCGCCTGTGCCGGCGACGCGCAGCGGCAGGCCGTTCCATTGGCCTTCGGCCCCCACTTGCAGCCGCGCCTTGGTGTCTTGCACCACGCTCTGGAAGCGGGCTTGCACATCGGTCTGCAGGTGCGGCTGCAGCAGGCGCAGCACACCGCTGTCGAGCCACACGCGGCCCAGTTCGATGCGCGAGCCCTCGTCGCTCTGCTTCGTGTCGAGCAGCCAGTTGCGTTGCCCTTGCGCATTGCTTTCGAGCCAGACGTCTGGCTGGTGCATGCGCACCTCGACCACCTGCAGCCGGCGCTGCGTGAGCAGCGGCCACAGCGCGATGCGCGCATCGATGGACTGCGCGCTCACCATGTCGGGCCGCCCGGCCCACGGCGGGTTGGCAAAGCGCAGCCCGTTCACTTCGAGCCGGCCGATGCGACCCCAGTGCCACCAGATGTCACCCTCGAGCCGCAGCGCGCGGCCCGTGGCCGCCTGGGTGCGCTCGGCGATCCAGTCGCGCGCGAAGTTGAGCCGCCACGGCACGCTGAAGGCCACCACGAGCAACAGCAGGACGGCCAGCAGCACGAGCAGCCAGCGGTGGCGACGCAGAGACGGCATCCAGGTCATGGTTCTTGGGTGGGACGGGTCTGCTCCTTGCACCTTCGTCGCAGCCCCGGCCGCACGCCATCAGCGGCGCGGCCACACCGCTGTAGGCCCGCGCCGACAGCAGTCATACTCGCGGCCATGCTCAGCGTCAACAAACTCATCCCCCAGGGCCGCGGCCTCGCGCCGGCCCTCGTGAAACGCGCCGCCACCGTCGAGCTCGACTGGGACGTGCGACAGAAGAGCCGCTTCGATGCGGCCGACAGCGCCGGCCGGCAGCTCGGCGTGTTTCTGCCACGCGGCGCGGTGGTGCGCGGCGGCGACGTGCTGGTGGCCGAAGACGGCTCGCTGGTGCGCGTGATGGCGGCGCCGCAGACGGTGCTGCGTGTCACGCATTGCAGCGAACACGGTTCGCCCTTCGACCTGCTGCGCGCGGCCTACCACCTGGGCAACCGGCACGTGCAGCTCGAGCTCAAGCCCGACCACCTGAAGCTCGAGCCCGACCACGTGCTGGCCGACATGCTGCGGCAGATGCACCTCGTCGTGAACGAGGTACGCGAACCGTTCGAGCCCGAGGGCGGCGCGTACGCGGCCGGCGGCCATGGCGATCATGGGCATTCGCACGGACACGAACATTCGAACGAACACGCCCACGCGCATTCGCACCAGCACCACGAGCATGACCACTCGCACTGCGGTCACGGTCATTCGCACGATCACCCTCACGACCACTGAGCATGCCGCGCGTGCGTCGAACGCCGCAGCCGCTGCCAGCCTCAGCGCTGCTGCAATTGATCTGGCTCGCATCACCGGCGCTGCCGGTGGGCGGCTTCAGCTATTCCGAAGGCCTGGAGGCAGCCGTCGATGCGGGCGTCGTGACGAACGAGGCCGAGGTGCGTGCCTGGCTGCTCGATCAACTGTGGCTCGCGCTTGCGCGCAGTGACCTGCCCGCTGCGGCACGGGCCTTCGGCGCCTGCCGCCGGAGCGACATGGCCACCGTCGTCGAACTCGACCACTGGGTGCGCATGACCCGCGAAACGCACGAGTTGCGCGGCCAGTCCCAACAGATGGGCCGCTCGCTGCTGGAATGGCTGAAAAACCGCGCAGGCGACGAGCAGGAGCTCGAACGCTTCATGGCCGCCGTGCCCGCACCGACCTGGCCGATCGCTTTCGCCTTCGCGGCCGCGCAGACCGGCGCACCAGCCCGCGAAGCGATGCTGGCCTTCGCCTTCGGCTGGGCCGAAAACATGGTGCAGGCCGCCATCAAGTGCGTGCCGCTCGGCCAGTCCGCCGGGCAGCGCATCCTCGCTGCGCTGGCCGACGAGATCCCGCAGGCCGTCGAGCATGCACTCGCCCTGCCCGACGGCGACCGCCAGGCCTTCACGCCGATGCTCGCCATCCGCTCGGCGCAGCACGAGCAGCAGTATTCCCGGCTCTTCCGTTCGTAAGACCGGCGGTTACTTCTGCAAGAGGGCGGACACGACTATGTCAGCCTCGACATGAAGTGACTCAACGGCGGCAACACGCGCTCAACAGACTGACGCTCCCCATCAGGACCAACAGGGAGCATCACGATGAGCCAGCAGCAGACGACGACCGACATCCCCGCCCGCCGCCAGGCCTTGGGCGCACTCAGCGCCCTCGGTGCATTGGCGGTCGCTGCCTGTGGTGGAGGCAGCAGCAACAGCACATCATCGAACGCCGCGCTGGCCGGGTTGAGCCTGTCGGCCAGCGGGCTGTCGCCGGAGTTTTCGTCCGACGTCAGCGCCTACACGCTCTCGGTGCCTTTCGCGACCACCGGGCTCACCGTCACGCCCACGGCCGCCGACAGCGCGGCGACGATTCGCGTCAACGGCACCGCCGTTTCCAGCGGAGCGGCCTCGGCGACCCTCGCCCTCGCGGTAGGCGGCACCACGCTGTCCATCGTCGTGACCGCGGCAGACGGCTCCACCACCCGCACTTACACCATCGTGGTGACGCGCGCCGCGGCGAGCGCATCGACCAATGCTTCGCTGTCGGCACTGGCGCCCTCGGCCGGCACGCTCGACCCGGCCTTTGCCTCGGGCACGACCAGCTACAGCGTAGCCCTCGCCAACAGCGTCACGTCACTCACGCTCACACCGATCGCCAGCCAGAGCGGCGCCACCATCCGCGTGTCCGGCTTCGCGGTAGGCAGCGGCCAAGCGTCCAGTGCCGTCTCGATGGCAGTGGGCACCACGGTCATCCCCGTCGTGGTGACCGCGGAAGACGGCGTCACCACGCGCACCTACAGCGTGGCCGCCACACGCGCGGCGGCCGGCGTTTCTTCAGACGCCACGCTCTCCGCGCTCGCACTTTCGACCGGCACGCTGTCACCCGCCTTCGCCTCGGGCACGCTGGCCTACAGCGCCTCGGTCGCCAACGCCACGGCATCGGTCACCGTCACGGCGACGGCCAGCAGTGCTGCGGCAACGATCAGCGTCAACGGCACTGCGGCGGTCAACGGCAGCCCGTCGTCGGCCATCGCACTCGGCGTGGGCAGCAACACGATCACCGTCGTCGTGACAGCCGAGGACGGCAGCACCACCTCGACCACCACGATCACCGTCACGCGTGCATCGGCCGGCGTGTCCACCGACGCGACGATGAGCGCAATGGCCGTGTCTTCAGGCTCGCTGTCGCCGTCGTTTTCGAGCGCGACGACGAGCTACACGCTGTCGGTGGCGAACACCGTGACCTCGGTAACCGTGACACCCACTGCCAGCGACAGCGGCGCCACCATCACCGTCAACGGCAGCACCGTGGCCAGTGGCGCGGCGTCGGCCGCCATCGCCGTTGCGGAGGGCGGCAGCGCCACGGTGTCCATCGTCGTCACCGCAGCCGACGGCACCACCACCCGCACGACCACCGTACTCGTCACGCGTGCCGCTGCCGGCACCTGCACGCTCACGCCGACCGAAACGCAGGGCCCCTACCCGCTGCTGGCGATCCTGTCGAACAGCACCGTGCGGCGCAGCGACATCCGCGAAAGCAAGACCGGCGTGCCGCTCACGTTGACCCTCACGATCAAGGACCTGAGTGCCGGCTGCACGCCGGTGGCCGGCGCGGCGGTCTACATCTGGCACTGCGACAAGGACGGCCTGTACTCCGGCTACAGCAACTCGCAGAACCAGGGCCAGGCGGGCCTCACCTACCTGCGCGGCATCCAGGTGACCGACTCGAACGGCCAGGTGACCTTCACGACCATCTACCCCGGCTGGTATGCGGGCCGCATCACGCACATCCACTTCCAGGTCTACCTGAACGACAACGTGAGCGTCACCGCGACCGCAACGTCGCAGCTCGCCTTCCCGCAGGCGGTGACGACGGCGGTCTACAACAGCTCGCTGTATACGAAGGGCCAGAACACGTCCGTCACGAGCTTCGCGAGCGACAACGTGTTCAGCGACGGCACGACCTACCAGATGGCGAGCATCAGCGGCGATACGACGAACGGCTATGTCGCGTCGCTCGAAGTGACCATCGCCTGAGGCCGGGGCGCGCCCATAATCGGGCGCATGAACGCACTGCACCGCATCCCCAAACGCACCAAGAAGCTGCCGCCGCTGCGAGTCGGCGTCGGCGGCCCTGTCGGCTCCGGCAAGACCACGCTGGTCGAGATGCTGTGCAAGACGATGCGCGAGCGCTGGGACCTCGTGGTGGTCACGAACGACATCTACACCAAGGAAGACCAGCGCCTGCTCACCGTGGCCGGCGCGCTGGAGCCCGAGCGCATCATGGGCGTGGAGACCGGCGGCTGCCCGCACACCGCCATTCGCGAAGACGCGTCGATCAACCTCGAAGCGGTGGACCGCATGCTCGAGAAGTTTCCGAACGCCGACATCGTGTTCATCGAGTCCGGCGGCGACAACCTCGCAGCCACCTTCAGCCCGGAACTGAGCGACCTCACGATCTACGTGATCGACGTGGCTGCCGGCGAGAAGATCCCGCGCAAGGGCGGCCCCGGCATCACCAAGAGCGACCTCTTCGTCATCAACAAGACCGACCTCGCACCTCACGTGGGCGCCGACCTCGCAGTGATGGAAGCCGACACGAAACGCATGCGGCCGACCCGGCCCTATGCGATGACCAACCTCAAGACGAAGACAGGGCTCGACGAGGTGGTGCGTTTCATCGAAACCAAGGGCCTGCTCGTCGGCAACTCGTGAAGGCCGGCTCGTGCCGCATGTGAAGGGCACGACATGTTCCGGATATGCGGCGTTTACTGCTGCCGTTCACCATGGGCGCATCGACAACCGCTCTGCTGAACGACATCCATGCGACGACAACCGAATCTCTTGCAGGCGCCCAGCCTGCGTGCCTGCACCTTCGCATTGCTTGCAGCCACGGCTAGCCTGAGTGCGCTGGCCCAGAACACGGCACAACCACCCGCGATGCCAGCCTCCGGCCCGATGGGTCCACCACCCGGGCCGCCGCCTGAGGCCGTGCAGGCCTGCACCGGCAAGACCGCCGGCACTGCCTGCAGCTTCACTGGCCGGCACGGTGGCACGATGAGCGGGCAGTGCGCCAACGCCCCCGCGGGTCGTTCCCCTGGTACCAGCAACTCCGCCGGCAACAACGGCGGCACCGCGAATAGCACGAGCACCGTGTTCGCCTGCCGGCCGCAACACGGCGGCCCGCCGCCCGGTGGCATGCCTGGTGGTTCGTCGGGCAATCGCTGAACCGGCCAGCCACTGTCTGTGTCGCCACCGACACAAAGTAGAGAAACCACCGAAACATCGCCGGCAGAAGATGAGCTTGCGCAGGGGCAGCGGATTTCGCGGTGCGCTGTCCTCCTCCCCCTTGGCATCTCGCCGCTGCACCTGCGCACCTGTCGCCACCGATCGATCCCGCACGCGTATGCAGCCGTCTTCGTCACCCACTCAGCCCAGCGATGCTCCGATCGTGCAGATCCACAGCGCGCAGGACATTGCCGATGCGGTGAACCAGCTCGCCCGGCTGGACTTGCGGGTGGCGCTCGAATTCAAGGCGCTGCTGGGTTCCATCAGCCACGTCGCAACGCTGGCCGAACGCAGCTGCGAACGTGGCGACGCGCTGCCGGCGCGTCATTGGCTGCAGGCGCTGACGGCCAGTTCCAACGAGATGTGCAGCTACTGGCACAAGGCGCTGGAGATTCCAGCGCCTTCACGCGGCCCCGACAGGGCCTGTTGACCTAACGAATGTTCGTGACCGAGCGCAGCGCGCGCACGGCACCTTCGCCAATGGCCGAGCCGAAGCGCTTGGAAAGCCGCTCGGCGAAGTTTTCCTTCGGCGTGTAGTCGATCACCTCTTCGGCCTGGACCACCTCACGCGCCACGTAGTCGAGGCTGCCCAGCTTGTCGGCCAGCCCCTGGTCGATGGCCTGCTGGCCGTTCCAGAACAGGCCCGAGAAGGTTTCGGGCGTTTCCTTCAGACGCTTGCCGCGGCCGTGCTTCACCACCGCGATGAACTGCTGGTGGATCTGGTCGATCATGGTTTGAGCGTAGGCGCGGTGCTGCTCGTTCTGCGGTGAGAACGGGTCGAGCATGCCCTTGTTGGTGCCCGCGGTGAGCAGGCGCCGTTCGATGCCCAGCTTGTCCATCGTGCCGGTGAAACCGAAGCCGTCCATCAGCACGCCGATCGAACCGACGATCGAGGCCTTGTCGACGAACACTTCGTCGGCACCAGCGGCGATGTAGTACGCGGCCGACGCGCACAGCTCTTCGCACACCGCGTACACGCGCTTGCCATGCTTGGCCTTCAGGCGCTGCATCTCGTCGTTGATGATGCCGGCCTGCACCGGGCTGCCGCCCGGCGAGTTGATGCGCAGCACCACGGCCTTGGCCCCCACGTCTTCGAACGCGGCACGCAGACCGGACACCATGTTTTCGGCGCTGGCTTCGGTATCGCTGGCAATTTCGCCGCGCACTTCCACCAGCGCAGTGTGCGGACCGTTGGGCACCGTGGCCGCATGACGCTCTGCAACCAGCGCCCAGGCGATCGCGATGAACACCAGCAACCATGCGAAGCGAAAGAACAGGCGCCAGCGGCGCTCGCGCTTGCGGTCGGTCAGATAGGCCATCGCGAATTCACGGGCGATGCCGTCGTCGTCGCGGATGGCCGGCGCCGCGCGTTCGGGAGTGGTGGAAGCGGCCGGCAACGGGGGCGGCGTGAAACCGGGCTCGGGCCGGGAGGGGTCGTCTAGCGTGCTCATGAGGGGGCTTTCCGGGGCCGCGTTCAAGCGGCAAACACAGGGCGGATGTCGCGGGAAGGATACCAATACACCATGCCGTCATGCTCACTCACGGCCAATGGCGTGAGCCGGCCACGCCCGCATGGGCCACCGACACAGCGGCCGCTCTTGGGCTCGTAGGCCGCACCGTGCGTGGAGCAAAGGATGAACTCGCGCGTGCTGTCGAGAAACTCGCCGGGCTGCCAGTCCATCTCGGCAGGCACGTGCACGCAGCGGTTCAGGTAGGCAACCACCTGTCCATCGACGCGCAGCGCGAATGCACGCACGCTGCGGCCGTACTCCAGCACGTCGAACACATAGGCACGCCCGCGTTCAGCGAGTTCGGCCGACGGGCACAGCGGCTCGCCGCCTGCCTCAGCGTGCGTGGCGTCGCCTTCAAGCATGTTCGAGCAGCCAGGCCTGCAGCTCGGGCACCGAATGCGCCACGAAACGCGGCGCGAACTCGGCAAAGCTTTCATGTGTATGGGCCCCGTAGCCGACGCCGATGCAGGCCGTACCGGCGTTCACGGCCATCTGCAGGTCGTGCGTGGTGTCGCCGATCATCAGCGTGCGCTCGGGCTCGGTGCCGAACTCGCGCATCAGTTCGTTGAGCATCAGCGGATCGGGCTTGGACGCGGTTTCGTCCGCCGTGCGCGAGCCGTCGAACATGCCGCGCAGCTGCACCGTCTTCAGCGCTTCGTCGAGGCCATGGCGCGTCTTGCCGGTGGCCACCGCCAGCCAGTGGTGCCGCTGCCTGAGGGCTTCCAGCATCGCCAGCGTGCCGGGAAACAGCGTCACCTCGTGCTGGCTCTGGAAGTAGTGATATCGGTAGCGTTGGCCCAGCTCGGGGTAGCGTTCTTCCGGCAGGCCTGGTACGACGTACTTCAGTGCGTCGTGCAGGCCCAGGCCGATCACGTAGGCGGCGTCGGCATCGCTGGGCACCGGCACGGCCAGGTCGGTGCAGGCGGCCTGGATGCATTTGACGATGAGTCGCGTGGAATCGAACAGCGTGCCATCCCAGTCGAACACCACGAGGTCGAACTGGCGCGGGCGGTTGGGTGTGGTCACTTCTTGGGCGCGAGGTGTTGCAACAGGTCCTGGCATTCTGCGGGCAGCGGCGCTTCGAGTTCGATTGCCTCGCCGCTGGCGGGGTGGTCGAAGCGCAACCTCTTCGCGTGCAGGAACATGCGGTCGAACTTCACGCCCTGCAGCGCCTCGCCTTTGGCGAGCGACTTGTTGAGTGCGAAGTCGCCGTACTTCTCATCGCCGACGATCGGGCAGCCTTCGTGGGCCAGGTGCACGCGGATCTGATGCGTGCGGCCCGTCTTGATGGTCACGTCCAGCAGCGTGTAGCCCTCGAAAGCCCCCGCCACCTGCACCAGCGTGATCGAGCGCTTGCCCTCGTCGGCCGCTGGTGACACCGCGCGCACGCGCCGCTCGCCTTCGGTGGTGAGGTATTTGTGCAACGCGATGTCGATCACCTTCTTGTTGGCCGGCCAGGCACCGGCCACCAGCGCCGCGTAGGTCTTGCCGGTGGAGCGGTCCCGAAACTGGTCTTGCAGGTTCGTGAGCGCGCTGCGCCTCTTGGCCACCAACAGCAGGCCCGAGGTTTCCTTGTCGAGGCGGTGCACGAGTTCCAGGAACTTCGCGCCGGGTCGGGCCTGGCGCAACTGCTCGATCACGCCGAAGCTCACGCCGCTACCGCCATGCACCGCCACGCCGGCCGGCTTGTTGACGGCGATGAGGTGCTCGTCCTCGAAGAGCACGGGGAATTCGCGAGCCGGGGCCGGCGCTCCCACCGGCTTGTCAGCCACCCGCACCGGCGGCAGCCGCACGTTGTCACCCAGTTCCAGGCGTGTGTCAGCCGCGGCGCGGCCCTTGTTCACCCGCACCTCGCCGCTGCGGATGATGCGGTAGACATGCGTCTTGGGCACGCCCTTGAGCGTCTTGATCAGGAAGTTGTCGAGCCGCTGGCCGGCGCTGGCTTCGTCGATCGCGAGGTGCTGCACCGCCGCCAGGGCCGTTGCGGGCGCCCCTGCTGGTTTTCCAGGTGTTTTTCCGGCGCTCGGCGGCAAGGATTTACCACCTATAATGCGTTGCACCACGTTTGCGCTGTAAGTGATTGATTTGCTTGAGTTTACCCGTCGGCTTACGGGGCTCGTGGTTGCCGAAGCCAACCGCTTTCGGCAAATCCGGTGATGCAACGTTGGCAAACACCGTCAGGCCGGCTCCCAAGGTGAGCGGCGGGCGGTTCGAACCAGCGGCAGAGCCAGCGTAGAAGAACCAAGAAACCAAGGTTTTCCGGCGGCAGACCGAAGACCAGCTCAAAGTAGCGAGCCATTTTTCGGTCTGACGCCCGCGTCAAGTGACCCTGCGGATGTTTTCAGAGGCCGTTCGCCCCCTCCCCCCACGTGCGTGTTTCGCAGCCTTGCGGCTGGCGATTGCCGCTGGGCGCGAGCGCGGCGGCGGCCAGGTGCAGCTTCCCTACCAACGGCTGCACAGAGCGCGTCCCACACCCACTGCCACGCACGCGCCAACGCTTCAACGCTGAGCCTTGACGGCTCGTGCTGAAGTCCAGGGCGATTCCTTCCGGTTTTTCACGCTGTTTCGTGCATCGATGAGTCGCCCGCCCGGTGTTGCACCGGCGCTGGCGGCGTGAGTTTGTGTCGCTCGCCTTTTCCATTTCGAGGCGGCGGCACGGGAGTGCACATGAAACGCATGCTGATCAATGCGACGCAACAGGAAGAGCGTCGCCTCGCCATCGTCGATGGCCAGAAACTGCTCGACTTCGAGACCGAAATCGAAGGCCGCGAGCAGCGCAAGGGCAACATCTACAAGGCCGTCGTCACCCGCGTCGAGCCCTCGCTGGAAGCCTGCTTCGTCGACTACGGCGAAGACCGCCACGGCTTCCTGCCCTTCAAGGAAATTTCGCGCCAATACTTCAAGGACGGCGTCGACGTCCGCAGCGCGAAGATCAACGACGTCATCAAGGAAGGCCAGGAGCTGCTGGTCCAGGTGGAAAAGGAAGAGCGCGGCAACAAGGGCGCGGCGCTCACCACATTCGTATCGCTGGCAGGGCGCTACCTGGTGCTCATGCCCAACAACCCGCGTGGAGGCGGCGTGTCGCGCCGCATCGAAGGCGAAGACCGCGAGGAGCTGAAAGAAGCCCTCGACCAGCTCGACTACCCCAGGGGCATGAGCCTGATCGCCCGCACCGCCGGCATCGGCCGTTCGGCCGCCGAGCTGCAGTGGGACCTGAACTACATGCTCAAGCTGTGGAGCGCCATCGACGGCGCTGCCCAGTCCGGCAAAGGCGCCTTCCTGATCTACCAGGAATCGTCACTGGTGATCCGCGCGATCCGCGACTACTTCACGGCCGACATCGGTGAGATCCTGATCGACACCGACGACATCTACGAGCAGGCCAAGCAGTTCATGAACCACGTGATGCCGGAAACGGCCAATCGCGTGAAGCGCTATCGCGACGACGCGGCGCTGTTCAGCCGCTTCCAGATCGAGCACCAGATCGAGACCGCCTTCTCGCGCACGGTGAACCTGCCCTCGGGCGGCGCCATCGTGATCGACCACACCGAAGCGCTGGTGGCGGTAGACGTGAACTCGGCGCGCGCCACCCGCGGCGGCGACATCGAGGAAACCGCGACCCGCACCAACCTCGAGGCGGCCGACGAGATCGCGCGCCAGATGCGCCTGCGCGACCTGGGCGGCCTGATCGTCGTGGACTTCATCGACATGGAGGAGTCCAAGAACCGCCGCGAGGTCGAGCAGCGCCTGCGCGACGCCCTGCGCACCGACCGCGCCCGCGTGCAGTTCAGCTCCATCAGCAAGTTCGGCCTGCTGGAGTTGAGCCGCCAGCGCCTGCGCCCGGCGCTCAGCGAGGGCTCGCACATCACCTGCCCGCGCTGCAACGGCACCGGTCACATCCGCGACACGGAGTCGTCGGCGCTGCAGATCCTGCGCATCATCCAGGAAGAGTCGATGAAGGAGAACACCGCCGCCGTGCACGTGCAGGTGCCGGTGGAAGTGACTTCCTTCCTGCTGAATGAAAAGCGCACCGAGATCACCAAGATCGAACTCAAGCAGCGCGTGACCGTGCTGCTGGTGCCCAACAAGCACCTCGAAACGCCGAACTACAAGCTCGAGCGCCTGCGCCACGACGATCCGCGCCTCGAAAACCTGCAGGCCAGCTACTCGATGATCGAGGAGCCGGACGAAGAAGTCGGCATCACCCGCCGCGAAAAGCTCAAGCCCAAGCAGGAGCCGGTGATCAAGGGCGTGCTGCCCGACGAACCGGCCCCGATCGCCCCGCCGAAACCGGCACCAGCGCCCGCCCCCGCTCCGGTGGTTGCGCCGCCGGTGGTGGCAGCACCCGTGCCGGCCGGTGGCGGGTTCTTCGGCTGGATCAAGAAGCTGCTGGGCGGCGGCACCGCCGCATCACCGGCACCTGCCGCTGCCGCGGCTGCTGAAACCACAGCCACGCCAGCGAAGGAACGCGACGGCCGCGGCCGCCGCGGCGGCCGTGATGGCCAGCGGGGTGAACGCGGTGGCGACGGCCGCCGCGGCGAACAGCGCGATGGTCGTGGCCGTCGCGGAGAGCGCGGCGAACGTCCCGAGGCCGGTGTCGAAGCCGGCAGCAAGGAAACCGTGGCTCGCGAGGAGCGCGCCCCACGTGGCGAACGCGGAGAACGAGGCGAGCGCGGGGAACGGAACGAACGCAGCGAAGGCCGTCGGCAGCAGCGCGGCGAACGCCCGCCGCGTGAGGTCGCGGCCCCCGCGGTGGCTGAAGAGGTGACGGAATCCACCGCGCAGAGCTTCGTGGACACCGTGCCCGGTGCGGAAGCCGCCACCGAAGGTGAAGGCGGCGACCGCCAAGGCGGCCGCCGTCGCCGCCGCCGCGGCGGTCGCGACCGTGGTGAGCGTGCCGAAGGCGCCGCCGCAACGACCGATCTGCAAGCCGGCGAGGCTGGCGAAGCGCAGCCCGCCTCGATCGAAGCCACCGCAGTGCCTGCGCCCGGAGCCTGGTGGGAAGACGGCACACAGCCGATGAACACCACCGCTACCGAGACTGCTGAAGCCGCAGCCGTCGCTGATGGTGTGCCCGCGGCCGAGGGCGACGCTGAAGGTGAACGCGAAGGCGGTCGCCGTCGCGGCCGTGGTCGCGATCGATTCCGCCGTGAACGCCGCGAGCGCGATGGCGCCGAAGCGGAAAGCGCCGCGACAGCACCCGAAGACGCTGCAGCCGAAGTGGCCGTGGCGGAGGCCGGTGTGACAGCCGCCGTCGAAGGTGTCGCAGTTGCTGAAGCCGCCCCGGCGGCCGCTGCAACGGTGCCGCTGCCAACGCCTCCCGTCGAGCTGCCGAAGGCTGCCCCCTTCGTGCTGCCGCTGGCCGAACTTTCGGCAGTGGCCGACGCTGCCGGCCTGCAGTGGGTGAACTCCGACCCTGAAAAGGTCCGCACGGCGCAGGAAGCCATTGCCAATGAGCCGCGCCCCATCCACGTGCCGCGCGAGCCCAAGCCAGTGGTTGCCATCGACGAAGGCCCGCTGGTGCTGGTGGAAACGCGAAAGGACCTGTCGCAGTTCAAGCTGCCGTTCGACATGCCGCAAGCGCCACAGTAAGGCCGCAACAGGCGTACGCCAGAAAAAGAAAACGCCGCCGGGTTTGCGCCCGGCGGCGTTTTGCATTTGGGAACCGTAGGCGCTCAGGGCAGACGTTCGAGCGCGCGCTGGTAGTGCGGGTGGTGCATCAGCTCGTCCCAGGCCAGCGGCTCAGTCTGCGGCAGGAGGGCGAGGCGGCGCGCCTCGCTGTCTGCGTCGGCTTGCCACAGCCCGCGCTCCAGAGCGTCCTGCAGGCCATCGAGCAGCACGTCCACCGGCTTGCCACCGTCCACCTTGGACTGGTTGCACAGCAGCACCATGTCGCAGCCCGCGTTCAGCGCTGCGATGCCGCCCTCGACGGCGCTGCCAGCCACACGCGCACCTTCCATGCTCAGATCATCGCAACAGATGGCACCCGTGTAGCCGAACTGTCCGCGCAAGATGTCCTTGAGCCAGCGCGCCGAAAAACCGGCCGGCATCACATCGACCTTCGGGAAGGTCACGTGCGCCGGCATCACGCAGGTGAGTGTGGTGGAGAGCCATTCGTAGGGCATCGCGTCCTCGGCCAGGATCTCCTCGAGCTCGCGGTCGTCCACCGCACGGGCAACGTGCGAGTCGGCAATCGCATAGCCGTGGGCCGGGAAGTGCTTGCCGCAGTTGTGCATGCCGGCCAGCAAGAGGCCGTGCATCACGCTCTTGGCGAGCAGCGCAGCGACACGGGGGTCGCGATGATAGGCACGGTCGCCCACCACTTCACTGCGCTCATGGTCGAGATCGACCACCGGCGCCCAGCTCAGGTCCACACCGCAGGAGCGCAGCTCGCTGCCCAGCACGTAGCCGGCCGCGCTGGCGGCGTCAGTAGCGCGCATCGCGTCTTGCATCCACAGCTCGCCGAAGCGGCGCGCCGGAGGCAGGTGCGTGAAACCGTCGGTGCGAAAGCGCTGCACACGGCCGCCTTCGTGGTCGATGGTGATGAGCAGGTCCGGGCGAATCTCCTTGGCTTCGGCGGTGATCTCGGTGATCTGCTGGCGGTTGACCCAGTTGCGGGTGAAGAAGATGAGCCCGCCGGTGAGCGGATGCCGCAAGCGGCGCCTGTCGTCGTCGTTGAGGGCGGTGCCGGCGATGTCGAGGATCACCGGTGCGTGTGCGATGGTTTCAGTCATTCGGTTTCGACCACCACGAAGGTGGTGGCGTAGTCGGTTTCGTCGGTCACGCTGACGTGGGCGCGCAGGCGCCGCTCGGCAAACCAGGTAGCGAGTTCGCCGCTCAGGTGGATCTCTGGTTTGCCGCTCGGGGCGTTGAGGATCTCGCAGGAGCGCCAGGTCATCGGCATGCGCATGCCCAGGCCTATGGCCTTCGAAAAGGCCTCCTTGGCCGAGAAGCGGGTGGCAAGGTAGGCCAGACCGCGCGATGCGGCCCGCGCGCTGCGAGCCCGCCAGACCTGGAGTTCGCGCTCGCCCAGCACCTTCTGCGCAAAGCGCTCGCCGCGCCGCTCCAGCGTGCTCGCGATGCGGCGGATGTCGCAGATGTCGGTGCCGATGCCGTAGATCATGATCCGCCGCCGGGCTGTCCCAAGACTGATCGGACTCCGCGGGACCAGGAGCAAAGCGACTGAGAGGCCTTAGACATACGCTCGCTGGATGCAGCGCTGGTAGTCGCGCACGGTCTCGGTGCAGCCGAGCTCCAGCGCATCGGCGATCAACGCATGGCCGATGGAAACCTCCAGCACGCCGGGCACGGCGCGCAAGAAGTCGGTGAGGTTGTCGCGATTGAGGTCATGCCCCGCATTGACACCCAGGCCAGCCGCGATGGCGGCTTCGGCGGCACGCACGAAACGTTGCAGTACCTCTGCGCTATCGGGCTTGCCGTGCGCGTGGGCGTAGGTTTCCGTGTAGAGCTCGACACGGTCGGCGCCCAGCTCTGCCGCATGGCGCATGGCATCGGGCAACGGATCCATGAACAGGCTCACGCGCACACCCAGCGCCTTTGCTTCGGCGATCACCGGACGCAAGCGCTCGGCATCTGCGGGCAGGTTCCAGCCGTGGTCGGACGTGAACTGGCCCACGCTGTCAGGCACGAAGGTGCACTGATGAGGTTTCACCTCCCGCACGAAGTCCATCAGGTTATGGAAAGGGTTGCCTTCGATGTTGTATTCGGCGTGCGGCCAGGCTTTCAGCAGCTCAGCCAGCTCGTGCACGTCATTGGAACGGATGTGACGCTCGTCGGGCCGGGGGTGCACCGTGATGCCGGCAGCACCCGCTCCAAGCACGAGAGTGGCAGCACGCGTGACGCTCGGGATGCCGAGGTGCCGCGTATTGCGCAGCAACGCGACCTTGTTGAGATTGACCGACAGCGCCGTGCGGCCGCCGTGGACGAAAGGTTCGGGAGCGACCAGCGGGTTCATCGGGTGCGCCTGTGTCTGGAAGTCATTCGAGCAGCTTCTGCACGTCGAGCGCGACCTTGCGCGTGTGCAGTGGCGACGAGCCCAGATGATAGTGAAGCAGCACGCGCAGCTGCACTTTGAGTTCGGGCAAAGCCATGCCGGCAGCACGCTGCAACGCCGGCAAGTCACGCGCTTCGATCGCCGCATGCAAGCTGTGAAGCGTTTCGGCGGCGATGCCTGCTTCGCCCGCAGCCGCAACGCCCACGCCGGATTCAGGGCGCAATACGTAGGCCACGCCCGTGCGCAAAGGCTGCTGCGTCAACGTGAGGAGGCCGAGCTCGGGCAGCAGGCCGATTTCGCGCAGCAGTACGAGCTCAAAGCCGCGCAGGCCAGCCTCAACCACGTCGTCCAGCCCTGCAGCCAACAGGGGCAGCGTCTGCGCATAGGCATCGAACAACACCGGGTGTGCGTCGTGCCTGGCCAGCAGCTTCATCAGCAGCTCATTGAGATAGAAGCCGCTCAACAGTGCGGCGCCGTTGAGCATCGGCCCGCCGCCGGCCCATTCGGCCGACTTGAGCGTGTGCACCTCGGTTTGGCCGTCGTTGTCGGACGAGCGCCGTCCGTAGTTCGCCAACAGCCGCTGAAACGGCAGCAGCACCGCGCGCAACTGCGAATAGGGCCGCTTGGCGCCCTTGGCCACCACGGCTACGCGACCCTGATCACGCGTGAACAGATCGAGGATCAGGCTGGTCTCGCTCCAGTCGTAGCGATGCAGCACATAGGCCGCGGTCGGCGCGCGCTGGGGCATGTGGCAGGGTGGCCCTACTCGTAGCCGTAGGTGCGCAGCCGCTCTTCGTCGTCGGCCCAGCCGGAGCGCACCTTGACCCACAGCTCGAGGAAGACCTTGGCGTCCATGAGTTTCTCGAGCTCGGTGCGCGCCTCGGTGCCGATGCGCTTGAGCCGCTCGCCCTTGTCGCCGATCACCATGCCTTTGTGAGCGTCGCGCTCGACGATGATGGTGGCCGCGATGCGCCGCAGGTTGCCCTCTTCCTTGAACTCGTCGATCACGACGGTGGAGGTGTAGGGCAGCTCGTCGCCGGTGAGGCGAAACAGTTTTTCGCGGATCAGCTCGCTGGCAAGGAAACGCTCGCTGCGGTCGGTGAGCGCTTCCTCATCGTAGAACCAGGGCTGCTCGGGCAGGTAGGGTCGCACGATGGAAAGCAGCCGCTTCACGTCGTCGTCCTTGCGCGCGGACAGCGGCACGAACTCGGCAAAGGTGTGGCGCTCCTGCATGCCCTGCAGCCACGGCGCCAGCTCCGCGCGACGGTGGACTTGATCGAGCTTGTTGGCCACCAGGATGACGGGCTTGTGCTTCATCGCCTCCGTCTGCATCAGTGCCAGCACCTTGGCGTCGTCGAGTCCGAAGCGGCCAGCTTCGACGACGAAGAGGATCACGTCCACATCGGCCAGCACACCTTGCACCGTGCGGTTGAGCGTGCGGTTGAGCGCTGTGCCGTGCTTGGTCTGGAAGCCAGGGGTGTCGACGAACACGAACTGCGCATCGTCCACCGTGCGGATGCCGGTGATGCGGTGGCGTGTGGTCTGCGCCTTGCGCGATGTGATGCTGACCTTCTGGCCCACCAGCGCGTTGAGCAGCGTGGATTTGCCGACGTTGGGCCGGCCGACGATGGCAACCAGGCCGCAACGCTGTTCTACCCCTGGTGCGTCGGGGTGGTCTGCGACCGGAGATGGCGACTCACTCATGATGATGATTTCAGTTTAGCCAGTGTTGCGCGCGCCGCTTCCTGCTCGGCTGCGCGCCGCGAACGCCCCTCTCCCTGCACTTCCAGGCCATGCGCCGGCACGCTGCAGATCACCACGAATGTCTGGTCGTGCTGGCGACCCCGCGTGGAATCGATGCGGTAGCTCGGCACGGCCTCGCGGCGCGCCTGCAGCCATTCCTGCAGCTCGGTCTTGGCGTCTTTGGTCCAGGTGTCCGCCACGGTCTGCGCCACCAGCGGCTTGAACAGCCGCAACACCAGCGCACGCGCGGCTTCGAAACCGCCGTCCAGGTAGACCGCCCCGAGCACCGCCTCGAAGGCGTCAGCCAGGATGGATGGACGCTGCGCGCCGCCGCCGCGTGCTTCGCCTTCGCTCAGACGCAGCACCACCCCGAAGTCGAGCTCGCGCGCGAGCTGCTGCAGCGTGTTCTCGCGCACGAGGTGCGCGCGAACGCGGGTGAGGTCGCCTTCGCTGGAGTCGCCGAAGTGCCGGAACAACAGCTCGGAAATGGCGAGATTGAGCACCGCATCGCCCAGGAACTCGAGCCGTTCGTTGTGCTCGCTACCGAAGCTCTTGTGCGTGAGAGCACGCTGCAGCAGCGCCGGGGTCGCGAAGCGATGCCCCAGTCGTTGCTGCAGGGCGGTGAGATCGGCGTTCAAGAGGAAAGTCCCGGCCAGTTGGCGGCCGGGTGCAGGGCTACTTGGACTGCCCGCGGTACTTGATCAGCAGATAGACCGGCTCGAACAGCTCGATCTCCTTGTCGTAGGCGAACTTCACGACGACCTTGTCGTTCTCTTTGCTGATTTCGAGGTCGCTCCCTGAGATTGAGGAGATCGAATATTCGATCTGCTGGATCTTGTCAAAAGCGACGCGAATCTCGGGAACAGTGGTGCCACCTTCCCTCGCCACTTTGTTTACGGCTTTCTGAATCGTGAAGTATTCATTCAAGGTAGGTATCACGCGCATCGTGATCAGCGCTATGAAGACAACAATCACAGCCCAGAAAAGCAGGCCGATCAGGGTCACACCTCGCTGGCGGGAAGGATGGTTCGGCAGCACGGCTGGGCTCATCGAAACACTCCTCGTCGAATCGTTGTACATCGTCGTCAATTGAAGGAACCGATGCGTTTGGGGTTGCTGAAGTTCATCCATACGAAAAAGGCTTTGCCGACGATGTTTTCATCGGGCACGAAGCCCCAGTAGCGGGAGTCCTCGGAATTGTCCCGGTTGTCGCCCATCACGAAGTAGTGGCCTGGTGGGACCTTGCAGGTGACGCCCTCGGCGTTATAGCGGCAGTTCTCGCGGAAGGGAAATTCCGTCACGCCGGGAATGAATGCGGGACGGTCGTTGACGGTGAGGATGCGGTGTTCGACGGCGCCGAGCTTCTCGGAAAATTGCTGCGTGTAGCGCACGCTGTCTTCGTCGTAATAGTCCGCCATGGGCTTCAACGGCACAGGCTGGCCGTTGATGACGAGCTTCTTGTTCAGGTACGCCACTTCGTCACCGGGCAGACCGACGACACGCTTGATGTAGTCCTTGCTGGGATCGCTCGGGAAGCGGAACACCGTCACGTCGCCGCGCTGCGGCTCGTTGTTGGCAATGACCTTCTTGTTGACCACCGGCAGGCGGATGCCGTAGTGGTACTTGTTGACCAGGATGAGGTCACCCACGAGCAGCGTGGGGATCATCGAGCCGGAAGGGATCTTGAACGGCTCGAACAGGAACGAGCGCAACAGGAACACGACCAGGATCACCGGGAACAAACCGGCCGTCCAGTCGAGCCACCAAGGCTGCGCCAGCACCCGCTCCTTGGCTTGCGCCACATCACCATCGACCTTGGTGATGCCCTTGGCCGCCAGATCGGCGCGGCGTGCCACATCGTTCGACTCGAGCGCCGTAGCGGCAGCGACCCGCTTGGGCAGGAAGTGGAACCGCTCAGCCAGCCAATAGGCCAGCGTCACCAGCGTGAGGATGAACAGCAGCAACGAGAAATTGCCGTTCCACTTGCCTAGATACCAACCCCCCAGGTAAACGGCGAGGGCGCCATACAGAAGTCCGGTCAGAGAACTCATCAGTCATCCACTTGCAGGATGGCAAGGAACGCTTCCTGCGGCACCTCGACGGTACCGATCTGCTTCATGCGTTTTTTGCCGGCCTTTTGTTTTTCGAGCAGCTTGCGCTTGCGGGTGATGTCACCGCCGTAGCATTTTGCCAGCACGTTCTTGCGCAGCGCCTTGATGTTCTCGCGCGCGATGATGTTGGCGCCGATGGCCGCCTGGATCGCCACGTCGTACATCTGCCGCGGGATCTGTTCGCGCATCTTGGCCGCCACAGCGCGACCGCGGAACTGGCTCTGGGCACGGTGCACGATCATGGCGAGCGGGTCGACCCGCTCGCCGTTGATCAGGATGTCGACCTTCACCACGTCAGCCGATCGATACTCCTTGAACTCGTAGTCCATCGACGCGTAGCCGCGCGAGATGGACTTCAGCTTGTCGAAGAAGTCCAGCACGATCTCCGCCAGCGGCAGCTCGTAGGTCAGCATGACCTGCTTACCGTGGTAGGCCATGTTCATCTGGATGCCGCGCTTCTGGTTGCACAGCGTCATCACCGGGCCCACGTAGTCCTGCGGCATGTACAGGTGCACGGTGACGATGGGCTCGCGAATGTCGCTGATGCGCCCCTGGTCGGGCATCTTGCTCGGGTTCTCGACCTCGATCACGGTGCCGTCGCCCAACTCGACCTCGTAGACCACACTGGGTGCGGTAGTGACCAAGTCCTGATCGAACTCGCGCTCCAGGCGTTCCTGCACGATCTCCATATGCAACAGGCCCAGGAAACCGCAGCGGAAGCCGAAGCCCAGCGCCTGGCTCACCTCCGGCTCGAAGCGCAGCGAGCTATCGTTGAGCTTGAGCTTCTCGAGCGCGTCACGCAGCTGGTCGTACTCGCTCGCCTCGGTCGGGTAGAGGCCGGCGAACACCTGCGGCTGGATTTCCTTGAAACCCGGCAGCGCTTCGCTGGCGGGTCCGGCGTTGTTGGGCAGCTTCTTTTCCAGCGTGACGGTGTCGCCCACCTTGGCCGCAGCCAGCTCCTTGATGCCGGCGATGATGAAGCCCACTTCGCCGGCACGCAGCACGTCGCGGTTCTCGCTCTTGGGGGTGAAGACACCCAGATGCTCGATCGGGTAAACCGTGTTGGTGGCCATGAGGCGGATGCGTTCGCCCTTGCTGAGCGAGCCGTCCACCACGCGAACCAGCATCACGACGCCGACGTAGTTGTCGAACCAAGCGTCGATGATCATGGCGCGCGGCGGGCCTTCGGGATTGCCCTTGGGCGGAGGCATGCGCTCGATCACCGCCTCGAGGATCTCGTCGATGCCCATGCCGGTCTTCGCCGAGCAGGGAATCGCATTCGACGCATCGATGCCGATCACGTCCTCGATCTCTTCCTTCGCGCGCTCTGGATCGGCCTGCGGCAGATCCATCTTGTTGAGCACCGGCACCACTTCAACGCCCAGGTCGAGCGCGGTGTAGCAGTTCGCCACGGTCTGAGCCTCGACGCCCTGGCTGGCATCCACCACCAACAACGCACCCTCGCAGGCCGACAACGAACGGCTGACTTCATATGAGAAGTCCACGTGCCCCGGCGTGTCGATCAGGTTGAGGTTGTAGGTCTTGCCGTTGCGCGCGGTGTACTGCAGAGCGGCGGTCTGCGCCTTGATGGTGATGCCACGCTCGCGTTCGATGTCCATCGAGTCGAGCACCTGAGCCTCCATCTCACGATCGCTCAGGCCGCCGCAGCGCTGGATGATGCGGTCGGCAAGCGTCGACTTGCCGTGGTCGATGTGGGCAATGATGGAGAAGTTGCGGATGTGGTCCATGGAAGCCGAGTGATCGCTTCAAGCTGCCTTGCCTGCCGTGGCTACGACGCGCAGCCGTTGCGTAGAAGGCGCATCTCGCGAAGCGATGTGGTGGGCCGCAGGCCCATGCTGTAAACAAAAAAAAGGCACGTCAAACCGGTGACGCGCCTTCCAACAAAAAGGTATGGCAACTGCTTTGTTGGGCTTTCATTGTAGCCAAAAGCACCCCTTCGAAAGCCGCGCCAATGCTTGATTTTGCGTCGTTGCACCATGCCAACACAGAAATTCACACACAGGTTATCCACAAATGCTTGTGGACCGGTTGTGGATGGTTTTGCTGTTCCGGAAATCGCGCTGACTACCCCGCTTGGCCAGCACTAAACCGCGTCCAGATAGCGTGATTGTAGCGAGCCAACCGCTCAATCTTGTTACATTCACGCTTTGTAAGCGAGCGCAAACATTCAAACCTTGAAAACTGACCGCTCTTAACTTTGGACGTGGATCGCCGTTAGCGAGCCGATATCTCGCGATATGAAAAAACCCGACAACCTAGTCGGTTGCCGGGTTCACATCAATGACCTCTTGCGTGGAGTTCAGCGGCTCGGCCGGATGAGCGCGTACTGAGCCCATTCACCGCGGCGGTAAAGCACGCTGATGGTCTTTGACTTGTCGAGTTTCGCCAGCAGACCCTCGAATTGCTTCGCGTCCGCCACATCGTTGTTGGCCACGCTCAGGATCACGTCTCCTTCACGAAGGCCGGCACGAGCAGCGGCTCCATCAGTTGCTTCCACACGCACCCCACCCTTGATCTTGAGTTCCTTTTTCTGCGCATCGCTCAGATCGGAGACGGTCAAGCCAAGAGCCGTGGTCGCGCCAGCAGGCGGCTTCGGGTCGGTTTGTGACTGACGACGCGGACGCTGATCAGGTTCAAGCTCGGCTACCGTGAGCGACAGATCACGCGCGGTGCCACGACGGAAGACTTGTACCGCGACCTTGCTACCCGGCTTGGTGTTGCCCACGATGCGCGGCAGATCGCCTGCCTTGTCGATGGCCTTGCCATCGAAGCGCGTGATGATGTCGCCAGCCTCGACACCACCTTTTTCAGCGGGGCCACCGGACTCCACCGAGCGCACCAGCGCCCCGACGGCCTTGCCCAAGCCCAGCGTCTCGGCAACCTCCTTGGTCACCTCGCCGATCTGCACGCCGATGCGTCCGCGAATGACTCGCCCATTCGCGCGCAACTGCTCCGCCACTCGTGTGGCTTCGTCAATCGGGATAGCAAACGAGATACCCATGAAGCCACCCGAGCGACTGAGGATCTGGGAGTTGATGCCCACCACTTCGCCGCGCAGGTTGATCAGTGGACCACCGGAATTGCCGGGGTTGATGGCAACGTCGGTCTGGATAAATGGGACGAACTCACCGGTGTCCCGCGCCTTGGCACTCACGATGCCGGCCGTCACGGTGCTGTCCAACCCGAAGGGTGAGCCGATGGCCATGACCCATTCACCAACCTTCAGGCGGCTCACATCACCGATCTTCACAGCGGGCAGGTTGCCCGCCTCGATCTTGACCACAGCGACATCAGTGCGCTTGTCGGAGCCGATGATCTTGGCTTTGAACTCGCGCTTGTCGGTGAGGGTGACGTACACCTCGTCCGCACCTTCGACCACGTGAGCATTGGTCATCACGTAGCCGTCGTTGCTGAGAATGAAGCCGGAGCCTACGCCGCTGGGTCGCGTTTCCTCTTCTTGCCCACCAGGGCGCTGGTTGCGCCGTGGGTCTTGCCTCGGATCCTGGCGGGGCATGGGCACGCCAAAGAAGCGGCGGAAGAACTCCTGCATCTCCTCGTCCATCTCGGGAGACACGGAGCCACTGCGACCACCACGCACACGTTCGGTCGTGCGAATGTTGACTACCGCCGGGCCGACCTGCTCAACGAGATCGGTGAAATCAGGCAACCCGCGGGCAGCCGCGGGCGCCGATTGCGCATGAGCAGGCTGCCACGCCAGCGGCGCAAAACCCGAGAGCATTGCCACGCTCGTCAGACCCAGCAAGGCCCAACGACGCAACCGGGCCTGAATCGAGTGATGTTGTGTGTTCATATCCTGACCTTCGCGTCAAGTTCGCAGACAAAACAGATGCAGTGCCTGCCGTTTCGGCACAGACATGCTGCATCAAAGGGAACTACTGCTTTTTCCGCTCGAGCCCTGCGGCAAAGCTGCGCAGCGTGGCGACTGGGACATCACCCATCACCGTAACCCACCAGTCACCCTGGCGGCGCATCAGCGTGCGTGTCGCTCCGAGTGCCATCACCATTTCGCGCCGATGTACCGACGGGTTGTATGGCTCCACGAACACCGACACATAAGTAAGTCCGTCTGCATAGATGGCTTGCAGCATCTGCGTGTCGGAGGAGGCCCCACCCTGCACGCTCTCGACCGGCCGCTTCACGCAGCTGACATGGCGGAAACCTGGAACCTGTACTTGCAACGACCACCCCTCGCGCTCAAGGTCCGCTGGGCTCATTACTGGCCGCTGCACGCGGTAGCCTTCGAGCTTCTTCATCGGCAGGACGACAGCATCGAGCTGAGGCCTCACGCCGATGGAGACCTCCGAGAAGGCTGACGATTCGAGCACCTGCTCTTTCTCATCGAGCACGTCGGCACGCAACAGCAGGCCCGATTGCCGCTCGGCCCATAGTCGGTAGCCGAAGCGGTAGGCGTCCTTCGGCCGCAGGCCCAGCACATTGGCCTCGTGGCCGGCCACGCGGTCAGTGCCCAGTGGCTTCACGTCGTAGAACTCGACGATGCTGTCGCCACGCGACTGCAGCAATGCCGGAAAAGCGTTGATCGACTCGCGCTGTTCAACCACCGCAACGCGGCTGAGCGGCCAAAGTGTGTGCACCACGTCGTTGTGGCGAAAGACCTTGCGCATCTCACCATCCATGGCTTCGATGCGCTCGAACTGGTTGTTGCCCTCGTAGAAATGCACGATACGCGAGCTGGAAACCGTGCCCCCTGCGCTGACCACGAAGATGCCCTGGAAGTTCTTCTTCTTCGCGGCGTCATGAATACGCATCAGCCACGAACGCGCCTCGCGAGCCTCCACCAACGGATCGGTGTTCTGCGTCACGGTCTGCGCACGCGCGGGCAACCCGCCCCACAGCAAGGTCAGCGCGACGGTGCCATGGGCAACTCTGGACAGAAAACGAAACAAGCTTCGAGTCATTCGCGGCGGTCGGGCCTTTTGCACAAACAGCACTGTGATCAGCGGCTGGGCGCCTCGTAGGTCGCACTGCGCAGGAAGCCCGAAGGCACACCCAGCGCCGTATTGCCACCGAATTGCTTGTGTGCTGCGAGGTAGCGGTCCAGCCGAGCATCACGGACCAACTCGCCATTGACCATCAGCACCGGTTCAGCGGCAACAGCCCTAACCGGTTCCGGGCTGACAACAGGCGTCGCCACTGCGATGGTGGCATCTGGCGAAACAGGTTCGTCAACCCGCGTGACAACCAACGCGCCGGCCACCACCATGAAACCCGCTGCCACAGCCGCCGGCGGTCCCCAGCGACGCCGCCGACTCGACCTGATGCCGCCAGCCACGGCGATCGCCGGCATGTCAGCCCGTTCCTGTTCGCCCAGCTCGGCCGAGGCGGTCGGAGCCAACACCACCGGCTCCTGCGCCAACCGCGTACGCAGGGCCTGAAGGAATGGCTCGTCACGTGCACCGCTGGCCGCCAATTCGTCAGAACGCAGTACGTCGCCGATCAGGTGGTACGTGTGCCACGCCTTGCGCGCCCCCTCGCAATCGCGCCACTTCGCCGCCACTTTGACAGCGGCATCGAAGTCGAGCTGACCGTCGGCAAATGCTGAGAGCTCTTCCAGCTGCGGATCCGACATCGGGTTCGAACAGTCTGACATGATTTCACTCCTGGCCAGCGCAACTACCAGCGCTCGCCTTCACGCGTATCCAGCAAGGGACGCAGCCGCTCGGCAATCGCCTCGCGCGCCCGGAAAATTCGCGACCGCACCGTACCGATTGGGCAGTTCATCACGGTTGCAATCTCTTCGTAGCTCAAACCTTCGATCTCGCGCAGCGTGATCGCCTGACGCAAATCATCCGACAGTGCCTCGATAGCAGCATTGACCGTGGCTGCGATCTCCTTGCTGGCCAACAAGGCGTCGGGGGTCTCGCCGTCGCTTAGTTCGTTCTCGACGCGGGAAGGTTCCTCGTCGTCTTCCCGCGCGAAAAGCGCAGATTCGGTGACCAGCGGATCGCGCTTGAGTTCCACAAGCGCCTTCTTGGCGGTGTTCACCGCGATGCGGTAGAGCCAGGTGTAAAAAGCACTCTCACCGCGGAACTGCGGTATCGCACGGTAGGCGCGGATGAAGGTTTCCTGCGCAATGTCTTCCACCAAGTCGGTGTCACGCACCATGCGGCCGATCAGGCGCTCGATACGCCGCTGGTATTTCACGACCAGCATCTCGAACGCCCGCACGTCACCGCGCTTGACGCGGTCGATCAACAGGGCATCGGCGTCAGCGGCGCTCATGCAGGCGGAAAGGTGGAATCTTGGGCAGGAGAGCCGGCCTCCGCGAGCCGGGGCGGGCGCGGCGAATATACCGCACAGCGCAGTGCGTGCCAGTCGCCGTCGGTGCTGCTGCGCTGGATCGCCAACCAACTGCGGTGAATACGGCGGCTGCCGCCGCGCTGCGTGAGACGCAGCAGCAGCCAGTCTCCCAGATCGATCGCAACAGTGAGTTCGCAGGCCGCCTCTTCATGCATGGCCGCGAACGGTGAGAGGTCCAGATGCCAACACTGCCGATCCCATCGCAGGGCCACGGGCTGACGACGGCATTCCCCCATGAAAACAGTGCCGCTGAACGCCGCGGCGGCGGCCACGGCAAGCCAGCGAAGCTGGCTTTCTCCCCAAAGGACCCACACCAGTGGCGCCGCAATAGCGGCTATTGCCAGCAATGCGACAAAGACGATCCACCGCGAACTGCGGTGGATCGTGACGGCGACGGCCGGGGCCGTGCGCATGCGCTCAAGATGATTGCGAAGATGGCGTCAGACGCGCTTGAATACCAACGATCCGTTGGTACCGCCGAAGCCGAAGTTGTTCTTCAGCGCGACGTCGATCTTCATCTCGCGCGCCGTGTTGGCGCAGTAGTCCAGGTCGCACTCGGGATCCTGGTTGAAGATGTTGATCGTGGGCGGCGACACCTGGTTGTGGATCGCCAGCACGGTGAACACCGACTCGATGCCGCCGGCCCCGCCCAGCAGGTGGCCAGTCATCGACTTCGTGGAATTGACCACCAGTTTCTTGGCGTGGTCGCCGAAAGCCAGCTTGATCGCGTTGGTCTCGTTGACGTCGCCAAGCGGCGTCGAGGTGCCATGCGCATTGAGGTAGCTCACCTGCTCTGGCGTGACGCCAGCGTTGCGCATGGCAGCCTGCATCGAGCGGCGCGGACCATCGACGTTGGGCGCGGTCATGTGATACGCGTCTGCGCTCATGCCGTAGCCGCCCAGTTCCGCATAGATCTTGGCACCGCGCGCCTTGGCGTGTTCGTATTCTTCGAGCACGACCACCCCAGCGCCTTCGCCCAGTACGAAGCCATCGCGATCCTTGTCCCAGGGGCGGGACGCGGTCTTTGGGTCATCGTTACGGGTGGACAGTGCGCGTGCAGCCGCGAAACCGCCGATGCCCAGAGGAGATACCGTAGATTCCGCACCGCCGGCGATCATCACGTCGGCATCGCCATATTCGATGAGCCTGCCCGCCTCGCCGATGCAGTGCAGGCCGGTCGTGCAAGCCGTGACGATGGCCAGGTTGGGACCTTTGAACCCGCACTGGATCGACACATGGCCGGAGATCATGTTGATGATCGAAGCCGGCACGAAAAACGGCGACACCCGACGCGGGCCACGGTTCATCAGCTCGGTATGGGTTTCCTCGATCATCGGCAGACCACCGATGCCAGAGCCGACCAGGCAGCCGATGCGCTCCGCGAACTCTGCGGTGAGCGCTTCGCCTGTGGGCAGGCCTGCATCCTTCACAGCCTGCAGCGACGCTGCCAGACCATAGTGGATGAAGGTATCCATGTGCCGTGCTTCCTTGCCGGGGATGTAGTCCTCGACGTTGAAGCCCTTCACTTCGCCGGCAAAGCGGCAAGCCAGATTCGAGGCATCGAACTTCGTGACGGTGTCGATGCCGGACTTGCCGGCCACAAGGTTGGTCCAGGATTCGGCCACCGTGTTGCCCACGGGGGTCACGAGTCCAAGTCCTGTCACGACGACGCGGCGGCGACTCATGCGGTAAAGCTCAGGTTGCAGTTGAAAAGCAAGCCAGGGAGATCAGGCCTTGGCGTGCGACTTGGCGTAGTCGATCGCCAATTGCACGGTCGTGATCTTTTCTGCTTCTTCGTCGGGGATCTCGATGCCGAACTCGTCTTCGAGTGCCATCACGAGTTCCACGGTGTCCAGCGAGTCAGCGCCGAGGTCAGCCACAAAGGCCTTCTCGTTCGTGACCTCAGCTTCGGCCACGCCGAGTTGCTCGGCAATGATCTTCTTGACGCGTGCTTCGATATCGCTCATGACTCCTCCAGGAGGGGTGGTGCAAAACAGCCCGTGATTCTACGGTGTCTAGGGGCTCTCCCCTAGGAGAGCACACCGCGTACCGGACGGGCTCAAACCGGCTGGGGCACGAGGCCCTCAATTCATGTACATGCCGCCGTTGACGTGAAGTTCGGTTCCTGTCACGTACCCAGCCTGCGGCGATGCCAGGTAAGCCACCGCTTCCGCGATGTCGTCCGGGCTGCCGAGGCGGCCCAATGGAATTTGCGCCAAAAGCGCTGTCTTCTGGGCTTCGGGCAAGACCTCCGTCATGTCGGTGGCAATGAAACCGGGCGCCACGCAATTGACCGTAATGCCCCGGCTGCCGAGTTCGCGCGCAAGCGAGCGCGTCATGCCGGCCACACCGGCTTTGGCTGCCGCATAGTTCGCCTGACCGGGATTGCCACTGGCACCGACGACCGAGGTAATGTTGATGATGCGTCCATAGCGCTGCTTCATCATCGGCTTGATGGCTGCGCGGCTGGCGCGGAACACCGCCCTCAGGTTGGTATCCAGCACAGCATCCCAGTCTTCGTCCTTCATGCGCATCGACAAGGTGTCGCGCGTGATGCCAGCGTTGTTGACCAGCACGTGGAGGCCGCCCAGTTCCTTGACGATGCCGTCGATGGCACTGTCCAGCGCAGCCGCGTCGTTAACATTCAGCACCAAGCCCCGGCCGCCCAAGGGCGCCAACGCTTCGGTGATCGCCGCGGCACCGCCTTCGGTCGTGGCGGTTCCCACGACCTTGTAGCCACGCTGTGCCAGCGTCATTGCAATGGCACGCCCGATGCCACGGCTGGCGCCGGTGACCAGTGCAACCTGCGTTGCTGCAGACTGGTTCTCGCTCATGCCAACAGCCCTTTCGCCTCAGTCAAGCTCGCCGGGTCGTATACCGCAGCACTCGTCAATTCCGCATCGATGCGTTTGACCATGCCGGCAAGCACCTTGCCCGGCCCACATTCGAACACGTACTGCAGGCCACGCGCTTTCAGCGCCTGCACCGTTTCGACCCAGCGCACCGGACCGAACGCCTGACGGTACAGCGCATCACGGATCATCTGGACGTCACTTTCGGCCTTGACGTCAATGTTGTTCACCACTGGCACAGCCGGCACGGCGAACGACGTGGCTGCCAGCATCGCCTTCAGGCGCTCCGCAGCCGGCTTCATGAGGCTTGAATGAAAGGGCGCCGACACAGGCAGCGGCAGCGCCCGTTTTGCGCCTTTGGCCTTCAAGACATCACAGGCTTTTTCGACGCCAGCCTTGCTGCCGGCGATCACCGTCTGCTTTGGGTCATTGAAGTTGACCGCTTCCACCACCTCGCCACTTGCAGTGGCCGCTTCGGCACAACCAGCACGCACCGCGTCCGCGTCGAGCCCCAGGATCGCAGCCATGCCACCAGCGCCTACCGGCACGGCTTCTTGCATCGCCTGCGCGCGAAAGCGTACGAGCGGCAAGGCATCCTTCAGTTGCAATGCACCAGCAGCCACCAGCGCGGTGTATTCACCCAGCGAATGGCCGGCCACTGCAAAAGGCTTGAGGCCGGTTTCGGCCAACCAAGCTCGATAACACGCCACGCCGGCCGTCAGCATCACTGGTTGCGTATTGGTGGTGAGGTCGAGTTGTTCCTTCGGGCCTTGCTGGATCAGCTGGCCAATGTCTTCACCGAGTGCCTCGGAAGCTTCGGCCAGCGTCTGATTCACGACAGGGTGATCACCCCAGGCGTCGAGCATGCCGACGGCCTGCGAGCCTTGACCTGGGAAGACGAATGCGAACGAGGTCGTCATCGCTGCAAACCTTCTCTTCTTCTCGTCGAGATTGTTGAAAGGGAAAGAGGAAGCGCGGCTCAGAAATCGAGCAGCACTGCGCCCCAGGTGAAGCCACCGCCCACACCTTCGAGCATGACCGTATCACCCTGCTTGATGCGTCCGGTGCGCACCGCATGGTCCAGCGCCAGCGGGATGGAGGCAGCAGAGGTATTGCCGTGTTCATTGACCGTGACGATGAGCTTTTCGAACGGAAGCTTCAGCTTCTTCGCTGTGCCCTGCATGATGCGGATATTGGCCTGGTGCGGAATCAACCAGTCGATGTCGGCATCATTACGGCCAGCCTTGCTCAGCACCGAACGCGCCACGTCTTCCAGCACGCCAACTGCCAGCTTGAAAACGGCCTGACCATCCATTTTGAGCAGTGGGTCGCCCAGCACCTTTCCGCCGGCCACGGTGCCTGGCGTACACAGGATTCCGACATGGCGGCCGTCGGCATGCAGCTCACTGGCCAGGAGGCCAGGTTGATCGGACGCCTCCAATACCACGGCACCAGCACCATCGCCGAACAGCACACAGGTGGTACGGTCGTTGAAGTCGAGAATGCGCGAGAAGACTTCCGCGCCAACCACGAGCGCCTTCGTCGCCGCGCCGGTGCGGATCATCGAGTCGGCCACCGTCAATGCATAGACGAAGCCCGAGCACACCGCCTGCACGTCGAACGCTGGGCAGCCCTGCACGCCCAGCTTCTGCTGGATCAGGCAGGCCGTCGACGGAAAGATCATGTCCGGCGTCGAGGTGGCGACAAGGATCAAGTCGATGTCCGAGGCGCTCCGTCCGGCCGCCTCGAGCGCGTGCTTTGCCGCCTCGAAGCCCAGATCACTGGAGGTCACCTCCGGCGCCGCGAAATGCCGCGCATGAATACCAGTGCGCGCGACGATCCACTCATCGGACGTTTCGATGCCACGCTGGGCCAGCTCGTCGGCCAGCTGTACGTTGGTGACCCGCTTGGGCGGCAGGAAGCTGCCGGTACCTGTGATGCGGGAATAGCGAGGAAGCGAAAGTGTCATGCAGCTTGGGCTACGGCAGCTACCTCGGGTGCAGCGCCAGCTGCGTCTGCCGGCAACGCCTGCAGTGTTTCGAGGATGCGATCGTGGACCCGGTCTAGCAGTCGATTGCGGGCGGCATCATACGCTCGATTGAGCGCTTGCTCGAACGCGAAGGCGTCAGCCGAACCATGGCTCTTGAATACCAGTCCGCGCAGCCCAAGTAGCGCGGCGCCGTTGTAGCGACGGTAGTCCACGCGATGTTTGAAGCTCTTTAGCACCGGAAGGGCGATGATCGCCGCTGCTTTGGTAAAGATGTTGCGCGTGAATTCCTGCTTGATGATGCTCGAGAGCATCGCCGCCAAACCTTCGGCAGTCTTCAACGCCACGTTGCCCACAAAGCCGTCGCACACCACAATGTCAGTGGTGCCCTTGAAGATGTCGTTGCCTTCGACGTTTCCGTAGAAGTTGATGTGGCCGCCGTTCGCGGCCGAGCGCAGCAATTCACCCGCCTTCTTGATCACGTCGCTGCCCTTGATGGCCTCCTCGCCAATGTTGAGCAGGCCAACAGTGGGGTTCTGGTCGCCCTCGACTGCAGCTGCCAGCGCACTGCCCATCACCGCGAACTGCAGAAGGTGCTCGGCAGTGCAATCGACGTTGGCGCCCAAGTCGAGCACGATCGTGTGACCGTCGTGCTGGTTGGGCATCACCGTGGCGATCGCCGGGCGGTCAATGCCGTCCAGGGTCTTCAGCAGATAGCGGGCCACAGCCATCAACGCACCGGTGTTTCCGGCCGAGACACAGGCGTCGGCAGCGGGCTTCGCCGACTCCACGGCCCTGACCTGGCTGATGGCCACGCGCATCGAGGAATCCTTCTTGCGGCGCAGCGCCACCTCGATGGGGTCGTCCATTTCCACCACCTCCCCGGCGGGCACAACAGTGCAGCGCGGCCACGCTGCCGCCACGGCCAGCACGTCCGGCCGCCCGACGAGGATCAATTCCGCCCCGGGATGCGCCGCCAGAAAGGCTTGGCAGGCCGGCAGCGTCACGGACGGACCATGATCACCACCCATGCAATCGACGGCGATTCGCACCGGCCGCTCGGGCGGCTGGGCGAGAGGTTGGGAATCAGTCATGAAGGAAGGACGTCAGGCGTCACGCCCGGCAGGCGCAAGAAGGTGCCAACACTACGCGAGCCTCGCCCTGCGGACAAGCCGCCTGACCCCTAACGACAAAGGGCAAGCAGGAAACGGCAAATGTCAATGCACAACGCCCGACAACCCCTCCGGGCAGCCGGGCGCAGGTGCAGCGCATGCGACGAACTCAAGGCGAAGGCGCCGCTTAATGCAGCACCTCGGGCACAACGTCAGGCGTCAGCCTTGGTCTTGAGTACCTTGCGACCACGGTAGAAGCCAGTCGGGCTGATGTGGTGGCGCAGGTGGGTTTCGCCGGTGGTGGGCTCGATCGCGGTGCCCGGCGCTGCAAGAGCGTTATGCGAGCGATGCATGCCACGCTTGGACGGCGACTTTTTGTTCTGCTGAACGGCCATGATGAACTCCTGGGTCCTGCGGCAAGCGCCTCGAGCAGCATTCGGCTCGACAGGCAACTTGGCGGAAAGCCGAAAATTATAGCAGGGCTGGCTCGCGCTAGCGCGAGCATCAAGTGCGTCAGTGGGAATTACCACCGGACCGACCACGCTTGAGCGCCTCCAAGGCCGCAAAGGGGTTCTGCCTGGGCTCTGGCTGCTCTGCCGGCTCGGCGCCCGAAACTTGCAAAGGCTGCGGGCAGACATCGTGACGAGGCACGATGGGCAAGGCCAACAGCAATTCGTCCTCTACCAATTCCTGGAGGTTCAACGCGCGAGTGAGCACCAACACATCGTCATCCATTTCGGCATCGAGCTCGGCCGCAGCAGCCTCATCAGCCACGAACCGCAGAGAGCGCCCCACCGCCAAGGTTTTGGCCGCGGGCCGCAGGCACCGCTGACACTCCAGCGAGATGCCGGCACTCACCTCCAAGTGCAGCCAGACCTCAGGCTGCCCACCCATTTTCTGCCGGAGCTCCCCTCGCGCACTCCAGCGGACAGGTTGCGCTTGATCCTGCCTCGCCTCCGCAGGCTGACAAGCAGCCAACCGCTCGAGATCGACCACAGGCCATTCGCCCGCGAGCGAACCGCCAGCCTGAGCAAATGCGGCCACATCCAGACGAAATGGATCGAAAGCTTTGGGTTTCATCGTGGGCAGTGTATCGAGCCACAACTGACGCCTTAGGCTCGATGGGACAATGTCGAGCCCCTCGCCGTCAAAACGGACCATGGCACCCCAACCCCAACTGATCCTGGCCTCTACCTCCCGCTACCGGCGCGAACTGCTCGAACGTTTACACCTTCCCTTTCAGGTGATCTCACCGCAGGTCGACGAAACACCGCTGCCCGGTGAGTCGCCGCAAGCGCTGTCGGAACGGCTGGCGCTGGCCAAGGCGTTGGCGGTGGCACACACACATCCGGACGCTGTGGTCATTGGCTCCGACCAGGTGGCCGATCTGAACGGCTTGGCGATCGGCAAACCGGGCCATCACGAGCGAGCAGTCCAACAACTGAAGGCCATGCGCGGCCAGAAGGTCGTGTTTCACACGGCGCTTGCCGTCGTGAGGCTGAGCTCGGCTTACGAAGGCAAGACGCGCGTACCGGTGGATGTGCACTTTCGTACTGACCTCACCGAGGCCGACATCGAGGCCTACCTTCATACGGAACGACCGTATGACTGTGCCGGCAGCGCCAAAGCCGAGGCTCTGGGCATTGCGCTGCTCGAATCGATCCATTCTGACGACCCGACCGCGCTGATCGGGCTGCCATTGATTCAGACCTGCGCGCTCCTCCGCGCCGCAGGGCTTGACCCGCTACGCACTGCGGCCGGAGCAGCGAGGTCATGAGCACCGCATTCGGCCGCCTGCTGCTGGTGCCCAACACACTGGACTTCGGCACGCTGCAAGAAGGCCCCCCGCTTCCCGACCTGCAAGAGGTGCTACCGCTGGGCGTGATCCGCACTGCGGCAAGCCTGAAACACTGGGTTGCGGAAAACGCCAAAACCACCCGAGCCTTCCTGAAGCGTGTCGATGTCGTGATCCCACTGGCACGACCGCTGCAGGAAATCGAGATCCGTGAACTGCCACGCGCGCCCAAGGGCACACACAAGACCACCCCCGGCTCATTGGCTGCGGATCTGCGCGAGCTGCTCGCGCCGGCACTGGGCGGAGAAGACCTCGGGCTCATTTCCGAAGCCGGGTTGCCTGCCATCGCAGATCCCGGCGCGCCGCTGGTGGAAGCGGCCCACGCTGCCGGGCTTACCGTGCAGGCACTGTCTGGCCCAAATTCTTTGTCGCTTGCCCTGGCCAGCAGTGGGCTGAACGGCCAGAGCTTTGCCTTTGTCGGCTACCTGCCCACCCAAACCAGCGAACGCGCTCAACGGCTCAAGGAGCTGGAGCAGATTTCGAAGCGGCTGGACCAGGCGCAAATCGTCATCGAGACGCCTTACCGCAACAACGTGCTACTCGACGCAATGCTCACGACTCTTCAACCGAGCACCCGGCTCAGCGTGAGCTGCGGACTCACGCTCACCGCCGGATGGACCCGCAGCGAAACCGTGGCGCGCTGGCGCGGCCAGCGTGATGTGCTGCCCGACGATACGCCGGCTGTCTTCTGCTTCCAGGCTGCCTGAAGCTCCGGGCGCTACCTGCGATCAGGGCTTCCCACCCAATAGTGCAGCCACCTTGCGCTTGGGTTTGATGAAGCGGGACAGCCCGGTCGCCGCTGGAGCCTGCGCAGCCTTTTTCTCCCACGCAGGGTCGGCATTGGCGTCCGGCTCATAAGGTTGATCGAACAGTGGATCTGCCGGCGGCGCAGGCGGCTTGGCAAGACGACGCGGCTGGGAAGACGCCTCTCGCGGCACCTCTTCACCGCCGAATTCACGGCGGGGCGAGCGCCTGGGCCGGTCGTCGTCCAAGTCCAGCGGCTCGATATCGAGCTTCTTCTTGATGAGCTTTTCAATTTCGGCCGTCAGCCGGCTGTCGTCTTTTGCTACCAGCGTAATCGCCAAGCCTGATGCACCAGCCCGGCCGGTGCGGCCGATGCGATGCACGTAGTCTTCGGCGTTGAACGGCACGTCGAAATTGAAGACAGCCGGAAGGTCCGCGATGTCGAGACCACGCGCCGCGACATCGGTGGCCACCAGGAGGTCGACCTCGCCGGCCTTGAACGCAGCCAACGACTTGAGCCGCTCGTCCTGCGACTTGTCACCATGCAACGCCGAGGTCCGCAGACCGTCGCGCTCGAAAGCTCGCGCCAGGCGCGCGGCGCCAAGCTTGGAATTGACGAACACGATGCTCTGGGTGATGGAACGTTCACGCAGCAGTTGCCGCACAGCACGGCGCTTGTCGTCCTCTTCGACGCGATAGAAGCGCTGCTCCACCGTCGACGCAGTGGCATTGGGGCGCGCCACCTCCACCAGCACGGGGTGCTGCAGATAGCTTTGCGCGAGCTTCTTGATTTCGGGTGAAAACGTGGCAGAGAACAACAGCGTCTGCCGCTGCTGCGGCAGGTGGCTGAGGATGCGCTGCAGGTCAGGCAGGAAGCCGATGTCGAGCATGCGGTCGGCTTCGTCGAGCACCACGTACTCCACCTGGCTCAACGAGCAGTTCTTGGCCTGGATGTGGTCCAGCAGCCGGCCGGGGGTGGCAATGAGCACCTCCACGCCGCGCTTGAGTTCCGCGGTCTGCGGAGCCATGTCGATGCCGCCGAAGACGACCGTCGAGCGCAGCTGCGAGTGCTTGGCATAGGCCTTTACGTTCACGGCCACCTGATCGGCCAGCTCGCGGGTGGGCGCAAGCACTAGCGCACGCACGGGGTGGCGCGCTGGAGACGCACTCGAGTTCTCATGCCGCAGCATCTTCTGCAGCAGAGGCAACGAAAAGGCCGCGGTCTTGCCGGTGCCTGTTTGCGCAGCGCCCATCACGTCGCGCCCATCGAGCACGATGGGAATGGCCTTGGCCTGGATGGGTGTCATCGTCGCGTAGCCGGAGTCGGCTACGGCACGCAACAGCTTGGCGTCGAGCGGCAGGGTGTCGAAGCGGGCCGGCGCCAGCTGCTGTTCCGTGGAGATTTCGGTCATCCGCGGATTATCCGCGACACACGGAAATCACCGATTCACGACCAGGATACGGGGCGTCGCGAAGCGCACGATGCTGCGATACAGGAATACGTACGACGCCACGAACAGGGCGATGAATGTCGCAAGGACGCCGGTGCTGTCCCACCAAAGCACCGCCGGGGCCACGGACAGCGAACACAGCAACCATAGGTATGGCGATGTCATCGAGTTGCGGCGCACCAGCACGTCGGCGTCCCGACTGCCAATGGCCCAGCGCATCAGCCGGCGATAAATCAACGTGTGGAGGTGGATGCCGTCGGGCATGCCCATTGCCTGCCCGCGCACGAACTTGCGGCGGTACATCGAGAACATGGTCTCGAAGATCGGGTAGGCGCACAGCAGAACCGGGAAGATGGGCGAAACGTCCGGGTTGCGATGCACCAGCAGGATGCTCAGCTCCACCAGCACGAAGCCGAGGAAATACGCCCCGCCGTCACCCAGGAAAACCAATCCGCGCGGGAAATTCCACAGAAAGAAACCGAGTACCGCGCCAACAGTGGCCAAGGCCAAGCCAGCCACGAACGTGTCACCGACCTGCATGGCCACATAGGCCAAGCCTGACAGCATGATGGCCGAACACATCGATGCCAGCCCATTCATGCCGTCGATGATGTTCACCGAATTGGAAACACCGGCCACCATGAACAGTGTTACCAGCCAAGCGCCGAGTGGAAAGCTGACGACGAATTCCAATCCCGGAATGTCAGTGCGCAGGATCAGCGCGTCGAGCAGCCATACGCCCAAAGCACCGGAGAGCACCGTGGCGGCCAACCGCCGGCGCGGAGAAATATTCTTGGTGAGGTCTTCCCACAAGCCGACCGCGAAAGCCGGCAGGCTGCACAACAACATGGCCCAGACCGACCAGCTCTGGCTTGCCGAGCGGAATGACAGGGCTGCAACGCCAAGTGTGAAGCCGACAAAGATGCCGATGCCGCCGATGCGAGGCACAGACCGCGCATGCATTTTTTGTGGGCCGGAGAGATCGAAGTCGCCGGTGATGTGGCCATGCATACGAGCCGAGCGGATGACCAGCAACGTGGCGATGGCAGCCGCTGCAAAGGCAAGAAGCAGAACCAGGAGCATCGCGCGAGTGTAACGGCGCGTCACCTCTGGCTATCTGAGAAACAGCCCGTGCTGATACAGGTTGTCTCGACAACCCCACAAGTAAACTCGCCCCGCACTGCAGTCCAGTCAAACTGGCCCCGAGCCCCCTTCCAACAAGACGACATCACATGATCTTCATCACCGGCGGCGCTGGCTTCATCGGCGGCAATTTTGTTCATCATTGGTTCGAGCGCAGCGACGAACCGGTGATCGTGTTGGACAAGCTCACCTATGCAGGCAACCCAGTCACCATCGCCGAGTATCTGAAGGCTGGCCGAGCCTCGTTGGCCAAGATCGACATCTGCGATCGGGACGCCGTGCGCGGCCTGCTGCAACAGCATCGCCCGCGCGCGGTGCTGCACTTTGCAGCCGAAAGCCACGTCGACCGCTCGATCCATGGTCCTGGCGAGTTCATCCAGACCAACATGGTGGGCACCTTCAGCCTGTTGGAAGAAACGCGCGCCTACTGGAGGAATTCGCTGGCCAGCAACGAGAAGGAGTCTTTCCGCTTCCTGCACGTCTCGACCGACGAGGTGTATGGCTCCCTGTCTGACACAGACCCAGCGTTCAGCGAGACCACGTCCTACGCGCCCAACAGCCCCTATTCGGCCAGCAAGGCCGGCAGCGACCACCTGGTACGCGCCTACCACCACACCTATGGCCTGCCCACGCTGACCACCAACTGCAGCAACAACTATGGGCCGTATCACTTCCCCGAGAAGCTGATCCCGCTGATGATCCTCAATGCCCTCGAAGGCAAGCCGCTGCCGGTATACGGCGATGGGCAGAACATCCGCGACTGGCTTTATGTGCGCGACCATTGCGAGGCCATCTGCCAGGTGCTACAGAAAGGGCGGCCCGGCGAAACCTACAACGTCGGCGGCAAGAACGAAGTGAAGAACATCGACGTGGTCACGACGATCTGCCGCAAGCTCGATGCGCTGCGTCCGCGAGCGGGCGCAGCGCGCTACGAGGAACTGATCACCTACGTGGCAGACCGCCCGGGGCATGACCGCCGTTACGCGATCGACCCACGCAAGATCGAGCGCGAAATCGGCTGGCGGCCGGCTGAAACCTTCGACAGCGGTATCGACAAGACCATGCGCTGGTACCTCGACAACAACGTGTGGATCGACAGCGTGCGCACTGGTGCCTACCGCGAATGGATGACCACCAACTACGCCGCACGATGAAACTCCTGTTGCTCGGCAAGAACGGTCAGGTCGGGTGGGAGCTGCAGCGTGCGCTGGCCCCCCTCGGTGAAGTGGTAGCGCTCGACCGCCACGGCGCTCACGGCCTGCATGGCGATCTTTCACAGCCAGACGCCCTGCGCGCCACGGTACGAAACCTGCGACCTGACGTGATCGTCAATGCTGCGGCCTACACCGCGGTAGACAAGGCGGAAAGCGAACCTGCCCTGGCACGCACGCTCAACGCGGAAGCGCCTGCGGCCTTGGCGCAGGAAGCGGCAGCCATTGGCGCCTGGCTGGTGCACTACAGCACTGACTACGTGTTCGATGGCAGCGGTAACGCCGCACGTGACGAGCAGGCGCCGACCGCCCCGCTTTCCATCTATGGGCAGACCAAGCTCGAAGGCGAACAGGCCATCGCCGCGAGTGGCTGCAAGCATCTGACCTTCCGCACCAGCTGGGTCTATGCCGCACGTGGCGGCAACTTCGCGAAGACGATGCTCAAGCTGGCTGGTGAACGCGATCAACTGCGCGTGGTGGCCGACCAGATCGGTGCGCCGACTGGGGCGGACTTGATTGCCGACGTGACTGCGCACGCGTTGCACGAAGCCCTGCGCCAGCCCAGCGTCAGCGGCCTGTACAACTTGGCAGCAGGCGGTGAAGTCAGCTGGCATGGCTACGCCTGTCACGTCATCGAGTGGGCGCGTGCGCAAGGGCATGCCATCAAGGTAGCTGCCGACGCCGTGCAAGCCATTCCCTCGAATGACTACCCCACGCCGGCACGCCGGCCGCTCAATTCGCGCTTGAGCACCGACAAGCTGCGAAGGGCATTCGGATTGGTGCTGCCTGCCTGGCAGAACGGTGTCGAGCGCATGCTCAGCGAAGTGTTGGGCTGAAGAACCGCGAGACAATCGGGCCCCTGTCCTGGGGGGTCATGGCCTGATCTGTGGGCCAGCTTTTGGCTTCAGAATCCCAGCCCAGCAGGCACAAACGTGCTCGACTCCGCTTCAACGTCTTCCAAGACCCTATGAGCCTCGCAAACACCACTGTGGCCGTCATCGGCCTTGGCTATGTCGGCCTGCCCCTGGCCGTCGCCTTCGGCAAGCAGTACCGCACCTTCGGCCTCGACCTGTCGAAGGAAAAGGTCGAGGCCTACAAGCGCTTCGTGGACCCCACCGGCGAAGTTTCCACCGAGGAACTGCGCGCCGCCACGCAGCTGCACTGCACCACTGACCCCGCTGTCCTCAAAGAGGCCGACTTCATCGTCGTCGCGGTGCCGACACCGGTAGACGATGCCCACCGCCCGGACTTCACGCCACTGGTGAAGAGCTCTGAAAGCGTGGGCAAATACATCAAGCCAGGCGCGATCGTCGTGTACGAATCGACCGTCTACCCTGGCGCCACCGAAGAGGTGTGCATCCCCATCATCGAGCGCCTGTCGGGCCTGAAGTGGAAGCAAGACTTCTTCGTCGGCTACAGCCCCGAGCGCATCAACCCCGGTGACAAGGAACGCACGCTCACGAAGATCGTGAAGGTCGTTTCGGGCGATACGCCGAAAACACTGGCAGTCGTTCAGAACATGTACGGCTCCGTCATCACGGCGGGCGTGTACCCGGCGAGCAGCATCAAGGTAGCTGAAGCCGCCAAAGTGATCGAGAACACACAGCGCGACCTCAACATTGCGCTGATGAACGAGCTGGCTGTCATCTTCAAGCGCATCGGCATCGACACACTCGAAGTGCTGGAAGCTGCCGGCACGAAATGGAACTTCCTGCCCTTCCGCCCTGGCCTCGTAGGCGGTCATTGCATCGGCGTGGACCCGTACTACCTGACGCACAAGGCCGAAATGCTGGGCTACCACCCGCAGGTGATCCTGGCCGGCCGGCGCATCAACGACAACATGGGCAAGTTCATCGCCGAGCAGACAGTGAAGGAAATGCTCTCTGCGGACCTGCCCGTGAAGGGCTCCGACGTGATCGTGCTGGGCCTCACCTTCAAGGAAAACTGCCCTGACCTGCGTAACAGCAAGGTCATCGACGTGATTCGCGAACTGCAGAGCTATGGCATCAACGTGCACGTGTGCGACCCCACAGCCGAATCGGCCGAGGCCGAGCATGAATACGGCGTGAAACTCACCGCCTGGGACAACCTGCCGAACAGCGCGCGCACCATCGTGGCAGCCGTGGCGCACCGCGAGTTCAAGGAACTTTCCGCGCCCGTGCTGGCCCGCAAAATCGGCAAGGGCGGCGTATTCGTCGACGTGAAATGCGCTTTCGACGCCAAGACGCTCGAAAGCGAAGGCCTGAAGGTCTGGCGACTGTAAGAGGGTACGTTGACGACAGCATACGAACGCGCACTGAGCGACCTGCGCAAGGCTCCACGCCAGTGGCTCATCACCGGCGTGGCCGGATTCATTGGCAGCCACCTGCTCGAAACCCTGTTGCAACATGGCCAACAGGTGGTCGGCCTCGACAACTTTGCCACCGGTCACCGGCACAACCTCGATGCTGTGCAACGCAACGTGGCGCCCGAGCAGTGGGCGCGCTTTCGCTTCATCGAGGCCGACATCCGCGACCCGGCTGCCTGCCAGGAAGCCTGTGCCGGAGCAGACTACGTGCTGCACCAGGCTGCCCTCGGCTCGGTGCCACGCTCCATCAACGACCCATTGACCACCAACGCGGCCAACATCACCGGCTTCTTGAACATGCTGGTGGCGGCACGCGATGCCAAGGCGCGCCGCTTCGTCTATGCAGCCAGCAGCTCGACCTACGGCGACCACCCCGGCCTGCCGAAAGTAGAAGACCGCATCGGCAAGCCTCTGTCGCCCTATGCAGTGACCAAATACGTGAACGAGCTTTATGCCGACGTGTTTGCCCGCTGCTACGGCATGGAATCCGTCGGGCTTCGATACTTCAACGTGTTCGGCCCCAGGCAAGACCCGCAAGGCGCCTATGCAGCCGTGATTCCCAAGTGGGCAGCGTCCATCCTCCGCGGCGAGGCGGTCTACATCAACGGCGACGGTGAAACGAGCCGAGACTTCTGCTTCGTGGCCAACGCCGTGCAGGCCAACCTGCTGGCGGCCACCACTGCAAACCCTGAAGCGGTGAACCAGATCTACAACGTGGCAGTGGGCGACCAGACCACGCTCAACCAGCTGTACACGCTGCTGGCCGAGCAGCTGAAAGCGCGCCAACCGAGCCTGGTCCCAGCCGAGCCCGTGTATCGCGATTTCCGCAGCGGTGACGTTCGCCACTCCCGGGCCGACATCGGCAAGGCACGTGAGCGGCTGGGCTACCAGCCTACACATCGCATCGGTGAAGGGCTCGACGTGGCGGCCGACTGGTACACGCGAAACGTTTGACCACTCGTAACGGCCGGGCTGTGCCGGCGTTGTGCGCTGCGACAATCCGGGCAGGCCTTTGCGCCACTCAAGGAGCAACGCACTCATGAGCACACTTCCCCGCAAGGGCATCATCCTCGCCGGAGGTTCCGGCACACGGCTGCACCCGGCCACGCTTTCCATCAGCAAGCAGCTGCTGCCGGTGTACGACAAGCCGATGGTCTACTACCCGCTCAGCACCCTGATGCTGGCGGGCATTCGCGACATCCTCGTCATCAGCACACCGCAGGACACACCTCGCTTCGAAGCGCTGTTGGGCGATGGCAGCCGCTGGGGCATCAACCTCAGCTACTGCGTGCAACCAAGCCCAGACGGGTTGGCACAAGCGTTCATCCTGGGCCGGCAATTCGTGAACGGCCGCCCCAGCGCACTCGTGTTGGGAGACAACATCTTCTATGGCCACGACTTCCAACGGCTGCTGAGCAACGCCACGGCCCGTGAACGGGGGGCCAGCGTGTTTGCCTACCATGTGCACGACCCGGAGCGCTATGGCGTGGTGGAGTTCGATGCCGAGCAACGGGCCCTCAGCATCGAAGAAAAGCCCAAGGCACCCAAGAGCAGCTATGCCGTCACGGGGCTTTATTTCTACGACGAGCAGGTGTGCGACATTGCCGCCGACATCGAGCCTTCGGCACGCGGTGAGCTTGAGATCACCGACGTGAATGCACGCTACCTCACGAAGGAGCAACTCAACGTCGAAATCATGGGCCGCGGCTACGCGTGGCTCGACACAGGCACACATGACAGCCTTCTCGAGGCCAGCCAGTTCATCGCAACGCTGGAAAAGCGCCAAGGACTCAAGGTGGCCTGCCTGGAAGAGATTGCCTATCGCTCGAAGTGGATCACCGAGGAAGAGCTGGAGCGCCAGGCGCAGCCCATGCTCAAGAACGGCTACGGCCAATACCTGCTGAAGGTGCTGAAGGAAAAGGTGTTCTGAAGATGAAAGTGACCCGAACAGCGCTGCCTGAAGTGCTGGTGATCGAACCCAAGGTGTTCGGCGACGAGCGTGGCTTCTTCATGGAGAGCTTCAACCAGCGCGCCTTCAACGAAGCCGTGGGTTACGAAGTGAGCTTCGTGCAGGACAACCACTCGCGGTCCAGCAAGGGCGTGCTGCGCGGCCTGCACTACCAGCTGCCACCACATGCACAAGGCAAGCTCGTGCGCGTGGTGAGCGGCGCCGTGTTCGACGTGGCGGTGGACATGCGGCGCAGCAGCCCGAATTTCGGCAAGTGGGTGGGCGAAGAACTCAGCGCCACCAACCACAAGCAGCTGTGGATTCCGCCAGGCTTCGCGCACGGCTTTCTCGTATTGAGCGAAACGGCGGACTTTCTCTACAAGACAACCGACTACTACGCGCCGCAGGCCGAAGGCGCAGTACGCTGGAACGATGAACGCATCGGCATCGCCTGGCCTCAGGTGAATGTCGAGTTGCAGCTCTCCACAAAAGATACCGCCGCACCAAACTTCGTTGGTGCCATCAGTTTCGACTGACAGCGCCGGCTGTTGTGACCCGCCAAAAATGCGGGCTCATACGGCTGAGCCTCATCACAAAGCTCGTCTACACTCGCGCGTTCATGCGATGAACGCAGCCGTGTGACGAGCATGCCCCTTCCTTCCCCCGCCATCTCAGAAGCCGACTCTGCTGCCACGCTCGAGACTCTGCGGCTGCTTGCCGTTCGGCCCGAACTCTCGCAGCGGCAGCTCTCCAAAGAGCTCGGTCTGAGCCTGGGCAAGACGCACTACGTGCTGCATGCCTTGCTCGACAAAGGGCTGGTGAAGATCCAGAACTTCAAGCGCAGCGACAACAAGCTGGCTTATGCCTATTTGCTCACGCCCAAGGGCGCCAAGGAAAAACTGCGATTGACACGCACATTTCTTGCGCACAAGGAGAGAGAGTTCGAGCTACTGAAAAACACCATCGCACGGTTGAAGCAGGAGGTCCTTTATATGGATCCCTCGACTTCAGCGACACGCGCATCGCGCTGACGTTGCTCACTCAAGGCTGAAGGCCCGTGCTCGGTCATACCGCCGCTTACTTTGTGATTCGCGCAGCTAACGGTGCAGTGGCATTCGCCTCACTATTTCTGTTGACTCGCCTGCTGCCGGCAGATCAGTACGGTGCATATGCCCTTGGCATCACGGGCATCAACGTACTCGCATCGGTAATGTTCCAGTGGCTGAACGTGGCTGTTGCACGATTTCATGCGGCTGACGCACTTGGCACCGGTGTACTGCTTGCCGAGACCCGCTGGCTCTTCGTCCGCGTTGCGGGAGCCATGCTGGCAATAGCTGCAAGCTGTGCCATGACAGGAGCATTGCTCAACGGACCTCCTGCCATGGCTTTGATCATCTCCGTCGGCGCACTGGTGATGGGGTTGCACAACCTAAACCTACAGTTCGCCAACGCGCGAGGTGAGCCGCTACGCTACGGGCTGCTAACCGCTTCACGCGCAGTGTTCACGCTGGCTGCGGCTATAGCACTGATATACGCCGGTTTCGGCAGCTCGGGTGCAGTGGCCGGTGTGGCGATAGGAGGGCTCTTCTCGGCCATCTTGTTTGGCATTCGCAACAACAAGCACAAGGCTGCCCCCGATCCTGAACTGCGCCGGAAGCTGGTGGCTTATGGGGTACCGCTTTCGCTCACCTACGTCTTCGTGCTGGTGCTTGATGCCTCGGATCGATTCATGATCGGTCTGTGGCACGGGACCTCGGCTGTAGCCAGCTATGCAGCCGCCTTTGATCTTGCGCAGCAAACTATCGGCGCGATCCTCAACGTGTTTTTTCTGGCCGGCTACCCGCGCGTCACCGTTGCATGGGAAGCCGGGGGGGCCAATGCAGCACGCATCGCCTTGGCTCCGTTGAGTCGCGGCATGCTCTTGGCTGCCCCTGCAATAGTGGGCGTGTTCGTTGGAATGGCACCTGAGATCGCGCACGTGATGTTCGGCAGCGCGCTCCGCGATCAAGCAGGAAGCTTGATACCGTGGATCGCGCTTGCAGTCGGGATGAGCTGCGTGAGAGGCTTCCTGTTGGACATCGCGCTTCATCTGACAAAGGCTGCACGCACTCACGTGTTTATCACCGCCACCATGGCAACGTTGAATGTAGCGCTCAACTTCTTGCTCATCCCGCGCCTTGGAGCGGTGGGGGCAGCGATATCCGCAGCTGCCGCATTTTCACTTGGGACTTGTTTGAGTTGGTGGTTCGGACGCTCCGCCGACGTCTTTCCAGAGTTCGTATGTGAAGCGCTGAAGGCCGCAGCAGCACTTACGAGCATGGTGATCTGGCTGCGACTCTGTACCCCCGAGAGCGCCGGTGCAGGGCTTGGTGACATTGCAAGCGCCCTGACGAAGCTCGGGAGCGGCGCGCTCTTGTTTGCCATCGTGGCACTCGCCACCAACTTGTCCGGAACCCGGGGTTGGGTTGCCCACAAGCTCGCCGCTATCGGAGGGCGAGCCAAGTGAACCAGCAGACTGTGAGTGTGCGCAATGGTCAGTACCGATCCATCCTGATCGTTGCGGCCGGGTTGATCTCGATATTCTTCCCAAGCTCGCTAGGCGGAGTCATTGAGCCCAAGCTCATGCTCTTACTGTGTGCATTCGCTAGCGCCGCACTCGTCCTCACGTTTGTGCGTGGGCGATGGATCGTGCCGAACGCGATCGCCGGGCTTGCGGTTCTAGCGTTATTCGCACTCTTCACTGCAACATCGCCACTCCCTGATCTCGCAGCCGGAGGACTCCTTCCTTATCTGCTGCTGCTGACGGTACTGTTGGTTGACGTTCGCCACGTCGACCACACAAGTTGGGCAACAAGGGCTTTGCTAATCGTCAACGCATTCGTTCTATTCCTCGGCTTCGGCACGGTCGCTGGCAATGAGCTTGCCCTGCACGTCATTGAGTCGTACTACAAAGAGTTCGGCGAAGAATTGTTCGAAAGCATGATCATCTGGTATTCGAAGCCCGTCTCGGTCTTCGCATCACATTCGATTGCTGCACTCGCATATTTCTCCCTACTTTGCCTCAACCTGAGAATTGCTAGGTCAGAAGAAGGGGTCGCATCAGCTCGCGCGCTATATCGAGTATCGGCGCTCGGGTACCTAGTGCTGATTCCCCTCCTCACCTCGAATACTGCGTTCGCCTTGTTCGTGCCGGCACTCGGGTTGTTCATTTCACATTTCCTCAGCTCACTAAAGACCATACACCGAGCCGGTGCGCTAGCGGCAATACTTCTCGCGGCCATGATTGGTGCTGCTGCTGCGATTGACTCAGACGAGCTTCAGGCTCTCGGCGCGTCACTGGTTGCCATCGTTTCAAATGAGGGCGGTGGCTTTTTAGGTCGATACAGCTATGGCACTCGATTGCAGGGTACTTACGACTACCTGGTAGCTCACAACTTTTTGCCGATCGGCATCACTTACTCAACGAGTGTCGCTCTGGGTGACAATTTGATCGCCGAGTACATCCTGAAGATTTCTGTCGTCGGCTATGCGCTCATCTTGATCATGTTGTGGGTGTGGTTGCGCCATAACCTGCCAGATCGCAGGAGTCGAATCATGTTTTTCTTGTTCTTCCTGACAGCGGATCTTGGCTACCCGCTTCTCACGTATCACCGCGTTGCTGGTTTCTTGCCACTGTTCGCACTGCTTTGGGTCGGCGTCCGTCCTACTGCGACTATCAAGAGATACAGTGGTTGACTAAAAAGTCGATCGGAATAATGACATAGCCGTCATCGATGCACGGGCCACTCTCACTACCTAACAAGCACAGCACGTGACATCCACCACCCTACCTAAGCAGCTTCAGATCGCCGCATTCACTGGATCGCCCACCATATCGAGCCGACGATTCAGAGTACTCCAGTACAAAGCAGATCTGGAACAACTTGGAATCCAAGTCGACGAGTTTATCTCCAGGTTTGGTAGCTGGCCTCCACAGAGCAATTGGAAGCGGCCATTCTGGCTTGCGGCCACATTAGCCGACCGTCTACCTGCCATCGCATTGTCACATCGTTACGACCTAACACTATTCCAGCGTGAATTGGTGTCAACGATGTTTACCCTCGAGAGATTTTCTAAGCGCCCCAGATTTCTAGATGTGGATGACGCTGTCTGGCTTAACGGCAGGAGATCTGCGATTCATTTCCCATCCCTGGTAAAATCCTGCGATCGCATTCTGTGCGGAAATATTTATATATGTGAAAATGTATCAAAATGGAATCGGAATGTCCGCCTTCTTCCAACAGCGGTGGATACCACACGGTTTCACCCGAAGCGCAGTGATTCAGCGAACAGGCTCATCATTGGTTGGTCAGGGCTCAATGCTGGAGCAAAATACCTTCTCAATATCGAAGACGCCTTGTATCAACTTCTAAGTCGGAGAAGGGATGCAGTACTTCGGGTAGTCTCAGATGCAAGGCCATCGTTCACAAAGCTCGAAGATTCTATGGTCGAGTTCGTCAGATGGTCGCCAAAGAATGAAGTTCAAACCATTCAGGAAATGTCCGTTGGCCTGATGCCGATAGATGACACACCGTGGTCGCGCGGCAAATGCAGTTACAAGATGCTCCTGTATATGGCATGCGGAATTCCTGTGGTAGTTTCCCCCTACGGCATGAACGATGAGGTCCTGTCCAAGGGGCGTGCTGGCTTAAGTGCGAAGAGCCATTCGGAGTGGATTGATTCAATCGACTGGTTGCTTGACAGCCCGGGCGACCGACTAAGCATGGGGATCACAGGCAGGAACATTGTCGAAACGGAGTACAGCCTGAACGTTCTGGCTCCACGCATGGCTTCATATCTAAGGGATTAATAATCAATCTAGGGATTAGCTATGGAATCGAGTCCAAAAAATATCGACAAAGCAGGTGTTGCGCATTGGAACAGCACCGAACGAAACAAGAAATTGTTCCGATCCTTCAATCCAGGAGCAGGCATCAGGGGCTTCGCTCAGCGACAACTGCATGAGCAGTTTGTCAACACCTTCGGCGGCTCTCAATCTGGCAAGCGAAGCCTTCTGGAGCTGGGCTGTGGAGGTTCCGCATTCCTTCCATATTTCGCTCACCAGTTCTCGTTCCACATACATGGAATCGATTATTCTGAACGAGGAGTCGAGCTCGCTCGTGAAATGTGTGAAGCGAACGAAATATCATCAAGCATAGTTTGCGCGAATTTCTTTGATGCTCCCAAAGACTTCATGAACCGATTCGATGCCGTTGTTTCCTTCGGAGTCGTCGAGCACTTCACCAATACAGCCGACACCGTCACCACTTTTGCAAATTTTCTTCGACCTGGCGGCCTGATGTTCACACTTATCCCCAATATGCGGGGGTCGGTTGGATACTTTCAGCGAGTCCTGGAGCGATCTGTCTATGACGCGCACGTACCACTCACTCCGAACCAGTTGAGGGAGGCGCATGCAAATGCTGGGATGGACATCCTGCGAAGTGACTACTTCACATTCATGAACTTCGGCGTAATCAATCCTGGAATCAAGCCGAAAATTGGAAGAAGGTTGGTTTTCGAAGCGCTTAGAGGAATAACCTTGATATCCTGGATTGCTCAATCCACCTTCAAGCACTTTGCCCCCAATGAATTCACTTCTCCGTATGTTCTTTGCATCGCGAGAAAGCCGTACCAAGAAAGTGACGGATCTTGAGAACACCGCTTTCAGTAGTGCACGTCATTACTGACCTTGCGCAAGGTGGCGCCGAGGCGATGCTAGAGAAGCTCATCATCGCTGCTCGTGTTGAAGATCCATCCATCGCCCATGAGGTCATTTCCTTACTGTCGATGGGCGATGTCGGCCCGCGTCTCGTCGCGGCGGGAATTAAGGTGCGCGTCTTGGGGCTGCGTCGATCTCCTGCCGCGCTTCTGGACCTTGTGCGGCTGGTGCTCTGGTTGCGGAAAGCGGGGCCGCGCGCCGTCGTGCAGACATGGATGTATCACGGCGATCTCGTTGGCGGCTTGGCAGCGACTCTCGCGGGCCAGCGCAAGATCGTTTGGAATGTGCGCCAAACAGGACTCGACTTGCGTGACATCGGGCGCGCGACCCGTTTGGTGGTGCGTGCTTGTGGGCTTGTCTCGCGCTGGCTGCCGACCCGCATCGTCGCAAACGCACAGGCAGCCGTCACGTCCCACGCAGCTGTTGGCTACGACACAAATCGGTTCGTTGTGATCCCCAATGGCTTCGACACGTCCACCTTCTCCCGAGATCTACAGAGTCGACATGCATTGCGCCAGGCATGGGGCATCGCCGAGCATGAACTGGCAATTGGCATGGTTGCGCGACTCGATCCACAGAAGGACCACGGCAACTTTGTTGCCACGGCGGCTATCGTTGCCAAGGAGTTGCCTTCCACTCGATTTGTTCTCGTGGGTCGCGGCGTAACCCAAAGTGCGCTCCTCTCCCGACAGATCTCAGAGGCGGGTTTGTTGCAGCGCTTCGTTCTGGAGGAGCAACACAGAGACGTTCCACGTGTCATGAATGCGCTCGACATCTTCTGCTTGTCGTCGCGCACTGAAGGGTTCCCAAACGTCCTCGGCGAGGCTATGGCGTGCGAAACGCCCTCCGTCACAACCGATGCTGGGGACGCTCGCAATTTGATTGGCAACGACATGCTGGTGGCTCGTGTGGAGGATCCGTCAGAGCTAGCGCAATGCATCCTGCGTATAGGACGCCTGCCTGAGTCAAGACGTCGTGAACTGGGACGGCAGCAGAGAGCCAGGGTCGTTGGCACATTCGGTATTGCGCGCATCTGGCGGCAATACCGCAGCCTCTATCTTCAGAGCTGATCACGGCCCCAGTGCAGAAATCACTACTAAGAGACACCCATGTGCGGTATCGCCGGCTACCTGACTACCTACGCTGAATCCGAGGCTGACCTACGGCGGCATGCCACACACATGTGTGAGGCGATCTCGCATCGCGGCCCCGACAGCCACGGTGTATGGAGCAATCCGGAAGATCGTGTCGTGCTCGGGCATCGTCGACTAGCCATCGTCGACTTGTCCCCGCAGGGGCAGCAACCCATGACATCGAAGTGCGGACGCTACGTCGTGGTCTTCAACGGAGAGATATACAACCATGCGGCCTTGCGACAGGAAATCGGCAACGATTCTTGGCGAGGTCATTCGGACACCGAAACCATGCTTGCGTGCTTTTCGCGCCATGGCGTGAGAGCAACGCTTGATCGACTAGTCGGCATGTTTGCAATTGCAGTCTGGGACCGTACGACACGCAGATTGATACTGGCTCGCGACCGCGTCGGTGAGAAGCCGCTGTACTACGGCCGCCTGCCCAGCGGAGACATCGTCTTCGGGTCAGAGCTGAAAGCCCTGCGCGCGCACCCGCGCTGGCAAGCCGAAATCGACCGAGACGCGTTGGTGCAATTCATGCGTCACGGCTACGTGCCCACACCACGCTCCATCTATAGGGGCATATCGAAGCTTGCGCCGGGCACCATGGTGACGGTGGCATCCACCGACGCGCCTGAACACGTCGAAGCGTATTGGTCAGCCACGAAGGTCATGCTGGACGGTGCAGCCGACGCCTTGAAGACGACTCCCGAGGAGTCAGTCAGCGGGCTCGAGCGTGTGCTCCATAGCGCGATAGGCCAGCAGATGGTGGCCGATGTCCCTCTGGGTGCATTTCTATCCGGCGGCATTGACTCCTCCACGGTGGTAGCCCTGATGCAGGCGCAGTCATCGCGACCGGTGCGGACGTTCTCGATTGGCTTCCACGAAGAGGGATTCAACGAGGCAGAACACGCGAAGGCGGTCGCCGCCCATTTGGGCACTGACCACACGGAGCTCTACGTCACGGCGCAACAGGCGATGGATGTCGTGCCCTTGCTGCCGTCGATGTACGACGAGCCGTTCGGGGACTCCTCGCAGATCCCCACCCACCTTGTTTCGCATCTCGCCAAACAGCATGTCACCGTCGCGTTGTCGGGCGATGCAGGAGATGAGCTTTTTGGCGGCTACAGCCGCTATGCGATCACTCAGCGCCTGTGGGGAAAGCTGAGCCTTATCCCCCTGCCGCTGCGTCGTGCCATCGCAGGTGCATTGCGCAGCCTGCCCGAGACCGCATGGAACCGCCTCGCCGCCTTGGGGCCGGGCGGTCTGCGCGGCAGCAATGGCTACACGCGCCTCGGCGAGAAGATCCACAAGGGCGCGCGTGCCATGTGCAGCCCCGCCTTCGATGCGCTCTACCTCGAGCTGGTGTCGCAATGGTCCGACCCTGCATCCCTGGTGCGTGGTGGCACCGAGCCGGCCACCGTGCTCACGCAAGCGGACCCAGCGCTCGCCGCTCTGACTGGCGTGCCGCGCATGATGGCGCTGGACTTGCTGACATACCTCCCAGACGACATCCTCGTGAAGGTGGATCGCGCCGCGATGTCGGTCTCACTCGAAACCCGCGTGCCGATGCTGGACCATCGGGTCATCGAGTTCGCATGGCGCCTGCCCATGGAGCACAAGATCCGTGACGGCGTGTCGAAATGGGCCTTGAGGCAGGTGCTCTATCGCCATGTGCCGCGTGCCCTGCTCGAGCGGCCGAAGATGGGTTTTGGCGTGCCGATCGACCATTGGCTGCGCGGGCCGCTGCGCGAATGGGCTGAAGCGCTCCTGGAGCCCCGGCACCTCGAGGCGGGCGGGCTGCTCGAACCGGCACCGATCCGTCGCGCCTGGGCCGAGCACCTGCAAGGCGTGGCCAATCGTCAGCACCAGCTGTGGAACGTCCTCATGTTCCAGGCCTGGAAGCAATCGGTGGATGCTGACCGGAACGCGCCTTGATGAGGATCCTCTACGTCGTCAACAACGCCGCCTTCTTCTGCTCGCATCGGCTACCGCTGGCCCTGGCAGCGCGAGCCGCAGGCCACGAGGTGGCGCTGGTCACCGGGCGGGCCGGCAGCCCCACGCTGGAAGCCGATGCCGTGCAGCGGCTGGCAAGCCTGGGCATACCTCACACGGCAACGAACTTCCGCAGCGGTGGCCTGCACCCGCTCGCCGAGGCCAGGGGCCTGCTCGAACTGGCCCGGGCGATGCGGCGCTGGCGGCCGGACCTCGTGCACTGCGCCTCACCCAAGGGCCTGCTCTACGGCGGGCTTGCGGCCCGCATGACGGGCTGCAAGGCCCTGGTGCTGGCGGTTTCGGGCATGGGCTCGCTCTTCACCGGCGAGGGCAACGCGCGTCTGGTCTGGCTGCGGCGCGCCTACTCGGCCATCGTGCGCATTGCCTACGGGCACCCGCACCGCCGTGTGATCGTGCAGAACTCCGACGACTGGGCCCTGGTGTCGAAGGCGGGGCTGGCCCGCGAAGAGGATCTGCGGCTGATCCCTGGTTCAGGGGTCCCACTCGGCCGCTACGTCGACCTGCCGCTGGAAGGGCGGCAGCAGATCGTGGTGCTGCCCGCACGCCTGCTGAAGGACAAGGGCGTCGAGGAATTCGTCGAGGCGGCCCGCCGCATCCGACAGGCGGGGAGCCCTTGGCGCTTCGTGCTCGTGGGCACCGCCGACTATGTCAATCCATCGGCGATCCCTGAGACTCGGGTACGAGCCTGGGTCGATGAAGGTGTGGTCGAGTGGTGGGGGCACCGCGCAGACATGGCCGAAGTGCTGGGCCAGGCGCCGATCGTCTGCCTGCCTTCGTATCGTGAAGGCATGCCGAAGGCGCTGCTGGAGGCCGCCGCCGCCGGCTGCGCCGTCGTCACGACCGACGCAATCGGCTGCCGCGACGCGATTGAACCCGGCCTGACCGGCGACCTCGTGCCCGTGGCGGATGCAACGGAACTCGCCTCGACGCTGCGGCGTCTGATCGAGGAACCGGCGCGGCAGCGAGCCTACGGGGAGGCCGGACGCACACTCGCCCGTCGTCGCTTCGACCTGGAGGCCGTCGTACAGACGACCTTGGCGATCTATGGTGAACTCCGAAGCTGAGTAACTGCCGCTCCTTTGCCGCAGCGACACCCCCGGCACAATCAGCTTCGCCATCCCACCTTCTCTCAAGTCATGATGCCCATGAAGCCCCTCATCGTCATCCAGCTGAACGAGGTCAATTTCGATGTCGTCCGGCACTACGCCGCAAAGTACGACGATCTACCCGCGTTCAAGAGTCTTCTGAGCAGTTTCAGTGCCCTGGAGACCTTTGGCGAGCAACGATATGAGGAACTGGAACCCTGGATCCAGTGGGTTTCTGCACAGACCGGGAAGACCTACGCGGAACACGGCGTCTTCCGATTGGGCGACGTCGTCAATACACCCGACAGCCTTCTGCAGATCTTCGAAGTGCTGGAAGCGAAGGGACTGCGTGTCGGCGCGATTTCGCCGATGAACGCCCGCAATCGCCTGCAAAGGCCTGCCTACTTCGTGCCGGACCCGTGGACCGACACGCCGCCGGATGGGTCAGGCTTTTCCCGCCGCCTCACGGAAATGCTGCGCCAGACCGTGAACGACAACGCATCGGGCCGCATCACCAAGCGCTCGCTATTCACGCTGGCCGAAGCCGTGTTGCGCAGCTTCCACCCTCGGGGCACGACCGATCTGGTTCGATTGATCCTCGGCACGCGGCGCAAACCCTGGACGAAGGCGCTTATCCTCGATCAGTTGATTCACCTCGTGCACAGGTCGCTCTGGCGGCGCGCCCGCCCGGATGTGTCCTTCGTGTTTCTCAATGCCGGGGCCCACATCCAGCACCACTACTTCTTCAACGCCGAGATAGACCGCAAGTCGTCGGCCAACCCGGCCTGGTACATCTCGCCCGAGGCTGATCCGGTGCGCGACATGCTGAAGGTCTACGACCGCATCCTGGGCGACTACCTGGCACTCACCCGCCAGGGCGCGCGGCTGATGGTCGCCACCGGCCTGACCCAGGTGCCCTACGACCGGGTGAAGTACTACTACCGGCTGGCCGACCACGCCGCCTTTCTGAGGACCGTTGACCTCGACTTCCTCCGGGTGCAGCCACGCATGACGCGCGACTTCGAGGTCGAGTTCGATGACACGGCGCGCGCCAAGGCTGCGGCGGAGATGCTGGGCGGCATCACGCTCGAGCGCACGGGCAAGGCCTTGTTCCGCGAGATGGAGATCCGAGCCCACAGCCTCTTTGTGACCCTGACCTATCCCGACGAGATCCTTCCTGACGACGTGGCTGTCACCGCCGCTGGCCAGCGCATCCACGGCTTTGGTCGATCGCTCAACTTCGTGGCCATTAAGAACGGCATGCACAGCACTCGCGGCTTCGCGTTCGTCACGCCCTCCACGACGCTGAATCTTCCCAAAGAGGCCGTGTCGGTAACACACCTGTTTGACCTCACCCAACAGCTCGCCGGCGTGAAGGTCGCATAGCCGGCGCCAGCGACGACCGCGCGCATGCTTGTAGGCTTCGTCTCTCCGGTACGCGCACCGCGTAGACCGAGCAAGACGCGCCAAGGGCCCTTCTCCACAGCGCTTTAAGGCCAATTGCTAGCTGCGACGCTCCATAGATGAAGCCCCCCATGATCAAGGCCGCCCTGATTCTCGACAACGACTCCCTGACCCGATGGCAGCGCGACGCGCTCGCCGCCGCCGCACCCCAGCTCGACATCCGCCTTGTTCTGTCGTGCCGGAACACGATGACGAAGAAGCATCTTGCAAAGAACTTTCTCTACTACGTCCTGAACTATCTGTCGCTCAAGAACCGGCTGACGGGTCGCTCGAAGTACGACGCCGACACTCCGGTCGTCGCCTTCGATTCGATCTACGAAGGCATGTGGCAGCGTATCCCCGAGGGAGTCACACAGCAGCTGCTCGAGAGCGGCATCAAAGTGGTCATCAAGTTCGGCATGTCGCTGCTGCGGATTGACGAGTCTCTAAGCAAACTCGACATCCTGTCCTTTCATCATGGCGACCCCACGCGATTCCGCGGGCGGCCAGCCGGCTTCTACGAGGTGCTGCAGGGCGAAGGGAGCGTCGGCACGATCGTCCAGAGCATCTCGAACAAGCTAGACGCCGGTAAGGTCTGGGCCATATGCCACTCCAAGGTCCACCATCACTCGTACAAGAAGACAGCGCTCAACTTCTACGAGAACTCGCGGCATCTGCTGCTCAAGGCGCTCATCAACTACGCGAACGACTCGCCAGTGGAACTGGTTCCGAACGGCAAGGTCCACAAACTTCCGAGCAATGCAGTGGTCCTCAGGTTCCTGGCGCTACTTGCATACCGCAAACTGTCGCGCGTCTTGTACGGCGCCTTCTACGAGAAGAAATGGAACGTCGCAACCTTCGACCGTGTCGGAATAGCGGACTTCGCCCTGATCAAGGCGGCAGATGCTCGGCCGGCCCCAATCGCCCCCGGCTACAAGTTCTACGCCGATCCGTTCTTCAGTGCGGACGGCAGTCTCATCCGCCTCGAGGCGCTAAACGCCTCCAACGGCCTTGGCGAAATCGTCGAGGTTGACCGCGCCACCCTGGCGGTAAAGAAGGTACTGCTCAAGGGCGCGCACTACTCGTACCCATTCTCGTTTGTCGAGGACGGCACCGAGTACCTGCTGCCCGAGGTTGCGTCGCATTCGTCACCGCGTCTTTTCCAGCAGACAGCGGACGGTCTGCAGGAGACTGAGCTCAAGGGGCTCGAAGACCTTCGCGTTCTCGACGGCACGGTCTTTCGCCACGACGGGATTTACTACTTGTTCGGTGGAATGGACGGCTCGGCGGCTGACTGTCTGCATATCTTTTATGCGCGGTCCCTCGCCGACGAATTCAAGCATCACCCGCTCAACCCCGTCGTCATCGATCCAGCCCGAGCTCGCATGGCCGGCCGAATCATGTTGGAGGGCGGCCGCATTCTTCGCTTCGGTCAGGACAATAGCTACGGCTACGGCGACGGCGTGTCCGTGTCCGAGGTGACACGGCTTTCTCCCGAGCACTACGAGGAGAAGGTGATTCATGCGATCCGCTTCAAAGACGCGTCGGGGCCACACACGGTGGACGCCGCCGGCGCCCAGTTGCTGGTTGACTATTACGTCGATGAGTTCTCGATACTCGCGGGCTACCGTCGGCTCGTGCCACTGTTGCTGAGGCGCAGCTACTAGCCAGCGCCGCAGGCTTACCGGACCTGCAGCCGCGCTTACGCTCTTACAGCCATGTTGTGCAGCTGTTCCTTAGGGTTTGCATGACATCTCCGTAGAGTGCAGGATTCATCGAAATCGAACGTTCGAAGTGAACTACATGCTGGCGAATGCGGTTGGTCGTCGCGTATCTCTGCAACTTGAAGTCGCTCAGGTACTCTGCGTAGCGTTGTGCTTAGCAGGACTTGTCAGTTGCGGTGGAGGCGGTAACGGACCCGTATCTCCGGCGCCCGTCAGCCTCGACTCGGTGTTCCCGATTCGGGGCAGCGCCTCGGGCGGGACAAGGATTCAACTGACCGGGCAGGGTTTCTCCTCCAGCACCCAGGTGAAGGTGGATGGGCAGGCCTGCGAAGACACGACGGCGCTCAGTTCTTCATCTCTCACGTGTGTGACCCCTGCCCATGAGCAGGGGAGCGTGGACATCCAGGTCTTCAACTCGGATGGAGGGCTGGCCAAGCTCCCTGCCGCCTACACCTACCGCCCGAGCGGCAGCGACATCACGAGCTTCGGCATCCTGTCGGCAGCCCCTTTCAAAGGCATTTATCCGAGCCCGTACTCGGCGAAGCTCGAATCGGTGATCACCGGGTTCGATCTTTCGACGTCAACGCGCTCCTGGGTCGTTGACGACAAACCCTACAACGAGGGCGATACCGTAACCCTCGAGGCCGGAAGCCACACGGTGAGCCTCACCGTGCGCGACGCAACCGGCGACAGTGACCAAGCGTCATACACCATCGTCATCGGCGAGCTGACGGATCCCGGCACCAGCCTGGAAACCCAGAACGAGACGTCCACCCTCAGCCCTGGCACCTCGATTTCCGTGGTGAACACGGGCTTCCTCCCGTTGCTCAACCCCAGGCTGGTCGGGGTGGGCAAGCCCGACTACGTGGACTGGCCCGGCTACCTGAACAGCCTGGCCCGGCTCGGCAACCTGCCGATGGACGCATCTGAAAGCAGCCGAGCAAGGCTGCTCGAGGCGGCCTGGAAGGACCTCTCCAACGCGACGGTGCACATCTGCTCGCCGGGGCGGGAAGCCGAGAACATCAACGATCCGGCGCTGCTGGTGCGGGGCTATGGCTACGAGTGCTGCTCCAACGCATCCCGGGCGCTGGCCTACCTGGGGTCCCTTCTCGACATTCCGGCTCGCGTCAGGACGACCGCGGCCCACGAATTCCCGGAATTCACGGTGGGCGGCAACATGTTCATCCTGGACCCGGACCTGCGCTTGCGCTTCTGGGGAGACGACCAGCTGCCGCTGAGCGCCTGGACCACCGGCACCACACCCTTGTCGCTCGAGAACGTGACTCGCTATTCCGTGCAGACGCCGAACGGCGACTCCTACGAAACCCAATCGGGTGGGACGCTGCCGTTCCGGAATTCACTCCAGTATCCCGAGCAAACCCTGCGCGGTTTCTACTTAACGGACATCGTCGGGGAAACCGTCTGGGGTTATCGCGAGGCGTTCTCGAATTCGAATTACGTCCTGTACCCGAACGAGAAAATGGCCTTCCAGCAGTCCTCGGCCTATGTTCCGCTGCAATGGCGAAACAGCGATGGAACCACCACGGGGGGTGCCGATGCACCTGCGGTCGGAAAGGTCGTATTCAAAAGGCTTTGGTCAGCCAGCGGGCCGAGAACCTTCCAGCAGGACGGCGAAGGGAACCGGATCATCCCCTTGAATGACCTGCCTTATCCCGTGCAGGACCTGGTTTTTCACTTCAGCAAGCAGATCGATCCGCAGGATTTCTGGCTGACCTCGGAAGGCAATACCTATCGCATCGGCGACTTCACCGCGAACACTTGGACGGTGTCGGCTCAACAGCTGCGAGTTCTCCGCCATGTCTCGGACCTGGCTGCCGTGGTCTCGCAGAACCAGAACCTGGTGGCAGTGGACATCGGCATGCAGTTCAACCCGGGCATCTTTGGCGACCCCACCGCTGCCGTGTCCCTGAACTACGTGGACGACAGCGGCACCTGCCAACGCCAGTTGAGCGTCACCACCAGCAGCGGCACGAAGGAACTCACCATCGGCGCCTCTCTTTGTGAACCGCAGGCCTCGCAGAGGGTGGAAACCAGCTACAGCCTCCAGAGGGGCAAGCCTGGCGTGAGCGTGATCTCGGGCTACGGCAACTCATATCAAGGCACCTGGGGACTTGCCGCCGCCGCAGGCGTGCGGGCCTATGCCGAGATCTCGTTGCCGCGCACGGCCGGCCTTTCGGGCATCCTGCGTGTGATCAACGAAGGAGTCTTCGCGGACTGGCAGATCCACGACGGCAGCGATTGGGTTCCGCTGAGCGCGACCGACGTGGCGATCTCACAGTGGATCAAGCTGCCGGCCGCTTCTTCGCCCACGACCCGCCTGCGGGCGACGCTTCGACAGGCGCCGACCAGGGACAGCACCTATCTCAGCTATCTGAGCCTGATAGAGGGTCGGGGTATGACCCGCCTGCCCTTCGTCAGCGAGTCGACCGATTAGCATCGGTGGTCACCGTAGCTTCGGACGAGGATTGCCATGGACACGATTTGGCACACATTTGGCAGGCGTGATTGGCTGCTCGCCGCCTCGGCGCTGGCGTTGACGCCCGGGGGATGGGCAAAGCCTCCCGCATCCACAGGTCCGAAGGTGCAGCTGAGCCAGTACCTGACCGAGCCGGGGACCGACGACACCGACGCGTTCGTAGCAGCACTGAAGGCTGCCGTGGGTGGCACGCTTGTCGTGCCCGCCATCGAGTTGACGCTGCGACCAGTGATGGTGCCGTCCAACGTGCGCATCGAACTGGCATCTGGCACGGTGCTGAAGGCCAAATCAGGCTTCGGCCGCAATGACCGGCTGCTCAACATCACCAACGCGTCGAACGTCACCATCATCGGCAATGGCGCGACGGTGCAGATGCCAAAATCCGAATACCAGGAAGGTGAGCAGCGCCACGGGGTGTTCATCTTCGGCAGCTCCGACGTGCAGATCCACGATCTGGTGTCGCGCGACAGCGGTGGCGACGGCTTCTACATCGGCCGCTCGGGCAAGCCCGGCACCCACAGCCGGCGCGTACTGCTCAACAACTGCCGCGCGATCAACAACCGGCGGCAGGGTCTCTCCATCGTTTCCGGGGAAGACATCGAGGTGCGCGGTGGCATCTACGAATCGACAGCCGGCACGGCGCCCCAGTACGGCGTTGACGTCGAGCCCAACAACGGAGACGACGTCATCCGCAACGTCCGGCTCCTTGGCGTCCGGACTCGGAACAATCAAGGTGGAGGATTGCTCATCGCGCTCCAAGGTTTCGCCAGCCGCGCCGATGTCAGCGTGAACGTCGAAGTGACCGACTTCACCTCAGAGAATGACGGCTTGTCATCGGGCTGGGGTTGCGCAGGCATCCGGTTTTCCGGCTCTGGCGGCGGAGCATGGGCAAACACCGTCAGCGGCCAAGTGAAGATCCGCAACGCAAGGATCTTGAATCCAGGGCGCTCAGGCATCCGCCTGGACCGCTGGGACGCGGACCATGCCCCGCTGGTCCAAATCGACGATGTGGAAATCGTGAATCCGGGTTCTGCGAGCGCGGGCGCCAAGGCCCCCGAAGAGCGCAGCGGTCTCGTCATCTGGGCATCGCATCTTGGAGGCGCCAATTTCGGCAACCTGCAAGCCAGCCGGGTCCGCGTGCGTGACACGCGCGGCCAGCAGCTCACCTACAGCCCTGTCTACATCTACGGGACACCGGGCCAGAGCGGCGTAGGTCATGCGGCCCGCATCACCCTGCGCGACTGCGTCGGCGTCGGACTCAAGCCCACCAGCGGACGGGGGCACCTGGTAGCGGCCACAGACCTCGACGAATCGAGCGTCGAATACTCGACCGAGCAAGTGGCGAGCGACGTCCCGGCCGACGACGTCGTGGCAACCCGCTCGCTGGCCGGCTACACGATCACACAGGCCTCGGGCGCCGCGATCCGCCTGCCGCCCCAGGCCACGAATCGCGGCCTGACGTGGTCGTTCCGGCCGGTGGGCAACGGCGCGCAACTCAGGCTCCGCCCCGACCCATCGGATCGACTCAACGTCCCGGTCGACGCGACGGGCGACCTTGTGGTGCGGCCCTCGAAGCAAGGCCTGCGCGTGCGCATGGACCCGCAGGCCGGCCTCGTTTCCACGCAGACGCGCTGAGGCCGGGGCGGCCTTCTCAGGCCGAAAACTCCGGCACCAGTGCACGCAGCCGGTCGCGAATGACGAGGTCGCCATGCTCACGCGCGGCACTCGCCAGCCACTCGCCGACGTCGCCGAGCGCGGCCCCCTGGTTCAGCCGCGCGATGCGCAGGCGGGGGTGCTGCGTGGGCAAGGTGCTATCGGCATCCGCCAGCAGCTCCTCATACAGCTTCTCCCCCGGCCGCAAGCCCGAGAACACGATCTGGATCTCCTCCAGCGCATGCCCCGCCATGCGAATCATGTCCTTCGCCAAGTCCACGATCCTCACCGGCTCCCCCATATCCAGCACGTACACCTGCCCCGTCTCCCCAATCGCCGCAGCCTGCAGCACCAGCCGCGCCGCCTCGGGGATGGTCATGAAATAGCGCGTGATCTCCGGGTGCGTGACCGTTACCGGCCCGCCCTTGGCGATCTGCTCCTTGAACTTGGGGATCACGCTGCCGCTGGAGCCCAGCACGTTGCCGAAGCGCACGGCCATGAAGCGGGTCTTGTAGCCCCCCTGTGCCGCGAGCTGTGATATGGCCATTTCGGCCGCACGTTTGGTCGCGCCCATCACGTTGGTGGGGTTCACCGCCTTGTCGGTGCTGATGAGCACGAAGCGCTCCACGCCGGCCTCGCCAGCGGCCTTGGCGGCGAGATAGGTACCCAGCGTGTTGTTGCGCAGTGCAGCCCAGGCGTTGTCTTCTTCCATGAGCGGCACGTGCTTGTAGGCCGCGGCGTGGAACACCACCTGCGGCTTGTGGCGTTCGAAGGTGATGCGAAGGTGCTCGGCATCCTTCACGTCGCCGATCAGCCGCACCAGCGGCAGGTGCGGGAAGCTCTCGCTCAGCTCCTGCTCGATGGTGTAGAGCGCGAACTCGCTCAGCTCGTACAGCACGATCCTGCTCGGCCCGTAGCGAGCCACTTGCCGACACAGCTCGCTGCCGATGGAGCCGCCGGCACCGGTAATCAACACCGTCTTGCCGCCCAGCGTTTCGGAGATGCCGCCTTCGTCCAGCACCACCGGCTCGCGGCCCAGCAGGTCCTCCGGCTCGATGTCGCGCACGGTGGCCACCTTGCGGCCTTCGCGCAGCTCTTCGGCTGAAGGCACGGTGAGCACGGGCAGGTGGGTCTGCGCTGCAAGGTCCAGTGCACGACGGCGCTCGGCGCCCTTGGCAGAAGGCATGGCCACCACGATGTGCGTGATGCCGTGCAGTGCCGCCCAGTGCGCTGCTGAATCGAGCGGCCCCAGCACCGGTATGCCGCTCACTCGCGCCCCCCGCTTGGCCGGGTCGTCGTCGAGCAGGCCCACCACCACCCACCCCTGGTGCTGTATGCCGACGATGAGCAGCCTTGCTGCATCGCCCGCCCCCATGACCAGTGCGCGCCGGGTTTCCAGGGCGCTGCCGGTGATGCGGCCTCGCATGTGCTCGTAGAGCATGCGGTAAGCAATGCGCACCATGCACAGGCCCATGAGGCTCACCACCGGGTGCAGCGCCAGCACGGCACGCGGCACCTTGGTGAGTTGTGCCATCAGCACCAGCACCGCCCCCACCACGCCGGCGATGAAGCACGCCACCGTGAGACGCTTCACCTCGCCAAAGCCTGAAAAGCGCCACATGCCCCTGGGCACGCCCAGCAGCACGAACACCAGCAGGTACAAGGCCACCAGGCCCAGCATCACCCACAGGTCGTAGCCGGGCCGCGCGCTGACCCAGCGTTCGAAACCCAGGCGGAACAGGTAGGTGATGTTCCAGCACGCCACGATGACCAATGCATCGATGAGCAGCGACAACGGCTGCCGCCAGGGGCGGACGCGGGTGAGAAAGCTGTCGAGCTGTTGCCAGGGCATGTGCTTTTCTAGTACGCCGTGCGTCAGCCGCGCACGAGCGTCTTGAGGGTGAGGCCGATGATGCGCAGGTCGGTGGCCAGCGACGCTTCGTCGACGTATTGCGCGGCGTATCGCAGCTTCTGCGGCATCACCACTTCGACGTATTCACGCTCGGGGTCGGCGGCCTGCGCCAGCAATTCGCTTTCGCGGCGGAATTCGAGTGAGGCCAAGTCCGTGATGCCGGGGCGCACTGAAAGCACCTTGTCGCGCAACGCCGCGGGGTATTGCGCCACGTAGCGTGGCACTTCGGGGCGCGGGCCCACCAGGCTCATGTCGCCGCGCAGCACGTCGATGAACTGCGGCAGTTCGTCGAGCTTGCTGTGGCGCAGCCATTGCCCGGCACGGGTGATGCGTGGGTCCGCCCCCACGGTGATCTGGCGGTGCGCCAGGGCTTCGTCGCTCACCATCGTGCGGAACTTGTGGATGCGGAAGAGCCGCCCATGGCGCCCCACCCTTTCCTGGCGAAAGAACACAGGCCCCGGCGAATCGAGCTTGATCCACACGGCGATGGCCAGCAGCAGCGGCAACAGCACCAGCAAGCCGATGCTTGCGAACAGCATGTCCATCAACCGCTTGGCCATCACGCGCGCGTCAGCGGGTCAGCAGCGCTTCGCGTGCGGCAGCCGCAACGCGCTGTACGTCGGCCTCAGTCATGCGGGTGTAGAGCGGCAAGCTCACCATGCGCTCATACGCTCGCTGGCTGTGCGGAAACTGCTGCGGCTGCAGGCCGTAGCGTTCACGCCAGTAGGGGTGCAGGTGCAGTGGGATGTAGTGCACGCTGCAGCCGATGCCGGCAGCAAACAACCGCTCGATGAACACGTCGCGCGTGACCGGCGCATCGCCGGCCAGCCGCACCACGCACAAGTGCCACGAGTGCACCTCGCCTTCGGCCGGCTCGGGCGGCAGCACCAGCGGCAGGCCGGCCAGCGCCTCACGGTATTGCGCGGCCAGCGCCTCGCGCTTCTGCTGGAAGGCATGCGCACGCTTGAGCTGCTGCAGCCCCAATGCCGCGGCAATGTCGGTGAGGTTGTACTTGAACCCCGGCGCCACGATCTCGTAGTACCAGCTCGGCACCTTGGCGGTGAAGCGGTCGAACGCATCGCGGTTCATGCCGTGCAGGCGCATCACCTTCGCACGCTTGGCAAGCTCCGGGTCGCGGGTGACCAGCATGCCGCCTTCGCCGGTGGTGATGGTCTTGTTGGCGTAGAAGCTGAAGACGGTGGCGTCGCTTTGCAGCGTGCCCACCAGCTGACCGCCCACAGTGGTGGGGAGCGCGTGTGCGGCGTCTTCCACCACCTTGAGGCCGTGCTTGCGTGCAATGGCCAAGATCGCCGGCATGTCGGCCGCCAGGCCCGCGTAGTGCACGGGCATGATGCACTTGGTGCGCGGCGTGATGGCCGCTTCCACGGCCTTGGGGTCGATGTTCAGCGTGGTGGGGTCGATGTCCACCAGCTTGACGTCGGCGCCCAGGTAGCGCACCACTTCGGCCGTGGCGGTGAAGGTATGCGTGGTGGTAATGACCTCGTCACCAGCGCCGATGCCCAGCGCCTCGAGCGCGAGGTGCAGGCCGGCGGTGGCCGAATTGACGGCGATGGATTCGAGTGACGGATCCCCCAGGAACTCAGTGAACGCCTGCTCGAAGCGCTTGGCCTTCGGGCCGGTGGTCACCCAGCCGGACCTCAGCGTGTCCACCACCTCGGCGATCTCTTCGTCGCCGATCTCGGGCAGTGCAAAAGGCAAGAAAGATGGGGTCATCGTGGTGCTTGCGGCAGCGGCTTCGCGATCCAGCACAGTGCATGCGTGCGCAGCATGGGCAGTGCGTTGGCCAAAGTGTAGAGCGGAGGGTGCACGCGGCAGAGCTGGCGCGCCAGCGGCGGAGCCAGCGTCACGCGGCGCGCGCTGATCCGCGCCTGAGGAAACAGCTCGCGGATGCGGCGCAGTGGCACTCCCCGCACATCGCGATTGCGGGGGTTGTCGTAGGTGAAGTCATACCAGAGCACGGCGCCGCCGGGCTTGAGCCATCGCCACATGGCTTGCGCCAGGCGCTGCTGCAGGGTGGCATCGAGGATGGAGCTGAACACCGTGAACTGCACGACGATGTCCAGCGACGCGTCTTGCAGTTGCAGTGCGGTGGCATCGCCGCAGTGCAGCGTGGTCGCGGCCGGCAAGCGCTCACGCGCCAGCGCCAGCCGGTTTGGCTGCAAGTCGTTGCCGGCCAGCCGGCCGGGCTCGGCACCGAGCAGCAACAGCTCCAGCAGGTTGTTGCCGGTGCCGCAGCCGACTTCAAGAACGTCGAGCCCGGCCAGCGTGGTGTGCCCCGCGGCCCGCAGCAGCTCGGCCATCGAGCGGTTGCGCTCGAGCACGCGAAGCACGACGTCGGCACTCAGGGGCGCATACCGCTGTGGCTCGATCGACTCGCGCCGACGATAGCGCTCGCGAATCGCCTCGAGCTCTTGCTGGTCGCCGCTCGTCATGGTTAGCTCTGCAGCGCCGCCAGGAAGCGCCGGGCCAGTACCGGATAGACGTGATGCGACTCGACGTACTGCCGGCCGGCGCTGCCCATCCGCTCACGTTCTTCGGGCGCCGTGCGGCCCAGGTGCCGTATCGCCTCGGCCAGCGCCGTCGCGTCTTCAGCGGCGATGGAGAAACCACAGCCGGCCTCGCCAACTGGGTCGTTGCCGGCTTCGATCGCGCAGATCACCGGTCGCGCGGCCATCATGTAGTCCATCAGCTTGTTCGGGCTGATGCCGAAGCGGAACAGCGACTGGCGCTGCAGGCCGATGTACAACACGTCGACCGAGCGCAGCAGCACAGGAATGGCCGCCTTCGGCACGGCGTCCAGCACCTTCACGTTGTGCAGCGACTCGGCAGCCGCGCGCGTGCGCAGGGCTTCCTTCTCCGGACCGGTACCCACCATCAGCAGCGTCACGGGTTGATCGCGCAACTGGGCTGCAGCGTCGAGCATCGAGTGCAGCGCATTGGCGATGCCGTGCGCGCCGGCATAGGCAACGATCAGATGTCCCTGCGCACGGGCCGTGACAATGGCCTGCGCATGGGCTTGCGGCAGTGCCGCGGCTACGTCATCAGACCACTCGTCCGGGTCGATTCCGTTGGGCACGTAGACGAACTTTCCCTCGGCCATACCATGCGAGCACAGGTGCTCGTCGGCGCGCGGCAGCATCGACACCACCACATCGGCATTGCGGCAGGCCGTGTTCTCTGCATGCTGCAGCAGCATGATGAACGGGTGCCGCCGCGACATGCCGCCCAGCTCGATGGGCGACAGCGGCCACAGGTCATGCACTTCCCACACGAGTTTGGCGCGGTGATGGCGCGCAATGCCTCGCGCCACGTAGATGTCCAGCGGGTAAGTCGATGACGCGATCACCACGTCGGGGATTCCGTTGAGCCAGGTGCGCCACTGGCGCAGCCGCCGCAAGAAGGCAAAGATGTTGACGACCCGGCCCACGCCGTTGCCGTGGTAACCGGGCGTGGCACACCAGACGAAGCGGATGCCGTCGATCCATTCTTCGCGGAAAGCCTCATCGCCGACCACCGGCTGCTTGCTGCGCACATGCGACTGCGAGGCAGCGACGATGGTTACCTGATGTCCGGCGCGCACCCATTCACGCGCCAGGTAGTAGGGCCGGAACTCCATGCCGTAGGCCGGCCCACCCGCGTAGTGGTTGATGTAGAGGATGTTCACGAGCCGACGTCACCCCGCATGCGGTCGACGATCTGCTGAGAGGCTTGGCCGTCACCATAGGGGTGCTCTTCACGGCCGCGTGTACCGATGGCTGAAACGATCGCTGCCGCGACACCATCGGCGTCCAGCGGCGGCGCCAGCCGGTTCCAGCCCAGCTGAACGAGTTCGACCCATTCGGTTTCGTCACGAAGCGTGATGCACGGCACCTGGAAGAAGAACGCTTCCTTCTGCACACCGCCCGAGTCGGTGGCGATCGCGCACGCGCTGCTTTCGAGCATGACCATGTCGAGATAGCCGACCGGGTCGATCAGCCTCGCGCGGCCGCTGGCCAGCAGCGCCGCACCGCGCGCCTGGATCGCCTTGCGCGTGCGGGGATGCACGGGCCAGACGATGTCGCGGCTGGCAGCCACTTGCGTGAGCGCCCGCAGGATCACATCGAGCCGCGCCGGGTCGTCGGTGTTTTCGGCACGATGTACGGTGACAAGCACGAACTCGCCCTTCACCACGCCCAGCCTGTCGAGCACTGACGAGTGGGTTTGCGCACGGTTGCGGAACCGCAGCGAGGCGTCGAGCATCACGTCGCCCACCAGCATGCAGGTATCGTTGGCGAGGCCCTCGTGGGCGAGGTTGCGCATCGCCGTGTCGGTGGGCGCAAACAGCCAGCGGCTGATGTGATCGACCAGTACGCGATTGATCTCCTCGGGCATGTGCCGGTTGAACGAGCGCAGGCCGGCCTCGACATGGGCCACAGGAATGTGCAGTTTGGCCGCTGCCAGCGCACCGGCGAGCGTGGAGTTGGTGTCGCCGTACACGAGCACGGCATCGGGTTTCTCTGCCAGCAGCAACTGTTCGATACCGGCAAGTTGGGCTCCGGTCATCTGCCCATGCGACCCACCGCCGATGCCAAGATTCCATGTAGGTGCGGGAATGCCCAGCTCACGGAAAAAGACCTCGGACATGTTGTCATCGAAATGCTGGCCAGTGTGCAGGAGGCGTTCGCTTGCGCCTTCACGGACAAGGACGGCACTCACGGCTGCAGCCTTGATGAATTGCGGGCGGGCCCCCACAACGGTGATGATGTTCATGCGTAATTCTCGAATGCGCAGCGGGGCATCGTCGTCCGTGATCCGTCGGTCGCAACGGCGCAATCGGTCACGGCGTGAAATCCTGCCACGGGGCAATCACTGCGGCTAGTCTTCGACGGCGCGGCAGATGGGCCAATGGGCAATGTCACATGCTGAGGATCATCGGGGGGCGGCTCTTGTAGCTGCCTGACGATATGCCTTTTCCATGGTTTCCACGCTGTGCGCCCAGTCATAAGTTTGCAAAACGCGCTCGCGACCGCGACCGCCAAGCCTCGCACGAAGCGTTCCGTCCAGCACGAGGCGCGTCAAGGCGGCCTGCAACGCATCAACGTCGTCGCGCGGCACGACAAAACCGGTATCGCCATCCAACACGACCTCTGGAAGCCCACCCACATCGGAAACAACCACCGGAAGGCCGCAGGCGCTGGCTTCGATCACGGCAACACCAAAACTCTCGCTATCGAGGCGGCTCGGCGCCGCATAGATATCCAGCTTGTTCAGCCACCGAGGCACATCGGCATGCGGTACAGCTCCGACAAAGGTCGTTGCCTCTGCGATGCCGAGCTCCCGCGCGAGTTCCTTCAGATCTGATTCCTGCTCGCCACTGCCAACGACAAGCAGCCTGCACGGTTGCGCCACCCCTCGCAATCGCACGTCTTTCTGCACCCCGGCGAACGCCCGCAGCAGCAGGTCGATTCCATATTTCGGTGCGAGCGTCTTGACTGTGCCAAGCGTCACGTGGCTGTCGTCACGCGCGTTGAAGTCGGGCACGAATTGAGACAAATCAACACCAAACGGCGTCACAACAATGCTCTCGATGCGCGGTATCAAACGGCGCACCTGCATCGCCATGGCCTGGCTGGTACTTGCGATCAACGTCGCGCGGCGAAGATTGAAGCGAATGAGCGCGCCCTTTATGCGACCTTCGTATGGAAAGTCGTACACATCGCTGCCCCACACAGACAGCAGCAGTGGACGAACACCGCACAGTGCGGCAGTAGTGCCGTAGCCGCTTGCATAGTGTGCGTTGAGAACATCGGGACGCCAGCGCCGCAGCGCACAACGCACACTCCACGCATTGAGAAAGTAACCCGGCATCCCGCGATGCGGCAGCACGATAACTTCCGCTGACTCCGGCAGCAAAGCTGGCTTGCAAGGGTGCTGCGTCAACACACACACCGCGTGGCCACGGTCCGCCAACGCGCGCGCCCAGCGCTGCAGGTGGATAGAGCTGGCCGGCCCGAGCAATGCGATGCGCATCATGACAATACCCACTCGCCGGCTTCGCCTCGCGAGGCTGGCTCGCCTCGAGAATGTGGTCGCGAGACTGCAAGTGCACTGGCTTTCGGATGAGGCAAGGCAACGTGCGAGCGTGACTTGGTTTTGTAGTTCCTGCACATCGTCAGCTGCTCAGGCTCTGGTCATCCAGGCAACGAGCTGATCGCCTTCGCCGATGTTGTTGAGTTCGGCAGCACGGCGTGTATAGCCGGCCAGGGTGGCATGTTCGAAGAGATTTGGCGCCGGCTGAAGGGTGCGAGTGTGTTCGTTGACCAGCGCGAGTCCATGGCGGTATTGCTCGCTGGCCCAGAACTGGAATGCCGTTGAGTCGCACTCCATCCGGTCCACGTGTAGCCCCGCACCGTCTGCCACCAACGTGAGACTGCGCCGTGAGTGGAGCCAAAGGTGGCGCGGGGCGTCGAGCTGGGCCCAATGCACCCCGTAGTGGCGCCAAGCCCAGCTGCTGACGGTTGGAATGCGCACGACGCAACACCCCCCAGGAGCGAGCAACCGTGCGGCGGCGCTCATTGCAGAGGCCTGGTCAGACATGTGCTCCAGCGAATGGTGGAACATGACGACGTCCCAGCTGCCATCGACATCATCGATGCTGCAGTTGCGAATGACGAGGCCGTTCCCAAGCTCGAGATCACGGGGAATGAAGGGATCGATGCCCAGCAGATTGCGAAAGCCTGCATCCTGCAACGCGAGTAGCAGCTCCCCGCCACCCGCGCCCACGTCCAGAATTCTCTCGTCACCACGCAAATGCAGCGGGCCAAGGCTAGCAAGTGCCGGATACGGCCGCCAATGTGCAAACCAGCGTCCCAGTGGGTCGAAGCGTCCCAGCAAATGCCTGTTGCGAGCCCGCACCAAGCGACCTGCCAGCCCATGCGGCCGACTGCGGGGATGGTAGGAGTAGTACGAGCTCCCGTAGTGGCTACCAAGGTTGGCGGGAACCTCGGTGATCTGAAGGCACTCGCAACCGGGGCACTGCACGTATTCAAAAGTCTCCCCCGTGCCAAACATCATCTCGGCGACGGAGTACCGAGCAAACAGACCTCGGTAGCCGCATAGCCGGCAAACCCACGGGAGCACAGGAACGCTACTTGGTGCGGCTTTCATGAGGCTCGCCCATCCATGGCGGGGAGGTCACGACGTCCGGACATCAACGCCTCGAAGGTTGTGCGGTCGACCCCGTCCAAACGGGTTGCCAATCGCCACAACGCGCTGACGAAGCTGCTCCAGCCCGTGGGCCCCACCAAGCCTGCTCGCCACAGCAGGATGAGGATGTAGGGGAGATAGAGCACAACCCAGGCATCCCAAAGCGGCCGCCCGAGGCGCAAACGCATATGAATGAAGCGATTGAGATAGTGCGCGAATGCGCGACGTTCAGCATGCGGGCCAGAGGCTCGGTTGATACTGGCGCCCACCTTGTGCCAGACAAGTGCATCCGTGAGGCAGAGGGCGTGAAGGCCCTGATCTCTCATCCAAAGGCTCAGTTCGAAGTCTTCTTCGCCAAAGAAAAAGCGTTCCGAGAACCCTTCTCGCGCCACCATCTGCTCGGTTCGCACAGCGAAGCAACATCCCGTCATGAAGCTGCATTCGAGTTCACTCGCCTGACGGGCGCGAGCCAAAGGCGCCCCAGCAAAGTGATAGCGCCGCAAGCCCACACGCCAGATCCGACCACCAGCGTTCCAAGTCTTGTCTGTGCCGAAGATCCCTATCAGCGGCAACGTGGCCATGATTTTCGGCTCGGCACGTAGCCGGGCGACCAATCTGCTCAGAGCGCCGGGTTCGACCACCGTATCGTTGTTGAGGAAGACGGTCACATCCGCCCCCATCGCCTGCGCAACTCGCAGACCTTGATTACAACCCCGCGCGAAGCCCAGGTTCTCCGGACTCAGAAGGAGAACCGCCTGCGGGTCTTGCCATGCCAGAGCCCCCCCAGCAAGGTCTTCCAGTCTGATCTCACGCCACCGTGCGCCCGCCGCTGCGAAGCTCACCCGTAGCTGTGGCACCGAGTCGTCAGAAGAACCGTTGTCCACCACCACAGGCAGGGCCAACGGCTCAGCTGCACGCAGCGAATCAAGGCAGGCCAGCGTGTCGCTTGCGCCGTTCCAATTCAGCAGAACGACCGCGAAACGCGCCTCTCGTGGGCCGTGGGCAGCGCGATTGACCTGATCAGCATTCATCCCGATCTCGGCGTCGATTTCACGGGCACAAGCGCCACAGAGGCAACATAGGCAGCGCCGGCGATGGCCTTGGCCAACGCGACGCCAGTTGCCCCCCACCACTGCATCAGTGGCCAGGCTAGCAAGACAAACAAGAATGCCGCGCCCGCGCACAGCAGTAGCATGTGGCCGGTCCGGCCGCCAAGTTCCAGAGGTTTGTGCACAAAGACTGCGAGCAACCACAGCGATGCGGCTATCACCAGAGCAAGAGCCGTAGGAAGATCGTCCCCGAACATGGAGGAAATGGTCGGAATGGGCATCGCTGTCGCAAAGCCAACGAGCGCAAGGCAAAGCATTGCGGCACATGACGTCGCGGCCCATCCAGCACGCAACAAGCGTTTCATCGAAACACCGGCCTGTTCGCGTGCCACAGCCAGATAGTGAGGCATCAGAGCCGAGCCAACCACACCGCCAATCGCGCTGCAGACCGCGCCAATCGCATCTGCCTTTGCCGCATACGCACCACTTGCGGCCAAGCCTAGGCCGCGTTCGACGATATGGCGCTCCGCGAGCGATAGTGCGCCAACCAACAGGCTCCATAAAGCGAAGAGCAACCCGTAACTCAAGTAGCGCCGGTCAACACGCCTTGACTCGACGTTGCCCCTTCGCGTCGCTAGCAATGGAGTGAGAGGAACAAGCAGCAATGCCGCGGCTACCGCTAGCACTTGAGCCCCAACCGGTACCGCCGGCCAAGGCCCGGCAAATGCGAACCCCATCAGTGCCAGCGCCAATGCAAACAGTCCTCTGGACAGATCCAAACGCAGTACAAGGACCACCTGGCCGCGTGCGATGAGCAGGCTACGTCGTGTGTCAGCCAACGCCATCAATGGAAGCAGCATGAGGGCGACTACTGCTGTGCTTGCGGTCCGCTCAGGCATGAAAGCGAACGCGAGCGGTGCCGTTAATGCAGAAAACGCCAGAGGCACTGCTACCAACCCCTGGCGGCGGGCATGCGGCGTGAGCTCATCGCCATGACGCAGCATTGCCTGACCAGTGAGACTGCTGATGAAGCCCGCTGCGAGAAGCACCGGCAGCAACGTCAGAGAAAAGCGCGCATAGTCTTCTGGCACAAGCGTATGTACGCACGCCAGCGTCAACGCCATAGAAGCAAGCCCTGGAACACCTCGCGAGACTGCATAGCCCAGGAGAGTACGAAGCGGTACAAGCATCCGTGAAGGATCCATGCTTCAGCGAAATGCCAAGCACGCGGCGACCAAGGCATTGACGACGAGATCTTGGTCATTCCGGCAGAGATCCGCGCTCATCGGCAAACTCAACACGCGCTCTGCTGCTGTTTCGCTGTGTGGCAAGGCCCACACTGGCGCGAACGTCGCATAAGCCGGCTGGCAATGCAGAGGCTTCGGGTAGTGCACCGCGGTCGGGATACCCGCTTCCTGCAACGCAGCCTGTACGCGCGCGCGCGCGGCCTGTACGCGCGCGCGCGCGGTCACCAACACGGTGTACTGACCCCACACGCAGTCGCGATTGCTACGCACCGCCAATTGCTGCACGGCCGGCACTGCCACCAGCAACTCTTGATATCGCGCACCGATGGCCAGCCGCTGCTGCAGCTCCCATTCGAAACGCTCCAGCTTGGCCAGCACCACCGCGCATTGAAGCGTGTCCATGCGCCCGCCCACGCCGACGCGCGTGTGCGTGTAGCGAGCACTCTGGCCATGCACGCGCAGTTCGCGACAAGCCTGGGCCAACGCGTCGTCACTGGTAAAGATGGCGCCGCCGTCGCCATAACAGCCCAGCGGCTTGCTCGGGAAGAAGCTGGTGCAGCCGAAGGTGGAGAGGTTGCAGCTCTTGCGACCGTTGTAGCTGGCACCGAAACTCTGCGCGGCGTCTTCGATCACCGGCAGGCCGTGACGCGCGGCGATCGCATTGATGGCATCCATGTCGGCCACCTGGCCGTACAGGCTCACCGGCATGATGGCACGAGTGCGCGGCGTGATGGCGGCTTCGATCAACGAGGCGTCGATGTTGCAGGTGTCGGGCTCGATGTCCACGAACACCGGCCTGCCGCCCAGCAGCACGATCATCTCGGCAGTAGCGGCAAAGGTGAATGGCGTGGTCACGACCTCATCGCCGGGCTTCAGGTCCAGCGCCATCAATGCGATGAGCAAGGCCTCGGTGCCACTGGCCACCGTGATGCAGTGCTTGGCACCGGTGTAGGCAGCCAGCGCCTCTTCGAGCTCCTTGACTTCGGGGCCCATGATGTACTGGCCGTGGTCGAGCACCCGCTGGATGCGCGCGTCGATGGCAGGCTTGAGCGCCGCGTACTGCGACTTGAGGTCGATGAATTGCATGTGTCGTCAGCCCAGCAGTTGCAGCGTGTCGCCGCTCAAGCGGTAGCGTTCACCAGTGGCAGGGCAAGCGGCTTCACCCTCACCTTTGGCCGGCAGCGCAAGACGCTCGCCATGGCAGCTCATCCAGCCGATGCGCCGCGCCGGCACACCCACCACGAGGGCGAAGTCCGGCACGTCCTTCTGTACCACGGCGCCTGCGCCCACGAAGGCATGGCGGCCGATCGTCACCCCACAAACGATGGTGCAGTTGGCCCCCAACGTGGCGCCCTGCTTCACCAGCGTGCGGCGGTATTCGTTCTTGCGTGGCACCGCGGCGCGCGGGTTGTAGACGTTGGTGAACACCATGCTCGGGCCGCAGAACACGTCGTCTTCCAGCGTCACCGCGTCGTACACCGACACGTTGTTCTGGATGCGCACGTTGTGGCCGACGTTCACATCGTTGCCGACGAAGACGTTCTGTCCCAGCGCACAGCGCTCGCCGATGCGCGCGCCGGCGCTCACGTGGCAGAAGTGCCAGACCTTGGTGCCCTCACCAAGTTGCGCGCCCTCGTCGACGATGGCGCTGTCGTGCTTCCAGTAGGCCATGGTCAGAACACCAGAGGCAGGCCCACGCGCACGCCGTCACGCGCAGAGCGGTAGGCAGCGATGATGACTTCCAGCGAACGCAGGCCCTCGTAGCCATCGACCTCGGCGTTCGCCTCGCCGCGCAGCGTGCGGATCACGTTGTCGTAGTACAGCGGGTGGCCGAAGCCATAGACCGACGGCGTGGCGTAGTTCGTATTCTTGATGTCGGCGTCCTCAGGCCGCGGCTCGTCGAATTCCCAGTGCTGGATCTCGTTGACCGCCACACCGCCGATGCGCACCGTGCCGCGTTCGCCCAGCAGCGTGATGCTGCCTTCGAAATTCTTGCCGTGCGTGAGCATGGTCACGTTGATCGAGGCCAACGCGCCCGATCGCAGCCGCAACGACATCACGCCGGTGTCTTCGGCTTCGATGTTGCGCGCCAGCGTGGCGGTGTAGGCGTGCACGTTATCGACCGGGCCGATCAGCCAGTCCACCATGTCCACGTAGTGGCTGGCCTGGTTCATGAACGCGCCGCCGTCCAGGTCCCAGCGACCGCGCCAGGGCGCGTCGTCGTAATAGCTCTGCGGGCGCGTCCAGAACACGTTGACGTTGGCCATCACGATGCGCCCGAAGCGGCCTTCGTCGATGGCACGCTTGAGCACCTGCATCGTCGCGTTCAGGCGGTTCTGCTTCACGACGAAAAGCTTCACGCCCGCATCCCGACAGGCACGCACCATGGCCATGCCTTCGTCCCACTTGGTGGCCATGGGTTTTTCGGTGAGCACGTGGCGCCCGGCTTGCGCCACCTTGATGGCCTGCCGCGGATGCAGGCCGCTGGGCGTGGCGAGCACTACGACATCGGCATCGGTTGCAGCCAGCATCGCATCGAGTGATGCATAGCCCTGGGCACCCGTGGCGGCCACTGTCGCCGCCAGCACCTCAGGCTTGTTGTCACACACCGCCACCAGCTCGGCGCGTTCGCCATGGCGCTCCAGCGCGGCGACGTGGTTCTTCGAGATGCGACCGCATCCCACCAGGGCGAAGCGGATCTTGCGGTCAGTGATCGGGTGCGGTGCTCTCATCGGAAAGACCATGCGCCCATTCGAGCGCAACGGGGCAAATCGGCAAGTTTACCGGGGCACTGCACTCCCCAGCCTAAAATTGCCAGCAAATTCAACGAGTTGAAGATGACTTCCACGCCCCACCAGCAGCCCGCCCCCGTTGCCGCCGACGACAACCAGCTGATCGCCGAGCGCCGCGAAAAACTCGCCGCCATTCGCGCCCAGGGCGTGGCGTTCCCCAACGACTTCAAGCCGAGCGACCACGCAGCCGACCTGCACCGCCTGCACGAGGGCAAGACCAACGAGGAGCTGGAGGCGCACCCTATCAGCGCCAGCATCGCGGGGCGCATGATGCTCAAGCGGGTCATGGGCAAGGCCTGCTTCGCCACCCTGCAGGACGGCTCGGGCCGGTTGCAGGTCTACGTGACGGCCGACGGCGTGGGCATGGATACCCTCAACGCGTTCAAGCACTGGGACCTGGGCGACATCCTCGGTTGCGAAGGCACGCTGTTCAAGACCAAGACCGGCGAGCTGACCATCAAGGTGTCGTCGATCCGCCTGCTCACCAAGAGCCTGCGCCCGCTGCCCGACAAGTTCCACGGCATGTCCGACCAGGAACTGAAGTACCGCCAACGCTACGTCGACCTGATCATGGACGAGCAGGCGCGCGCTCGATTCGCCGCACGCAGCAAGGCCATCGCATCGATCCGCCAGTTCATGGTCGAGCACGGTTTCCTCGAAGTGGAAACGCCGATGCTGCACCCCATTCCTGGCGGCGCCAATGCCAAGCCATTCGTCACGCACCACAACGCGCTCGACCAGGAGATGTTCCTGCGCATTGCGCCGGAGCTCTACCTCAAGCGACTGGTGGTGGGCGGCTTCGAGCGGGTGTTCGAGATCAACCGCAACTTCCGCAACGAAGGCATCTCGGTGCGCCACAACCCCGAGTTCACGATGATGGAGTTCTATGCGGCCTACTGGAACCACCACGACCTGATGGACTACACGGAAGCGCTGCTGCGGCACGCTGCACGCAAGGCCACCGGGTCGGCGCACGTGACCTACCAGGGCCAGGAAGTGGACCTTGAAGCACCGTTCGCGCGGCTGTCGGTGCGCGATTCGCTGGTGAAGCATGCAGGGCTCACGGAAGCCGAGGCCGGTGACGCCCAGGTGTTGCACGACAGGCTCAAGGCTCTGGGTGAGGAACCGCCGGCACATTGGTCGCTGGCCGAGCTGCAGTTCGGGCTGTTCGAAGCAGCCGTCGAAGAAAAGCTCTGGCAGCCCACTTTCATCATCGACTACCCCGTCGAGGTGTCGCCGCTGGCCCGTGCATCGGACACCAACCCGTCGATCACCGAGCGCTTCGAGCTCTTCATCACCGGCCGCGAGTTCGGCAACGGCTTCTCCGAGCTCAACGACCCCGAAGACCAGGCGGCCCGCTTTGCAGCGCAGGCCGCCAACAAGGAGGCCGGCGACGAGGAGGCGATGTACTACGACGCCGACTACATCCGCGCGCTCGAATACGGCCTGCCGCCCACCGGCGGCTGCGGCATCGGCATCGACCGGCTGATGATGCTGCTTACCGACTCACCCAACATCCGCGACGTGATCCTGTTCCCCGCGCTCAGACGCGAAGCGTGAGGTAGTGACTTGTGATCGGCGGGCAGTGACCGGTCACCAACAAAACAAAAGCCCCGGCACCACAAGGTACCGGGGCTTTTTTGCATTGACCGGTCACTGCTCACCGGTCACAAGTCACCATTACTTGGCTTGCGCGTATTGCGGCTGGGCTTCCTTGGCAGCAGGGGCCAGGAACACGCCGTAGTCGGCCGGGTTGTATTCGGCGCGCACGTCGGCACGAGCCTTCGCAGCCTGGGCACGCACCGGCTCGCTCACTTGTTGCTGTTGCGTGGTGGGCAGGAACACGCCGCTGTTGGCGGGGTTGCGCTCGGCGTACCAGCTCTCGGTGCGAGTGCGTTCCTGAACCTGGGCACGCACCGCTTCACGGTTTTGCGTGTTCTGGGTCTGCGGGGCCAGGAAAACGCCGTAGTCCTCAGGCTTGGGGTCGGCGGCTTGAGCGCTCGTGGCAGCAACAGCGACGAGAAGGGTGGCAACGGTGGCAGACAGCTTGTTCATGACATTTCCTTTGGCACATCCGGGTTGGTAGGTTGGGTGGGCTGGCGTCGGTGGATGCGCATCCGGCGTCGTCCATGGGCATAACTTTAGAATTCACGGATTCGAAGATAAATCGCAAAAGCGCGAACCAACCATTCCTGAATTTGCAACGATTGGCGCAACCAAAGACGCTCGTCACGATCCCGGCCCCGTGAGCAGCTCTACGTTCACCCTTGGGCGATGGATGCATCGCACCGGCGCCGCGCAGACCCTCGTTCGCGGGCAGCAGCGACAATCGCCGTCTTCTCAAACGACCTGCCGCCCCGCCGTGACCGCCCTGGCCCGTTCGCCCGCGCAACACAACAACTCCACCCTCACGTCGCCCAACCCGGTCGCTGCGCGGCTCGCCTATGCAGGGCTGTCACCCTTCGTACTGGGCGCGTTGCTCGTGTGGCTGGTGCGGCCTGATGCGCATCCGTACGTGGTGGACGCATTGGCCAAGTACGCCGCATTGATCGTCTCTTTCCTCGCTGGTGCGCAATGGGGTCTGGCCATGAGGCAGACCGTGCCTTCGCCAACGCCGTTCGCATGGAGCGCGCTGTTCACCTTCGTGGCATGGATTGCAGTCGTGATGCCCGCTTACGCTGGCCTCGTGCTGCAAGGCCTTGCACTCATCGGCTGCTATCTGATAGACCGCAAAGGCTATGCATCGGCGGGCGCCGCGGCGTGGCTCACGCTGCGCTTCCGGCTCACGGCCTTGGCCGCGCTGTGCTGCTTCCTCGCTGCTGCCGGCAGTTGAACTTCCATCACCATGATCCGATACCGCATCGACGTTTTCGACGCCCACGCGCACCTGTATCGCGTCACGCTCAAGCTGCCCGAGCCCGAGGCCGAACAGGTGCTGAGCCTGCCGGTATGGATCCCTGGCAGCTACCTCGTGCGCGAGTTCGCGCGCCACTTGTCGCAGTTCGAGGCCAAGCAGGGCAACCGTCCCGTGAGGCTGTCGCAGCGCGACAAGTCCACGTGGGTGGCGCATTGCGACGGGCGCGGCACACTGACGGTGAGCTACCTCGTCTACGCCTTCGACACCTCGGTGCGCGCCGCCTGGCTCGATGCACGGCGTGGCTTCTTCAACGGCACCAGCGTGTTCCTTCGTGTGCATGGCCGAGAGAACGCCCCGCACGAAGTGCACATCGGCAGCCTGCCTCGCGGCTGGGAAGTGGCCACCGCGCTCACGCCCAGCAAGTCAGGCGGCCGCGGGCTGTATGAAGCAGCCGACTACGACGAGCTGGTTGACCAGCCGGTGGAGCTGGGCCGCTTCTGGCGCGGCGAATTCAAGGCGGCTGGCGTGGCGCACGAGTTCGTGGTGGCCGGCGCGATGCCGGGCTTCGACGGCAAGCGGCTGCTGGCCGACACGCGCAAGATCTGCGAGGCACAGATCGCCTTCTGGCACCCGGACGGCACCAAGCCCCCCTTCAAGCGCTACGTCTTCCTGCTCAACGCGGTGGACGACGGCTATGGCGGGCTCGAGCACCGCGCCAGCACTGCACTCATCGCCAACCGTCGCGACCTGCCACGGCTGGGCATGCAAGGCACGCCCGACGGCTACGTGACGCTGCTGGGCCTCATCAGCCACGAGTACTTCCACACCTGGAACGTCAAGCGACTGAAGCCTCGCGAGCTCGCGCCCTACGACTACACGCGCGAGAACTACACGCAGCTGCTGTGGTTCTTTGAGGGCTTCACGTCGTACTACGACGACATCTTCCTCGTGCGTGCCGGGCTCATCGACGAAGCGCGTTACCTCAAGCTGGTGGCCAAGACGGTGAACCAGGTGCAAGGCACGCCAGGGCGCCAGGTGCAAAGCGTCGCGCAGGCGAGCTTCGACGCCTGGGTCAAGTACTACCGGCCCGACGAGAACACCAGCAACGCGACGGTGAGCTACTACACCAAGGGTTCGCTGGTGGCTCTTGCGCTGGACCTCACCTTGCGCGGCGAAGGCAAGGGCACGCTCGACGCCGTGCTGCAAGCCTTGTGGCAGCACAGCAAGGGCGGCCCGATCGACGAGGCCGACATCCTGGCTGCACTGCAGGAGGTCGGCAAACGCAGCTACCGCCGCGAGATCGGTGCCTGGGTGCATGGCACCGGCGAATTGCCGTTGGCCGCCCTGCTCGAAACCCATGGCGTGGCGTGGAAGCAGGATGCGCCCACCGCGGTGCAGCGCCTGGGGGCACGTGTGAACGAGGCGGGCGGCAGCCTCAAGGTGCAGTCGGTGTTGCGCGGCAGCGCCGCCGAAGCCGCCGGCTTGGCCGCGGGTGACGAGCTCATCGCGTTGGGGGACTGGCGGCTGCGCAAGCTCGACGACCTGGTGCTGCTGCGCGCCTTCGATCAGCCCCTGCCGTTGCTGGCCGCACGCGATGGCCGGCTGCAGCACCTCACGTTGCCCACCACGAGCACGGCGCAGGGCACCGTGAGCCTCGGCCCCCACACCCAGGTGGGCCACGCCGTGAACAAACGCCGCGCCGCATGGCTGGGGCCGCGTTGACGGCGGCGCAACCCCTCTGAAAGCCTCGCGCGCCCCCATGAAACCGCTGCGGCGCCGCGCAGCCTTCGTGGCGCTGGTACTGGCGGTGGGGGTGGTCCATCTGCTGCTGAGCGAACGCTTCGCCAGCCGCCTGGCGCAGTTGCACGAGGCTGCGCAGGTGCCGCCGCGGCTGCAGGCGACCTACGTGCGCACGCTGGCCGTCGCCGATGCGCCGCCGCCCAGCGCCACGCCTGCGCCTGCAGCGACACCTCCGCGCAAGAAGCGGCCGGCAAGACGGGCGGCCACTCCGCTGCCCGAGGCACAGCAAGCCGCCGCGTCGGCACCCGAGCCGACCCCGACCCCCGAGCCCACCGCACCACCGTTGGTGGCCGAGGCTGCGTCGGCGCTGGCTGAGCCTGCCTCTACACCACTGTCTGCACCACCGCCCGCAACGCCTGCCGTCGCGCAAGCCGCAAGCGCCGCGTCGGCCACGTCTGCTGCTTCGAGCGCGGCATCGCAGCCCGGCACCGGCTTCGCTTGGCCGGCCTCGACGCGCATCCACTACGTATTCACCGGCCAATGGCAGGGCGAGGTGCATGGCACCGCGCAAGTCGAGTGGCTGCATGCGGGCGAGCGCTACCAGGTGCACGTCGACCTTTTCGTCGGCCCCCGGTTCGCGCCGCTGGCCACTTGGCGCATGAGCAGCGACGGCGTCGTCACGCCCACCGGCCTGGCCCCGCGGCGCTACGACCAAGAGACCAAGGTGGCTTTCGGGTCACCTCGGCGCGCCGGCATGAGGTTCGACGACACCGAGGTGCAGCTGGCCAACGGCAATCGCGTGCCACGTCCGCCGGGCCTGCAGGACACGGCCAGCCAGTTCGTGCAGCTCACCTATGTGTTCTCGGTCATGCCGCACAAGTTGCGTGCCGGCGAAAACGTCGTGCTGCCGCTGGCGCTGCCGCGCTACATCGCGAACTTCGTCTACGACGTGATCGGCGAGGAAACGCTGTTCACGCGCTTCGGCGAGCTGCAGGCCTTCCATGTGAAGCCGCGGCGTGAAGCGCTGCGCAGTGGTGACCGCGCCATAGAAGTCTGGATCGCCCCGAGGCTGCAATACCTGCCGGTGCGCATTCGCATCGTGCAGGACGAACAGACTTGGCTGGACCTGATGATCGACGAGCTGCCTGAGCAGGCCCAGAAATGACCGCGCGTTGCGCGAGGGTCGGTCTTCCTCGCGCGGATCAGGCCCCGGTCGTGCCGAACCCGGACGTGCCCGACATGTTGGCCGGCGTGATGATCTCGTCCTGAAACTCCAGCGCGCGTGCGGCACCGAGCTGGTCTCGAATGACGTTGCGCGCCGACAGCAGCGCAGCCTGCAGTTCTTCCGGCGACTTGGCCGCCTCGATGCGCATGTTCACCATGTCGCCCAGCGGGCCCATGCGGTCGGTGATCCAGCGCACCGCGCGGCGGCGCGACTCTTCGGGTGATCGCACTTCAGGTCCGACCGCCGCCACGGCCGGTGCAGCGGCCCCAGCGGCAGCACCGGTGGACTTCGCAGCCGGCTTGTCGGGCGTGACGCTGGCGACTTCGATGAAGCCCTCGTCCTGCAGGGCCTGCAGCGTCTCCTCGGCTTGCGCGGCGATGAGCTTGCGGAGCTCCTCGTCGTTGCGCTTGCCATCGATCAGGATCAATGCGGAACGCAGGCGTGGCACCAGCTTGAATTGCCGGGTGGCGATTTCAGCCTGGCCTTTTTCAGTCTTGCGGTAGATGGTGCCCATGCAATGCGAAACACGAACCAGCGGGGCCGCCGAGCTTACCCGTTCCTGACAGACTTGCCCACAGGGCGAGTCTTGCCTTGAGACCACGGAGCGCCAGGTTTCGTGCACTGCTTCCGTATAGTCGGCTGATTCACGAGGAGCGTTCCACATGAGTTACGAAAACCTGATGGTCGAGACACGCCGCGTCTCGCAGGCCTCCGAAGCGCTGGCCTGCGGCTGGATCACGCTGAACCGGCCCAAGCAGCTCAACGCGCTCAACGACGCGCTGATGGACGAACTGGGCGCCGCGTTGCTGGCCTTCGACGCCGACGACGGCATCGGTTGCGTCGTCATCACCGGCAGCGACAAGGCCTTTGCAGCCGGCGCCGACATCGCCGTGATGGCGCCCAAGACCTTCATGGACGTCTACAAGGGCGACTTCATCACACGCAACTGGGAAACCATCAGACGCGTGCGCAAGCCCGTGATCGCCGCGGTGGCCGGCTACGCGCTGGGCGGCGGCTGCGAGCTGGCGATGATGTGCGACGTCATCATCGCGGCCGACAGCGCGAAGTTCGGCCAGCCCGAGATCAAGCTCGGCATCATCCCCGGCGCGGGCGGCACGCAGCGCCTGCCGCGCGCAGTGGGCAAGGCCAAGGCCATGGACCTCGCCCTCACCGCCCGCATGATGGACGCCGCCGAGGCCGAACGCGCGGGCCTCGTCTCGCGCGTGGTGGCTGCCGACAAGCTGCTCGAGGAAACCTCGGCCGCCGCAGCAGCCATCTGCGAGTTTTCGCTGCCTTCGGTGATGGCCGCCAAGGAATGCGTGAACCGCGCCTACGAACTGCCGCTCAACGAAGGCCTGCTGTTCGAGCGCCGTATGTTCCACGCGCTGTTCGCCAGTGCCGACCAGAAGGAAGGCATGGACGCCTTCCTCAACAAGCGCAAGCCGGCCTTCAAGCACAACTGAAGCCTCGGGGTCTCCCCCTAGAAAAGAACGCTGAATCGGGCTTTTCCCCGCCCGTGAAGACCACCGGCCCGCAGACAATGCGGGCCGGCGGCGTTTTGGGCTGGGAGAGCCCGAAATGGAGGGAACGGCACTGCATCAGGCCGGCTTCGTGCCGCCATTGCCCCATGCCCAGCCGATCCAACCGACAGTGTTCGTGAATCCAGTCGTTTCATCTCCGGCCGCTGCACCCGCAAGGAAGCGCGTGCTGGTCATCCACTACTCGCAGACCGGCCAGCTCAGCTCGGTGATCGAGCAGATCGTCGCGCCGCTCGCGGCCGATGCCGGCATCAGCGTGCACGTCGAGACGCTGCAGCCGCTGCCGGGCTACCCCTTTCCGTGGCCGTTCTTCCGCTTCTTCGACGCCTTTCCCGAGTCGGCCCACATGGTGCCGCCGGCGCTGGCGCCGTTGTCGCTCTCGGGCGATGAGCATTTCGACCTGGTGATCCTGCCCTACCAGGTGTGGTTCCTCGCGCCTTCGCTGCCCATCACGGCCTTCCTGAAGCACCCCGTCGGCAGGAAGCTGCTCGCCGGCAAGCCGGTGGTCACCGTGATCGCGTGCCGCAACATGTGGATGCTTGCCCAGGAAAAGCTCAAGGCCCTGCTGGCCGGCGCCGGTGCCAGGCTGATCGACAACGTGGTGCTCGCCGACCCGGGGCCCACGCTGGCCACCTTCATCACCACGCCGCGCTGGCTGCTCACCGGCCGGAAGGGCGGCTTCTGGGGCATGCCGCCGGCAGGTTTGAACGATGGGCAGATCCGCAGCACACGCCGCTTCGGCCTGGCACTGCGCGATGCCTTGCATGAAGACCGCGAACAGCAGCCCGCCGCGATGTTGAGCGGGCTGGGCGCGGTGCAGGTCGAGCCTCACCTCTACATCAGCGAAAAGGCCGGCACGCGCGGCTTCTACATCTGGGGAGCGTTGCTGCGAGCGGCCGGTGGCCCGGGCAGCCCGCAACGCGTGCCGCTGCTTGCGTTCTATTCGATGTTCCTGGTCGTGGCCATTGTCACGATCGTGCCCGTGAGCCTTGCGCTGCAGGCCCTGCTGCGGCCTTTGCTGCGGGGGTGGCTCTCTAGAATCAAACAGCAGTTCGAACTTCCCTCCGGGTCGGCCACCGACCGTCTTGCATCGTATGAATGAAGTATTTCTGACCCGCACGGGCGCTTTCCTGCCCTTCGCGCCGGTCGGCAACGAAGAGATCGAGGAAGTTCTGGGGCGGGTGGGAGGCAAGGCCTCGCGGGCGCGCCGGCTGGTGTTGCGCAGCAACGGCATCCAGTCGCGCCACTACGCCATCGACCGCGCCACGGGCCAGCCGGCGATGAGCAACGCACAGCTCACCGCGGCTGCGATCCGCGCGCTGGGTTCGGACATCGGCGAGGTCGATTGCCTGGCCACCGGCACTTCGCTGCCCGACCAGCTGATGCCCAACCATGCGGTCATGGTGCATGGCGAACTCGGATGGCCTGCGCTCGAAGTGGTGTCGTGCGCGGGCATCTGCCTGTCCGGCACCGCGGCACTGAAGCACGCCTGGCTCGCGGTGCGGGCCGGCGATGCACGCCGCGCCGTGGCCACCGGCTCCGAACTGGCGTCGCCCATCCTGATGGCGCGCAACTTCGACGCGGAGGTCGAGCACAAGGTGCAGGAGCTCGAGGCGCGGCCCGAGATCGCGTTCGAAAAGGACTTCCTGCGCTGGATGCTGTCCGACGGCGCCGGCGCGGTACTGCTGGAGCGCGAGCCGCGCGGCCCGCTGTCGCTGCGCATCGACTGGATCGAGCTCTCGTCGGCCGCACACCGCCTGCCGGTGTGCATGTACGCCGGGGCCGAGAAGAACGCCGACGAATCGCTGCGTGGCTGGCTCAGCTACGAAGCCCGCGACCGGCAAGACCTGTCGGTGATGGCCGTGAAGCAGGACGTGCGACTGCTCAACGACAACATCGCCCGCGCGATGCGCGACTCGCTGGAAGTGCTGATGAAAAAGCGCCCGCTGCGCGTCGACGACGTCGACTGGTTCCTGCCGCACCTGTCGTCGCAGTACTTCACGCAGGCTGCCGTCGACGGGCTCGAGCACGTGGGCCTGCCCATTCCTCGCGAGCGCTGGTTCACCAACCTCACCAGCAAGGGCAACACCGGCTCCGCCTCGCCCTACATCATGCTGGACGAGCTGTTCCGCTCGGGCCGCATCGAGCGCGGCCACAAGCTTTTGATGTTCGTGCCGGAGAGCGGGCGTTTCTCCAGCGGTTTCGTCTACATGCAGGCTGTCTAGGAACTTAGGGTCTACTCCGCCCCATGGACATCGACTCCGTTCCACAGGAAGGCAACGCCACGCTCGGCGGCCATCGCAAGGCCCTGTACGCGCGCGACGCGCAAGGCCGCATGGTGATCGCGGCCTCGCGCGGCTGGGAAGCCGAAGAGATCGTCACCAGCCACGCCGTCGAGGCGCTGCAGGCGCAGGCCGAAGCAGCGCGTGCGCGCGCTGCAGCCGGCTTGGCATCGCCGCTCGAATACTGGATGTACGCACGCCGCATGGACGTCGGCCTGCTCGCGCAAAGCACGGGCTTCTGGCGCTGGCAGGTGCGCCGCCACCTGCGGCCCGAGGTGTTCGCCAGGCTGCCGGCCGCAAAACTGCAGCGCCACGCCGACGCGTTGGGCCTGACCATCGACGTGTTGAGGCAGTTGCCATGACGCAAGCGATCGCGAAGTTCGACCATCAGCACGCCGCGCACTGCGAGAGCGGCGTCATCGCCAACCTGCTGCGCCACCATGGCGTGCCCATGACCGAGAGCCTGGCCTTCGGCTTGTCGGCCGCGCTCTCGTTCGCCTACATACCGCTGCTCAAGATGCAGGGCATGCCGATGGTGGCCTACCGCATGCCGCCCAAGTCCATCATCAAGGGCCTGCTGGCGCCGCTGGCGGCGCGGTTCCGCTTCGAGACGTTCCGCACGCCGGCGGCCGGGCGCGCCCGGCTCGACGCCTTGCTGGCACAAGGCCAGGTGGTGGGCCTGCAGACCTCGGTGTACTGGCTGCCCTACTTCCCCGAGGACATGCGCTTCCACTTCAACGCACACAACCTGCTGGTCTACGGCAAGGTGGGCGACGACTATCTCGTCAGCGACCCGGTGTTCGAGGAGCCCATGCGCTGTGCCGCCGCCGACCTGGACCGCGCCCGCTTCGCCAAGGGCCTGCTCGCGCCCAAGGGCCTGCTGTACTACCCGCAGGCGATCGGCCACAAGGCGGTGGACGCGCAGGCGGTCAAGGCCGCCATCCGCAAGAACGCCCGCATGATGCTGGCGCCGGTGCCCATTGCCGGCGTGCGCGGCATGCGGCTGCTGGCACGCAAGCTCGAGAAGCTCCCGCCGGGTGATGCGCACAGCACCGCCTTCGTCGGACACGTGGTGCGCATGCAGGAAGAGATCGGCACCGGCGGCGCGGGCTTCCGCTTCATCTACGCAGCCTTCCTGCAAGAGGCTGCGGAGCTGGCACAGCTGCCGCAGCTGCAAGCGTTCTCCGAGCGGCTCACCAGCATTGGCGACGGCTGGCGTGCGTTCGCGCTCGCGGCAGCCCGCATGGTCAAGGGCCGCGATCCGCTCGATCCGCCCAAGCTGGCAGCGCGACTGCGCGAACAGGCGGCCCGGGAAGAAGCCTTCTTCCGCGAGCTGCAGGCGGCGGTGCGTTAGTGCCTGCGATGCTGGAGATCCGCAACCTCGGGTTTCGCTATCCCCGAGCCGACAAGCCCGCGCTCGACGGCGTGTCGCTGCAGGCCCAACGTGGCCGCGTGCTCGGCCTGCTGGGGCCCAACGGCGCCGGCAAGACGACGTTGATCTCGCACCTGGCCGGCCTGCTGCCGGTGCGCGAAGGCGAGATCCTCGTCGACGGCGAGCCGCTGGAGCTCGTGCGCCGGCGCACACCCACGCGCATTGCCGTGGCGCCGCAGGAATACGCCTTCTATCCGATGCTCGACGTGCGCGAGAACCTCGCCTGCTTCGGCGCGGCCGGCCGCCTTTCCGGTGCGAGGCTGGCACAGCGCATCGACGCATGCATCGCCTTCGCACAGCTCGAGCGCTTCGCGTCCACACGCGCCGACCGGCTCTCCGGCGGCCTGAAGCGGCGCCTGAACCTGGCCATCGCGCTGCTGCCCGAGCCCGAGCTGATGCTGTTCGACGAGCCCACGGTGGGCGTCGATCCGCAATCGCGCGCCTTCGTGCTCGATGCGATCAGGAACCTCGCGAAGCAGGGCGCGGCCGTGATCTACACCTCGCATTACATGGAGGAGATCGAGGCCATTGCCGATGACGTGGTGATCGTCGACCACGGCAAGGTGCTGCGCGGCGGCACCCTGCAGGCGCTGCTGGCCGAAGGCGCCATGCAGCTCACGCTCGCGGCTGACGGCCTCGACGGCGAAGCCCTGCATGCGCTGCTGGCGCGCTTCGGCTCGCCCGAAGGCCGAGGCGAACGCATCACCCTGCAACTGGCTGCGCCGCACACGCCGGCCGCCGTGCTGGCCGCCGTCGAAGCTGCCGGCGCGCACGTGCGCCAGGCCGAATTCGGCCGCTACAACCTGGAGCAGCTGTTCATGACGCTCACCGACCGCTCCCTGCGCGACGACTGATGCTGGCCGCCCTCATCAAGAAGGAACTGCTCGCGCTCACGCGCGACGTGCACGGCATGGCCGCGCTGTTCCTGATGCCGGTGATGTTCATCGTCA
>CAMLLU010000016.1 GCA_946480925.1 uncultured Rivibacter sp.
TAGTGGTAGTGCCAGCCGCGGGCTTCCCAGCGGCGGTGCAGGTAGTTGTAGTCGGTCTCGTCGAACTGGCAGGCGCAGGTCATCGGCTCGTCGGGGCCGGTGAGCTGGACGCGCCAGTCGGCAAGGTCGTAGTCGCCGAAGACGTCTTCGGTCTGCTGTTCCAGCGTCTTGTCGTGGAACAGGTAGTTGTCGTGCTGCAGCCGCAGGTAGGCCAGCCACGGCAGCAGCACCATGTTGTAGAAGGCAAGGTTGCCGTCGGTCTTGACGAGGCGGAACTCGAAGACGTAGCCGTTGAAGTAGCGCATCTCGCCGTCCGGGCGCACGAGTTGGACGGTGACGTTCTTGCCCTGCATGTCCTTCAGCGGGATGCGGGCGTCGTCGGACAGCACCTCCACCGTGAACACGAAGTCGCGCGAGAGACCTTCGTAGGCGTCCAGGCGTTGCGCCAGCAGGGTGGCCTTGGGGCCGTCCTTGCGCGGGAAGTCGAGCACGAGCAGGCGGGCATTCTGCTGGCCGTTCAGCAAGGCCTGTATCGCCGCGAGGGCGTCGTTCAGGTTGGTCATTTGTGTTCTCCCTGGTTGTCGTGTTCAGTGGTGGCGTTCAGGCCTCATGGCTTGGCTCCTGAGGACTGCAGCAGGGCCACGATGTCACCGAACTGCTTGCGGCGCGCGAGCTGCAGCACGGACTCACCCTTGTCGTTGGTCGTGTTCGGGTCGGCGCCGGCGGCCAGGAGCGTTTGCACCAAGCGCGGCTTGCCGCCCAGGACGGCGAGGCGCAGCGCCGTCACGCCGTGGACGCCGCGCGCGTTGGGGTCGGCGCCGGCACGCAGCAGGCGCTGGGCGATGGCGTTCGGTTCGGTGGCGGCGTCGTCCGCAGTGGTGGCCAACTCCATCAAGGGCGTCGTCCGCGAGGTCTCGTCGGTCGCCTTGGAATTGGCACCTGCATCGAGGAGGTAGGCCGCCACGTCGTACTGGCGCAGGCTGAGCGCGAAGTTCAGCGGCAGCAGCCCTGCGGCCGGCTGGTTGGGGTTGGCTCCGCGCTGCACGAGGACCTTCACGGTCGGCAGGCCGGCTCGCGCGCTGATGGCGTACAGCAGCGGGGTCACTTCGTAGGCTTCGCCCTGCTGCCTAAACGGCAGCGTGGTGTCGGGCGGGATGCCCCAGTCCATCAGGATCTCGACGGCGGCCGGCTTGGCGTTGGCGACGGCCACGCCCATCAGGGCCGCGCGTCCCGCGGGGTCGATGTCTTCGCGCTGGTGTTGGGCGAGGGCCTGCTTGAATTGCTGGGTGTGGTCAGCCTTGATGAGGCCGGCCAGCGTTTGGTAGCTCGGGGGCCGGGCCTGGATACAGGCCGCCTGCATCGCGATGGCCAGTGCGAACAGGAGGGAACGCAGGCGGCGCATCAGCGTTTGCTCCCCATCACCGATTGGAGGTAGTCGGTCAGTTCTTTGTAGCGTCCACCGGCCAGCAGGTTCTTGGCCTCGATGTACTGCTCCTCGTCCAGCAGGCCCTTGGCCCACGCGTCCTTGAGCTTCTTGTCGACGACGATGCTGGCGGTGTGGCCGGCCATGTCCGGGTCGAGCATGCCGATGCCGAGGTCCACGACGGGCCCCATGGCCCGCACGACGGCGGCGCCCTTGGCGGCCCGCAGACCGGCACGGGTACCCTCCAGGTCCTTGGCCGCCGCCTTGGCGGCCGCCGCGGCGCGGGCATCCTCTTCCTTCAGGTGCTGTCCGAGGCGCGACCTGGAGTGCGTGGGTTGTTGGGTCGGCAGCGTCGTGGCCTTGGTGCCGAGGACGTCGGCGTAGGGGCCGAAGCGGTCGCGTTTCATCAAGTCTTTGAGCGTCGACTCCATCCACTTCTCGACGCTGCCGATGAACTTGCCGGTGGCCAGGCCCACGCCGGCACCGAGCAGGTTGCTGCCAGCTTTCAAGCCAAGGGCGGTTTCGCGCAAGGGGCGGAACTGCGGGTGCTTCTGCAGCTTCAGCCAGGTTTGCGGGTCCTCCCTGCGCAGTTCGTCCATCACGTGGTTGAACCGGAGGGGACTGTTGTGGCGCAGGTAGTCGAGATAGTCGAGGTAGTCCGCGACCTTCGGGATGCGCTTCTGCGCCTCTCGGATGAGGTCGCTGGCGAGCTTGGGGTCGTAGGGGCGTTCGGACTCGGCCTCGTTCGGTCGCTGTGTGCCGGAACCTACCGGTTCAATCTGGCCGGCACCGGACGGCACGTCGGTGTATTCAACGCTGCCATCTTCTCGGATGACTTTGTAGAGCCCCATGCCGCTCAGCTTGCCTTCCGACGTGAGCCGGGAAGATGACAAGCGTTTGCGGGGCCGCGTCGTTGCGACGTGGTCGATGAATCGTTAGCCATGGAACTCCCTGTGTCCCCGCGCTCTTTGGCGCCAAGTGGGTCGGGAGTTTATCGGTCGCCTGAGGGAGTTCTCGTGGCAATCCCCTCTCTGGAGGGAGGCGGGGTTGTTTCTCTTTGTGAGGGGCAGTGCTTCAAGGGGCAAGACCAGGAATTCGTCGTCGCTTCGTCATTGCTGGGCAAAGCACCAAGCGGTCTGCGCTCCGTCATGCAAGGAAGTCGATGCGCTGCTCGATGCGGCGAAGCGCAGCGCGGCGTCCAACTGACCACCTCCCCTGGCCGACTTGATCTTCGGCGAACCGGCCCGACATTCGACCGCCATGAGCAAATCTCGTTTGATCATTCGCCTGGGGCCTCATTGGGCCCAGTTCACCTACGCGCGGGACGGGATGGAGCTGCTCGGCACCGTTCAGTGTGGCGCCCAGATCGGCGCCCTGGCGCGGCTGCCCGACGACACGTATGCGCAACTGAACGGTGACTGGACGGTGCCGCTGTCGGCCTCGCAGGTGCGCGTGGCGCTTCGTCAGGCCGAGTCACGGCCCGCGAAGAGATCGGGGTACCGGGGCGAACCGGTGCCCGTTCGCTCCGCCCCCGCGGCCGCGCCGGTGGTCATCGTGCGCAAGAAGCGGCGCATTCTCGACGCCGCCGGCGCGTAAAATGCTGCAGGCTGCACAAGGCGCCACGGGCAAGGGCTCGTCGCCTCCGCTTTTGAGTGTCCCTGCTCGCATGACAGCGTGCGGACTCCAGCTTATGGAGCCAGCGGCTCGACCAATTCGGGTAGACCAGTTCGCGACGGAAGAGCCGCCATCGCACGGTCGTGGTGGCGCGGCAGGCAGTACGCAGCACGTCACCACCTGGATCCCCCCTTCGGTAGGGATTGGTACTCAACAATGTGAACCGGATACTGCCCCGCGCCGCAGACGAGCGGTTTGTAGTCGGTCCTGCAATTTTCGATCCGCCAACTCAGCGCGGAGCGATAGCGAGTTGGTAGCTGGCCGCTGGTGGCTCTGATGCGGTTGTGCAGCGATGCATGGCAGCCCAGGCAAGCGAGGCCAGCCATCGCAGGCACAGAAGAACGGCCGCTAGGCCGAGCCAAGCGTTCCGATGGTGGGGTGTCGGAACCTGCCTACTGGAGCACCACGAAGGCGACCTGCACATTCAGGGGAACCTGGGCGAACACAAACACCTGCACAAGCCGCCGCAGGGCGTGTGGGTCTCGGATTTCTTCAGGCCGAATCAGGGCCAGGGCATGCAAGGCCGTCGTGCCACCGATGGCCGTATGGCGCGGGTCTGCGCCGCGAGCCAGCAAAAGCTCAGCGAGACGGAACTGGCCGATGCTCAAGGCAAACTGCAACGGCGTCGCACCTTCGCTCGTATAGGGCTTGTCAGGGAGCGCCTCCGTCGAGGAGCGCGGTCACGACGCCCCCATCCCCCAGACCAACGCCAAAGGTCAACAGACTTGCATCGAAAACACAGATGTTTGGGTTCTCGCCCTTTGCGAGCAGGGCCTTCAGCGTTGCCCGATGCTGGTTGGCCACGGCATGGATCAAGCGCGGCGACTGCTGGAAGACGTGGTTGACGGCCGCCAAGGAGCTGGGATCGAAGTCGCTCGGTTGCTCAACAGCCGGGCAACGCTCGACAAGCAACGGCTTGGGTGCTTTGCCCGAACTGGTGTGAACGGCGAGGCAGCCCGCCGCAACCACGGCCAGTGCCCTACACAGGCGAGTCAACTCATCCACGTCGACACCTTGTGCTTGCTGAAAGACCTTGAACATGCGTGGCAGCGAGGCGGCGTGGAATGCATCACCGCCCCTTTGCTGCTGCGAGCAGCTTCACGATGGTTTGGTGCCCGCTGGATCTGGCGACAGCAAGCGGCGTTGCCGCGGCTGTTCTTAGCTGCAAGATCAGCGCGGCGTTGCATGAGCGCTCTGACGAGATCGACATTGCCAAGCTCGGATGCAATGTGCAGCGCCGTATCACCGCTCATGCGCGCATCAGGCGAAAAGCCTCGCTCCAACAGCATGCGCACGAGGGTGTTCGCCGCTGCGAAGTCCTCGCTCAGCGCGGCGGCGGGCAACAGGTAAGGCTTCTTGTCCGGCACCGGCAATTGGGCTCCTTGCAGCAATAGCCAGCATGCAGTCGAAGCCTGTGCATTGATGACGGCCGATTCCAGCGCCGTCTCTCCGTTGCGTGAGCGTACTTCGATGCCCGCGCCCAAGGTCAGCAACGCTCGAACAGCGACAAGATTACCCGCGGACGCAGCCGCGCCAAGGGCTGTAAGGCCGGTAGTACCGCGTTGCGCGTTCAAGTCAGTCTGGCTGAGGCCAGCCACCAATGCAGCACTGTCGGTCGATTCGACGACAAGGCGCAGAACCGGGTCTTCTGACTTGACGGGCGATAGCGGAGGCTCGTAGCGGCGTTGAGGCGCGTTCACACAACTGCCTCTCTGAGGGCGACATGCCTGCGGCGAGGCACTCTGCTTGCAGAGCGGACACCAAGAGAAGCAGAAGCACCGGTCGCAGCAGCATCAGCGACTTCCTCCACGTTGACGAGCTAGGCCGGCCTCGATCAGCGCCATGGCCCGATCGAACTCGCCGCGTGCCATCATCCCGCGTAAATCAAGTGCTTCTTCCAGCATCAGGACACCCTTGTCCAAGGGTTGCCCAGCCGCATTCCCTGGACTGCCGAGATGCCCCTGAAGGTTTCGACTCGCAACGCGCCGATGCCGAGATCAACCAGAGGTCCCACCACGCGCACGACAGAGCCGCCCGCAGCCGAGCGCAAGCCCGCGTTTGCCGACTCCAGCTCTTTGGCCGCCGCCTTGGCGGCTGCGGCGGCCCGAGCATCCTCGATCTTGAGGTACTGGCCGAGTCGGGAGTTCGAGTAGGTCGCCGACTTGGCGGGCAAGGTGGATGCTTTGGTGCCCAGCACGTCGGCATATGGACCGAAGCGATCTCGCTTCATCAGGTCCTTCAGCGTCGACTCCATCCACTTCTCGACGCTGCCGGTGAACTTGCCGCTCGCCAGCCCTACACCGGCACCGAGAAGGTTGCTGCCAGCCTTGATGCCGAGAACGGTCTCACGCAGGGGGCGGAACTGCGGGTGCTTCTGCAGCTTCAGCCAAGTTTGCGGGTCTTCCCGGCGCAGCTCGTCCATCACATGGTCGAACCGGATGGAACTGTTGTGCCGCAGGTAGTCGAGATAGTCGAGGTAATCGGTGACCTTGGGGATGCGCTTCTGCGCTTCCTTGATGAGGGTCTCGGCGGTCTTTGTGTCTTCGCGACGCCGAGCTTCATCGTCGCATCTTGAAGAGCCGGGACGCACGGCGTCGATCTGGCCGGCACCGGACGGCACGTCGGTGTATTCGACGCTGCCGTCTTCACGGACGATGCGGTACACGTCCATGGTCAAGCCTCACCCGGGAGGTGCCACCATGCGCGGTGAAACGGGAAGTCGTGGCGCGTTCGATGAGATGCCCATACAACGAGCAAACATCGGCGTTTGCACGCTGCGACGCGGACGAAGGGTGGATGACCATGGACTCCCCTTTGATGTGCCGAGCGCTCTTTGGCGCCATTGGGCGGAAAGTCTATCGGGCACGACATGCAACTCGTGTTGCACCCCCTCTTCCCCAAAGGAGTACGCGGTTGTGTCACTTTGTTAGAGGCAGGTGCTTCAAAGCGTAAGGCCAAGGGTTCGTCGTTCCTCGGTCATTACCTCAGGCTTGTCGGCTTGTAGCCTCGCGACCAAAGGAACTTGCAGGAAGGAGCGCAACATAGCTTGCGCTGCGCAGCATTCATGGCGAAAGACGAAACGAAGGACTCCATCGCAGCCGATGGCTTGAGGTACCGCGCCAAGGCCGCGGGCTCTCCATTCGGCCCCGCCATCAGCACGACGAAATCGTGCTTCTTCTGCGGAAAGCACCGTCCTCACGCATCGCTGCAGTTCCGGCGGCTGCTCGGCAAGAACCAGGCGGTCTGCTCGCCTTCGTGCAAGTCGGTGGACGAGCAGCTCGAGGCGGCCAAGGCCTCGGCGTGACCTTCGGCTGGGACGCCCCCACGACCCCTTTCGCACATCCGGCCACCACATGAGCAAGTCACGTTTCACCGTTCGCCTCGGCCCGCATTGGGCTCAGTTCACCTACGAGCGGCAGGAGCTCGAGTTGCTCGGCACCGTTCAGTGCGGCGCGCAGATCGGCGCACTGGCCCGGCTGCCGGATGGCACGTTTGCGCAGGTGAATGGCGACTGGACCGTGCCGCTGTCGGCCTCACAGGTGCGCGTGGCGCTTCGCCAGGCCGAATCGCGCCCGCCGAAGAGACCGGCACCCTCTCGTTCTGCGTCCACGGCCACGGTGCCCGTGGTCATCGTGCGCAAGAAGCGGCGCATTCCCGAAGCCGCTGGCACGTAATCCCCTCGCGTGGCAAGAAAAGGAATGACATCCGCGTGGATGTCATTTCCTCTTGTCGGTTCGAGCCTTTGGCGTTCCAGCGTCACTCGGCCCATCAGAACGGTTCCGTTCTTCTTGCCTGCGTAACCGGAATCACTCCCATTAGGGATGTGCTGCTCTCTGATTGGCCGGCCAAAATCGCGCCACAAAAATCCAGGGAGTTTCATGTCATCGCTCATCGACGGTGCTGCCTTGCACTGGCCGAGTTGCTCTGGGCATCGCCTGCCTCCGGCCTATTGCCGCGTTCCTGCCGGCCGTTTCATTGAGATCTTCGACGGCAACCGCACAGCCGCTACGCCATCAGCGCCGGGCATCCCGTCGCGCTGGCTACGGGCCGCCAACCAAGCTGACGGCTTCCGATGAAGATTCTTCTCGTCGATGACCATGAGCTGTTCCGCGAAGGCATGAAGTTCCTTCTCTCGGAGCTGGCACCAACGACGGTCTTCGTCGATGCCGGTGATCTGAGCGGAGCGCGGCAGGCAGCGAGCATGCACGTCGACATCGGCCTGGTGTTCTTCGACTTGGGATTGCCGGACGCCCATGGTGTGGACGCCTTGTCGGAATTCAAGCGAAACAACGAAAGTCTGCCGACGGTCGTGCTATCGGCCCAGGCCGACAAGCAGACCGTGCTCGAGGCGCTCTCGCGAGGCGCCATGGGCTTCATCCCCAAGGCAGCGTCCACCCGTGACCTGGGCGCCGCATTCACGGCCGTTCTCGACAACCGCATCTACGTTCCTGCGACCGTTCTCAGGGACTGCCCGCCTGCGTCCCGCAAGCCCGCGCCTGCCCCGCAAAGGAAGCTGTCCGAACTCGGCCTGACCGATCGGCAAATGCAAGTGTTCCGGCTCGTCGTGCAAGGCAAATCGAACAAGGCGATCGCAAAGGAGTTGCGCATCGCGGAGTCGACCATCAAGCAGCACGTCAAGCCCATCCTCAAGGCGCTGAACGTATCTTCCCGCCTCGGCGCCATTCTCGAAGTCGCGCGGCTTGGCATCTCGCTGGAGCAGTGAACCGCGTGCGCACGACGCTCGAATGGATGCGCGGACTTTCCGCGGGGTTCGCCGAAACCGCCGACGACTTCCGCGACGCATGGCACGGCGAGAACTACGCGGCCCGGGGCACAGGCACATCGGAAACGACTCGCGAAATCGCCGACAGGCAGTTCATGGCGATGATGCGGGACATGCCGGCCAACCTCGTGGCCACCGGCCTGGGCGTCATGCTCTGGCTGATCGCCATGGGGTCCGTCGCTCCCAGCATCTACCTGGCGCTATGGGGAGCATGGGCGTGCGGCACGGTGGTGATGGCAGCCTTTTCGTACGTGCGGTTCGTCCGGTCACCTCCGACTGCAGAGGCGCTCGTCGCATGGAAAGTCAGCTTCCGGCGCGGGCTGGTCGTGGTGGGCCTGCAGTGGGGCTGCGTCATGTTCCTTCCCGCACCGGCGCACGTCGTCCCGTACATGGCCATCGGCACGCTGCTCGTCATCGCCGGGGCGGTGAGCCTGTTCGCGACGGACAGGGCCAGCATCTCGCTGATCGCTGCGCCCTGCGCCCTGCTCGCGAGCGCCTCACTGGCATTGGATGGCCACGTGCTGGGCGTGACCACCGGAGTGGGGTTCGCCGTCGCAGTCGCGTTGCTGGTCCGCCTTTCCCGCGTGCACAACACGTCCATGACGGATGCGATGCTCGTGGCCGAAGAACGCCAGACGCTGCTGGAGGAGTTGAACGTGCAGCGGCGCAACGCCGAGCAGGCAAGCGCGGCCAAGACACATTTCCTGGCATCGGTCAGCCACGACCTGTGCCAGCCCATGCATTCGATCGCCCTGCTCGTCGCGGCAGCTCGCCAGCGTGGCAAGGCCGAGGCGGAGGTCATCGAGCAGATCGATGCTTCTGTCCGGTCCATGGATGACCTGCTGAGTGCCCTGCTCGAGGTGTCGCAGTTCGATGCCGGAGCCGTTGCGCTGCAGCGTGGCACGTTTCCGATTGCCGATGTGCTGGAGCAGGTTCGCCTGAAGTTCGAGCCGCAGGCTCGTGGCAAGGGTCTCGAACTCGAAGTACGAGCATCCCCCTTGCAGGTGCACAGCGACTTCTTCCAGCTCGAACGCATCGTCTCCAACCTCGTGGCCAATGCCATCCGGTACACACGCCATGGCGGCGTGCGGGTGCGCTGCCGCGAGCGCGGCAAGGCGGTGTGGGTGCAGGTGTGGGACTCCGGCATCGGCATCGCCCGCCAGCATCGCCACATGGTGTTCGAGGAGTTCTTCCAGGTGCCCAGGGCAGCACGCGTGGGCAAACAGGGGCTGGGCCTGGGCTTGTCCATCGTGCAGCGTGCGGCGCATCGTTTGAACCATACCGTTCGCGTGCGCTCGCGCGAGGGCAAGGGGTCCTTGTTCGAGGTGGCGCTCCCCGCCGCGACATCGGAAGATCGGAGCACCGCCCAGCTTGCGCCCTTGCTGGACGGTCGCCTGATCCTGCTCATCGACGACGACGACAGCGCGAGCAAAAGCATGGCAGCGTTGCTCGGGGCCTTCAACAACCATGTCCTCATCGCCCGGTCTGCTGCCGAGGCACTGGAGGTCGTTCACGAATCGCTGCGGCTGCCCGATCTGATCATCAGCGACTACCGTCTCGCGGACGGGCAAACCGGGCTCGAAGCGGTGGAGCGGGTCCGCGCCCTGGCCGAGGAGTCCATTCCTGCACTCATCGTCACGGGCGAGCCGCGCAGTGCACAGGCGGCTGGCATTCCGGTCTTGCCCAAGCCTGTGCAGACCGATGCGCTGGCCTCGGCCTTGAAGCACTTGCGCATGGACAACGACGCCGACGGGAACGACGGCTCGTCGCCGTCGTTGTTCCGCCGCAGCGATGAAGCCGCTTACCAGGGCGACCGATAGATGAAACGCGAGGTGGCGCCGGTGAGCGTGCTGCCGTCAGGGTTGACCACCGTCCCGATCGCCCCGAAGTTGCGCAGCTCCTGGTAGATCGTGCCGGTGTCCTGGGTGTTGCAGTACGGCGTGTAGAACTGGCACGCCGCGGCAAAGATGCCGGCGATGTAAGGCGCCGAGAACGAGGTGCCGGAGTTGGTCGTTGGCAGGCCGTTGTAGTTGAGCAGGTTGACGTTGACGCCAGGCGCGAAGGTGGAGATGTTCGTGCCCGTGCGAGAGAGCGAGGCCTTGGCATCCTGCCCGAAACCGAGGCGTGCGTTGCTGGTCGCGCCGACGACGAAGACCTGCGGCATGCGGGTGGGCGTGTAGTAGGCGGTGTCGCAACCATCGTTGCCCGCGGAGACGACGATGATGATGCCGGCGTTGTAGGCGGCGGTGATCGCCTCTTCAACGGATTGAGAAGTGCTGATGCCTTGGCTTGCCGTCGTCGCATTGCCGCATACCAGCTGGTTTGAGAGATTTTTTAGTTCTATGCCGTAGCTCAGGTTGACGATCGTGCCGCGCGGCGCATTTGCAGCCAGCCAGTTGAAGGCGAACGCCAGAGTCGCCGCGTCGGTGTTTTTGGTGCAACCCGTCGTGATCTTGGCAATGACCAGCTTGGCTCCCTTGGCCACGCCATGATTGATGCCCCCCACGGCGCTGGCCACCTGCGTACCGTGGCCGTGGCAGTCAGCACCATTGCCGCCGTTGACGTCCCACAGCACCGACGCGCGCCCGCCGAACTGCGCTGCGACGGTCGAATTGGCCAGGTCCAGCCCGGTGTCCAGCACGTACACCGTCTGGCCGGTGCCGTTGGCGTTGTACTGGTACTGGCTGTTGAGGCTGGTCGTCGATTGATCGATCCGGTCGAGCCCCCAGCCTGGACTGAGCTGCACCGCAGAGGCCGTGAACCTCACGTTCTGCTCCATGCGCTCGACGTCCGGGTGGTAGCGCAGGCGTTCCGCCTCGTTTGCATCCATCTCGATATGAGCAGCATTGGTGCTCTCGAGGATGGAAATAACCTTTCCGCGCAGGCCGAGCGCCGTGCGCAGGGTCTCCTTGTTCTGGCCGGTACCGGGCTCGCCGAACTTCGGGCGAGCGCTGGGATCGACAGCTTGCAACTTCGCAGCAGGAGCGGCGATCAGACCCTGCCGTGCACGCGTGCCGGCCTTGAACTTGACGATGTAGGAACCGTCGATCAGCAATTCGCTGAGGTCCGGCGTGTCGGGTGCCGCGTGGGCGGCCAAGCTGGTCGCGAGGCAGAGCGAGAAAACGGATATTGCTTTTTTCACGAAAGTCCTTCCCTTTCTGGATCAGATGAATGTGTCGATCGCCACTGGGCACGATGGAACGTCGCCAAGAGCGCGGCGATTCTTTTCTGCGGCCCTTGCGAAGGACAACTCTCCCGAGGTACTAGTCCGCGGGGGTGATTTGAAAGGGACTGTGTCTGTCGGAAACGACGCTCGATTCGCCAAAACAAAAGGCCCGTGGCGTCCAAGCCACGAGCCTTTTTCGGGAACCGGAAGCAGTCGGTCTTAGAACGGAATGTCGTCGTCCATGTCGTCGAAGCCGGTGGACGACTTCGGCTGCGGGGCCGAGCGTTGCGGGGCAGGGCGCTGTGCGGGGCGCTCGCTGCGGCCGCTACCGCCGCCTTCGTCGCTGCTGCGGCTGTAGCCGCCGCCACCGCCGCCTTCGCTGTCGCCACCACCGTAGCCTTCACGGCCGCCGAGCATCTGCATCTGCTCGGCAATGATCTCGGTGGTGTAGTTGTCCTTGCCTTCCTTGTCCTGCCACTTGCGGGTCTTCAGGCGGCCTTCGACGTAGACCGAGCGGCCCTTCTTGAGGTACTCGCCGGCGATCTCGGCCAGCTTGTCGTAGAAGACGACGCGGTGCCATTCGGTCTCTTCCTGGCGCTCGCCGCTGTCGCGGTTTTTCCAGTTGCGCGTGGTGGCGATGGAGACGTTGCAGATGGCGGAGCCGCTGGGTGCGTAACGCACTTCGGGATCGCGGCCCAGGTTTCCGATGAGGATGACTTTGTTGATCGAGGCCATGATCCGGACTCCAGTAAACGAAGGGCGATTATGCCAAGCGGTCCTGCACCACCTCGGCCCGCGCGGGCATGGCGCGCGCTCGCAGCAGGGACTCGATGCGCTCGCCCAGCGTGGTGAGGTCCAGCGGCTTGGTCCAGTAGTCGTCGAAGCCCGCGGCGCGGGCGCGGGCCAGTTCTTCGGGCATGGCGTCGGCCGACACCGCCACGCAGGGCGGCCGTTCAGCGCCCAGCACGCTGCCCAGCTGGTGCAGCACGTCGTAGCCGCTGATGCCGGGCAGGTTGATGTCGAGCAGCACGAGGTCGGGCCGCAGCGTGGCCAGCCGCGCCAGCGCCTGCTCGCCGTCGATGGCCACCTCCAGCCGGTATTGCTGCCCCAGCAGCGACAGCGCGTGCTGGAGCAGCAGCACGTTGGTGGGGTTGTCTTCGACGTAGAACAGCAGCCGCCTGGAGGGCGCGGCTTCGGCCACGGGTGCAACTTCGCCGCCTCGGGCCTGCGGCAGCGGCAGCGGAGTCGCCAGCGGCAGGCTCACGCGGAACTGGGTGCCCATGCCGGGCGTGGAGCTCACGTCGATCTGGCCGCCCATGGCCTCCATCAGCCGGCGCGTGATGGACAGGCCCAGCCCGGTGCCGCCGATGGTGGTGGCCTCGGCCCCCAGGCGGTTGAAGGGCTGGAACAGCTGCGCCACCTCGTGCGGCTTGAGCCCCAGGCCGGTGTCGCGCACGCGCAGGCAGCCCAGGTGGCCTTCGCGCTTCCAGCTCACGCGCACGCTGCCTTGCAGGCGGTTGTACTTCACGGCGTTCGAGAGCAGGTTCACCAGCACCTGGCGCAGGCGCGTGCGGTCGGCCTCCACGCTGAAGGCGGCATCTTCAGGCGGCTGCAGCTGCAGGGTGATGCCGCGTTCGTCGGCGATCGGCCGCACCAGCGCCGCCGCGTCTTCCACCACGTCGGCCAGCACCACCGGCTCGGGCACGAGCCGCATGGCGCCTGCCTCGATGGACGCGAGGTCGAGCATGTCGTTGACGATCTGCAGCAGGTGCTCGCCAGCGCGCTTGAGGTGGCCGATCTGTTCACGCTGCGCGACAGAAAGCGATGCAGCGTCGAGCGCGAGCAGCTGCGCAAAGCCGAGCACGCCGTTGAGCGGCGTGCGCAGTTCGTGGCTCACCCGCGACAGGAACTCGCTCTTGGCGCGGTTGGCACGCTCGGCCGCTTCCTTTTCCAGGCGCGCCTGCTCCGAACGCTTGAGCTCGGTGACGTCCATCAACAGGCCGATGACCTTGGGGCCTGCCGCGCCGTCGACCCGCCGGCCGATCGCACGCAGGTGGCACAGCTCGCCGCTCGGGCGCAGCAGCCGGTATTCGAACTCGTGCTTGAGCTCGCGAGGGTCGCGCAGCCGCGCCGTCAGGGCGCGGACGGCCTCCTGGTCTTCGGGGTGGATCATCGCAAGCCACTGCTCAGGCGTGGGCCCCGGTCCTTCGGGCGGCCGGCCGAAGAGGCGGTTGGCCGCCTGGTTGTTGCTGACGAGGCCGCTGGTGAGGTCGAACTCCCACACGCCGATGCCGGCCAGCTCGGTGGCCAGCCTCAACCGCTCGGCCAGCTCGGCGATCTGCGCGCGCGCCTGGTGGTGCTCGGTGACGTCTTGAAAGGTGCCGGCGATGCGCACGACGCGACCCTCGCGCAGCTCGGCGCTGGCGATGGCACGGGCCCAGCGCCGCTGGCCGCGAGCCGTGACGAACTCGACGTCCAAGTCGTAGGGCTCGCCGTCGCTCAGCGCGCGCTCCACCGCCCTGCGGATGAGCTGCTGCGAGGCCGGCGTGTAGAACGAGAAGGCGTATTCCGCATCCACCGGCGTGCCGGCCGGCACTTCGTGGATGACATAGGTGTGGTTGCTCCAGCGCAGCTCGCGGGTGGCAGCATCCAGGTCCCAGCCGCCCACGTGCGCAATCTCGGCCGCCTCGTTGAGCAGGCGCTCGCTGCTGCGGTAGGCGCTCTGCGCGCGCTTCCATTCGGTGATGTCGTCCTGCAGCTCCACGCAGTGCGTGACGGTGCCGCCGGCATCGCGCAGCGACAGCAACTCCAGCTGGATCCAGAACACCGTGCCGTCGCGCTTGTAGTTGGCCAGCTCCAGCCCGTGCACCGGCTGCCCGGCGCGGCGTGCCTGCTCGAGGCGCTGCGCCGCCTGCGGGTCGGTTTCAGGACCGTGCAGAAAGCTGGCGGGCTCGCGGCCGCGCACGTCGTCGAGCGTGTAGCCGGTGGTGCGCTCGAAAGTCTGGTTGACCCATTCGATGCGGCCCGAGGTGTCGGTCACCGTCACGAGATGGGAGCAGTTGCGCAGGAATGCGGCGAGGATCGCGTCGTCCATCAGCCCTGGTCGGATCGCAACGCGGTCGTGCTGTTCGTGCCCGCGGGTGAGCTCCCTTTTCCAGCGCCGATTCTGCGCGTCGCGCAACGCGGGCGGTTGGGCAATTCTGCCCGCCGTGCCCCCCAAGGCGAGGGGCCCGCTCGCGTAGGATCGCGTCTCGCCCCCGTGCCGCGCGCCATCGCGCAGCCTCGCCTCCTTTCTTCGTTCGCTTTCGCCCAACGTGTCACACGCCCCGCTTTCCATCCTGCAGGAGGTCTTCGGCTACGGCGCCTTCCGCAGCCAGCAGGCCGAGATCGTCGACCACGTGTGCGCCGGCGGCGACGCGCTGGTGCTCATGCCCACCGGCGGCGGCAAGAGCCTGTGCTACCAGGTGCCGGCCATCGCGAGGCAGCGCGCCGGCCATGGCGTGACGGTGGTGGTGAGCCCGCTCATCGCGCTGATGCACGACCAGGTCGGCGCGCTCGATGAAGTGGGCGTGCATGCCGCCTTCCTGAACTCGACGCTGTCGTTTGAAGAGGCGCAGCAGATCGAGCGCGATCTGATGAACGGGCGCCTCACGCTGCTGTATGCAGCGCCGGAACGCGTGACCACGCCGCGCTTCCTGGCGCAGATGGATTCGCTGCACCAGCGAGGGCTGCTCGGCCTCTTCGCCATCGACGAGGCGCACTGCGTGAGCCAGTGGGGCCACGACTTCCGCAGCGAATACCTGGGCCTGTCGGTGCTGCACGAGCGTTACGCCAGTGTGCCGCGCATCGCGCTCACCGCCACCGCCGACGAGCACACGCGCGCCGACATCATCGACCGGCTGCAGCTGAACGAAGCGCGTGTGTTCATCAGCAGCTTCGACCGCCCGAACATCCGCTACACCATCGTCGAGAAGGACGAACCGCGCAAGCAGCTGCTGCGCTTCCTGCGCGACGAACACGAAGGCGAGGCGGGCGTCGTGTACTGCCAGAGCCGCAAGAAGGTGGAAGAGACCGCCGCCTGGCTCAACGAAGAAGGCATCGCCGCCTTGCCCTACCACGCGGGGCTCGACGCCTCGGTGCGCCAGAAGCACCAGGACCGCTTCCTGCGCGAGGAAGGGCTGGTGATGGTGGCCACCATCGCCTTCGGCATGGGCATCGACAAGCCCGACGTGCGCTTCGTCGCCCACCTCGACCTGCCCAAGAACATCGAGAGCTACTACCAGGAGACCGGCCGCGCCGGGCGCGACGGCGTGCCGGCCGATGCCTGGATGGCCTACGGCCTGGCCGACGTGGTGAACCAGCGCCGCATGATCGACGACAGCCCGGCCGGCGAGGAGTTCAAGCGCGTGCAGCGCACCAAGCTCGATGCGCTGCTGGCCCTGGCCGAAGCGCACGACTGCCGGCGCGTGCGGCTGCTCGACTACTTCGGCGAGCACTCGGAACCCTGCGGCAACTGCGACAACTGCCTGAACCCGCCCGCCACCTGGGACGCGACCGAAGCCGCGCGCAAGGCGCTTTCGTGCATCTACCGCTTCCAGCAGGCCGGCCGCGAATGGGGCCCCAGGAGCTTCGGCAGCGTGCACCTGATCGACGTACTGCGCGGCAAGCGCACCGACAAGGTGGCGCAATACCAGCACGACAAGCTTTCCACCTTCGGCATCGGAGCCGATCTTTCCGAGCAGCAATGGCGCTCGGTGCTGCGCCAGCTCATCGCGCTGGGGCACGTGGTGGCCGAGGGCGAGTTCAGCACGCTGGCACTCACCGAAAGTGCACGCACCGTGCTCAAGGGCGAAGAGACGATGCTGCTGCGCGTGCCCACCGAAGCGCCCAAGCGCGGCAAGCTGTCGCGCAGCGGCGCCAAGGCGGGCGGCGGCAAGGGCAAGACGGCGCCGGCCGACCTCGACGCAGCCGCCCAGGAGCGCTTTGCCGCACTGAAGGCCTGGCGGGCCGAGGTGGCGCGCGAGCACAACCTGCCGGCTTACGTGGTGTTCCACGATGCCACGCTGGCCGAAATGGCGCGCCGGCAGCCCGATTCGCTGGCATCGCTGGGCGAGGTGAGCGGCGTGGGCGCGAAAAAGCTCGAGGCCTACGGGCAGGAGATCCTGCGCGTGCTGGCGGCCGAGGCCTGAGTCGCGAACCGCGCAGGAGCCACGCAAGCGCCATGCAGCTGCGGCCCTACCTGCCTGCCGATGCACCGGCGCTCGACGATGTCTGCATTCGCACGGGGCATCACGGCGGCGACGCTTTCGACATCTACGAGCAACCCTCGCTGCTGTGCGACCTGTACCTGCGCCCCTACCTGGCACTCGAGCCCGCGCTGGCCTTCGTGGTGGCGCAAGGTGACGTCGCTCTCGGCTACATCGTCGGCACGGCCGACACGCGCGCGTTCGCCGCGCGTTGCGAAAACGAGTGGTGGCCGGCCCTGCGCGCACGGCATGCGCTGCCCGCAGCCGGCGACATGAGCCCCGACGCTCAGCTGTTGCGCCGCATCCACCAGGGCCTCGGAACGAAGGCGCTGCCGTTTCTGCACGGCTACCCGGCGCACCTGCACGTCGACCTGCTGCCGCAGGCCCAGGGCCACGGCTGGGGCCGCCGGCTGATGGAGCGCCTGTTCGCCACGCTGCGCGAACGCGGCGCGCTTGGCGTGCACCTGGGCGTGTCGGCGCTCAACGAACCGGCCATCGCCTTCTATCGGCGCATGGGCTTCGATACGCTGGAGCAAACCGATTGGGGTCGATGGATGGGTGTGCGTTTGTGACCCGGCTGTAGTCGCCGGCCGACGCACCGTGCCGCCTTGCACTGACCCGCCGCCGCATCAGCGACTCCTAGCATGGATGGAGCATGCAGTCTCGAAAGCAGCAGGCTCAACAGCAGCAAGGAGCACCCCATGGAAGTCGAAACCCAACGCAGCGAAGCACTCGGCCACGTGGCCGAGATGATCGACGACATTCGCGTGGGCATGGTGACCACGGTGGACGAGCACCTGCGGCTGGTGAGTCGGCCGATGAGCGTGCTGCGCATCGACGCCAGCGCCGACCTATGGTTCTTCACCAATGCCACGTCGGCCAAGACACACCAGCTGGCCCAGGTGAACGTGAGCTTCGCCGACCCCGGCAAATCGAGCTTCGTGTCGGTGTTCGGCCGCGGCGAGCTGGTCTACGACCGGGAGCTGGTGCACGAGCTGTGGAGCCCGATGTCCAAGCCGTGGTTCCCGCTCGGCCCGGACGACCCGGACCTGGTGCTGCTGCACGTCATCACCGAAGGTGCCGAGTACTGGGACGCGGCTTCGAGCAAGCTGGTGCGCGCGCTGGCCACTGCGGCCTCCATCGTGAGCGGCCGCCCGGTGGGCATGGGCGACCACGGCAAGCTCAATGCATGAGCGTCGTCACGGCAGCACGGTGACTTCGACCACCGAGCTGTCGGCCACGTTGCCGGCAAAGTCGAAGGCCCGCGCGAAATAGCGCACGCTGGCGCCCGCGTTGGTGGGCACGGTAGTGACCCATTCGTAAGGCGGGCAGCAATCCGTGGCCAGGCGGGTGATGCCGCTGCCGCTTTCGATGCGGAAGAACATCACGACGTCGACGCCGCTGTCGGCATCGCTGGCCGCGGCGATCAGCGTGACCTGCTGGCCCGGCGAAGCGCTGCCGGGGTTGGCTGCGATCGACACGCCGGGCGGCCAATCGTCGTCGTCCCAGGCGTAGCCCAGGTACACGCCACCGCCGCAGGCTGTGACCAGCACCGCGAGTGCCGCGATGCCGATGCGCCGGTAACTCCGTCGTAGGGGCTGCCACATGATGGGGTGATGCTAGGCCTGCTGCGACCGGCTGCGCAAGCGGGCTTGCTCGCAGCGCCACCGGCCCCTGGCATGCTGTCAGTAGTGATGGCTCGAAAAAGCCCTCGCTGGTTATCATGGCCGGTTGCCTTTTTGGCGCCTGCTGGCGCCTCCTTCTGGTCGATTTTTCCCATGGCCCGCCGCCCCTCCAAGCCGCCCCAGGCGCCTGCCGATGCCGCCTTTGCCACCGCCGCGCCGGCCGTGGCGCCGCAACGCGAAAAGTCCGTCGATGCGCCGGTGATCCGCGTGCGCGGCGCACGCACGCACAACCTCAAGAACATCGATCTCGACATCCCGCGCCACCAGCTGGTGGTGATCACCGGGCTGTCGGGCTCGGGCAAGTCCAGCCTCGCGTTCGACACGCTGTATGCCGAAGGCCAGCGCCGCTACGTCGAGAGCCTGTCGGCCTATGCGCGGCAGTTCCTGCAGCTGATGGACAAGCCCGACGTCGACGTGATCGAGGGCCTGAGCCCGGCCATCTCCATCGAGCAGAAGGCCACCAGCCACAACCCGCGCTCGACCGTGGGCACGGTGACCGAGATCCACGACTACCTGCGCCTGCTGTATGCACGCGCCGGCACGCCGTTCTGCCCCGACCACGGCCTGCCGCTGGAGGCCAGCAGCGTGAGCCAGATGGTCGATGCCGTGCTGGCCCTGCCCGAAGACACGCGGCTCATGGTGCTGGCCCCCGTGCTGCGCGACCGCAAGGGCGAGCACGAGGAGTTGTTCTCCGACATGCAGGCGCGTGGCTACGTGCGCTTTCGCATCGACAGCACGGTCTACGAGGTGACCGAGCTGCCCAAGCTCAAGAAGAGCGAGAAGCACGACATCGACGTGGTGGTCGACCGGCTGAAGGTGCGTGCCGACATGAAGCAGCGCCTGGCCGAAAGCTTCGAGGCCGCGCTGCGCATCGCAGACGGCCGTGCCATCGCGCTCGAAATGGACTCGGGCAAGGAGCACCTCTTCTCCAGCAAGTTCGCCTGCCCCATCTGCAACTACTCGCTGGCCGAACTGGAGCCGCGCCTGTTCTCGTTCAACTCGCCGGTGGGCGCCTGCCCGAGCTGCGACGGCCTGGGCGAGGTGGTGGTGTTCGACCCGCAGCGCGTGGTGGCCTTCCCGTCGCTCAGCCTGGCCAGCGGTGCCGTGAAGGGCTGGGACAAGCGCAACGCCTACACCTTCTCGCTGCTCGAAAGCGTGGCCAAGCACTACGGCTTCAAGATCGACACGCCGTTCGAGCAGCTGGCGCCCGAACACCAGAAGACGCTGCTGTACGGCTCGGGCACCGATGAGATCCCGTTCGTCTACGAAGCCGAAGGCGCGAGCGGCAAGAAGCGCTCGGTGAAACGCTGGCACCCGTTCGAAGGGATCATCCCGAACTTCGAGCGACGCTTCCGCGAGACCGACTCGGTGGCCGTGCGTGAGGAACTGGCGCGCTACCAGAGCCACAAGGCCTGCCCCGACTGCGAAGGCACCCGCCTGCGCCGCGAAGCCCGCCACGTGAAGCTGGTGGACGCGAGCGACGGCAGCGCACGGCCCATCTACGAGATCTCGCACGCCACGCTGCGCGAGGCGCACGGCGTCTTCACCCGCCTGCAGCTCAAGGGCGCCAAGGCCGAGATCGCCGACAAGGTGGTGCGCGAGATCGCCTCGCGCCTGACCTTCCTGAACGACGTGGGCCTGAACTACCTGAGCCTGGACCGCAGCGCCGATACGCTCTCGGGCGGCGAGGCGCAGCGCATCCGCCTGGCCAGCCAGATCGGCTCGGGCCTCACCGGCGTGATGTACGTGCTCGACGAGCCCAGCATCGGGCTGCACCAGCGCGACAACGACCGCCTGATCGGCACGCTCAAGCACCTGCGCGACCTGGGCAACAGCGTGCTGGTGGTGGAGCACGACGAGGACATGATCCGTGCCGCCGACCACGTGGTCGACATGGGCCCTGGCGCCGGCGTGCACGGCGGGCAGGTGCTGGTGCAGGGCACCTGCGACGAGGTGGCTGCCAGCGACACCTCGCTCACCGGCCAGTACCTCGCACGCAAGCTGCGCATCGCGGTGCCGGCCAAACGCCACTCGCTGGCCGACAGCACCGACCCGCTGACGCTGAAGATCGTCAACGCCCGCGGCAACAACCTGAAGAGCGTGACGGCCGAGATCCCGGTGGGGCTGTTCACCTGCGTAACCGGCGTGTCGGGCTCCGGCAAGAGCACGCTGGTCAACGACACGCTCTATGCCGCAGTGGCGCGCAAGCTCTACCAGAGCCACCTCGACCCGGCGCCGCACGACGACATCGAGGGGCTGGACGCCTTCGACAAGGTGATCAACGTCGACCAGAGCCCCATCGGCCGCACGCCGCGCAGCAACCCGGCCACCTACACGGGCCTGTTCACGCCGATCCGTGAGCTGTTCGCCGAAGTGCCCACCGCCCGCGAGCGCGGCTACGGCCCGGGCCGCTTCAGCTTCAACGTGGCCGGCGGGCGCTGCGAGGCCTGCCAGGGCGACGGCGTGCTGAAGGTGGAAATGCACTTCCTGCCCGACGTCTACGTGCCTTGCGACGTGTGCCACGGCAAGCGCTACAACCGCGAGACGCTGGAGATCCTCTACAAGGGCAGGAACATCAGCGAGGTGCTCGAGCTCACGGTGGAAGACGCCCACGAGTTCTTCAGCGCCGTGCCGTCCATCGCGCGCAAGCTGCAGACCCTGCTCGACGTGGGCCTGGGCTACATCCGCCTGGGGCAGAGCGCCACCACGCTGTCGGGTGGCGAGGCACAGCGCGTGAAGCTGGCGCTGGAGCTTTCGAAGCGCGACACCGGCCGCACGCTCTACATCCTGGACGAACCCACCACCGGCCTGCACTTCCACGACATTGCGCTGCTGCTGCACGTGCTGCACCAGCTGCGCGACCACGGCAACACCATCGTCGTGATCGAACACAACCTCGACGTCATCAAGACCGCCGACTGGCTGATCGACATGGGCCCCGAAGGCGGTGCCGGCGGCGGCACCGTGGTGGCCGTGGGCACGCCGGAGGACGTGGCGGCCAACCCGGCCAGCCACACCGGGCGGTACCTGAAGCCCCTGCTGCAATAAACGATGCCGCGGGCCGCCGCGCCGGGCCGCCCCAAGCAAGGCCCGCCTCCCCTTGGGGGAGTGTCCGGCCTAGGCCGGACGAGGGGCCGTCATCCCACTAGACTGCGGCCCGAAGCACCACTTCGGAGCCGCCGTTGGGCACCACCATCGACTACTACTTCGCGCCGCAGTCGCCCTGGAGCTACCTCGGCCACCAGCGCTTGCTGGACCTTGCCGCGGCACACGGCGCCGGCATCCGCCTGCACGTCACCGACCTGGGCCAGGTCTTCCCCGCCTCCGGCGGCCTGCCGCTGGCCAAGCGCGCGCCGCAGCGCCAGGCCTACCGGCTGGTCGAGCTGGAGCGCTTCAGCCGCTGGCTGGGCGTGCCGCTGCATGTGCAGCCGAAGTTCTTTCCGGTGCCCGCCGACGACGCGGCACGGCTCATCCTCGCGGCGGACATCGAGGATGGCACCGACGCCGCCTTGCGGCTGGCCGGCGCCGTGATGCGCGCGGTATGGGCCGAGGAGCGCAACATCGCCGACCCGGCAACGCTGGGCGCACTGCTTGCCGAGCAAGGGCTCCCCGCAGCGCGGCTGGGCGACCTCCAGGCACCGGCCGTGCAGGCGCGCTACGAGACCGACACGCAGCGCGCCATCGACGCCGGGGTGTTCGGCGCACCGAGCTACGTGATCGACGGCGAGATCTTCTGGGGCCAGGACCGGCTCGACTTCGTCGAGCGCAGGCTGGAGCAAACGCAACGGCAACGAAGGGAGCAATGACCCCATGGGCACGATGATCGAACTCGAAGCCGCCGACGGCCACCGTTTCGGCGCCTATCTCGCCGCTCCCGAAGGCGCGCCGCGCGGCGGCTTGGTGGTCGTGCAGGAGATCTTCGGCGTCAACTCGCACATCCGCTCGGTGGCCGACGGCTACGCGAAGGAGGGCTACCTCGTCATCGCGCCGGCACTGTTCGACCGCACCGAACGCGGCGTCGAGCTCGGCTACGGCAGTACCGACCAGGAACGCGGCCGCGCACTGAAGGCTGCTGTGGCCGGCCACGACAACAACGGCCCGCTGCTCGACGTGACAGCATCCATCGCGCAGATCGAGCCGGCCGGCCGCGTAGGCACCGTGGGCTACTGCTGGGGCGGCTACGTGACCTGGCTGGCCGCGGCCAAGCTGCCCGGGCTGGCGGCCGCGGTGCCCTACTACGGCGGCGGCATGCAGGAGGCGGCGCACCTGGAACCGCTGTGCCCGGTGCTGGCGCACTTCGGCGAAACCGATGCGCACATCCCGGCCGCGCGCGTGCGCGAGTTCACTGCCGCCCGGCCCGAGGTGGAGGTGCACCTGTACGACGCCGGCCACGGCTTCAATTGCGATCAGCGCGGCTCGTACGACGAAGCTGCCGCCCGGCTGGCACGCGAACGCACGCTGGCCTTCCTGCGCGAGCACGTGGGTTGAAGCCCGTGCGCCGCTTCGTCGCAGCCATGGTGTGGGCCATGGCGCTGTCGGCCCCCGCCACAGCCGAGCCCTACCGCGGCCCGCTGTTCGACGCGCACCTGCACTACAACGACGAAGCCTGGAGCCAGCACACGCTGCCCGACGCACTGGGCCGCATGCAGCGCAGCGGCGTGCGCGCCATCGTGGCCAACAGCCGCCCCAACGACGGCACACGCACACTGGCCACCGCCCGCGCCGAGACGGTCGCCGCCGGTGTTGCCGTGGTGCCCTTCGTGCGGCTGTATCGCAACCGGGCCGACTACACCGGCTGGTTCACCGACCCGAGCATCGTGACGATGGTCGAGACCGAGCTCGCACGCGGCACGCCGGCCGGGCCGTATCGCGGGCTCGGTGAATTCCATCTGTATGACAGCGCCAATGCCGACGGCCCCACGGCGCGCCGGCTGATGCAGCTGGCGCAGCAGCGAGGGCTCGCGGTGCTGGCCCACGTGGACGATGTGGCGATCGACAAGCTGATGGCGCATGCGCCGAAAGCCCGTCTCATCTGGGCGCACACCGGCATCAGCGGCGCGCCGGTCGCGCGTGTGCGCGAACTGCTGGCCAAGTACCCGCTGCTGATCGGCGAGCTTTCTTATCGCCCCGGACTCACCGAGGGCGGGCGGCTCAGCGACGAGTGGCGCGTGCTGCTCACAGAACAGCCGCAGCGCTTCATGATCGGTTCGGACACCTGGATCAACGCCCGCTGGCAGGCCTACGAAAGCCTCATGCAGGAAGCGCGCGAATGGCTGGGCGAGCTGCCGCCGGAGGCGGCCCGCCGCATCGCCTGGGACAACGGCGCTGAGCTCTTCAGCTTGCCTTCAGCCGTGCGCTGAAAACGCCGGCTGCGCGCTTCAGCGCGCCCGCCTCGCTAAAGTCGCACGCACCAAAAACAAAGGCCCGCCGAAGCGGGCCTTTGCAACCTTGGCAGGTTCAGCTCACCGAATCACTTCAGGTGGCCATTCACCAGCTTGGTCATCTCGAACATCGAGGCCTGGGCCTTCTTGAAGATCTCCTTCAGCTTCGCGTCGGCATTGATCATGCGCTTGTTGACAGCGTCCTGAAGCTTGTTCTTCTTGATGTATTCCCACACCTTCTTCGTGACCTCAGTGCGAGGCAGCGGCTTGTCACCCACGATGGCGGCCAGCTGGGCGCTGGGCGTGAGGGCCTTCATGAAGGCCGCGTTGGGGGTGCGCTTCTTGGCGGGAGCGGCCTTCTTGGCAGGAGCCTTCTTGGCCGGGGCCGCCTTCTTCGCCGGTGCTGCCTTCTTCGCAGGGGCCTTCTTGGCCGGTGCCGCCTTCTTGGCGGGGGCCTTCTTCGCCGCCGCTTTTTTCGCGGGGGCCTTCTTCGCAGTTGCCATGTTGAAACTCTCCATCAAATGGTTGGTTGATGTGCCGGGCCCGGGCGAAGCCACATGAGCTTTCGTTCTCTCAGCAACCCTGCGGGGCGAATGGTACTGCCTGAGTGCTGCATTGAGAAGCAGTTTTCACTCTGAAAGCACGTATTCACGCGGGTTTGCGGGCCGTTTTGTCGTGGCGTCACATCACTCTTCGCACTGGGTACCGCAACGAGCCTTCTGCGAGAGGGCACTCATGCGCTCCTCGAGAGGCCGCTGCAGTGGGCTGCCACGCGCTATGCGAGCGCTTCCGAAGGCACCCATACGTGCCAATGCCGCAGGGTGCATGCGATCTACGCCTTAGGAAAACGCGTGTGCTTCAGCAGCTGGAATCGCACCCTTGTACTGCAGCATCGCAGAGGTGCGGCAGCAGCTTGAACACACGGCCATTTGAGCCACCCCGGTGGTCGAGAGCACCACGGCGCGGTATCCTGCGCGCGCCATGAAGACCCTCATCCGTTGGCTGCTGCTGGCAGCCGCCTTGCTGCTGGTGGCCCACGTGTACGCGGGCGTCGAGATCAAGAGCTTCGGCTCCGCGATGATCGCCGCGCTGGTGCTGGGTTTGTTCAACGCCGTGCTGCGACCGCTGCTGGTGGTGCTCACGCTGCCCGTGACGGTGGTGACGCTGGGGCTGTTCCTCTTCGTCATCAACGCGCTGATGTTCTACAGCGCGGCCTACGTGCTCGACGGCTTTGCAGTGCGCAGCTTCGTCGCGGCGCTGATCGGCTCGCTGCTCTACAGCGCTTGCGGCTTGGTGATCGACGCCGCGCTCGAGCGCTTGTTCACGCGCGACTGACCACCACCGAAGGTGGCAGTGCCGACTGCTGCTGCTCCGGCGGGGGCTCGCGATCGCCGCGCTCTTCGATGAGCTCGCGCCGCCGGCGCCCTTCGACGTCGCGCAGCCGCGCCTCGATGACCGACGCTTCGACGGAGTCGCGCGCAGCGGGGTTCTGGCGTGCCAGTCGCTGGCCGGAACGCAACCGGTCCACCGCGCCTTCAAGATCGCCGATCGCCACGCGCGCCTCGGCTTGCGCACGCACGGCACGCAGCGGCTGGCCAAGCTTGTCCCAGCTCTGTGCGGCGTAGTCCCACGCCAACGCGTCCTGCGGATACAGCGCCACCCAGGTCTGCAAGTCGTCGGCGCTGCGTTGCAGCTCGGTGCGGGCCACGCCGTTCATCAAGGCCTGGCGCGCGCGCAACAGCCGCACAGGGCGCGAGCTGTCGCCGGCAAAGGCGGCGAGCACCTCGCCGGCGCGCTGCACTTCACCGCGCTCGATCAACGATTCGGCACGCAGCAAGGTCACCTGCCGCGCAGCACCGGGCTCGCTTTGCGCCAACGCGGTGGCCGCCTTGATGGCCGCATCGGCGCGCACCCAGTCCTTCTGCCGCGTGGCGGTCAGCGCCACCGCGTACTGCGCGGTCAGGTGCTCGGCCGTGTTGTCCGGTGTCGGCTCGGCCTCACTGGCACCGATGCGGCCGAGCGCTTCGGCACGCACGTCCATCAGCACACGTGCACGGCCGCGCATCACGGCGTGCTCCAGCGGGCCTTTGGTCTTGCCATTGCCTGCAGCCCCGACGCCAAGCCGCGCGCGCGCCTCGCCGATACGTTCGGTGGTGAGCGGGTGACTGCGCAGGTAGGGGAAGTTGTTGCTGTCGTTCAGCCGGGAGGCGTTGGCAAGCTTCTCGAACATGCCCGCCATGCCGGCCGACTGGAAGCCGGCGCCGACCAGCACGCCATAACCGACCCGGTCAGCCTCGCGCTCCATGTCGCGCGAGAAATTGAGCTGGCCTTGCGCGGTGACGGCCTGGCCGCCGGTGATGAGCGCGTTGGCTGCTTCGGGGCTGCGACTGGCCGCGAGGATGCCGAGGATGATGCCGGCCAAGCCGATGAGCGAGGTGCGCTGGCTATTGCCGATCATGCGCGCGATGTGGCGCTGGGTGACGTGCGACATTTCGTGCGCCAGCACCGAGGCCAGCTCGTCGCGCGTGGAGGTCATCGCGATGAGGCCGAGGTGCACACCAATGAAACCGCCCGGCAACGCAAACGCGTTGACCGAGCGGTCGCGCACGAGGAAGGGCTCCCACGAGAAGTGGTCGGACAGTTCAGCCGGCAGGTCGCCACGCGAGCGCGAAGCCCCCAGCAGCGGTTCCCACAGCGACTGCACGTAGGCCAGCAGCGCGGGGTCGTCCATGTAGGCCGGGTCGCGCCGGATGTCGCGCATGATGCGATCGCCCAGTCGCCGTTCGCTCACGACCGACAGCTCGGCCGAGGTCGCGTCACCCAGCGCAGGCAGGCGGTTCTGCGCCAGGGCTTGCGGCAACCCAGGCGAGCCCGCCAGCGGGCTCAACACGAACAGGCAGGCGGCCACAGCAGAGATGCGGCGCCAGCGAAAACGTAGGGGCAAGGACATTCGAAGGATGTGAGTTGCGGGCAGTGTCGATAGGACCGCATGGAAGAGCCGCGGTTCGCACCACGCGGGACTATCATGCCCCTCATTTGTAAATCACTGCAAAGCCGTTTCGCGATGTCTTCCTTGACCCACTTCGATGCACAAGGCCAGGCCCACATGGTCGACGTGGCAGGCAAAGACGTGACTCATCGCGTGGCCCGCGCCAGCGGCCAGATCCGCATGCTGCCGGCCACGCTGGCGCTCATTGCATCAGGCGGCGCGAAGAAGGGCGACGTGCTGGGCGTGGCGCGCATCGCGGCCATCCAGGCCGCCAAGCGCACTGCCGATCTCATCCCGCTGTGCCACCCGCTGCCGCTCACGCGCGTGGCGGTGGAGTTCACCATCGACGAGGCGCTGCCCGGTGTGCGCTGTGAGGCACAGGTCGAGACGCTAGGTCGCACAGGCGTGGAGATGGAAGCGCTGACGGCCGTGCAGGTGGGCCTGCTCACCATCTACGACATGTGCAAGGCGGCCGATCGTGGGATGGTGATGGAAGAGGTGAAGGTGCTCGAGAAGCGGGGCGGCAAGTCAGGCGAGTGGGTCGCAGCTTCCTAGCAGGGCTCACTTGCGCGGCCGGCGGAAGTCCTCGAATGTGAGATTCGTCGGGTCGGGCCCGCATTGGAAGTACTTCTGCACTGATTCTGCTGAACCATCGCAGACGGCGAACAGCTCATCGCCCAGCGGATGCCTGAATTCGCGTAGCCGGTGCGCAAGGTAGCGCGCGCGGTCGATGTGCCCAAGCTCCGCTTCGGCCTCGGCCCAGCCTCGCAGGAGGCGTGCGTCGATGAGGTTGTGCGCTGCGCGCTCAAAGGCTTCGACGGCCTCACCGGGGTGTTCCTCAGTGGTAGCTGCAGCGTAGTCGCCTTGGTGTGAGAAGAACGTGCTGCTCTGGCCGCGGGCGATGCGCTCGCTCAAAGGCCCAGCGTTTCTGGCCGGCGCATAGATGGCCACGACGCGTTGGTAGTCCCACACCGCGTAGAGCGAGCCAAGGGCCAGCACGATGCCCCCAATAGCCAACAAGCCGAAGTGACGACGCGGTGGTGCCGCGGCTTGCTCCTCACCGCTCGGCAACGATGCAGGGGCCAGCGCCAGCCCCCATGCAAACATCACGGGCAGCAGGAAGTACGAGTACCACAATGGGTACTCCAGCATGCTGTGCACGCCGGCGAGCAACACCATGAACAGCGCCGCGCGTTCAGTATCCGGACGGCCGGCGGCGCCTTTGCGCACCCGCTGCACCAGCCCATACAGCCCCCCCCCCAGCAGCCCAAGCACCAGCAGCGCGAGCGGAATGCCGAGCTCCGCGATGAACTGCAACACAATGTTGTGTGTGTGGTCGAAAAATGCGACGGGACGACCGGGGAAGGGCGTAAGCGTCCACGCAAAATTGAGCTCGCCGAATCCGACACCGGTCCACGGGTGCATGCTTATCAGCATCAACGTGTTGGCCCAGATGCCGAAGCGTGAGTTGGAAATGTCACTGCTGTCTACCCGCCCGAAGCTGTGTGCGCTCGCATGCGCCCACATCGACATCGCGCCCCAGAAGATCAGGTAGATCACCGGCGCCGCGATGAGTGCCATGCGCAGCGACCTTGGCAGCTGACGATCCAGCAGGCCCCACGCGGCCAGCATGGCCACGCCGAGCCAGCCGGTGCGGCTGCCCGTGAGTACGACACCCCAGATCAAGCCGACCAGCACAACCGCCTCCAGGTTGTTTCGACGATCGGGGCGCTGACCGGACGATGAACTTGCACTGCCCCACCACACGACGGCTGCACAGGCGAGCAGCAGCAGCGTGCTGAGATGGTTGGGCTGGCGTACGTTGCCCACCGCGCGTCCGGGAATACCTGAAGTCGCCAGGAACACACCATCCGTCAGCGATGGTGCAAATACCTGGATCAACGCGATCGCAAAGCTGGCCAACCCCGCCAACGCCAGCGCTGCGCAAACGACACGAAACGCGGTGTCCGAGCCGCAACCGCGCCCCACTTGCTCGCCCACCACGACCACCAGCACGGCAACAGCGACAACCGCAGTGGAGCCCAACGACAGGCTCAAGGGCAGGCCCGTCCAGGCAGGCGAAAGCAGCGCGGCCATCCCAAGCAGCGCCAATGCCGCAATCAGTGCAGTGACCGGGCCGCTCGGGCGCATTGCACGTTTGGCACCAGCACCGTGTCGCCAGATGAACCAGCCGCCAAGCACACCCCACCCCAACAACGCTAGCACCTGGTTGTAGAAGGTCGACGACGGCGGGGCGTTGTAGGCCAGCAGCGTGGGCAGGGTGATGCCGGTGAAGGCGAGCACCGTACTGGCAGCATCGGGGCCCTGCGAGCGGGCGGAGGTGTTGTCAGCGTTCGTCACGAGCATCGGGGCATTGTCACCCGCAGCGCAGCCCCATTTGCCCCAGCGAAGATCGTCAGTAGGGGTCGGCGGCCAAGAAACCGATCAGGCTGGCGTCCGACTGGCGCAGCAACACGGTGTGGAATCCGAGGCGCGTGTGGAGGGGCAACCACACCACCGCGTCGGCCGGCAGGCCCGCCTTGGCAACGGTGTCCAGGGCGTCACCGCGCAACTGGGGCAGCCGCTTGAGCAACGTGTCCAGCGGCTCCGCTTTGGCCAGCACCTCGGCAGCCGAGTAGGGCCCGAAGTAACGGGGCAGTGTCTGCAACTCCCGGCCTGAGAGCTCGAGGTCGAGTACCGCATTGCGCCCCTGGGTGTCCTGCGGCATCTTCAACGCCACCAGCGCCGGCCCGCGCCACGAAAGCGTGTAGGGCGCAACCCCGCCGTTTTCCTGCAGATCAGCCGTTTCTACTTCGGAGGCTGCCACCACGTTGAAGCGGTCCACCGCAAATACGGTGAAGACGGGGCGGCCGCCGACGATCACGCTCAATCCGTAGACCAGCGCGGCGACTTGCAGTGTCACGATTACTGCGTAGTCCATGATCAACAACCGCCGCGACTTGCCTGGCGTGCAGATGATCAGCGACAGCACCGGGCCCATGACGACGTCACAGCCCAGGATCAGCCCGAGCAATCCGTAGGCACCCATGGCCGCAGCGTACCAACCCGGGAACATGACCAACAGCACGAGAAGTGCGATCACGCCCGCGACCAACGCAGAGGCGCAGAGGTGGATGGCGGCAGCCTTGATTCGAATGTGCATCGCAAAGGAAAGCGCTGGCTGGACCTTGCTCAACCCACGCTTGGTACAAGCAGGTCAGTCACGGAAGGATTTCGCGGAAGCTGTAGTCGCGGCTCGGCGCCACACACTGGAACGGCTTGGGCTGGCCCGCCACCACGGCGTCGCACTCTGCCAGAAACGCCTCAGACACGGGGTGATGGAATTCACGCAAGCGCGCGGCGACGTAGGCCGCCTTGTCGTCTTCACCGCGCTCGTGCAGGTACTTGGCGTAGATCATCAGCATGTGTGGGTTCATGCGATGGCGGATGGCGCGCTCGACTTCTTCGGAGTGGTTGCGATAGGTGTCGATGTTGGTCACGACGCCGAAGTCGACCCAGTAGCCGAACAGCACGCTCTGGCGCCCTTCGGCCACACGCTGTTCGAGCGACTTGCGCTGGCCCGCTCCGAAGGGCTTGAAGGCTTGCAGCACGCGTGAATAGTCCCACGCGGCATACAGCGAGCCGAAGACGATCAACACGCCGCAGGTCTTGAGCAGCAAGGTCACGGCCTTCGAACCACGATCATTTGCCATCTCCGCCGATGAGCTGGTTGCGGGTTCGGCTCGCTCAGCCAACCCTCCCAGCCGCAACAGCTGGCCGAACATGAAAGCCGCCGGCAGCAGGAAGTAGGTGTACCAGAGTGGGTACTCGAGCAGGCTGTGCACGCCCAGCAGGGCGAGCGCAGCGAACAGGCAGCGCGCCTCGGCCACGCTGTTGTCGCCGGCCACGGAGTGCATGAAGGCCTTGCGCGAGCGCCACAGCGCCCATACGAGCAAACCCACCACGACCAATGCAATAGGGACGCCTAACTCCACCATCAAGTGCAGCGGCAGGTTGTGGGCGTTGTCATAGGCCGCCACCGGTCGCCCAGGAAAGGGAGTGAGCGCCCAAGCCTGGGCCAGCTGGCCCCAACCCACACCGGTGAGCGGATACTGCGCAATCAGGTGCAGCGTGTTCGACCAGAAGCCGAAGCGAGAACTCGAGATGTCGTTCGAATGCGTCTCGCGAACCACGATGTAGGGCGCCGCGCCGCCGAGTTCCGAGTTGAGCCAGACGAGCGCCATGCCGAGCACGCAACCGACCGCCGCCAGCCATGACAACCGCCGCTGGACGTGAGACATGCGCTGGTCCAGCAGAAGCCAGCCGACCAGCAAGCCCAGGCCGAGCCAGCCGGTGCGCGACTGGCTGAACGACAAGCCCACGCCCAGCAAGCAGGCCGCGATGGGGCTCATGGCTTGGACCCAACGGCCCTTCGCCGATCGCTGCAACGAGATCAACGCGACCAGGCCCTGCAGCAGCAGTTCGGCAAACAGGTTTGGTTGCCGGAGGTTGCCCGCGGCCCGACCTGGCGTGGGCGAAGGGGCGATGCCAGGCAAATCTGCGTTCGGCCAAGCGATCTGGATAGCAGCGACGACCACGTTGATCAACGCAGCCACCAGCAGTGCGCCCCACAGGGCACGCAGCCAGCGAGGGTCTCTTTCGGCGGCACCGAACAGCAGCACAGCGGCTGCGGTGAAGAGAACCAATGCGTCTGCCCATGCCTGCTGCAGGGCGGCTGAGAACATGAGCCCACCGAGCGCCGCGCCTGCCACCCAGGGCAGGCGCCCATGCAACCGGACCTCATGGGCGCCGCTGAGAGCAATGCCCCAAACCAGCAACGCCAGCAGCAGGCTGACGAAGACCGTGGTGGGCAGCAGGTATACAGGCACCACGTAGCTGGCAACCCAGAACAAGAAACACAGCCCCATGGCGTGCTGGAAGGACGGCGTAGTTGTCATCTGGCGGGTAGCAGCTGTCTGGTGATCGGCCACAAAAAACAAAGAGGCGCCCGAGGCGCCTCTTTCAAGTCCGGAACGGACGTTCAGCTTACTTGCAGGAGTTCGCCAAGTACTTGCGGTTAACCGTCGTGGCGTTGGTACCAATGTCCTTGGTTCCCGTAGGCACAGTGGTGTAACCGCAGAGCCAAGTGATGTTGCTGGCGGTATCCAGTGCCGGACGCAGAGACAACACTTTGTCTTTGATGACAGCGTTGGCCTTGTTGCCATAGGTAACGTTCAGCACACCACCCAGAACGGCAATCTGCTGCACGTAGTTGCCCTTGTTGTCCGTAGCGTTGGAACCCGGGCAAGCGGTGCCACTGTCACCGCAAACAGCATTGATGTTCTCAGCGGGGAACGCGCCCGAAGCAGCAAAGTAGTCGGCAACGGCCGTCTTCAGTCCTGCAGCCAGCGTCGGGCCTTCAGCGATCTGCGTGCGGATCTGGTAGTCCTGGTAGGCAGGCAGCGCGATGGCGGCCAGGATACCGATGATCGCGACGACGATCATCAGTTCGATCAGGGTGAAACCCTTTTGAACGGTGCGACGAATGCTCATGTAACTACTCCGGGTAGTGGGTTGATTGCAGAGCCCTTGTTGCAGAGCCCGTGCCAGCCGTCCCGCCAGGGTATTTGTGATGGATTGCGCGGCAAACGATCACGGAAGGCACCGACAACGGACACAGACAGTCACGCCCGCCTACATCTATGGGTCTTTGTTGACGCTTTTTGTCAGATCAGCTGCCGCCCAATAGCGGCAACTGGTGCGTCGCGTCAAAGCGAAAAACGCTGGCCGTTCACCAGTGGCTCGATGCGATGTCGCGTCTCGATGGCATGGATCTCGTCCAGCACGGCTTCGCGTTCGCCCGGTTTCGTGTGCGTGATGTGCACAGCCACGCTTCCGCCAAGCTGATGCAGCTCGTTTGCGAGCGTGCTGGGCGCAAGGTGTTTGCTCAGGTCCGCAAGCGGCCGTTCGTCGTCGCCAAAGGCTGTTTCAATAACCAAGTGGGCAATGCGGCGGCCTTCGAGCGCGGCCCATAGCGCGGGGTTGGGGCCGGTATCGCCGGTGTAGACCCACCAACCTGAAGGCGTGTCCACTGCATAGCCCACAGCCGGCACCGTGTGCGCTGCCGGCAGCACTTCGACGCGTTTTCCCTCTAGCGTCAGCACTTGCCCAACCTCGATCGGCACGAGCTTCAGGATGGGTCTTGCGTCGCTTGGCAGACGCGTGAAGTCGGGCCAGATGACACCGTTGAACACATGCTGGCGCAGCGCTTCCAGTGTCTGCGGCAGCGCGTGCACATGGATGGGCCGGTAGTCGCTTTCGCTGATCCGCTGTCGCATGACACTGTCGGCCAGTAACGGTATCGACAGTACATGATCGAGATGCGAATGGCTCAGAACGATGTGGTCGATCTTTGCCAACTCGTCCAGCGTCAAGTCGCCCACGCCGGTACCCGCGTCTACCAGAACGTCGTCATCTAGCAGAAAGGCGGTGGTCTTGCAGCCAGCTGCAATGGCGCCGGAGCAGCCCAGGACACGAACGATCATTTGGTGAACAGAAGATGAAGCCTCAAGCCCTCAGAAGAGCTGGCGCGGGTCGTACCGCAGTGTTGCGGAGGCTCAGCTCGCGCGCTTCACCAATGCTGCCGACGCCTATGCAGCAGTGCAATAGCTGTCAGGGCGAGTTCCTCACGCTGTTCGAGTAACGCGGTGATACACGAACGGGCGCCGTGAAAAGTGTCACGGCGCCTTCTCGCGCGGGCAATCTGCGGCTTTTTAGGGCTGCACGAACTGCATCTGCGTGCCAGCAAGTTCGATGACGTCGCCGTTTTTCAGCTGTATTGGCTCCGAACTCACCGGATTGCCGTTGACCGTGGGACGCGCCGTGCCTTCGACATGTGCGAAAACGTAGCCACCCGGTCGCTTGGTGATCGATGCCACCTGCACGCCGGGCTTGCCCACAGTGGTGACCACTTTCGACAGTGCCACTTCGCGACCGGCCGCAGCGCCGTTGAGCACCTTGATCGCGGCATTGGGCACACCAGGGCCGCCCAATGGACCGAAGCCCGACGGCGTGCCCAGCGGCGCAGTATTGGAGAAACCACCCTGACCACCAACGCCCGCCGCCTGGCCAGGCTTCATGACCATGGTCTTTTCGTAGTCGGCAGCCTCTTCAAGAAGGTACTTGATCTTGTATTTGCCGATCTCGACCGTGTCGTTGTGCTGCAGCAGCTGCTTCTTGACAGCCTTACCGTTGATGTAGGTGCCGTTGGTGCTGTTGAGGTCTTCGATGAAGACGTCCTGGCCGACCATCTGGAGCACAGCGTGTTCACCGCTCACGGCCAGGTTGTCGATGACGATGTCGTTGTAGGGGCGCCGGCCGAGCGTGGTCTTGTCCTTGGTGATCTGGACTTCCTTGATGACGACGCCGTCGAGCGATACGACCAGTTTTCCCATGCGTGACCCCTGTAAGTCTCCGAAGTGTTGTGATGCGGCCGGTAGCGGGACAAGAACTGACGGCTAACGAAACAAACCCCTGTGGTGTCGGCGATCAAGGTGGATCAGCGCCGAAAAGGCCACCACGAGCGGGTCGGCGACATGGCCCCGAGCGCACGCGCAAGGACCACGGCAATATTATCCTTTCCGCCTGCGTCATTGGCGGCGGCCACCAGCGCGTTGCCTGCATCGGGCAATGAGTCGTGAAGACGCAACACAGAGGCAATGCGTTCGTCATCCAGCATGTCCGACAGCCCGTCGGAACACAGCAGAAAGACGTCGCCCGGCAACACGTCATGCAAATGCGTTTCGAGCAACACGGTGTCTTCGACGCCCACCGCGCGCGTCACCAAGTTCTTGTTGGCAGAAAACGCCGCTTGCTCGGGCGTGATGAGGCCAGCATCGATCTGTTCCTGCAGCAACGAATGGTCGCGTGTGATCTGCTGCAGCTTGCCCTGGCGCCAGCGATAGCCGCGTGAGTCACCGATGTGGCCCATCAGCAACCGCCCGTCGCGTAACACGGCCGCCACCAGCGTGGTGCCCATGCCGGCGTACTGAGGGTTGGAATTGGCAGCGTTGAAGATCGCGCGGTTGGCGTTGTCCACGCAGATGTCCATCGCACGGCGCACGTCGCTGTCGGTGGCATTGATCGAGGCTTCCGTCAGCCAGCGCCCGAGTTCTGATTTGATGAAGGCGGTGGCCATGCCGCTGGCCACCTCACCTGCGTTGTAGCCTCCCATGCCGTCGGCCAGCACGGCCAGGCCCGCCTGCTCGTCCACCGCGACCGAGTCCTCGTTGTTGGTGCGCGCACGACCCGTGTCGGTCACGCTGAAGAACTCGAAACTCATGGGTGGCGACAAAGTAAGCGGACGTTAGCGACGGGCATTTTGCACCGGATCGGCCGCAGCCCCCCCCTCCACATCGGTGCGGGGAGGCAGTTTCAAGGTCGGTTCCATTGCACTAGGCAAGGCCGGCTGCGTGAGGTCTTCCACAGGTTTGGGCAGCGGCGCGGTGCGTTCGACGTCGAGCGTCGCGGACACCGCGCGCAAGTCGGCTGCGAACTGCCTGCCATCGGCATAACGCATTTCTGGCCGCTTCTCCAGTGCCCGCGCCACGATGCTGGCCAGCGCTTCGGGCAGTTCCGGCTTGATGGTGCGGATGTCAGGTGCCGGCTCGTTGGCGATGGCGTACATCAACGACGCCATGGAGTCGCCGCGGAAGGGCAGGCGGCCGGTCAGCATCTGGAACGCCGCGACGCCCAGCGAGTACAGGTCGCTGCGCCCGTCGATGCGCCGGCCGGCCATCTGCTCGGGTGACATGAACGACGGCGTGCCGAGCACGATGCCGGTCTTGGTCTTGCTCGAATCGGTGATGCGCGCAATGCCGAAGTCGGTGACCTTCACGGTGTCGGCCACGATATCGACCATGATGTTCGATGGCTTGATGTCGCGATGCGCTACGCCCTGGCTGTGCGCATAGGCCAGCGCATCGGCCACGCGCGCGACGATGCGCAGCGCCACCGGCACCGGCAGCAGCCGAGCCGGGTTGGTGTAAGCGGAAAGGTCCTGCCCCTTCAGGAACTCCATCGCAATGTAGGCGAGGTCATGCTCCTCGCCAGCGTCGAAGATGGTGACGATGTCCGGGTGCTGCAGGCGGCCGGCAGTTTCGGCCTCCCGGAAGAAACGCGCCCGCGCGTCCTGCAGCTCGGCGCCTTCGAACTCCTGGCTCAGCGCCATGGTCTTGATGGCTACCAGCCGACCGATCTTGGGGTCGCGCCCGAGGTACACCGCGCCCATGGCTCCGCGGCCGATCTCCTTTTCGACGCGGTAGCGCCCCAACATTGGTTTTTCCACTTCGCCATCCGCCTTCAAGGTCGGCGGGACGGCGGGGCCGCCCGCACCGGCGCCGGTGATCATGCTGTCCGAAAGGTTTTTCGCACGCTTGAGCCTGAGCTTCAAGTCCTTGTAGCTGTCGTCGAAGCTGGCCATGTGTTCGTAAACGGCCTCGGCCTTGTTGAACTGGCGCTTGCGCTCGAAGTCGAGCGCAAGGGTGTAGAGGTTGTCCATCAGCTCCGGGCCGTGGCGGGCATCCAGCGGCACGCGGCGAAACTTGTCCCAGGCCATGTCGAGCTGGCCCTGGCCCTGCAGCGCCAGTCCCAGCATGCGAAAGGATTCCGCCGAGCGAGCATCGGCCTCTTCCTTGCCGGCTTCGGTGACAAGGAAGCGGCGTGTCGTGAGCGCCAAGTGGCCGATCACCAGCACCACCACGGGCAGCACCGCCTGCACCCACACTGCCGCCTGCGTCAGCAGTCCGTAGCCCAGCGTCAGCAGCGTGGCTGCGATGAGCAGCGACACCACGGCGCCAACCGGTGCAGACAGACGCGGCAGCACCAGCAGCAGATAGGCCACCACCGCCAGAGCCGCCATCACCGAAAACACCAGCGCCCAGGCCGGCTGCGTGATGAAGTGCTGCGACAGCAGGCTCGAGCTCACGTGCGCGAGCCCTTCGACGCTAGGCATCGCGGGCGACACGGGCGTGGGGAGCGTAGAGCCGACACCTGCCGCCGTGGCGCCGATGAGCACCAGCTTGCCGGCGAACTTGGCCGCCGGCACCGTGCCGGCCAGCACGTCGTGGAAGGAATCGGTGGGGAACGGCGCGCGGCCTTCGCGCCCGGCATAGAAGTGCGGTCGCATCACGGCGGCGCCGTCGGTCGTGATGTGCAGCCGGCCGAGCTGCACTGAGTCATCGTTCGAGTTCAGGCGGATGGCCGATAGCTTCAGGTTGAGCTGGCGCGTCACAGCCGCCAGCGGCAGCGAGGGCAGCGCGCGTCCGTCGTGGCTGAGCAGCAGCGCCTGGCTGCGTACGGCGCCGTCTGCGTCGGGAATGAAATTCACGTGGCCAATGGCCGCTGCGCCGCGAGCCAACGCTGGCAGCGGCCAAGTGGCGGCCGTGGTGGCCGGCAGCACGCCGCCCGGATCGTCGAGCGTGAACGGCATGGCCTCGGGCGGGACGGTGCCGTCGGGCCGGCCCAGCGGCAGCCCCGGGACCAGCTGCGCCGCCAGCACGGTGCGACCACTGGCCGCCACGCTGCGGGCGAGCTGGCCGTCAGTGTCGAGCGCGGTCTCGGCTTCCTTGAACGCCTGGGTGAGGGTGGGGTGGTTCGCCAGCTCCGGATTGGCTGCCACAGTCTGGGCGATGCGCCGCAACTGTTCGATGCCGCGGTTGGCCTGCGGCTCGAAGAAGAAAGCCGTGTGGACGATGGTCTTGGCACCGCCTGCGCTGAGCTGGTCGATCAGCTTGGCGTGGACGTCGCGAGACCAAGGCCAGTGACCGATGCGGGCAATGCTGGTGTCGTCGATCGCGATGATCGCCACGTCGGCGGACGGCACGCGGTGGCTGCTGGCCACACCGAAGTCGTAGAAGCGCCGCTCAAGGCCGGAAATGGCGTCGGTGAGCACATGCAACAGCAGCACGAGCGCCACAACGGCGAAACCCAGGAACCAGTCCGTTTTCCAGACTGCGGCGCGCATCCGTGCTGCCATGTGCATTCGTGCGTGTGAACGAGCGTGGCACGTTATCACAGGGGCCGTGCATGCACGGCCCCTAAAACCAAAGGGGCTGCCAAGCAGCCCCTTTGGCGAGTCATTGAAACTGAACCCGTGCTCAGGCTTCGGCTTCGGTCGTCTTCTTACCCCGCGCGGCCAGCTTGCCGACGGCAAGCACCAGCAGCGCACCGGCAATGCCGGCGGCGTAACGCACGGTGGCCACCACCTCCGGGGCGGCACCGGCCTTCTCAGCCGCTACCGTGGGCAGGTAGGGCAGCACGGCCGGGTCGGTGACCGCCATCGTGCCGGCGATCCAGCCCAGCAGCATGCCGCCGGCCGTGATGATGATCGGGTAGCGGTCCATCAGCTTGATGACCAACTGGCTGCCCCACACGATGATCGGGATGGACACCAGCAGGCCAAAGATCACCAGCGGCATCTGGTGACCGCCGCCCGCACCTTCGGCGGCACCAGCGATGGCGATCACGTTGTCCAGGCTCATCACGAAGTCGGCCACGATGACCGTCTTCACCGCGGCCCACAGCTTGTCGCTGGCCTGGATGTTGGCGTGTTCGTCTTCGTCCTCGGGCAGCAGCAGCTTGATGCCGATCCAGATGAGCAGCGCCGCGCCCACCAGCTTGAGGAAGGAGATCTTCAGCAGCGTGAGCGCGAAGAAGATCAGGATCACGCGCAGCACGATGGCACCAGCCGTGCCCCACAGGATGCCCATCGTGCGCTGCTTGGCCGGCAGCTTGCGGCAGGCCAGCGCGATGACCACCGCGTTGTCACCACCCAGCAGGATGTCGATCATGATGATCTGGCCCACTGCGAGCCAGAACTCGGGCGTCATGAACTGCTCCATGGCAAGTCCTCTTTGAATGAAAAGCCGGCATGGTGCCGGCAGGGTTGCTCTCGATTTCCGCGGGAGTTTAGGCGCCCCGTATGACCGCTTCGGTGCGTAGTCCTACGCACCTGGCGGCAAATGACAAGGCCGCCCGGCGGGCGGCCTTGTCGACAGGCGCCGGGCAGCGTCAGGCGCCGATGGCCTTCTTCAGCAACTTGCCCATTTCAGACGGATTGCGCGTCACGGTGAAGCCGCACTCCTCCATGATGGCGAGCTTGGCATCGGCCGTGTCGGCTCCACCGGAGATCAGCGCGCCAGCGTGGCCCATGCGCTTGCCCGGAGGGGCAGTGACGCCAGCGATGAAGCCGACGATGGGCTTCTTCATGTTGGCCTTGCACCAGCGCGCGGCTTCGGCTTCGTCGGGGCCACCGATCTCGCCGATCATGATCACGGCGTCGGTGTCGGGGTCGTCGTTGAACATCTTCATCACGTCGACGTGCTTCAACCCGTTGATCGGGTCGCCGCCGATGCCCACCGCGCTCGACTGGCCCAGGCCCAGCTCGGTGAGCTGCGCCACGGCTTCATAGGTGAGCGTGCCGGAGCGCGACACCACGCCGATGCGGCCCTTGCGATGGATATGACCGGGCATGATGCCGATCTTGATCTCGTCGGGCGTGATGAGGCCGGGGCAGTTGGGGCCGAGCAGCAGCGTTTTCTTGCCGCCCTTGGCTTCCTTGACCTTCATCTTGTTGCGCACCTCGAGCATGTCGCGCACCGGGATGCCTTCGGTGATGCACACCACCAGGTCCAGATCGGCTTCCACCGCTTCCCAGATGGCGGCCGCGGCGCCCGCGGGGGGCACGTAGATCACCGAGACGCCGGCACCGGTTTCCGCCTTGGCTTCCTGCACGGTGGCGTAGATGGGGATGTCGCTGAACTTCTCGCCGGCCTTCTTGGGGTTCACACCCGCGACGAAAGCGTTCTTGCCGTTGGCATAGGCCTGGCAGCCCAGGGTGTGGAACTGACCGGTCTTGCCGGTGATACCCTGGGTGATGACCTTGGTGTCCTTGTTGATCAGGATGCTCATGTTCGTATTCCTTCAGCAGGGCAGCGTTACTTGACGGCGGCCACGACCTTCTGGGCCGCTTCTGCCATGGTGTCGGCGGAGATGATGGGCAGGCCCGACTCGGCGAGCATCTTCTTGCCCAGGTCTTCGTTGGTGCCCTTCATGCGCACCACCAACGGCACGTTGAGGTTGACGGCCTTGCAGGCGGTGATCACGCCTTCGGCGATGGTGTCGCAGCGCATGATGCCGCCGAAGATGTTGACCAGGATGGCCTTCACCTTGGGGTTCTTCAGCATGATCTTGAAGGCCTCGGTCACCTTCTCGGCCGTGGCGCCGCCGCCCACGTCGAGGAAGTTGGCCGGCTCGCCGCCGAACAGCTTGATGGTGTCCATCGTGGCCATCGCGAGGCCGGCGCCGTTGACCAGGCAGCCGATGTTGCCGTCGAGCTGGATGTAGGCGAGGTCGAACTTCGAGGCCTCGATTTCAGCCGGGTCTTCCTCGTCGAGGTCGCGGTAGGCCACGATCTCGGGGTGGCGGAACAGCGCGTTGGAGTCGAAGTTGAACTTCGCATCCAGCGCCTTGATGTTGCCGTTGCCTTCGAGGATCAGCGGGTTGATCTCGGCCAGCGAGGCGTCGGTGTCCATGTAGCACTGGTAGAGCTTCTTGAACACGTCGATGGCCTGGGCCTGGGAAGCGGCCGGCACGCCGATGCCGTCGGCCAGTTCCTTGCCCTGAGCGTCCGTCAGGCCGGTGGCCGGGTCGACGAACACCTTGATGATCTTCTCGGGCGTGGCGTGGGCCACTTCCTCGATGTCCATGCCGCCTTCGCTGGAGGCCATGATCGCGACCTTCTGGGTGGCGCGGTCGGTCACGGCAGCGACGTAATACTCTTTCTTGATGTCCGCGCCTTCTTCGATCAGCAGGCGGCGCACCTTCTGGCCTTCGGGGCCGGTCTGGTGCGTCTTCAACTGCATGCCGAGGATCTCGCCCGACAGCGTCTTCACGTCGTCGATGGAGCGGGCCAGCTTGACGCCGCCGCCTTTGCCACGGCCGCCGGCGTGGATCTGCGCCTTGACGACCCACACCGGGCCGCCCAGTTTCTGTGCGGCTTCGACCGCTTCTTGCACGGTGAAGGCGGCATGGCCGCGCGGCACCGGCACGCCGAACTGGCGCAGGATTTCCTTGCCTTGGTACTCGTGGATCTTCATGGTGTAGCTCTTCCGAGGTTCAAAAACGGGTACTGCTTGTTGTGATGAGGATGATCAGCGCTTGGCCGCGACGGCGCCCGCTCCATGCGGGCGGTACCAGCGCGGGTAATAGGTGCGCACGGCCGGGCCGTCGCTGCGCAGGGCATGGCAACGGTCGATCTGGAACGGCTGGGTCGCGGCCTCGGCCTGGCCGCCTTCCTGGGTGTTGAGCACTTCGCCGGCAAACGCCTGGATCACGGCGGTCGACAGTACTTGCGCCATCTCGGTCAGGTGGGTGCAACCGAGCACGCCGCCAAGCCGTTCCTTGACGGCCTGACGAAAACCTTTGAGCAGGTTGAGGCCGGCCAGTTGAGCGTAGGCATCGCCGTACGCATCGCAGTGACCGGGGTAGGGCATCCAGGCGGACTCGGCGCCCGCCTCGACGATGTTGAGTTTTTCATCGACCACCAGCCGCAGCATGAGGTCGTGCACCGGCGTGCCGGCCGGGCGGATGCCGGTGTTCAACGGCCAGTCGCGCGTCTTGGTGTCGGAAAGCCGCGCATCGACTTCCCAAAGGCCGTCGCCACGAGCAAAGACTTGGATGTCAATGCTGCGTCGATGCTTCAACTGACGCTGGGAAGCGGCGGTGGGCAGGGCCATCGGTCGGACGCGGACGGGAACTACGGTCGGGGCGGAGCCGGGCCCGGATGCACCGGGTGGCGAACGGCGCACTTTAGCATGGTGCGACGCACCAAAAACGCAAGGGACTGCGGCGCACGCCCGGCCCAGGTGCCGGCTCAGTCACCGTCGGCACCGCGCACCACCCGGCGGATCACCTCGGACGAAAAGCCGCGGGCCGTCAGGAAGCGCACCTGGCGAGCGCGTTCGGCGGCATCGGCCGCCGGTTCGCCGCCGAAACGGCGCTGCCATACGGCACGTGCGCGTTCGAGCTCGGTGCCGCGCAGCGTTTCGACCGCCTGCGCCACCGCGTCGGCCGGCAGCCTGTGCTGCTGCAGCTCCTGCCTCAGTCGCGCCGCGCCGAAGCGCGCGGCGCGCCGGTGCAGCAGCGATTCCACAAACCGTTCGGCCGACAGCAAGCCCTTGGCTTCGAGCTCGTCGAGCACACGTTCGACCTCAGCCGGCTCTTCGGCATGGGGGGCAAGCTTGCGCAAGAGTTCGACGCGCGAGTGTTCGCGCGCCGCCAGGTACTTGAGCGCCCGCCCCTTCAGCGACAGCGTGGGCGCCGGCACAGAGGTTTATTCCTCGCCGTCGCCTTCGGCTGCTGCTGCCGGCGGCAGCAGCGTGATGCCGATCGATTCGCGGATCTTGTTCTCGATCTCGCGGGCGATGTCGGGGTTCTCGCGCAAGAATTCGCGCGCGTTGTCCTTGCCCTGGCCGATCTTGTCGCCGTTGTAGGCGTACCAGGCGCCCGACTTCTCGACGATCTTGGCGGTCACGCCCATGTCGACGATTTCGCCTTCACGCGAGACCCCCTCGCCGAAGAGGATGTCGAACTCAGCCGTCTTGAATGGGGGCGACACCTTGTTCTTCACCACCTTGACCTTGGTCTCGTTGCCGATGACTTCCTCACCCTTCTTGATGCTGCCGATGCGGCGGATGTCGAGGCGCACCGAGGCATAGAACTTCAGCGCGTTGCCGCCGGTGGTGGTTTCGGGCGAACCGAACATCACGCCGATCTTCATGCGGATCTGGTTGATGAAGATCACCGTGCAGTTGGTCTTCTTGATCGTGGCGGTGAGCTTGCGTAGCGCCTGGCTCATCAGACGGGCCTGCAGGCCGGGCAGCGCATCGCCCATCTCGCCTTCGAGTTCGGCCTTGGGGGTGAGCGCGGCCACCGAGTCCACCACGATCAGGTCCACCGAGCCGGAGCGCACCAGCGCATCGACGATCTCGAGCGCCTGCTCACCGGTGTCGGGCTGGGAAATGAGCAGTTCCGACAGGCTCACGCCCAGCTTGCTGGCGTATTGCACGTCGAGCGCGTGCTCGGCGTCGATGAAGGCGCAGGTACCGGCGAGCTTCTGCATCTCGGCGATCACCTGCAGCGTGAGGGTCGTCTTGCCCGACGATTCCGGCCCGTAGATCTCGATCACGCGGCCGCGCGGCAGGCCGCCGACGCCCAGCGCGATATCCAGCCCGAGCGAGCCGGTGGAGACGACCTGGATGTCCTCGATCTTTTCGCCTTCACCCAGCCGCATGATCGAGCCCTTGCCGAACTGCTTTTCGATCTGGGCCAGGGCGGCCTGCAAGGCCTTGGCTTTTTCGGTGTTCAGTGCCTTGACGGGTGCGTCCACGGAAATCTCCTTGGGTTTCAATGACTTGGTGCTGGAATCGAATGCCTGTCTTTAACGACAGGCTGGATGGATGCACAGGATGTTAGTGGCGAGTACCGTGGCTCGCAAACGTTTTTTGGTCAGTTTGACTTACCATCTGGCGATGCCGGAAACCCCACCCGCCGCCCCCTCCTGGCGGCAAACCCACCTGGGCCGCCTGCTCGGCCATGCCATGCGGCGCTTCGACGAACGGGTGCTCGAACTGATGGCGCGCAACATCGACGTGCCGCTGGCGTTGTCGAATCTGGCGGCACGCGCCCAGGTCAGCGCCGCGCACATTCACATCACGCGCCACCTGGCGCCCGAAGGCTCACGGCTCACGGACCTTGCAGCGCAGGCAGGCATGAGCAAGCAGGCGATGGGTGATCTGGTGGACCAGTGCGAGGCCTGGGGCCTGGTCACGCGCGAGGCCGACACGCGCGACCGGCGTGCACGCTGGGTGCGCTTCACGCCCACCGGGCTGCTGTGGCTCGAAGCCTTTCGCCAAGCCGTGGCTCAGGCCGAGGCCGAGTTCCGGCAGGAAGTGGGTGCGGAAGTGGCCACTGTCGTGACACTCGGGCTGGAGGCTTACGCGGGCGGCGGTTGAAGACTGCAGTGCTCATGCCGATTGCCCGAAGGCGAGCGCAGACTCGCGTCAATAGAATCGTTCGAACCACAGGAGACAAGCCATGCGCATTCTGATCGCCGAAGATGATCAAGTGCTGGCCGATGGATTGCTGCGCACGTTGCGCAACTCGGGCTACGCCGCCGATGCCGTGGGCAGCGGCACCGAAGCCGACGCCGCTCTGGCGGCGCAAGAATTCGACCTCGTCATTCTCGACCTCGGCCTGCCACGCCTGCACGGGCTCGAGGTGCTCAAGAAGTTGCGTGCGCGCGGCAGCGCCACGCCGGTGTTGATCCTCACGGCGGCCGACAGCGTCGAGCAGCGCGTGAAGGGCCTCGACCTCGGCGCCGACGACTACATGGCCAAGCCGTTTTCGCTGCAGGAGCTCGAAGCGCGCGTGCGTGCACTCACGCGCCGCGGGCTGGGCACCGCATCGTCACTGCTCAAGCATGGCCCGCTCACCTTCGATGCGACCGGCCGCGTGGCCTACATCAACGACCAGATGATCGAACTTTCGGCCCGCGAGCTGAGTCTGCTGGAGGTGCTGTTGCAGCGCGCCGGCCGGCTGGTCAGCAAGGACCAACTGGTCGAGCGCCTGTGTGAATGGGGCGAAGAAGTGAGCAACAACGCCATCGAGGTCTACATCCATCGCCTGCGCAAGAAGATCGAGCAAGGCCCGATCCGCATTGCCACCGTGCGAGGGTTGGGCTATTGCCTGGAAAAGATCCCAGGATGAATGCGGTGATTGGCGACCTTGACCGGTGATCCGTGAACGCCCCCAGTCACCTGCCCCCGGTCACCAGTCACTCCCCGCCGCCTCGCGAACAGCGTTCGCTGTTCGGCGAGATCCTCGACTGGATGCTCGCGCCACTGCTGCTGCTGTGGCCCATGAGCGTGGCGCTCACCTGGCTGGTGGCGCAGAACATCGCCAACCGCCCTTACGACCGGGCCCTCGGCGAAACCGCCCGCGTACTCGCGCAGCAGGTGCTGCCGCCGGCGCAAGACGCGCCCGCCAGGCTGCGCTTTCAGCTCTCGACCACGGCCGCCGACCTGCTGCGCGCCGACGAAGCCGACGAGGTCTACTACCAGGTGCTCGGCACGCGCGGGGAGTTCGTCAGCGGCGATCGTGACATTCCCGTGCCGCCTGAAGACGAAAAGCCCGCCGTCGGCGAGATCCGCTTTCGCGACGAGTTCGTGCATGGCGAGCCAGTGCGGGTGGCCTACTTGTGGCTCGACGGCACGGCTGCAGCCAGCACCGACAGCGCCGCGCGGCCGCTGGTGCAAGTGGCCGAAACGCTGGGCAAGCGCTCGAAGCTGGCCACCGAGATCATCAAGGGCGTGATCCTGCCGCAGTTCGTGATCCTGCCCATTGCGGTGCTGCTGGTGTGGCTCGCGCTGGCACGCGGCATCTCGCCGCTCAACGAGTTGCAGCAGCGCATCCGTGCGCGTGCAGCCGACGACCTGAGCCCCATCGACGAGCGCGAGGCTCCTGAGGAAGTAGCGCCACTGGTGCGCGGCATCAACGACCTGCTGGGCCGGCTCGACCGCTCCATCAGCACGCAGAAGCGCTTTCTCGCCGACGCCGCACACCAGATGAAGACCCCGCTGGCCGGCTTGCGCATGCAGGCCGAGCTGGCCCAGCGCGAGATCGAAGCGGGCACCGCCGACCCGAACCACCTGGCCGCCTCGCTGCAGCAGATCGCCCGCAGCAGCCAGCGAGCCGCACGCATGGTCAACCAGCTGCTGGCCATGGCGCGCACCGAAGACGCGAGCCAGCGTCTACAGCTCGAGCCGCTGTGCCTGGCTGCGCTGGCCACCGAGACCGTGCGTGACTTCGTGCCGCGCGCCCTGGAAAAGCGCATCGACCTCGGCTACGAAGGCCCCGACCCCGGCTCGGCCGTGGTGATGGGCCAGCCCATCCTGCTGCGCGAGTTGCTCGGCAACCTGGTGGACAACGCGCTGCAGTACACGCCGCACGGCGGCACGGTGACGGTGCGCGTGGTGTGCGACCCGTTCGGCCAGGTGGTGGTGCTGCAGGTCGAAGACTCCGGCCCTGGTATCCCGCCAACGGAGCGCGAGCTGGTGTTCCAGCCGTTCTACCGCGCGCTCGGCACCAACGTCGACGGATCGGGCCTCGGACTTGCCATCGTCCGCGAGATCGCGCGCCGCCACGGTGCCGAGCTGACTCTCGACGACGCCCGCAGCCCGGGCGGCGGGGCCACGGCCGGTACGGGCGCGCACGAAGGCGGGCCAGGCGCACGTTTCACGTTGCGTTTTGCCGCGCTGCCGTCGCCTCATGAGGTGGGCCTGCCGCCACCGCCACCTGCCGACGACACGAACGAAGTCCACCCCTGAAGCTGCCAACCACCACCTCGAGCGATCGATGGACGAACGCCCTAACAACCATACCGCCAACCACCATGGCCCACGCCGCATCGACCTCGCCCTGCAGGGCGGCGGCTCGCACGGCGCCTTCACCTGGGGCGTGCTCGACCGCCTGCTCGAAGATCCGGAGATCGAGATCAACGGCATCTCGGGCACCAGCGCCGGCGCGCTCAATGCCGCAGTGCTGGCCACGGGCTACGCCCGCGGCGGGCGCGAAGGCGCGCGCGAGGCGCTGGCCGCGTTCTGGCGCGACGTGAGCCACAGCGGCCAGATCTTTTCGCCGTTTTCGGTGGGCCAGGCCGGCGCGGCCGGCAACCACTTCAACTTCGACCAGCTGCCGAGCTACCAGTGGCTGTCGAGCTTCTTCCGCGCCTTCAGCCCCTACGAGTTCAACCCGCTGAACCTCAACCCGCTGCGCGATGTGGTGCGCCGCCACGTGATCGAAAAAGACCTGCAGCGCTGCGAGATCCCGCTGTTCATCACCGCCACCTCGGTGCGCACGGGGCAGGCGCGCGTATTCAACGGCCGCGAGCTGGGCATCGACGCGCTGCTGGCCTCGGCCTGCCTGCCGTTCATCTTCCAGGCCGTGGAAGTGGACGGCGAGCACTATTGGGACGGCGGCTACACCGGCAACCCGGCGATCTACCCGCTCATCTACCGCACCGAAACGATGGACATCGTGCTGGTGAAGATCAACCCGCTGTCACGCGACCTGCTGCCCACGCGGGCGGTCGAGATCATCGACCGGTTGAGCGAGATCACCTTCAACGCCAGCCTGATCGCCGAGATGCGCGCGATCGCCTTCGTGTCGCGGCTGGTGCGTGAAGGCACGCTGCAGCCGGGCCGCTACAAGGACCTGCGCCTACACATGGTGGCCGACGACGAAGGGCTCGGGCCCTACAACGCGTCGAGCAAGTTCAACACCGACTGGACCTTCCTGCAGGAGCTGTTCGGGCTCGGCCGCAAGGCCGCCGCGCATTGGCTGCGCTACCACCGGCAAGACGTCGGCGTACGCGGCAGCCTCGACATCGAGAAGGTCTTCCTGGCGCGGCATTCGCTGGGGCGCATGCCGCCCGCGCCCCGGCCCGCGAACAACGGCGGCTGACAGCGCGCCTCAGCGCCGTGCGGGTGCCGGCACCGCAACCGGCACGGGCGCCTCGGCCGAGCGCAAGGACTCGTCGAGCACGCCCAGGCCGCGCAGCCTCGGCGACTCGGGCCGCAGCTTGCGCGGCAAGCGGCGGCCCATCTCGATCTGCAGCAGGGCAGGGCCCGGCGAAGCCATCAGGCCTTGCAATGCCTGCGGCAGTTTCGCCGGGTCGTCCGCCCGTGCGGCGCTCCAGCGGCAGGCTTCGGCCAACGCACGGGTGTCGATCCCGCCCGGCTCCGTGTTCACGCACACCAGCTTGAGCGGCCAGCCCGAGGCCGCCAACGCCGGCAGTTCGCCTGCAATGGCCAGCAGCGAGCGCTCGTCGGTGATGCACAGCAGCGGCTTGAAGGGCACCGTTGCAGCGGCAAAGGCTCCGACTGCCGCCATCACGGCCTGGCCCGGCACTTCACTGGTCGGCCCCGTCCCCAGCCACTGGCCCGGACGAGAAAGACGCACATGCGGCGCGATCCAGTTTGTGTGCCGGCTGGCGTCGAGCGACACCACCACGTCATGCGTGATGCAGGAGCCCAGCGCCTGCATCAGCACCGACCGCGTGATGCGCCCCTCGGGCTCGTCGGCCACCGTCTCGCAGGCCACGCGGATGTCGGCGAGCTGGGCCCACCATTCCTCCAGCCGCGAGCCACCACCGACGCCCATCTCGCCCATCAGCTCCACGAGCCGCTCCAGCACCGCTGCGCAGTCGCCCACCACCGGTACGTCGGCACGCACCACCTTGTTGATGCTCACCGGGTCGATGTCCACGTGCACGACGTGGCGCGTAACGCTGCCCACCAGCGGCGGCGCGGGCAGGCTCTCTTCGAAGCGGGCGCCGAATGCGATCACCAGATCGGCATGGCGCATCGCGGCGTTGGCCACGGCATCGCCATAGGGGCCCAGCAGACCCAGCCGATGCGGGTCGTCGGCCGGCAAGGCATCGAGCGCGCCCCAGGTCAGCACGCATGGGATGCGGCTGAGGCTCGTCAGCTCCAGCAATGCCGCGCACGCCGCGGGCCCGGAGCGCAACACCCCGCTGCCGCAATACAGCAGAGGCCGCCTGGCCCCTTCCGCCAGCTTGAGGATGCGCTCAAGCTGCTTGCGCGGCGCCTGCCCTTGAACGCCAAGCTCGCAATATGTGTCTTGCGGCTCCCATTCCGTGGGGGCCGCTGCGGCCAGCACATCGGGCGCCACGGCCAGCATCACGGGCCCCTTGCGGCCAGCCATCGCAATGGCGGCCGCGCGATACACCTGCGACTCGACCTCGTCCACCTGCGCGGCGCAGCACGCCCACTTGGTGGCCGGCATCGACAGGCCCAGCACGTCCCACTCGGTGCAGGTGCCGGGGCCGACGAAGGCCTGCGGCGTCTCGACGCACAGGCACACCACCGGTACACAGTCCACCAGCGCCTGGGCCAGCGCCGGCACCGCCCGTGCAAACGAGGCCCCGGGGCCGAACACCACCGCCGCGGCGCGGCCGGTGCGGCGCGCATAGCCGTCGGCGGCTTGCACGGCCGCGGCCTCGCCCGACAGGCGCGTGCTTCGCAGCCGGGCCACCGACTCGATGGCCTGCTCGAGTTCGCGCGTCTGTTCAGAGCGTTCCGCGAGGAAAACGGCCTCGACGCCGGCGCGGCGCAAGGCCAGGGCCGCGGCTTCTGCGCCGCTGGGGGCGGGATGGATGGGCGGATGGTCTGGGTGCTGTCTCATCGTTTGAATGGTGTATGGAAACTTCGGCTCGCGGCCATGCATTCAATGCAGGGTGCGATGCATCAACCGCATCGGCCGGCCCAGCCCGAAAAAAGCGCTGGTAACCAGAAAGACACCTTGCATCGAACGCCGCCCGGGCGCGCTTACGGTACAAAGCGCCCGCGCAACCGCACGTTCCTCCTCACCCCCAAGCATCACCGCCAGAGCTGCCATCGCCGTGCGCATTTCTGCATCGCCCGTCCCACGGCCTGCCCTTTTCGGCATCGCGTGGCCCATTTTTGCCGAGTTTTTGCTCGGCATGACCGTCGGCGGTGTCGGGCTGTGGCTGGCCGCACGCGATTCCGACACCACCGCCGCCGCTTTTTCGCTCGCCAACCACCTGATGGCGGCGCTGTTCATCCTGTTCCGCGTAGTGGGCATCGGCGTGAGCGTGGTCGTCACGCAGAACCTGGGCGCCGGCCGGCGCGACCAGGCCGACGCCGTCGCCCGGGCCGGGCTGGGCGCCAGCACCTGGATGGGTCTGGGCGTGGCGCTGGTCACCGTGGTGGCGGCCGAGCCGCTGCTCAAGCTGATGAGCGCACCGCCCGAGGTGCTGCCGCTAGCCGCGCCGTTCCTGCAGGTGCTGGCCGTGGCGCTGGCCCTGGACGCTTATAACGCCAGTATGGCCAGCGTGATGCGGGCGCATCTGCACGGGCGCGACACGCTGTTCGTAATGGTGGGCATGCACGCCGTGCACCTGCTGCTGGCTGCGCCGCTGATGCGTGGCAGCGGCCCGTTGCCGGCACTGGGACTGATCGGCTTTGCGGTGGCGCTGGCGGCCAGCCGCGCCGCCGGGCTGGCGATGCACCTGTGGCTGTGGAAGCTGCGACTCAACCTCGTGCCGCAGCGCGCGGACTGGTGGCGCCTGCCGGCGGGGCAGCTCAATGCGGTGCTGCACATCGGGCTGCCGGGCGCGGCCGAGAACATCGCCTACCGGGTGGCCTTCATGGTCTCGGTGGCCGTGGCGGCCAAGATGGGCGCCGGCGCGCTGGCCACGCAGTCGTATGCGCTGCAGGTCATGTACTACGTGCTGCTGTTCGGCCTGGCCACCGGCTTCGCGAGCGAGATCCTGGTGGGCCACATGATCGGTGCCGGCGGCCTGCACGAGGCGCACCGGCTGGTGCGGCGCACGCTGGCCTGGGGCCTGGGCGTGTCCACCGCCACGGCGCTGCTGGCAGCGCTGGCCGCACCGTGGCTGCTGCGCCTGTTCACGCAGGACGAGGCCATCATCGACGCGGCCACCACGCTGCTGTGGATCACCGTGCTGCTGGAACCGGGGCGCACCTTCAACCTCGTGGTGATCAACGCGCTGCGCGCCACCGGCGACGCGCGCTTTCCGGTGGCGGCCGGTGCGGTGTCGATGGCACTGGTACTGGCCGGCGGCAGCTGGCTGCTGGGTGAAACCCTGGGCTTCGGGCTGGCAGGCATCTGGATCGCCTACACCGCCGACGAATGGCTGCGCGGTTTGCTGATGTGGTGGCGCTGGGAAGGCCACGGCTGGGTCCGCCATGCACGCGCCACGCACCGCCAGCTACGCCGCGCACGCCACACAGCCTGAAGGAGGCACGACGGCCAAGCCGTAGCGCCGATCCGAGTGGCCCCCAAGATCCGGCTCCGCCGGTCCAAAGGGGGCCGCCCCCTCGAGGGGGCGCGCGAAGCGCGTAGGGGGTGGGCTACGACTGCATCAACCGCCGGCTCTTGGCGATGGACATCAGGATGCCCAGGCCCAGGCCCAGCGTCACCATGGCGGTGCCGCCATAGCTGATGAACGGTAGCGGCACGCCCACCACCGGCAGGATGCCGCTCACCATGCCCATGTTGACGAAGGCATAGGTGAAGAAGCTCAGCGTGATGGCGCCTGCCATCAGCCGGGCGAACAGCGTGGGCGCCTCGGCCGCGATCATCAGCCCGCGGAAGATCAGGAACACGAAGCCGAGCACGAGGCCGATGCAGCCGAGCAGGCCGAACTCCTCGGAATAGGCCGCGAAGATGAAGTCGGTGGTGCGCTCGGGAATGAACTCCAGGTGGGTCTGCGTGCCCTTCATGAAGCCCTTGCCGGTGAGCCCGCCGGAGCCGATGGCGATCATGCCCTGGATGATGTGGAAGCCCTTGCCGAGCGGGTCCTGCGTCGGGTCGAGCAGCGTGCAGACGCGGTGCTTCTGGTAGTCGCGCATGAGGTACCACTGCACGTCGGGCTGGCAGATGGTGGATTCGCTGGCGATGAGCGCGATGATGCCGGCCGCCCCCAGCAGCAGCACCGGCAGGATGAGCTTCCAGCTCAGCCCCGCGAAGAAGATCACGTACAGGCCCGCCGACAGCACCAGGATGGCCGTGCCCAGGTCGGGCTGCTTGGCGATCAGGCCCACCGGAATGGCCAGCAGCGCGCCGGCCATCAGGAAGTCGGGCCCGCGCAACTGGCCCTCGCGGCGCTGGAACCACCACGCCAGCATCAGCGGCACGGCGATCTTCAGCATCTCGCTGGGCTGGATCACCACGCCCACGTTGAGCCAGCGGGTGGCACCCTTTTTCGTGATGCCGAACAGCGCCACCGCCACCAGCAAGGCCACGCCGACGATGTAGAGCGGCACGGCCAGCGACATCAGCCGCTGCGGCGGCACCTGCGCCACGACGAACAGGATGGCCCCCGCCAGCAGCATGTTGCGCCCGTGGTCCACGAAACGCGTGCCGTGGTCGAAGCCGGCGGAATACATGGTCAGCATGCCGGCGCCCGCCAGCAGCAGGATGGCGAATACCAGCGGCCCGTCGAAGCCGATGAACACCCCGCGGACACGCTGCCACACCGAGGGTTTGTCGAACACCACGCTCATCGTGCGGCTCCCGTGGCGGCCGTGGTGCTTTTCACCGCCGCTGTCACCCTGGCCGGCACCACCGCTGAAGCAGCCACGGCCGCCGAAGCGGCTGACGCAGCAACCTCTGCAGCAGCACCCGGCGCGCCGTTCACCGGCATGGCCGCCGGTGCGCCAGGCAGCGGCACCTCGGAGGCCTGCCGCGGCTTGCCCAGCGGCGCGCCGGCCTGGCCCACCCGCACCGCCGCGATGTCTTCCACGCTGGGGTACAGCCCCATCAGCAGGTAGTCGAGCACGCGCCGCGCGATCGGCGCAGCGGCCTCGGCACCGAAACCGGAGTTCTCGACGATGACGGCCAGCGCGACCTGCGGGTTCTCGACCGGCGCGAAGGCGGTATAGAGCGAGTGGTCGCGCAGGTATTCGGCCATGCGTTCCTTGTTGTACTTCTCGTTCTGGCGGATGCCCACCGCCTGCGCAGTGCCGGTCTTGCCGCCACTCTTGTAGCCGGAGCCCATGAACACCCGCGTCGAGGTGCCTTCCTGCGTAACGCCGTACAGCGCGTTGCGGATCAGTTCCACGTGCTCTGGCTTCAGCGGCAGCGGCTCCAGCGCTTCGGACGAGATCTGCCGTTTCTCGTGAGTGAGCACGTCCTCGATCTCGCGCACAAGGCGCGGCTGGAAACGCTGGCCGCCCGAGACCAGCGTGGCCGTTGCGCTGGACAGCTGCAGCATCGTGAAGTTGTTGTAGCCCTGGCCGATGCCCAGGGAGATGGTTTCACCGGCGTACCACTTCTGCTGCTCGGGGCGCTTGTATTTCTTGCGCTTCCACTCGGTGGAGGGCAAGTCGCCGGTCACCTCACCCTTGAGGTCGATGCCGGTGAGGCGGCCGAAGCCGAACGGGGCCAGCTGCTCGTGGATCAGGTCCACGCCCATCTCGTTGGCCAGCGAGTAGTAGTAGACGTTGCTCGACTTCACGATCGAGCGGTACATGTCCACCATGCCCAGGCCGCCGTCGCCATGGCTGCGAAAACGGTGGTTGCCGAACATGAACGAACCCGAATCCATGATGGCCTGCTGCCCGCTGCGCTTGCCGGTGTTGAGCGCCGCGATCGCCATGAAGGGCTTGTAGGTCGAGCCGGGCGGGTAGGTGCCGCGCAGCGCGCGGTTCAGCAGCGGCTTGTCGATCGACTCGTTGAGCTCCTTCCAGCTTTCGCTGTCGATGCCGTCGACGAACAGGTTGGGGTCGAAGGTGGGCTTGCTCACGAAGGCCAGCACTTCGCCATTGCGCGGGTCGATGGCCACGAGCGCGCCGCGGCGGCTGCCGAAGAGTTCTTCGATCAGCGCCTGCAGCTTGATGTCGATGGACAGGCGCACCGTGTTGCCCGGCGTGGCCGGGTTGGACTTGAGCCGGCGCACCGCTCGGCCGCCGGCGCTGGTCTCGACCTCTTCGAAGCCGGTGATGCCGTGCAGGTCGCTTTCGTAGTTCTGCTCGATGCCGAGCTTGCCGATGTAGTCGGTGCCGCGGTAGTTGGCCGCGTCTTCCGAGTCCTCGATCGCTTCCTTTTCCTTCTGGTTGATGCGACCGATGTAGCCCAGCACGTGGCTGGCGAGCTCGCCGTAAGGGTAGTTGCGGAACAGGCGCGCCTTGATGTCCACGCCGGGGAAGCGGAAGCGCTGTGCGGTGAAACGCGCCACCTCTTCGTCGGAGAGCTTGGTGCGGATCGGCAGCGACTCGAAGCTCTTGCTTTCCTCCATCAACCGCTTGAAGCGGCGGCGGTCGCGCGGCTGGATGTCGATGACCTTGGCCAGGTCGTCGATGGTGGTTTCGAGGTCGGCGTCGAGCTTCGACGGTGTGATCTCCAGCGTGTAGGCCGAGTAGTTGTTGGCCAGCACGACACCGTTGCGGTCCACGATGAGGCCACGATTGGGCACGATGGGCACCACCGCGATGCGGTTGGCCTCGGCCTGCGTGGACAGCTCCTCATGCTTGTAGACCTGCAGGAACACCAGCCGCGCCGCCAGCAGCCCGAAGCCGATGAGCACGAAGCCCGCCGCCGCGAACAACCGCAGGCGGAAGCGGCTCAGCTCCTGTTCGACGTTCTTGAGCTCAGTCATTGCTGGGTAGTGACCTGTGACCAGTGACTCGTGAACCACCGTGGCCCGTGAATGATGTCCTCACTGGTCACCGGTCACAAGTCACTGGTCACGACTTCTCAAAGCGGGCGGTTTTCGTCTGGGTCCGGCGGGCGGCGCTGAGGCGCCAGCAGCATCACCGATGCCACCGGCCACAGCAGGCTTTCGATGAAGGGCGCGAACATCAGGTTCCAGCCCGGGAAGCTGCCACCTGCCAACAAGCGCACGATGAGCGACACCGCGTGCGCCGCGAAGAACAGCGGCAGGATCTGCACCGCCTGCGAGGGCACCGTGAACCACAGCAGCCGGCGGTGGATGGTGATCGCGAAGTACGAGAGCAACGTGTAGGCCAGGGCGTGCTGGCCCAGCAGCGCGCCTTCGTGCACGTCCATCAGCAGGCCGAATACGAAGGCGGCGCCCACGCCCACGCGGCGCGGCTGGTGCACGTTCCAGAACACCAGCACCAGGGCCAGGAAGTCGGGCATGGCGGCCACCCGGCCGAGCGGGATGAGGTTCAGCGCCAGCGCGCCCAGCAGCGAGGCCCACATGAACACCGGGTTGACCGGCAGCAGCAGCTGGTCGGAGCCACGCGGCATCATGATCCCCCCCTCCTGTCGCTCATCATGGTTTGCGGCCTCCCTTGCGCGCCGCGGACGCTGCGGCCGCCGGCGCAGACGCCGCGCCATCGGCCGGTGCCGGCCGCGGCGGCAACTGCGCGCCCACCGGCTGCAGCACCTGCACGTGGCGCGCGCCGTCGGGCACGGCCACCGGCGCCAGCATGATCTTGGCGAACTGCGAATCGGCCCGGCGATCGACCTTCACCACCTTGGCCACCGGCAGTCCTGGGGGGTAGATGCCGTCCACGCCCGAGGTGTAGAGCACGTCACCCGGTTGCACGTCGGCATTGCCGGCCATGAAGCGCAGCTCCATGCCGCCACCCGCTTGCGTACTGCCCGGGTCGCCATAGGCGGCACCGCGCCCTTGCGAACGGCCGTTGAGCACCGGGATCGCCGCGTCACGATCGGTCAGCAGCGTCACCTCAGACGTGAGCGGGTAGACCCGCGTGACCTGGCCCAGCACGCCGGCTTCGTTGATGATCGGCGAACCGCGTTGGACACCCTGCGTCGCGCCGCGGTCGATGACCACGCGGCGCGTGTAGGGGTCGGCGGTGTCGTACAGCACCTCGGCCGTCTGTGACTGCACCTGCAGTCGTGGCCGCAGGTCGAGCAGTGCACGCAGGCGGGCGTTTTCCTGCTCCAGCTGCTCCATGCGCGTCACGCGCTCGGCCTGCTTGGCCAGCAGCTCGCGTGCGACGCCCTCGGACCGGCGCGCTTCCGTGAGTCCGGCGACGTAATCGTGGCCACCCTCCAGCAGCTTCACCGGTGCCAGCAGCGCCAGCTCCACCGGGTGCAGCACCGTGGCCACCGCGGCGCGCAGCGGCTGCGTCACCTCGAAGCGGGTGTCGGCCACCATCAGGAACAGCGCCAGTGCCGAGAAGAAGATGAGCCGCGTGAACGCCGAGTAGCCCTGCTTGAAGAAGGGTGGCGGGGTGCGGTCGAGGGTACCGAGCGGCATGTCGTCTCAGGCGGTCAGCACGACACGGGGCTTCTTGAAGCGAGGAAGCCGGCCGTGGATCGCACGCGCCGGCTCCTCAGTGTGCATGGTCTTGGCTTACTCGGACGTGAAGATGGAGCCCAGGCGCTCCATGCGCTCCAGCGCCATGCCGCAACCGCGCACCACGCAGGTCAGCGGGTCTTCGGCCACCAGCACCGGCAGGCCGGTTTCCTCGGCCAGCAGCCGGTCGAGGTCGCGCAGCAGGGCGCCGCCGCCGGTGAGCATCATGCCGCGCTCGGCGATGTCGGCGCCCAGCTCCGGAGGGGTCTGCTCGAGCGCGTTCTTCACGCTGGAGACGATCTGGTTCAGCGGGTCGGTCAGCGCCTCGAGGATCTCGTTGCTGCTGATGGTGAAGCTGCGCGGCACGCCTTCGGAGAGGTTGCGGCCCTTGACCTCCATCTCCTTCACCTCGCTGCCGGGGAAGGCGCTGCCGATGCTCTTCTTGATGCTCTCGGCCGTGGGCTCGCCGATCAGCATGCCGTAGTTGCGGCGGATGTAGTTGATGATGGCCTCGTCGAACTTGTCGCCGCCCACGCGGACCGAGCCCTTGTAGACCATGCCGCCCAGCGAAATGACGCCCACTTCGGTGGTGCCACCGCCGATGTCCACCACCATGGAGCCCGACGCTTCCGAAACCGGCAGGCCAGCGCCGATGGCCGCGGCCATGGGTTCCTCGATCAGGTAGACCTCGGAAGCACCGGCGCCCAGCGCCGATTCGCGGATGGCGCGGCGCTCGACCTGGGTGGAGCCGCAGGGCACGCAGATGATGATCCGCGGGCTGGGCTTGAGCACCGAGCGCGGGTGGACCATCTTGATGAACTGCTTGAGCATCTGCTCGGTGACGGTGAAGTCGGCGATCACGCCGTCCTTCATCGGGCGGATGGCTTCGATGTTGCCCGGCACCTTGCCCAGCATGGCCTTGGCCTCTGCGCCCACCGCCTGGATGGTCTTCTTGCCGTTGGGGCCGCCTTCGTGGCGGATGGCGACCACGGACGGCTCGTCGAGGACGATGCCTTTGCCGCGGACGTAGATCAGGGTGTTGGCGGTGCCGAGGTCGATCGCGAGATCGGTAGAGAAGTAGCGGCGCAGTGATCCGAACATGAATGGCGGCTCAGCAGTCCACCGGGCCGTGGTAGGACACGACCCGCCGGAAAAATTGTTTGGTTGTACGACCGGCTGCGAAGCGCGAAAGATGCGGGCACTTGCGTGCCGATGCGAGAAGGAAGCGCCTACGCCGCGAGCCGTTGTGGATAACAGAAGATAATACCCCATGCCTCATGCGCCAAGCCGCAGAAATACACGGCTTCAGGCCCGGCTCCTCAAGAGATTTTTATGGCCCTCACCCCTGAAGACGTGAGCCGCATCGCACTGCTGGCGCGGCTCGAACTCACCCCCGGCGAACAGGCCGAAATGCTCGGTCAGCTCAATGGTTTTTTCGAGATCGTCGAGCAGATGCGTGCGGTGGACACCACCGGCGTCGCGCCGCTTTACACACCGCTGTCGGCCGTGCAGGACGTGAGCCTGCGACTGCGTGACGACGCGGTCACCGAAGTGAACCAGCGCGAGGCCAACCAGAAGAGCGCACCGGCCGTCGAAGGCGGCCTCTTCCTCGTCCCCAAGGTGATCGAATGAGCGGCAAGGCCTTGCACCAACTGAGCGTGGCCGACATCGGCCGCAGCCTCGCCGCCAAGGAATTTTCCAGCGAGGAACTCACGTCACACCTGCTTGCACGTGTGGCCGCTCATGAACAACTCGGCGCTTTCCTGCAGGTCGATGCCGCATCGGCGCAACAGCAGGCCCGCGCCGCGGACGAACGCCGTGCGAAGGGCACCTCCGCAGGTCCCTTGGACGGCGTGCCGATCGCGCACAAGGACATCTTCGTCACCACCGACTTCGCCAGCACCGCGGCTTCGAAGATGCTGGCTGGCTATCGCTCGCCGTTCGACGCCGCCGTGGTGGCCAAGCTCAAGGCCGCCGGCACGGTGGCCTTGGGCAAGCTCAACTGCGACGAATTCGCCATGGGCGGCAGCAACGAGAACTCGGCCTTCGGCGTGGTCCGCAACCCATGGGACACGACGCGCATTCCCGGCGGTTCGTCGGGGGGCTCGGCAGTGGCCGTGGCCGCGCGGCTGGTGCCTGCCACCACCGGCACCGACACCGGCGGCTCGGTGCGCCAGCCGGCCGCGCTCACCGGCGTCACCGGCATCAAGCCCACCTACGGCCGCTGCTCTCGCTTCGGCATGATCGCCTTCGCCTCCAGCCTCGACCAGGCCGGTCCGCTGGCCAAGACGGCCGAGGACTGCGCACTGCTGCTGCAGGCGATGAGCGGCTTCGACGAGCGCGATTCGACTAGCGCGCAGCAGCCGGTGCCCGACTTCGTGGCTGCGATCCGCAGCCAGCGCGAAGGCGCCACGGCGACCCAGCCGCTGAAGGGCCTGCGCATCGGCCTGCCGAAGGAGTTTTTCGGAGAAGGCGTTGCCAACGACGTGAGCACCGCAGTACGTGCCGCGCTGGCCGAATACGAAAAGCTCGGCGCCACGCTGGTGGACGTGAGCCTGCCGCGCACCGAGCTGTCGATCCCCGTGTACTACATCATCGCGCCGGCCGAGGCCTCTTCGAACCTCTCGCGGTTCGATGGCGTGCGTTACGGCCACCGCGCGAAGCAGTACACCGACCTGCTCGACATGTACCGCAAGAGCCGCAGTGAAGCCTTCGGCCCCGAGGTGAAGCGCCGCATCATGATCGGCACTTACGTGCTGAGCCATGGCTACTACGACGCCTATTACCTGCAGGCACAGAAGCTGCGCCGCATGATCGCCGACGACTTCCAGGCCTGCTTCCAGCAATGCGACCTGATCGCCGGCCCCGTGTCGCCCACGGTGGCCTGGAAGATCGGCGGCAAGAGCGACCCGGTGGCCAACTACCTCGCCGACATCTTCACGCTGCCGGGCAGCCTGGCCGGCCTGCCGGGCATGAGCGTGCCGGCGGGCTTCGGCGAAGGCGGGCTCCCGGTGGGCCTGCAGCTGATCGGCAACTACTGGCAGGAAGCGCAGCTGCTGCACGCGGCCCATGCCTTCCAGCAGGCCACCGACTTCCACCTCCGTGCACCGGAGGGTTACTGAGATGGCAACACCCCAACTCGTGCGCGGCTACGAGGTCGTGATCGGCCTGGAAACGCACGCGCAACTGTCCACGCAATCCAAGATCTTCTCGGGCTCCAGCACTCAGTTCGGTGCAGAGCCCAACACGCAGGCCAGCGTGGTCGACCTCGCGCTGCCCGGCACGCTACCGGTGATGAACCGCGGGGCCGTCGAGCGCGCCATCCGTTTCGGCCTGGCCGTGGGCGCCGCGGTGGCGCCGCAGTCCATCTTCGCGCGCAAGAACTACTTCTATCCGGACCTGCCCAAGGGCTACCAGATCAGCCAGTACGAAGTGCCGGTGGTGCAGGGCGGCGTGGTGAAATTCTTCGTCGGCGACGAGGAAAAGACCGTGCACCTGGTACGCGCCCACCTCGAAGAGGATGCCGGCAAGTCGTTGCACGAAGACTTCCACGGCCAGAGCGGCATCGACCTCAATCGCGCCGGCACGCCGCTCTTGGAGATCGTGACCGAGCCCGACATGCGCTCGGCAAAGGAAGCGGTCGAATACGCGAAGGCGCTTCACGCACTGGTGGTGTGGCTGGGCATCTGCGACGGCAACATGCAGGAAGGCTCGTTCCGCTGCGACGCCAACGTGTCGGTGCGCAAGCCGGGCGCGCCGCTGGGCACGCGCCGCGAGATCAAGAACCTCAACAGCTTCCGCTTCCTGCAGCAGGCCATCGACGCCGAGGTGCAGTGGCAGATCGAGCAGATCGAAGACGGCCTGAAGATCCACCAGGCCACCGTGCTGTTCGACCCCGACAGCGGCGAAACCCGCGCGATGCGCAGCAAGGAAGACGCGCACGACTACCGCTACTTCCCCGACCCGGACCTGCCGCCGCTCGTCGTCGAGCCGGCCTGGGTGGAACGTGTGAAGGGCGAGATGCCCGAGCTTCCGCGCGTGATGGCCGAGCGCTTCATGCGTGACGATGGCCTCCCCGCCTATGACGCTTCGATGATGACGCAGAGCCTCGCGTTCGCCCGCTACTACGAAGCGGTGCGCGATGCATGCAGGCAGCCGAAGCTGGTGGCGAACTGGCTGATGGGTGAGGTGTCGCGGCGGCTGAACGCTGAAGAAAAGGGCATCGAAGCCAGCCCGGTTGGCGCAGCCACACTGGCCGCGCTCATTGGCCGGATTGCCGACGGCACGATCTCGAACAACGGTGCGAAGCAGGTGTTCGACGCTCTATGGCTACGCGAGGGCTCCGATGTAGACGCGCTCATCGAGGCCAAGGGCCTGAAGCAGATGAGCGACACCGGCGAGCTCGAACGCATCCTCGACGAGGTGCTGGCCGCCAACCAGAAGTCGGTGGACGAATACCGCGCCGGCAAGGAGAAGGCCTTCAACGCGCTGGTGGGGCAGGCCATGAAAGCCACCAAGGGCAAGGCCAACCCGACCCAGGTCAACGAGCTGTTGAAAAAGAAGCTCGGGTGAACACTGGCATCGACGCGACCATCACGTCGGCCGAACAGGCCGAGCCGCAGGCGCTGGTGGAGTGCTTCAACGCCAGCTTCGCCAACTACGTGGCCGGCTCGATGGTGTTGGACACCACCAGCCTCGGAGCCTTTCTGGCACGCCAGGGCGTCGACTCGGCGCTGTCGCGGGCGGCGCTCGACACGACCGGCCGGCCACTGGGCTTCGTGTTCATCGGCCGCCGCCACGAACATGAGGGCCCACGCAGTCGCGTCGGGGCGATGGGCCTGCTGCCTGAAACGCGCGGCAGCGGCCTCGCACAGCGGTTGCTCGAAGGTGTGATCGCTGAGGCCGCTGCGCGCGGAGATCGCGCCATCGAACTCGAGGTGTTTGCCCAGAACCCACGGGCGCACCGTTTGTATCGCTCATTCGGGTTTGCCGACGTGATGCCGCTGCACGGCTACTCGGCACCAGCCGCGGCGGTGCTGGGCGGGGCTGGTGCGGCGCTGCCGCCACAGGTTCTGACGCTGCCCGAGGCGGCTGACTGGCTGGCACAACAGGCTGCCGACCTGCCGTTCCAGCAGTCGGCCCACCTGCTGCGCGCACCCGGCGCCCGCGGCACCGCATGGCAGACCGGCTCGGCACTGGTGGTGTTCGACGTGCAGGCCGGGCAGGGCACGCTGGCGCTGCGCGTAGTGCATGAGGCGCAGCCGGCCGGCACTGCGCTGGCTGGGCTGATCACGCGGTTGGCGGCTGACCACCCGGATTTGCGGTTGCAGATTCCGCCCTTGCTGGCACCGCAGCTGGGCGGTGACGTGCTGGAGCGGCTGGGCTTTGCGCGCCAGCCGCTGCACCAGTACCTGATGCGTCGCGCGTTGCGCTGACTACCGCCCGTCAGGGCTTGCGAGTCGTCGCGGCGCCCGCAGCGGGGGGCGCCTCGGCCAGCGCCGAGCCCAGCGAGCCGGGCTGCGCGCCGGCCCAGAGCTTCTTGAGACGCTCGAGTTCCTGGTCGTAAAACGAATTGATGCGCACGACCTCGGCCTGCTGGTTCTGCACCAGTGTTTTCTGCGCCTCGACCGTTACGTCGATGAATTCGAGCTGGGTCTTGAGCTTGGCCGGCAGTTGCTTGCCTTTGTAGAACTCGGCCTCGTCGAGCAGCGGCTTGCGTTCGGCCTCGATGGATGCCAAGCGATGTTCGGATGCCTTGACCGCCTTGCGCACGTCGTCCAGCGCGGCTTCACGGGCCTTGTTGTGTGCGGCGAGGTTCGGGTAGCGGCTGAGCAGGTTTCGGTCGCGGCGGATGGCATCCTGCTTGGCGGCACGCTCAGCGATCTTGCGGCGTTCAGCCTCTTCGACGGCAGCGCGTTCGTCGGCCGTCATCGAAGGCGGCAGCGTCTGGCGTTGCGAGCCGTCACGGTTGAGCACGCGCTGCTCGCGGTCGAGGCATTCGAGGATGGGCCGGTCGGACGTGAGCTTGCGGCCGCGTGCGTCGACGCAGGTGTAGATGGAGGAGGCAGGGCCACTGCCATCGGGCGCCGCGAAGGCGGCGGAACTGCCGCTCAACAACCCGACGATGATGACAACTGACCCGATACGCATGGGATGTGAGGTGCTTCAGACGCCGTATCGGCTCCGGTAAGCCTCGACTTTAGGCAAGTATTGAGCCAGCGCCGGATCCGACTGGGCGGACAGATACTGCAGCAAGTCGCCCAGCGTGGCAATCGACACCACCCGCAGGCCGAGCGCCTGCTCAACGTCTTGCACCGCTGAATGGTTGGCATCGGTGCCGTCGCTTTTTGTCGCCTTCTCCTGACGATCCAGGGCAATGGTGACGCCGATGGGCGTGGCGCCGGCTGCCGTGATCATGCCGATGGACTCGCGCACCGAGGTGCCTGCGGAGATGACGTCATCGATGATCAGCACCCGGCCCTTGACCGGCGCGCCCACCAGCGTGCCGCCTTCGCCGTGGTCCTTGGCTTCCTTGCGGTTGTAGGCGTAGGGCACGTTCCTGCCCAGCCGCGCCAGCTCGATGGCCACTGCAGCCGCCAGCGTGATGCCCTTGTAGGCCGGGCCGAACAGCAGGTCGAACTGCAGGCCGGAGGCCAGCAGGCGGCGTGCATAGAATTCCGCGAGGCGGCCCAGCTTGGCGCCGTCATCAAACAACCCGGCGTTGAAGAAGTAAGGGCTCAGGCGCCCTGCCTTGGTCTTGAATTCGCCGAAGCGCAGCACGCCGGCTTCGACTGAAAACGCCACGAATTCCTGGGCCAGCGCGTCCGATGCGCCTTGGGCTTGGGTCATGGGAGCACTCCTTTGTTTCGACTCGTCTCTCTCAACCTCAACGGCATCCGGTCTGCCGCCAACAAGGGTTTCGTGCCCTGGGCCGAAAGCGTCGCGGCGGATTGTATGGGGGTGCAGGAGCTCAAATGCCAGGCCGAGCACGTGGTCGGCAAGTTCGACACCTTGGCCGGCATGAAGGGCCATTTCCACTACGCCACCAAGCCCGGCTATTCGGGCGTGGGGCTGTACAGCAAGCGCGAGCCGAGCGACGTGCTGATCGGCTGGGGCAACGAGGAATTCGACGCCGAAGGCCGCTACGTGGAGGCGCGCTTCGACACGCCGCACCGCAAGCTGTCGGTCATCAGCTGTTACTTCCCCAGCGGCTCGAGCTCCGAAGAGCGCCAACTCGCGAAGTTCCGCTTCCTCGAAGGTTTCTTCCCGCACATGCGGGAGCTCAAGGCCGAGCGCGAGTTCCTGCTCGTGGGCGACGTGAACATCGCCCACAAGGAGATCGACCTGAAGAACTGGCGCGGCAACCAGAAGAACAGCGGCTTCCTGCCGGAAGAACGCGCCTGGATGACCCGCTCGCTCGAAGACCTGGGGCTGGTGGACGTCTTTCGCACGCTCAACGACAAGGGTGAGCAGTACACGTGGTGGAGCAACCGCGGCCAGGCCTGGGCCAAGAACGTGGGCTGGCGCATCGACTACCACCTGGCCACGCCCGGCATCGCCAGCCTGGCGCGTCGCGAGTTCATCTACAAGGACGCGCGCTTTTCCGACCATGCGCCGCTGGTGATCGATTACGACTTCACGCTGTAACGGCCCTCGCGCGGCAGACGCGCCGCACGCGATAAACGGCGAATCGCCCGTCGTATTTCACGCGCGGGTGCGGCGTGGCCGCAACGCTTCAGCCTTTCGTATGTGGCGCGGCCGGCACGGCGGCGGCATCCTCTGGGCATCACAACTCAACGCTACTGAGGAAGCACCTACATGAAGCCTTACCGCACTCTCGCCGCACTAGGTCTCGTGGCCGGTCTCGTGGGCACTGCACAGGCAGGCGAGGTCTACGGCAAGCTGGGCTTTCCTGGACTCGGCTTGGGCTATGCCCAGCCGCTCAACAGCAACTTCACGGTGCGTGCCGACTACCTCACCCTCGGCAGCCATGACGACCAGTACGACGAGGAAGGCATCCGCTACGAGGGCACGCTGAAGTTCGCGCGCGCGGGCGTGTTCGCAGACTGGTTCCCCATGGCGGGCAGCTTCCGCGTCACAGCGGGCGTGACGGCCAACAACATGAAGCTCAACCTCACGGCGCGCGGCACCAACCAGCCCGTGCAGATCGGCGACACCAACTACATCCTCACACCGCAGGACCGCATCGATGCCGAAGTGAAGTTCCCCAGCACCACGCCTTACCTGGGCATCGGCTGGGGCCACCACGATGCCGGCACCGGGTTGCGCTTCTCGTTCGACGTCGGCGCCATCATCGGCAAGGCCAAGGTCCGGACGACCGTGAGCGGCCCCAATGCAAGCCTCGTGAGCCAGCAGGACATCGACAAGGAAACCGCCGAACTGCGCGATGGCGTGGGCAAGGTGAAGGCCATTCCGCAGTTGACGTTCGGCATCGGCTATTCGTTCTGACCACACCCGGAGCGCTCTCGCGCTCCCCCTCAAGGGGGCGACGCTGGCGGACCGGCAAAGCCGGATCCGCGGCATCCGCTTGCTCGCTGCGTCCAACAGCGCCTGCGATCCCGGAATGGCTGCGTCGTTCGGGCAACGTTTGAAACAATAGCGCCCATGCTGCGCTACCTCACCGTCCCCGTTACTGCGTTTTCCCAGAACTGCTCCATCGTCTGGTGCGACCAGACGATGGAAGCCGCCGTCATCGACCCCGGCGGCGATCTCGACACGTTGCGGTCCGAGATCCGCGGGCTGGGTGTGACGCTCAAAGCCATCTGGCTCACCCACGCGCACATCGACCATGCCGGCGGTACCGGCACGCTGGCGCGCGAAGAAGGGTTGCCCATCATCGGCCCGCACCCGGCCGACCAGTTCTGGATCGACGGCCTGCCGCAGCAAAGCAGCATGTTCGGCTTCCCGCCCGCCGAGCCCTTTGCGCCGGACCGTTGGCTGCACGATGGCGACACGGTGCGAGTCGGCCACAGCACCCTTGCCGTGCGCCACTGCCCGGGCCACACGCCGGGGCATGTGGTGTTCCACTCGGCCGAAGCGCAGCGTGCCTTCGTGGGCGACGTGCTATTTGCCGGCTCCATCGGCCGCACCGACTTCCCCGGCGGCGACTTCGACACGCTGATCGCTTCGATCACGCAGCGCCTCTGGCCGATGGGCGATGAGACCGTGTTCATTCCCGGGCATGGCCCGGAAAGCAGCTTCGGCAGCGAACGCCGCTCGAACCCCTACGTGCGCGGCACTTGAGCCACCCAGCCCTTGCAGTGGTGAATATTCACCGTCCGCCGCGGCAATAGATACCGCCGCAGCGTCCGCTTGCCCTCTACCTTTCGTAGCAATCGTCACTGCTACACACCGGAGGGTCCATGAACCAAGCGCTGTCCGCCAATGGTCAGAACTTCGCCGCTGCACAACCCCTGGAAGCTGCCCCACAGCCAGGGGCTTGCAGTGATGACCTGCTGGCCCTGGTACTCAACGAGATCGACTATGCGGTGCTGGTGGTGTCGGCCACCGGCCAGTTGCATTTCGGCAATCACCTCGCGATGCGCGAGTGCGCCGCCGGCCCGCTGCAGTTGCAGCAAGGTTTGGTGAGCGCAAAACATCGCGCCGATCAAGCAAGCCTGATGCACGCGCTGGCCGAAGCCGAGCGCGGACGGCGCAGCCTGCTGCCACTGCAGGACGCCCATGGTCGCGTCACGGCGGCCGTGGTGCCGCTGCGCACCGGTGCAGACGCGCGCGTGCTGCTGGTGCTGGCCAAGCGCCAGGTCTGCGAGTCGCTCAGCGTGAGCTTCTTCTCGAAGCTGCACGCGCTCACGCCCGCCGAAAACGCCGTGCTGCAGGCGCTGTGCAAGGGCCTGCAGCCGCGCGAAATCGCGCAGCACCAATGCGTGGCGATATCGACCATCCGCACGCAAGTCAGCAGCATCCGCAGCAAGACTTCTGCGGCGAGCATCCGCGAACTGGTGAAGCAGGTGGCCACGCTGCCGCCCATTGCACCTGCGGTGAAGGTGGCCGTGGTTCATTGATCGCACAGCCCGCAGGCCACTCGCCACACCGCAACAAAAAAGCCCCTCGCGCCCACACCCCTCTGCTAAATTTTTTGGCATGCACACGCCGTGTCGTGTGCCGTGCGGAGGGAGCGATGGGCACTCGAGAACAAGCTGCGGCAAGCAGCGCCCCGGTACCGTTCAGCCCTGGCCTGCAGGCCCTGGCAGAACGCGGCGAATTGCGCCACTACCGGCGCAACACGTTGATCATCCAGGAGGGCGATGTCGGCGACACGCTGTTCATCATCCTCGCCGGCCGCCTGAAGGCGTTTTCGCTCGGCCCCAAGGACCGCGAAATCACCTTCGGCATCTACGGCCCGGGCGAATACGTGGGCGAGATGAGCCTGGACGGCGGCCCCAGATCAGCCTCGGTGGTCACGCTGGAGCCGACGGTGTGCACGGTGGTCACGCGGCACACGCTCAAGCAGCACATCGCGCAGCACCCGGAGTTCGCATTCGAGTTGTTGGCGAAGGTGATCCGGCGTGCGCGGATGGCGACGCGCGATGCGCGCAACATGGCGCTGCTCGATGCCTATGGACGGCTGGTGCGGCTGCTCGATGAGCTTGGCATGCCGCAGGGCGACGGCACGCGCCTGATCCACGAGCGGCTCACACACGCGGAGATCGCGAGCCGGGTGGGGTGCTCGCGCGAGATGGTGAGCCGGCTGATGAAGGACCTGGAACGGGGCGGCTATCTGAGACTGCAAAGCGGCCAGCTGACCTTGACATTGCCGCTTCCCGCGAAGTGGTGACGCGGCGACCGGCGCATCACCGCAGCCAGTGACCGGTCACTGCTCACCAGTCACTGGTCACTACTCAACCCATCAAGCCATCTCGGCGAACCGCCGCGCCGGCTTGGGCGCGCGCTCGTACAGCGGCTGCACCCGCGGCAGGTTGGCCTGGATGTCCCGGATGCGGCTCGGCCCCGACGGGTGGGTGGACAGGAACTGCGGCGGGGCGCCCTTGGCGGCTTCGCCCATCTTTTCCCACAGGGAAACGCCTGCGTGGGGGTCGTAGCCGGAGCGTGCGGCCAGCTCCATGCCGACGAGGTCGGCCTCGGACTCGTCGCTGCGGCTGAACTTCAGCGTGAGCAGCTGGCCGCCCAGGTCGGCCATCATGCGGCCGGTGCTGCCCAGGCCGAGCAGGGCCGAGAGGACTTCGATGCCGCCGCGCGTGGCCATGGTCTTGCCTACGCGTTCGCGGGCATGTTCGCGCAGCGCGTGAGCCGCTTCGTGGCCCATGATCATCGCGACCTCGTCGTCGTTGAGCTTGAGCTGACGCAGGATGCCGGAGAAGAACGCGATCTTGCCGCCCGGCATGCAGAAGGCGTTCAGTTCCTTGGAATTGATGAGGTTGACCTCCCACTTCCATTGCTTGGCGCGCGCATTCCACGTGTCGCTGAACGGGATGATGCGCTTGGCGATCTCGCGCAGCCGCACGGTCTGCGGGTGGTCGTCGGGCGCCAGCGCGTTCTTGGCGCGCGCCTGGGCAATCAGCTCGCTGTACTGCTGGCGCGCCGCGCCTTCCAGCTGTTCGGCCGGCACGAGCTTGGCGAGGCTCGACTGCTGGTCGACCTCGACACCTTCGCGCGCCAGCGCTGGCGCCATGGCGCCAGCCAGCAGCGCACCGGTGAAAAGGCGCCGGCCGGGGTTGGGCGTGGTGTCGTTTTCGCGATGGCTCACCGCGGCGGAGGCGGCGTGCAGGGCTTGGCAGAAGGCGCAGTGGTACATGGCAAAGGAGTGGGAAGCGGCGCGAGCCGGATGTCGTTCAGACCTCAACGGACGTCATGGTGTTCCAGCATACGGCGCACCTGCGGCAACAAGGCGTAGGCCGGGAAGCTGAGCCAGAACGTGACAAAGAAATACCAGGCGTAACCCAGCTCCTGCGCGCCGATGCCGCCGGCCCAGCCGGCCACCGCGCGGCTGAAGGCGAAGATGCTCGACAGGATGGCGTATTCGGTGGTCGCGCGTGCCTTGCTGGTAATGCCCATCAGGAAGGCAAGGAAGGCGCCGGTGCCCAGCCCGCCGGTGAAGCTTTCGAGCCCGCTGGCCGCGTACACCGCCAGCTGGTAGGGCAGGGCCACGGCGCCGGGCTCTACGCTGCCGGTCAGCACGCGCGGCACGTAGGCGGCCACGGCGGCATACATGAGGTTCGACAGCGCCTGCCACAGGCCCAGTACCCACAGGCCCTTGAAGATGCCGGCGCGGTCCACGTACCAGCCGCCCACCAGCCCGCCGCCGATGGAAAGCGCGAGCCCCAGGTTCACGCTCACCAGGCCGATCTGCGCGTTCGAGAACCCCGAGTCAACCCAGAACGGCTTGACCATGAAGCCCATGGCCGCGTCGCCGAGCTTGAAGGTGAGGATGAACAGCAGCACGGCCAGCATGCCCGGGCGCGCCAGCAGTTCGACCCAGGCGCCGAACACCGGACCGTCGCGCATTTCGCCGGCGCGCGGGCCGTGCGCGGCATAGACGAGCAGCCCCGCGCCGGCAAACATCAGCGCCACCGGCAGCAGGCCCTTGAACCACCAGGTGTTGCTCACGGCCAGCACCGCCTGCCAGCCGGCGGCCTTGGCCACAGGCGCGAGCGCCGGCCACAACAGCCCGGCGATCACCAGCGCGAGCGCCACCAGCCACAGCGGCTGCTGCTTCAGGAGCGCCCATTCCTCGCTCACGCTGGCCGGCGGCGCACCGGGCCGCGGCAGCTCCTTGGGGGCGAACAGCACGGCACAGCCGTTCACCGCGAACACCACCGCCGCCAGCAACCAGGCCTGCGACCAGCCATACCAGCCCGAGACCACCAGCATCGCGCCGGCGGTCAACATGCCCACACGGTAGAAGCCGATGCGAAAGCCGTTGGCCATGCCGTATTCGCGCGCATCGAGCAGCTCGATGGTGTAGCCGTCGGTGGCGATGTCGTTGGTGGCCGAAAGCATCGTGAAGATGCCGATGGCCACCCACACCCAAGGCCCGAAGCCGAGCTGTCCGGCAAAGAGCGCCATCACGGCCGCCATGCCGAAGTTGGCGCCGGCCACCCACCAGCGGTGGTGCCGCGCCCAGTCGATGGCCGGCGCCCACAGGAACTTGACCGTCCAGGCCAAGCCCAGCAGGCTCAGCAGGCCGATGTCGGCGAGGTTCACGCCCTGCTGGCGGAAGTAGACCGGGAACAGGTCGAAGAACACGCCCAGTGGCAGGCCCTCGCTGAAGTACAGCAGCGCGACCCAGAAGAGCTTGCGGCGGTAGACCGGCGCAGGCGCCTCGGCGGCAGGCGTGGAAACGGTCGTCTGAGGGGCGGTCATCGGCGGATTCTAGGCAGGCGCCCTCCGCCGCAAGGAGCTGCCGTGTGGCGCTTCAGCGCACGGGTTGCCAGGCGGACCCGCCACGCACCAGCCCGGGCGCAGCATCGAGCGCCATCACGCCACGTGGACAGCCGGCTGGCGCGCGCGCTGCAGCAGCTCGCGCACTTCCTCGTCGCTCGTCTGCGAGAAGTCCTCGTACCACAGGCCCACGGCGCGAAAGGGCTCGGGCGTGGTGGCGCACACCACGTCGTCGGCTTCGCTGCGCAGGCCTTCGCAGGTCTCGGCGGCGGCAGTGGGCACGGCCACCACAGTGCGCGCCGGCTGCATCTCGCGCAGCGCCCGCATGGCGGCCAGCATCGTCGAGCCGGTCGCCAGGCCGTCGTCCACCAGAAGGACCGTCTGGCCGCGCACCTGCGGCGGCGGCCGATCGTGGCGGTACAGCTGTTCACGCCGCGCCAGCTCGCGGCGCTCGCGTTCGACCACCGCTTCGATCTCGGCTTCGCCGAGATTCAGCGCCTGCACGATCTGTTCGTTCAGCACGCGCACACCGCCGCTGGCGATCGCGCCCATCGCGTATTCCTCATGGCCCGGCACGCCGAGCTTGCGCACGACGAACACGTCCAGCGGTGCATCGAGCGAGCGCGCCACTTCGAACGCCACCGGCACGCCGCCGCGGGGCAGCGCAAGCACCAGCACGCCGGGCTGCCGTGCATACGCTGCCAGCACCTTGGCCAAGTGGCGGCCGGCATCCCTGCGGTCGCGAAAAACCTTGTCGTGTTTCATGGCGCCCTTCTTTGCCTCGCCGGCGAAGGCCTCGGAAGAAGCACAGGCAATGCGCGTACCTCCGCGCGGCGCATGCCGATGGCCCGGCCCCGGTACGTGAGTTGCCGAAACACGGTGATCGACCACACCACCAGCACAGGGGCTGGAACCATGACCGGTTCCGGCCCCGGCAAAGCAGCGAAAGGAGTTGCACATGACCCGCATAGCCGAAGTGATGACCCGCGGCGTGCGCACGATGACGCCCAATGAAAGCGTGATCCAGGCGGCGCAGGCGATGGAGGAGCTCGATGTCGGCGCCATTCCCGTGTGCGACGGCACGCGCCTGGTGGGCATGGTGACCGACCGCGACCTCGTGGTACGCGGCATCGCGCAGGCGCGCGTGCCGCAAGCGACGCCGTTGCACGAGGTGATGAGTCACGACGTGTGCAGCTGCTACGAAGACGAGCCGGTCGAAGCCGTGGTGGAGCGCATGCGCGAAGAGCAGATCCGCCGCGTGCCGGTGCTCGACCGCGACGAGCGCGTAGTGGGCATCGTGTCGCTCGGTGACATCGCGGTGAAGGAAAGCGACGTGGTCGCAGGACGTGCACTGGAAGAGATCTCCGAACCCGCGCGGCCGGACCGCTCCAACCAGTCGCAGGCCAGCGGCGCGGCCGGCGGCGGGTCTTCGTAAGGGGCACGGGCGGCCCCATCCACGGCGCGAGGCGTCCATCGATCGATGGATGGATGTGCACGGCATCGGTCCGCACCGCCGTGGAGAACGGCCGAAAGTCGCACGGCGGGAAGGCCGGGCCCTGGCTGGCAGGGCCATGAGCATACGGGACAATCCGGCGCATGAATCCGCCTCGCCGCGCCCAGGCGCCCAGCTTCACGTCCACCGATTTCCGCGCGGCGCTCGGCATGTTCGCCACCGGCGTCACCATCGTCACGGCGCGCACCGCCGAAGGCACATTGGTGGGGCTCACGGCCAACTCGTTCAACTCGGTATCGCTGGAGCCGCCGCTGGTGTTGTGGAGCCTGTCGCTGAAAGCGGGTTCGATGCCGGTGTTCTCACGCGGGTCGCACTACGCCATCCACATCCTCGCGGCCGAGCAGCGTGAGCTGGCCGAGCGGTTTGCCACCAAGAGCGCCGATCGTTTCGCCGGCCTGCCGCTGCGCGAGGGTGCGGGCGGCGTGCCGCTGATCGATGGGGCAGCAGCAGTGTTCGAATGCTTCAACCGCAGCCAGTACGAAGAGGGCGATCACGTCATCTTCGTGGGCGAGGTGGAACGCTGCATGCACCGGCCGGGCGCGCTGCCGCTCATCTTTCACGGCGGGCGCTACTTCACCGAATTGCCGCTGTAGCCCCGCAGCGCTGCGGCGCTCGGCCTTCTACGTCACCCTCAGCGCGGCAGCGTCCACGCCTTTGCATGGCGCGCCATCGCGGCGTCGCCGGCTGCGCCCAGCCAATCGCCGAGCCGCTCGGTCCATGACGGGCTGTCATGCGCGACGACGCTCGCCTGGGCCGCACGTTGCGCCTCCAGCCGTTGTTCGGCCTGCTCGCGTTCGCGCAGCGGCTCGAGCATGCGAAGGTTCCGCGGGGTGTCCACGCCCGGTACCCAGACGCGCGGCGCCACATGCGAGCCCGCGCGCGGCAGGGTACGGGTAGCAATCGTCGAGGCGGCCATGGGGTTCTCCCTTCGAGGCGAAAACGATGGGGGCCACTGTAGGCGTGCACCAACGCACAGCCAATACACGGCAGCGCAGTTCGACTTTGCGTTTTTGCACAGACGGCACTAGGCTTGCCGCTCATGGAAACGACGTTGCAATGGGACGATCTGCGCATTGCGCTGGCCGTGGCCACCGCAGGTTCGCTGGCCGGCGCGGCGCGGGCGCTGGGGGTCAACCACACCACCGTGCTGCGCCGCCTCGACGCGCTGGAGCGGCGCCTGGGCGCGCAGCTCTTCGTGCGGCAGCGCGGCGGCTACACGCCCACCGAGGCGGGCGAGCTGGTGGTGCAGGAGGCGCGGTTGTTCGCACCGCGCGTGGACGACATCGGCCGGCGCATCCTCGGCCGCGACCTCGCACTCACCGGCCACCTGCGGCTGTCCACCAATCCGGTGGGCATGAACTACCTGCTGCCGCGGGCACTGGCCGCCTTTGCTCGGGCACATACCGGCATCGAGGTGGAAGCTGTCGAAACCGTGACGCTGGCCGACCTCTCCAAGCGCGAGGCAGAGCTTGCGCTGCGCATTGCCAACAGCGTGCCCGAGCACCTGGTGGGCCGCAGGCTCGGGCAGGCGCGCACCCGCGTCTATGCGCTGCGCGACGCGCCCGGCCTGCCGCAGCGGGTGACGCCGCTGGCCAAGCTGATCGAGGCCTCGCCGTGGATCGCCTTCGAGAAGGAGGCCACCTACCGCAGCTTCGACCGCTGGATGCATGCGCACCTGTTGCCGCAGCAGGTGCGCGTGCGCGTCGACGTGTTCAACGCCAGCGTCGCGATGCTCAAGACGGGCATCGGCGTGGCCTTGTTGCCCACCTTCGTGGAGCTGTCGGAGCCGAGCCTGGTGGCTGTGTCGAGCGAGATCGAGGAACTGCGCACCGACATCTGGCTGCTCACCCACCCCGACCTGCGCCGCACCGCACGCGTGAGCCTGTTCATGCAGGAAGTGGGCGACGCAGTGGCGGCACAACTGGAGCGAGCACGATGAGGATGAGAGCCCTGCCGCGGCATGCGCACTTCGCGTCCGCAACGGCCGCAACTGCAACCATCGCAGCCGCCGCTTGCTGGTGTCTGCCGGCGGGGGCCGCTGAAGCGCTGCGGCTGAACCCGTTCAACGACCCCTTCATCGCCGCCACCAGCGGCGCGCTCAGCTGCCCCACGCCGCGTGGGCCGGCCTATACCGAGATGGAGCTGAAGCAGGAAGCGCACTACCGCGTGGAGCGCGGCACGAGCTGCTGGCTGGCGGGGCGCTGCAGCGAACCCAACGCCTACCGCTACGACGCGCGCATCGCGCAGGCCGCGGTGGCCGCGTTGCGCGCCGAGCCGGCGCTGGCGGGCACCTCGATCTGGGTCATCGCCGAGCGGCGCTTCATCACACTGCAAGGCTGCGTGGGCACGCGGGAGCAGGCCGCACGCGCCGAGGAGATCGCCCGTGCGGTGCCCGACGTGGAACTGGTGCTGCCGTGGCTCGCCGTCGGTGGCGAGCCGGTGCGCTACCCGGTGGCGGCGGCGAAGTAGGGCGCAGGCCGTGGCGTCAACGAGCAGCCGGCTGCTCGACGTCCACGAACTGCCACCACGTCTGCCAGAACGGCGGGCGCTTGTAACCCACCACCCATGGCTGGGCCAGGTCGGTGAAGTAGCGGTGCACGCCCAGGCGGTAGGGCACATAGGCCACCAGCAGCTTGGTGGCTTCGTCGAACAGCGCCTGGCGTTCGGGGCCGTCAGGCAGCAGCTTCATGCGCTCGTAGATCTCGTCGAAGCTCTTGAGGCGAATGCGCGCGTAGTTGCTCTTGCCGGTGGAGGGGCCATAGACGCGCTCGAGTGCGCCCTGGCCATCGGGCGTGGCGGCCAGCGAGCCGACCTTCCACAGCATGAACCTGCCCGAGCGGGCGGCCTTCAGGTTTTCTGGCCACTGCGCGGTCTTGAGCACCAGGCGCAGGCCGAGCATGTCCATGCTCTTCTTCCACAACTCGTCAACACGGCGCGACAGCTGGTCGCTTTGCGTGGCCATCTCCAACATCAGCGGTGAGCCATCGGGCAGCTCACGCCAGCCATCACCGTCGCGGTCGGTGTAGCCGTACATGTCGAGCAGGGCCTTGGCTCGCGCGGGGTCGTACTCGCCGGCTTCCGTGCGCAGGCCGGCCTGGTAGCCGAAGGTCTGCGGCGGCATGATCGATTGCGCCGGAACGGCTTCGTTGTGGCGCACCAGCCGGATCTCGCGGCGCACGTCGGTGCCCAGGCTGATGGCGCGACGCAGCGCCACCTTCTCGGGCGTGTAGCCGCCCACCACCGGGTCTTCGAGGTTGAAGATGGTCAGCGTAACGTCGGGCGCCAGCTCGCGGTATTTGCGGATGCCGCGCTTTGCCAGGTTCGGCGCGAGCTTGCCGCCGGGCGCGGCCAGGCTGATGAACTCGGCCGGCACGCGTTCGAGAAAGTCGTGCTCCCCGTTCAGGAAGGCCAGCCACAGCGGCTGCGCCTCTTCGATGATCGAGATCTCCACGCGGTCGAGCATCGGCAGGCGCCGGCCCTTGAACTTCGCCAGCAGGGCCTGCCCTTCGGCATCGTCTGCGTTCGGCTCGGCGTCGTAGTAGTGCTCGCGGTAGCGCGGGTTGCGCTCCAGCGCGATGAAGGAGCTGCGCCGCCACTCCTTCAGCAGGAACGGCCCGGTGCCCACCGGGTGCTCCATGATCTTGTCGCCGTAGTGTTCGACGACTTCGCGCGCCACCGCGCCGTAGATGTCTGGCGCGGCCAGGATGTAGATGAAGCGCGGCCGCGTCTCGCGCAGCTTGAACTGCAGCGTGTAGCGGTCCAGCGCCTTCAGGCCCTCCACCTCGCGGTCGTAGTCGAACGGCTTCTTGGTCTTCTCGGCCTCGGCGCGCAACTCGCGCAGGCCGATGATGCCTTGCTCCTCGACCTCGCTCTGGCCAGGCGACTTGACGGCCGGGTCGTAGATGCGCTTGATCGAATAGACGAAGTCGTGCGCGGTGAGCTCGCGAGGCTTGCCCTTGAACACCGGGTCGTCGGCGAAATAGATGCCCGGCTTGAGCTTGACGATGAAGGTGCGGAAATCGTCGCTCACTTCGGGCATCGCTGCGGCGGTGGTCGGCTTGATCTTGTAAGGCCGAGCGAGGTGGTCGTAGTCGTACAGGCTCTCGAAGATGTGCGTGGTGATGACGCGCGAATACAGGTCGCTCACCTGCGCCGGGTCGAAGCCGGTTTCGGCCTTCGGGAATGCGTAGCGCAGCACCTTGGGGCCAGTCACGGGCTGGCCTTGCTGCGACCACGCAGCCGCGCTGCCCACAAGGACAGCGAGCAGCAGGCCGATGCGGATCCAGCGAATGCTCACGGCTGCACCTTGTCGTTGTCGATATCCACGTAGTGCCAGAAATCGGTCCAGAACAACGGCCGGCGATAGCCGATCAGCCACGGGTGGGAGAGGTCGGTGATGATGCGGTGCACCTGGTACCGGTAGGGCTGGTAGGCCGCAACGATCTTGCTCGCCTCGGTGAAGAGCGCCTTGCGCTCGGGGCCGTCGGGCAGGGCTGTCATCTTTTCGTAGAGGCGGTCGAAGGCTTCGAGCTTGAAGCGCGACATGTTCTGCCCGCCCGCCGCGGGGCCGTAGCTCACTTCCAGCGCCCGCTGGCCGTCTGGCGAGGCGGCGGTCAGCCCCACGGTCCAGGTCATGAACTTGCCCGCGCGTGCCGCCTTCAACTGCTCGGCAAACTGGCCGATGCGGATGGAAAGCCGCACGCCGATCGCGTCGTAGGCCTTCTTGCGCACCTCACCGAGCTGGCGGTAGATCTGATCGGGCAGGCTCATCAGTTCCACCGTCAACGGCGTGCCGTCGGGGTTTTCGCGCCAGCCATCGCCGTCGCGGTCCACGTAGCCGTACAGGTCGAGCAAGGCGCGCGCCTTGGCGAGGTCGTATTCGCTGTTCTCGCTGCGGTATTCGGGGTCGTAGCCGTAGGTGTGCGGCGACAGCGGCCCCTGCGCCGGCACGGCCTGGTTGCGGCGCACGAGGCGGATCTCGCGGTCCACGTCGTAGGCCAGGCCGATGGCCCGGCGCAGCGCCACCTTCTCGGGCGTGTAGCCGCCCACCACCGGGTCTTCCATGTTGAAGATGGTCATCGTGGAATCAGCCGCCACGCCGCGGACCATCGTGATGCCCTGTTTCGCCAGGTTGGGCGCGAGCTTGCCGTTGGGCACGGCGACGTTCGCGAAGTCCAGCGGCACGATGTAGGAGAGGTCGTGCTGCTTGTCGAGGAAGGCCAGCCAGCGCGGCTGACTCTCTTCGATGATGCTGACCTCCACGCGATCGACCATCGGCAGGCGCCGGCCCTTGAAGCGCGCGACCCAGGCCTGGCCCTCGGCATCGTCGGCATTCGGCTCGGCGTCGTAGTAGTGCTCGCGGTAGTTGGGGTTGCGCTCCAGCGCAATGAACGAGCTGCGGCGCCACTGCTTCAATATGAAAGGCCCGGTGCCCACCGGGTGTTCCATGATCCTGTCGCCGTAGTGCTCGACCACCTCGCGCGCCACCGCGCCGTAGATGTCGCTGGCGGCCAAGGCGTAGATGAAGCGCGGGCGGGATTCACGGAGCTTGAACTGCACCGTGTAGCGGTCGAGCGCGCGTGCCCCCTCGATGTCCCGGTCGTAGTCGAATGGCTTCTTGTTCCTGAGCGCCTCCTGCCGCAGTTCATCGAGGCCGACGAAGCCTTCTTCCTTCATCGTCGAATACCACGGGCTCCTCACCGCCGGATCGAACAGGCGCTTGAACGAATACACGTAGTCGGCTGCCACCAGCTCGCGCTTCCTTCCGCTGAAGGCCGGGTCGGCGGCGAAGTAGATGCCTGGCCTGATCTTGACCGTCCACACCTTGAAGTCGGCCGAGACCTCGGGCATGCCGGCCGCCGTGCGCAGCTTGACCTTGTACGGCCGCGCCAGGTGGTCGTAGGTGTACGGGCTTTCGAAGATGTGCGGCGTGACGATGCGCGAGTACAGGTCGTTGATGCGCGCGGGGTCGAAGCCGGTTTCGGCGGTGGGGAAGGCGTAGCGCAGCACTTTCTGCGCAGCGGCCGGGGCCGGCTGCGAGAGCAGGCAGCCCAGTGCGAGCACGGCGCTGCAAAGGAATGGCCATTGCCTCGTCACTGCAGGCTCCTGTCGCGCAGCGCGGGATCCACATCGATGTACTGCCAGAAGGTTTGCCAGAACGGCGGACGGCGGTAACCGAAAAGCCACGGATAAGTCATGTCGTTGACGATGCGGTGCACGTGGTAGTGGTAAGGCGCATAGGCCAGGATCAGGTTGCGCGCCTGGCGGAATAGCGCCAGGCGCTCGGGGCCGTCGGGCACTTCGAGCGCCTTTTCGAACAGGCGATCCATCTCGGGCAGCTTGAAACGCGCAAGATTCTGGCCTCCGGCGGCCGGGCCGTAGACCCGCTGCAGCGTGTCGCCTCCGTCAGGCCGGTCCGCAGAAGAGGCCAGCGACCAGATCTGCAGCTTGCCCGCACGCGCTGCCTTCATCTGCTCGGGCCATTTCGCATGCTTGAACACCATGCGAATGCCGATCGCGTCCATGTTCTTCTTCCACAGCTCGTCGAACAGGCGCGAGATCTGGTCCGGCGTGGTGGCGTACTCGATGGCAAGCGGCGAGCCGTCAGGCAACTCGCGCCAGCCATCGCCGTCGCGGTCCACGTAGCCGTACATGTCGAGCAGCGCCTTCGCGCGCGCCGGGTCGTATTCGCTATTGGGTGTACGCACGTCGGGTTCGTAGCCGCTGGTGTGCGGCATGTAAGGGCCTTGCGCCGCAACGGCCTGGCCGCGCCGCAGCAGCAAGATCTCGCGCTGGATGTCGGTGGCCAGCCCGATGGCGCGCCGCAACGCCACCTTCTCGGGTGTGTAGCCGCCCACCACCGGATCTTCCATGTTGAAGTAGGTCAGCGTGACGTCGGCATTGACCATGCGGTGCAGCGTGATGCCGCGCTTGGCCAAGTTGGGCGCGAGCTTGCCGTTGGGTAGCGCGAGGTTGGCGAAGTCCAGCGGCACGCCGTGCATCAGGTCGAGCTGGCCTTGCAGGAAGGCCAGCCAGCGCGGCTGGTTCTCGTCGATGATGCTGACCTCCACACGGTCGACCATCGGCAGCCTGCGGCCCTTGAACCTGACCAGCAGCGCCTGGCCTTCAGCGTCGTCGGCATTGGGCTCGGCGTCGTAGAACATCTCGCGGAACGTGGGGCTGCGCTCCAGCGCGATCAGCGAGCTGCGCCGCCAGTCCTTCAGCACGAAAGGCCCCGTGCCCACCGGGTGCGCGGCGATGTTCTCGCCGTAGAACTCGACGACCTCGCGCGCCAAGCCGTTCCACAGGTCACCCCCGGCCATGGTCTCGATCAGCCGCGGGCGAGACTCCTTCAGCTTCAGCCGCAGCGTATGGCGGTCGGGCAGCTCGATGCCTTCGATCGATCGGTCGTAGTCGAACGGCTGTTTGGTCTTCAGCGCCTGCTGCCGCAGCTCGTCGAGGCCGATGACCTCCAGGTCCTTCATTTCCGAATAGGCCGGGCTCTTCACCGCCGGATCGAAGAAGCGCTTGAGCGAATACGCGTAGTCGGCTGCCACCAGCTCACGCCTCTTGCCCTTGAACGCCGGGTCGTCACTGAAGTAGATGCCCGGTTTGAGGCGCACCGTCCACACTTTGAAATCGGCCGACACCTCGGGCATGGCGGCTGCCGTGAGCGGCTTGATCTTGTAGGGCCGCGCCAGGTGGTCGTAGGTGTAGAGCCCTTCGAAGATGTGCGGCGTGACGGTACGTGAATAGAGGTCGGAGATCTGCGCTGGGTCGAATCCGGTCTCGGCCACCGGGAAGGCATAGCGGAACACCTTCTTCGGCGGCTCCTGCGCGCCAGCGGCACCGGCCGCCAGCCCCAGGCACAGCACGCCCGCGGCCCAGTGCCGCAAGAGCCGCAACATCGTCATCATCTGGCCAGCTTCTTCTGTAGTTCGAGGTCGATGTCCAGCCAGCGCCAGCCGCTGCGCAGGAACACGTTGTGGTGGTAGCCGACGACCCAGGGGTGCGCGAAGTCGGTATAGATGCGGTGCACGTGCACCTTGTAGGGCATGTAGGCCACCATGAGCTTCTTGGCCTCTTCGATGGCGGCTTCGCGCTCGGGCCCGTTGGGCAGCACCTTCTGCCGGTCGTAGGCCTTGTTGTAGGCCGGCAGGTCGAAGCGCGGCTTGTTCGACTGGGTCTTGGCCGGCCCGTAGCCCAGCACGAGGAAGGCCTCGCTGTCGGGAATGGTGGCGCTCCAGCCCAGGCCCCACATCATCAGCTTGCCGGCTGTGGCGGACTTCAGGTTCTCGGGCCACTTGGCGGTCTTGAAGACGATGTGCAGGCCCAGCGCCGTCATGTTCTTCTGCCACAGCTCGATGAGCTGGCGCGACTGCATGTCGGGCTGCGTGGCGTACTCGATCGTGAGCGGCTTGCCGTCGGGCAGCTCGCGCCAGCCGTCGCCGTCGCGGTCCACGTAGCCGTACAGGTCGAGCAGCGCGCGTGCCTTGGCGCGGTCGAACTCGCTCATCTCGCTCTTGAAGGCGGGGTCGTAGCCCCAGGTGTTGGGCCCGACGTGGCTCTGCGCCGGAATGGCCTGGCCCTTGCGCACCAGGCGGATCTCCTTGTCGAGGTCCACACCCAGGCTGATGGCGCGGCGCAGGGCCACCTTCTCGGGCGTGTAACCACCCACCACCGGGTCTTCCATGTTGAAGTAGCTCACCGCCACGTCGGCACGGGCGTAACGCACCATGACGATGTCGCGCTTCTTCAGGTTGGGCGCGAGCTCGTTGTTGGGCATGGCGATGTCGGCGAACTCAGGAGGCACTTCCTCGATCACGTCGTGCTCGCCATTCAGGAAGGCCAGCCAGCGCGGCTGGTTCTCGTCGACGATGCTGATCTCCACGCGGTCGAGCATCGGCAGCTTCCTGCCCTTGAGCCTGGCCACCGCGGCCTGCGCGATGGGGTCGTCGGCCGGCGCTTCCTCGTCGTAGTAGACGTCGCGGTGATTCGGGTTCTTCTCGAGCACGATGCGCGAGGCGCGCCGCCAGTAGGCCAGCCGGTAGGGGCCGGTGCCCACCGGGTGCTCCATGATGCGGTCGCCGTAGAACTCGACCACCTCGCGCGCCACGGCGCCCACCCAGGAGCCATCGGCCAGGTACAGCAGGAAGCGCGGGTTCGACTCGGCCAGCTTCACCTGGAAGGTGTAGCGGTCGATCACGCGCAGGCCTTCGACCTCGCGGTCGTAGTCGAACGGCTTCTTGGCGGCCAGCGTCTCCTTGCGCAGCTCCGACAGCCCCAGGATCTTGGCGTTCTCGAGGATGTAGAGGTTCGGGCTCTTGGTCTTGGGGTCGTAGTGCCGCTTCCACGAATACACGTAGTCGGCCGCCACGAGCTCGCGCTTCTTGCCGCCGAAGGCCGCGTCGTCGGCGAAGTAGATGCCCGGTTTCAGTCGGAAGGTGAAGACCTTGTTGTCGAGGCTCGCCTCCGGCATGGCGACCAGCGTGTTGGGCCGCACGCGCACCGGGCGCGCCAGGAATTCGAACTGCAGCGGCGCATCGAAGATGCTCTCGGCCACCGTGCGCGAGTACAGGTCGGAGATCTGCGCCGGGTCAAAGCCGGTCTCCGCGATGCGGAACGAATAGCGCAGCACCTTCCAGCCGGGCGGCGCCGGCGGCGCTGACGACGGGATGCCTTCGACTTCGCCGCCGGCCTTGGGCGGCGGTGCGGCATGGGCCGCCGACAGGCCGAAGGCCAGCAGCAATGCGGCGAGCACGCCGATGCCGTGTCGCTGTGTCATGAACCGAACTCCTTGTGGGACGAGCAGGGCACCAGGCTGCGGGTATGCCGGCGACCGAAGGCGCGAAGTCTAGGGCCGCCGCGCAGCTGCGCCCACCGTGGCGAACCCCGAGCAACGCTTGGATGCTGGCGCGGCATGCGAGTTGCATGCCACCCGGGCAAACGCGGGTGAACCGGCCCTGCCAAAGCCCTAGACTCGCGCCTGTTTCGAGTTCACATGCGCCCCGAAAGCCACAAGCCGACGGGGCGTTCAGTTTTTTCGTGGAGTACCCATCCCCATCATGGCGGCCTACCTGATACGGCGCCTGTGGCAAATGGTCCCGACGCTGGCCGGGGTCGTGCTGCTGGTGTTCTTCCTCTTCAAGTACTTCGGCGGCGACCCGGCCGAGATCCTGGGTGGCCTCAACGCCTCGCCGGAACAGATCGACGCGATCCGCGAGCAGCTGGGGCTGAACAAGCCGGTGCTCGAACAGCTGTGGATCTTCGTGCAGCAGATCCTCACCTTCGACTGGGGCCGCAGCTGGGCCACGCAGGAAAGCGTGGCCAACCTGTTCGCCACGCGGCTGCCCGCCACGCTCACGGTGATGGTGCCCATCCTCGTGCTCGAAGTGCTGCTGGCCATTCCCTTCGCCCTTGCAGTGGCCTACGTGCGCGGCAGCCTCACCGACCGCAGCATCATGGTGCTCACCACGGTGGCGCTGTCGATCTCCTTCCTCGTCTACGTCATCGTCGGCCAGTACGTGTTCGCGTTCCAGCTCGGGCTGTTCCCGGTGCAGGGCTGGACCGACAGCTTCTGGACCAACCTCACGCGCTACGCGCCGCTGCCGGTGCTGCTGGCGGTGCTGGTGAGCCTGGCGCCGCAGACGCGGCTGTACCGCAGCTTCTTCCTCGACGAGATCGGCCAGGACTACGTGCGCACCGCACGCGCCAAGGGCCTGCCCGAGCGCACGGTGCTACTCAAGCACGTGCTGCGCAACGCCATGATCCCCATCCTCACCAACGTGGCGGTGGGCCTGCCAGGCATCTTCGTCGGCTCCTTCCTGATCGAGGTGTTCTTCTCCATCCCCGGCCTCGGCCGCGAGGTCTACCTGGCCGTCAACCGCAGCGACTATCCGGTGCTGCAGGCGGTCACCATCTACATCGCCGTCATCACGATGGTGATCAACCTGCTCACCGACGTGCTCTACAAGCTGGTCGATCCCCGGGTGGTCTTGAAATGAGCGTCGTCCTTGAAAACCCGACGGCGGCCGCAGCCGCCAGGTCCCGCTCCGAAGGGGTGTGGGCCGCTGCCGCGCGGCGCTTCCGTGGCGACCGCGTGGGCATGGTGTCGCTGGCCATCGTGGCCGTCTTCATGGTGCTGGTGGTGGCCGCCGGCGTCGGCCTCGTGGCGGCCGACTGGCAGCAGGAAGTGGGCGTGCCCAACGCACCGCCCACCTTCATGGGGCCTGCACCGCAGACCGAAGCCGGCACCATTGCCACGCCCAAGGGGCCGAACGTGGACCTCTCGGCGGTGGACCCGCTGGCACCGCGCTACAAGGAATGGGAAGAGCGCGCCAAGCAGTTCAAGACCACCGAGCAGGTGCGCTCCGAGACGCTGCCCTTCGGCGGCGACCGGCTCGGCCGCGACGTGCTGGCCAAGGCCATCAAGGGTGCGGAAATCTCCATCCTCGTGGGCGTGTCGGCAGCGCTGCTGGCCACCTTCATCGGCACGCTGCTCGGTGCGTTGGGCGGCTTCTTCGGCGGCAAGGTGGGCGACCTGCTCGAGTGGGTCTACAACGTCTTCACGTCGATCCCGACCATCCTGCTGATCTTCGCGTTCGCCGCGGTGGCCGGGCGCGGCGTGAGCTCGGTGGTGCTGATCCTGGGCCTCACCGGCTGGACCGGCATCTACCGCCTGGTGCGCGCCGAGTTCATGAAGCACGCCGTGCGTGAATACGTGCGCTCGGCCGAGGCCGTCGGCGCATCGACCGCGTCGCGCATGTTCCGCCACATCCTGCCCAACGTGAGCCACGTGGTGCTGGTACAGCTGTCCATCCACGTGGTGAGCTTCATCAAGTCGGAAGTGATCCTTTCGTACCTGGGCCTGGGCGTGCGGGTCGACCAGGTGAGCTGGGGCACGATGCTGGCCGACGCGCAGAGCGAGCTGATCCTGGGCTACTGGTGGCAGCTCGCTGCGGCCACTGCGTTCATGGCGGTGTTCGTGACCGCCTTCTCGTTGATGACCGATGCGCTGCGTGACGCGCTCGACCCGAAACTGCGGGGAGCCGAGTGATGCTGTTGAACGTTGAGAACCTCCGCGTGCGTTTCCGCATGGGCCGCGGCTCGAAGGTCGCCTATGCCGAAGGCGTGGGCCGCGGCGACACGGGCGTGAGCTTTGCGGTGCCCGAGAACAGCACCGTCGCGCTGGTGGGCGAGTCGGGCTCGGGCAAGAGCGTCACGGCCATGTCCATCCTGAACCTGCTGCCCGACAACGCCGAGCGGCATGGCGCCATCAGCTTTGCCAGCCGCGACATGCTGGCCGCCACGCTGCCCGAGCTGCAGGCCATTCGCGGGCGCGAGATCGCCTGCGTGTTCCAGGACCCGATGACCTCGCTGAACCCGGTGTTCACGGTGGGCGACCAGATCGTCGAGCCATTGGTGAGGCACCTGGGCATGAGCCGCCGACATGCGCTCGAAAAGGCAGAGAGCCTGCTCACCGAAGTGGGCCTGCCCGACCCGAAGCGGCGCCTGAAGGCCTACCCGCACGAGCTTTCCGGCGGCCAGCAGCAACGCGTGATGATCGCCATCGCGCTGGCCTGCGAGCCCAAGCTGCTGATCGCCGACGAGCCGACCACCGCGCTCGACGTGACCATCCAGCGGCAGATCCTCGAGCTGCTCGCGCGGCTGAAGGAGCGGCACCGCATGAGCATGCTCTTCATCAGCCACGACCTGGGCGTGGTGGGCGAGATCGCCGACCGCGTGGTGGTGATGCGCCACGGCCTCGTGCGCGAGCAGGGCGAGGTGTCGCAGATCTTCGCCGCGCCGCAGGACGCCTACACCAAGGCCCTGCTGGCCTGCCGCCCCACGCTGGACGGCCGGGCCGAGCGCCTGATGGTGATCGACGACCACATGGAAGGCCGCCTCGAGCTCAAGGCGCCCAAGCCGGTGGACCATGCCGCGCGGGCCGACGAGCCGGTGGTGCTGCAGGTGAAGTCGCTCACCAAGAGCTTCTGGCTGCGCTCGGGCGTGTTCGGCCGCAGGGAGTTCCAGGCCGTCAAGGGCGTGAGCTTCGCGCTGCGGCGCGGCCACACGCTGGGCATCGTGGGCGAGTCGGGCTCGGGCAAGACGACCGCCGGGCTCGCGCTGCTGCGCCTGCACGAGCCTGCCGGCGGACCGATGGGCGGCGAAGTACTGTTCAACGGGCAGGACCTGCTGCAGGTACCGCGCTCGCAATGGCAGCCATTCCGCCGCCGCATCCAGATCGTGTTCCAGAACCCGTATGCGTCGCTCAACCCGCGCTTCACCATCGGCCAGACGCTGCTGGAGCCCATGCGCATTCACGGCCTGGGCGGCAGCACCGACGGCCAGCGGGACGAGCGTGCCCGTTACCTGCTCGGCAAGGTCGGGCTCGATGCGAGCGCCATGCAGAAGTACCCGCACGAGTTTTCGGGCGGCCAGCGCCAGCGCATCGCCATCGCGCGCGCCATTGCGGTAGAGCCCGACGTCATCGTGCTCGACGAAGCCGTGTCGGCACTCGACGTGAGCGTGCAGGCCCAGGTGCTGAACCTGCTGCGCGACCTGCAGGACGAATTCGGCCTCGCCTACATCTTCATCAGCCACGACCTCGCGGTGGTGCGCTTCATGGCCGACGAGGTGCTGGTCATGAAGGACGGCGAAGTGGTCGAGCGCAACGCCACCGAGATGCTGCTGGCCCACCCGCAGCAGGAATACACCAAGCGGCTGCTGGCCGCGGTGCCGCGTGGAGTAGCCGCGCGAGCAGCCCTGGCCTGACCCCGCGCAGCAGGCGTCGGCGGATTCGCCGTCCGCTGCAAAGAAGCACCCCCGCGGCAGACCGCACTGGCGGGGAAGCAAAGGATGCGGGCCGCCGCGCCGGGCCGCTCCCAAGCAAGGCCCACCCCTCTCGGAGGGGTGGCCGGCGTACCCGCTGGCCGGGGAGTTGATATTTCGCACGACCGTGCGTAAACTGAACCGAGCCATGGAAACCAAAACCGAACGCAGCGGGCTGACGCTGGCGGCCATCCTCGACACGGCCTTGCTGATGGCCGCGCAGGACGGCCTCGACAGCCTCACGATCGGCGAGGTCGCCAAGCGGCTGGGCCTGTCCAAGAGCGGCGTGTTCTCGCGCGTCGGCTCGCGCGAGGCGCTGCAGAAGGCGGTGGTCGAGGAATACGACCGCCGCTTCATGCAGGAAGTGTTCGTGCCGGCCATGCGCGAGCCGCGCGGCCTGCCGCGGCTGAACGCCATCATGCGGCTGTGGCTGCAGCGGGCACGCGACTTCGAGATCCGCCACGGCTGCATCTACTGCGCCGGCGCCTTCGAGTTCGACGACCGCGACGGCCCGGTGCGCGACCTGCTCATCGACGGCACGCTGCGGTGGCGCGCCGCGCTCAAGCGCACCGTCATCCAGGCGCTCGACGAAGGGCACCTGAAGCCCGACACCAGCCCCGACCAGCTCGTGTTCGAGCTCGACGGCCTGTTTGTCGCGCTCATGCGCGAAGCCCGCTTCCTTCGTGACCCCAAGGCCGCCGACCGTGCCTGGACCGCCTATGAGCGGCTGATCCGCATGGTGCAGGCCGAAGGCCCCCAACACCCCAGCCAAGTCTGAAACCCGACCATGCCGGCCATTGCCGCCCTTTTTCTTCGCCAAATTTCGCACGATCGTGCGAAATAATTTGCCCATCGAAGGAGAACTGCCATGCTGCTCATCCTGACCCCTCTCGCCCTGTGCGCCGTCGCCCTGGCCGCACGCACCGTCTGGCGTGCCTGGCGCTCGATCCCCAAGCGCAACGCTGACTTCGGCATCGTCTGAGGGCCGCCCCATGGAGCCCACGACGACCGCCCAGGCCGCCAACCCGGCCACCGCCTTCTACGCCACGGGCCGTGCCGCCAGCTTGCTGGCAGCCAGCCTGCGGGCCGCCCATGCGCTGCAGCCTGCGCTCGGCACCCGGCTGGCCACGCGGCTGTTCTTCACCGTGCTGCCCAGCAAGCTGGCGGCGCGGCGCCAACGCCCGGGCCCGCAGTGGCGGGCCGAACGCTGGCCGTTCGAACGCGCCTCGCTCACGCTGTATCGCCATGCCGAGGCCGATGCCACGCGGCCGCAGGTGCTGCTCGTGCACGGCTGGGCCGGACATGCGCAGCAGATGTTGCCGATGGCCGAGGCACTGCGCGAAGCGGGGCTGCAGCCAGTGCTGCTGGAGTTTCCCGGCCACGGTGCCAGCGATGGCTGGAGCAGCACGCTGCCGCAGTTCCTGCGCGCGCTCGAATATGTAGCGGCGCAACTCGGCGAGCTGCATGCGGTGGTGGCGCATTCGCTGGGCAGCCTGGCGGCGGCCGCGGCAGTGGGGCGCGGCCTGGCGCTCCAGCGGCTGGTGCTGCTGGCGATGTCGCCCTCGCCACGCCAGGTGACGGGCTGGTTTGCAGGCGGCTTCGGGCTCGACGCCGCCGCGCTGGCGCGATTCCGCCGGCACATCGAGGCACGCGAGGGTCTGCCGCTGGCGATCTTCGAGCCCGAACAGCTGGGGCCGCGGCTGGCCGTTCCCAGCCTCCTGGTGCACGACCTGGGCGACCGGACCGCGCCTTTCGCCAACAGCCAGAAGCTGCTGACGCTGGCGCCCAAGGCCCAGCTGATGGCGGTCGAAGGGCTGGGGCACCGGCGCGTCCTGAGCGACACGGCCGTCATCGCCCGCGTGACCGACTGGTGCCGGGCTCCAGGGTCTTCTTGACCCCTCGCTGGGCGGGGCGCCCGGCCCCTGGGGCGCCGAGCAAGGCGATCCGTTGCGCCGCCGCGGCCCACACTGCGCCATGCTGCACTGCGAAGTGACGATTTACGTCAGCGCCGTAACCGCGCACTTACGGTCCAGACGTGAATTGGCGCCGCCCAGCACGCGGCCTGTCGGTAAGAAGCGCCACGACTGGCAAAAACGCCTGCAGACCCTGCTCGGGCGGGCTGGCATGGAAAGCGCATAGCGAGTTCCATCCAAAGTTTGCAGCAGTAGCCAGCCCATGCCGACCCCGCCAAAAACAGCACGCCTTCGCCCTGCAGCCCCGAGCTGCCGCGGCGGCGCCTCGTCCCTGCTGCGGCTCACGCCGCACGGTGCGCAAGGTGCTCCGAGCCTGGCGCGTGCTGGTGAGCGCAACGGCAAGACTGGCAAGGGTGCGGCACGTCAGGGCCTGGGTGCCTGGCTGGCGCGTGCTGCCGACCACCTGATGCCGCGCGGTGCTGAAGCGCTGCCGGTGTTCGGACTGTCCGAATTCGCAGCCAGCCGGCTGCAGGCCTGAGCAACAGCAACGAGACAAGGGGGGAGGGGCTCCACCATGTCTGATACGAAACATACCGATTCACAACTGGCGGCATTGAGCGTAGAAGATCAGACTGCACGCCCGCCGGTGATGCGAGTCGCGCTTCCTTCGGGGGCGGCTCCACGTCAATTCAAGGTGCTGCAGTCGCGCGGCGCGCCGGGCCAGAGGGCCCTGCCGCTCGGTGGTGGCATCGGCAAAGGTTTGCGGACCGGTTGACGTCCAGGGGGAGCGGGCGCGTCGGGGTAGGAGAGAGCGAGCCCTCGACAACCCGTCCCGCTCCCCTCTTTTTTTCTTCCGATCCACCCCCTTCTTTTCTCCTTCCTTGACACCGGGCACGCCCCGGTAGCGTCGTTTGTGGCCCTCCCTACACTGGGCGGCCGCCGCGCCACGAGTGCGGCGCGCACAAACAAGACGACGAAGGAGAAACCATGAGCTTGTTCCCGCAATGGCGCGAAAAGACCGAGGGAGTCATCGCGCCCGATGAGCGCCTGCCTTGGCCGCAAACGGCCGCGATGGGCGTGCAGCACGTGATCGCGATGTTCGGCGCCACCGTGCTGGCGCCCATCCTGATGGGCTTCGACCCCAACGTGGCCATCCTCATGTCGGGCATCGGCACGCTGATCTTCTTCTTCATCGTGGGCGGCCAGGTGCCCAGCTACCTGGGCTCGAGCTTCGCCTTCATCGGCGTGGTGATCGCGGCCACCGGCTATGCGGGCGGTTCGGAGCCCAACGGCAACATCGGCGTGGCGCTGGGTGGAATCATCGCGTGCGGCGCGGTCTACACGCTCATCGGCGTGCTGGTGTGGCTCACCAACGAGCGGCACAAGAAGTCGGCGCCCATCCAGGGCATGGAAGTCGAAGAGGTGGAAACGGGCGCGGCGGTGCACTGGATCGAGCGGCTGATGCCGCCGGTGGTGACGGGCGCCGTGGTCGCGGTGATCGGCCTCAACCTCGCCGGCGTGCCCATCAAGAACATGGCGCCCACGCCCTTCGACGCCTGGATGCAAGCCATCACCTTCGTGAGCGTCGGCGCGGTGGCGGTGTTCACCCGCGGCATGGTGCAGCGGCTGCTCATCCTGGTGGGGCTCATCGTGGCCACCGTCATCTATGCGGTGCTCACCAACGGCCTGGGCCTGGGCAAGCCGCTCGACTTCACTGCGCTGGCCAGCGCACCCTGGTTCGGCCTGCCACGCTTTGCCGCGCCGGTGTTCGACGCCAAGGCCATGCTGCTGATCGCCCCGGTGGCGGTGATCCTGGTGGCCGAGAACCTGGGCCACATCAAGGCCGTGAGCGCGATGACGGGGCGCGACCTCAACCCCTACATGGGCCGCGCCTTCATCGGCGACGGCATCGCGACCATGGTCTCGGGCGCCTCGGGCGGCACCGGCGTCACCACCTATGCCGAAAACATCGGCGTGATGGCGGCCACCAAGATCTACTCGACGGCGATCTTCGTGGTGGCAGCGGCCATCGCCATCGTGCTGGGCTTTTCGCCCAAGTTCGGCGCGCTGATCCAGACCGTGCCGCTGGCGGTGATGGGCGGCGTGTCCATCGTGGTGTTCGGCCTCATCGCAGTGGCGGGCGCCAAGATCTGGGTCGACAACCGCGTGGACTTCTCCGACAACACCAACCTCATCGTCGTGGCGGTCACGCTCATCCTGGGCACGGGCGACTACACGCTGAGGCTGGGCGACTTCGCGCTGGGCGGCATCGGCACCGCCACGTTCGGTGCCATCCTGCTGCACGCGCTGCTCAAGCGCCGCAGCTGAGCGATTCCTTTGGCGCATCACTGCCTCCCCGAAAACACCATCCCCTGAAATAGGGAACGCGGCCAAAGTGCCACACGATGTTCACCAACAGAGCGCCGCAATGACATCAACGCAAAGCCTTCATACAGTCCGCGCCCCAATCAACAAAAAACAGGGCGAACATGAAGATCAGAAAGGTCACTGCCACGCTGCTGGCCGCATCTCTTAGCTTTCCGGCTGCTGCAGGTGATGTAGTCGTTATCAAAGGAGAGCGAATTAGACGAGCCCCACCCAGGATCGACTTCATATCCCGCGGTGAAGGAGGCGCTTCCTCTGGACGCGCTTGGGGAGACAGTGGCGGAGCAGGGTCCGTCACTGTCGCAGCATGGCTTGAGAAAAAGGCGGATGTACGCTGCGCCCCCGCCGTGGGAGAGCAAACAAGGCAAACCACCTCGCATGCTCAACCAATGGACCGGCAAATGGCGGCCTTGGCAGTATTTCGTTCCATTCCATTAACGCAACGCAAGGACGCAATTGTGGGTGGCTTGTTGAGAGTGACATATGCGGACGGAGGCTCAGAGCAGTGGTCGGTGCCGTCTCCAAGCTTCTCAGATGGAGGAATCAACGTGCCTATGCCTGGCACATTGAAGCTGGGTAGCGGAAACGCGGAAACGACGTCTTGCGCCGGAGTGTGAGAATGATCCTCGTGACAATGCCCGGCAAACGCGGAGTTCGACTGTTTTCGGTGGCGATCTGCGCCCTAGGTGTACTTTGTGGTGTAGGCGTCTATCTGATGCTCAGCGGGCAGAACAGTGCCGCACCATCAATTCCTCAGCTCGTGGGCCTTCGGCAGCCAGTGAAAAGTACGGTCGAATCCGCCGCACAGCAAGAACCGCCCACTCCTAGCGAAGTTTCGGGAGAGCGGCATCTCTCAATGGCTACCGCTCTGGCCGCGGCGGAAGACCTTCGAGCGTTTGCGGAAATGGCAAAGCAGCGGCCTGAGCTTGGGGGCTACTTCTATGAGCAAGTTGCCGTCGAGCGTTGCCGGGAGGTACGCCAAATCCAGAAGGAGTATTCGGCACTGCCGAGCACATCTGCTGTTGAGCATCCAAAGGTGCTTGCTCGCGATGCGGCGTTGGCGCACCTTACGCGCCAGTGTGCAAGCTTCATCGATTCCGAACTCGACCTCTATCGGTTTCATTCACCGGTGTATCAGCAAGCAGTAGCCGACGGTAAAGACCCGCTGTTGAAGCTGAAAACTGATGTGCTTCAGGCATACGGATCTGCGGACGTCGCTGCGATGGCTCGGAGCAACAAGGCAATACTGGCAACACAGGACATGGAGTTCATCCAGAAATCAGGTCTCGGAATCACAAAAGACGGGTATTACTTTGACGGTCATGTCTTGTCTGGAGCAAAGGGCGCGCAGGCATTTAGCGCTGCACTATCCCTTGCAGCATGCGAGTTAGGTGAACGCTGCGGCAGTGAGGATTTCATAGTCCTGAAGAACTGCGCTACAGATGCAATATGCACGTCATCACGCCAAGAAACCATTGAGGCCGTTTTGCGCGACGACCAGGGCTTCACGGAGAGCGATGTGTCGCGCGTCAAAGCGTTGAGTCGAAGCTTGGCAAGCGCACTCCAAGCACAGGACGTTGACAAATTCGTTCCTGGGGCAAAGTAGATCCGCCGACAGTAGTGTCCGGTTCATTTGATGTGAGCGGGCCGCAAAGCCAGAGCTGACGTGGGTTTCAGGCGATTCATGGGTGTCCACGATTTGAGTTTCGAGATGCCTTCTTCCGCGTCATGGCCCTTCAAGGCCGCCGTGTCCGTGTTCTTCACGCTCTGCGCGTCCACGATCAACAGCGCGCTGCAGGCGTTGCGCCCCAGTTTCTCTCGGGCCACGCCAACCTGATTTTTTGAGTGCCCGCTCCAGCACGCTCACGCCGTGCTGGTCGGGCTCGCTCCACTTGCGCCAGTAGGCGTACACCGTCGTCCACTTGGGAAACTCGCTGGGCAAGAACCTCCACTGACAGCCCGTACGCAGCAGATACAGCACCGTAAGCGCGCAGCGAAGTCACCTTGACGCCGGCCAGGAGGCCGATAACCGGTT
>CAMLLU010000017.1 GCA_946480925.1 uncultured Rivibacter sp.
TCCTGTATCGAACTTTCATCAACTACTCTCCGACAGTCTCCTGTCGCACTAAGCGTACTGGGCGCTGGCCGCCGGGCTGGCGGTGCTGGTCAGCCGCCCGATGCCGTGGCTGAAGCCCGCGCCGGTCTGGTCGTAGGTCCAGCTGTAGGTCCTGTTGGCCTGCCCGCTCTGGCTGTAGACGATGCCCGTCAAGCGGCTCAGTTCGTCGTGGCTGTAGGTGGCCAGCACGCCCCTGGAGTCGGTGCGGGTCTTGAGGTTGCCAATTTCGTCGTAGGTGTGGCTGGCGGTGCCGGTGTCGGGGCTGACGAGCTGGGTGGCCTCGCCCAGGCCGTTGCGCGGGTACTGGGTCACGAGGTTGCGCGGGTCGGTGACCTTGTTCAGCCGCCCCGCCCCGTCGTAGCCGAACTGGGTCTTGCCCGCCTTCGCGTCGGTGCTGTCCTTGGCCTGGTTCAGGCTGTCGTAGGTGGTCACCGTGTTGAAGCCGAAGCCGCCGACCCCGGGCGCCTGGATGGTCTTGGTCGGGTTGCGTTGGGCGTCGTATTCGTAGGTGGTCACCGGTGCCGGTGAGACGGGCACCGGTGGCAGGCTCTGGGCCCAGGCCGGTGCGGTGGCCAGGAGGCTTTGGCTGCCCACGAGTGCAGCGATGCTCGCCGCCGTGATGCGGCGGATGGTGTGCTTGCTCATTCCCTCACTCCCTGTCGTTGGTGCCATCCTGACCCGATGTTTGATTTGGTGCTTCACCAATCCCCCTGCTGCACTGCAATGTGCAACTTGAACTTGTTCGGTGGTTCTTTTTGCGCGCGGGATGGTACCTGCTCTCCCGCTCGAGGCATCACATCCTTGGGAAGGACTACGTTCGGGAATCAAAGCCTATCTCTGCACGACCAATTCACCAGCTGACTGTCGACGAACGAGCAATCAATCACCTCTCGGCAGGGCCTGGGTCTACCTTGGATAGTTAGCCCAGCGGTCCGCGGCTGGGCACCATCCGCCGCCGAAGCCCGTCGAGATCGAGCACACGCAGGCCGCCGTATTCGATGCGGATGAGCCCGCCCTCCTGCAGCACGTGCAGCGCCTCGTTCACGCGCTGGCGCGACAGGCCCACCAGGTAGGCCAGCTCCTGCTGCGTGATGCGCAGCACCTCGCCCACGCCCGGGTACAGCGTGGGGTGGAACAGCGCCGCGAGGCTGCGTGCCACGCGTGAGTCGGGGTCGTTCAGGCGGTCGATCTCGCGCGCCGCGATGAACTGGCCCAGCCGCTCGTTGAGCTGGTTGAGCACGAAGCGGTTGAAGGGGATGCTGGTTTCGAGCAGCCAGTGGAAGGTGTCGATCGGCAGCCCCGCGACGACGCTCTTGCGCAGCGCCTGGATGTTGTAGCGGTAGACCTCGCGCTTGAGCAGCGTGCCTTCGCCGAACCAGCCGCCCGGCGGCACGCCGGTGAAGGTGATGGCCGCGCCGTCGGTGCTGTCGTTGCTCATCTTGAGCAACCCATCGACCACGCCGAACCAGAAGGTGGCCGGCTTGCCGATCTTGCAGACAAGCTCACCTGCTTCGGCGTCGGCCACCTGCAGCTCGTTGATCACACGCTCGCGGCTGGCCTCGTCGAGCACCGCCAGCCACGGCACCATCGCGAGTTCCGCATCGGTGGCCGCGCGCGCTCGCTGCCTCAGGGGCGGCACGCGGGGGGCGTTGGGGAATTCGATGTACGACATGCTGCTTCGAACGCTCGTGCCGATTGACGTCGCGGTGACAGTTGCGCCTCGGGAAAGCCCCCCTCGGGGTGTCCCTAGGATTGTCAGCAGAACGACAACCTGGCGTCAAACTTGTCTCTAAGCTGTCTCCCACAAGACAGCAGCACGCCATGCCGATGCTGCGGCGAGCCCTACAGGCAAAGGAGACAGACGCAGTGGAAGCGACCTTCCCGCGATTGCTGCTCGAGCATGCAGCCAAGCGCCCCGAGGCACCGGCCTTGCGCGAAAAGGAGTTCGGCATCTGGCAGACCTTCACGTGGCGTGAACTGGCCGAGCTGGTGCGCCACATGGCCTGCGGCCTGGCGGCCGCCGGGCTGCGACGAGGCCAGCACCTCGTGGTGGTGGGCGAGAACCGGCCGCGGCTGTATGCCGGCATGCTGGCGGCGCAGTCGCTGGGCGCCATTCCGGTGCCGCTGTACCAGGACGCCGGGGCCGCCGAGTTCGTCTTCCCGCTCGACAACGCCGAAGTGGTGCATGCCATCGTCGAAGACCAGGAGCAGGTGGACAAGCTGCTCGAGATCCGCGCGCAGTGCCCTCGCCTGGCGCACATCTGGTTCGACGACCCGCGGGGCCTGCGCAACTACAGGGAACCGGGACTCGCCTCGATCGATGCGCTGCTCGAGGAAGGCCGGCGCTTCGAGGCCCAGCACCCGCAGTTCTATCTGCAGGAGGTGGCGAAGGCGTTCCCGTCCGACGTGGCGGCGATGTTCTTCACCTCGGGCACCACCGGCCACCCGAAAGGCGTGGTGCACACGCATGCGAGCCTGCTCGACCGGGCCATGGCCGGCGCGCGCTTCGACAAGCTCACCTCGAGCGAAGAAGTGCTGGCCTACCTGCCGCCGGCCTGGATCGGGCAGAACTGTTTTTCGTATGCGCAGTGGCTGGTGTGCGGCTACGTCGTCAACTGCCCCGAGTCGTCCAGCACGGTGAGCATCGACCTGAAGGAGATCGGGCCCACCTACTACTTCGCGCCGCCGCGCATCTTCGAAGGCCTGCTCACCAGCGTGATGATCCGCATGGAAGACGCCAGCCGCATCAAGCGCTGGCTCTTCAACCGCTGCATGGACGTGGCCCGCCGCGTGGGCCCGGCCCGCATGGACCGCAAGCCGGTGGGCACGCTCGACGGCCTGCTCTACGCGCTGGGCGACGTGCTGATCTACGGGCCGCTGCGCAACACGCTGGGCTTCTCGCGCGTGCGGGTGGCCTACACCGCGGGCGAGGCCATCGGGCCCGACCTCTTCACCTTCTACCGGGCCATCGGCATCAACCTCAAGCAGCTGTACGGCTCCACCGAGACGGCCGTGTTCGTGTGCCTGCAGCCCGACCATGAAGTGAAGCCCGACACGGTGGGCGTGCCGATCGACGGCGTGGAGATCAGGGTGGCCGACAACGGCGAGGTGCTCATCCGCTCCGGCGGCCTGCTCAAGGAGTACTACAAGAACCCGCAGGCCACGGCCGAGGTGAAGACGGCCGACGGCTGGTACCGCAGCGGCGATGCAGGCTTTCTCGATGCCTCGGGGCACCTGAAGATCATCGACCGCGCCAAGGACGTGGGCCGCATTGCCGGCGGTGACAACGACGGCGCGATGTTCGCGCCCAAGTACGTGGAGAACAAGCTGAAGTTCTTCCCGTACATCAAGGAGGCCGTGGCCTTCGGCGACCAGCGCGAGAAGGTGTGTGCCTTCATCAACATCGACTTCGAGGCCGTGGGCAACTGGGCCGAGAAGCGCAACCTGCCCTATGCCGGCTATACCGACCTGGCAGCCAAGCCCGAGGTGTACGAGCTGGTGCGCGACTGCGTGGCCAAGGTCAATGCCGACCTCGCGGCCGACGAGCGGCTGGCCGGCAGCCAGGTGAGCCGCTTCCTCGTGCTGCACAAGGAGCTCGATGCCGACGACGGCGAGCTCACGCGCACCCGCAAGGTGAGACGCGGCTACATCGGCGAGAAGTACGCCGTGCTGGTGGATGCGCTGTACGGCGGCAAGGACGCGCAGTACATCGAGACCCAGGTGAAGTTCGAGGACGGCCGCACCGGTGTGGTGTCAGCCGAGTTGCGCATCGTCGATGCACCCACCTACCCTGCCGTCAGGAGGGCCGCATGATGGCCGCCACCTCCGCATTGCGCGCCGCGACCACGCCGGCCGCCGAAGTGCCGCTGCGCAAGGCCGTGGACGCCGCCAACGACTCGCGGCCCACCAGCGCGCGCAGCACGGGCGACGTGATCCTCGACGTGCAGAACATCTCGCTCGCCTTCGGCGGCGTGAAGGCGCTCACCGACATCAGCTTCAACGTGCGCGAGCACGAGATCCGCGCCATCATCGGCCCCAACGGTGCCGGCAAGAGCTCGATGCTCAACTGCATCAACGGCGTGTACCAGCCGCAGCAGGGCTCCATCACCTTCCGCGGCCAGACCTTCAGGCACATGAACTCGCGCCAGGTGGCCGAGATGGGCGTGGCGCGCACCTTCCAGAACCTGGCGCTGTTCAAGGGCATGAGCGTGCTCGACAACATCATGACGGGCCGCAACCTGCGCATGAAGTGCAACCTCTTCTGGCAGGCGCTGCGCATCGGGCCCGCCGTGCGTGAAGAGATGGCGCACCGCGAGTTCGTCGAACGCATCATCGACTTCCTGGAGATCCAGGCCTGGCGCAAGACGCCGGTGGGCCGCCTGCCCTACGGCCTGCAAAAGCGCGTGGACCTGGGCCGTGCGCTCGCGATGCAGCCGCAGGTGCTGCTGCTCGACGAGCCGATGGCCGGCATGAACGTCGAAGAGAAGCAGGACATGTGCCGTTTCATCCTCGACGTGAACGACGAGTTCGGCACCACCATCGTGCTGATCGAGCACGACATGGGCGTGGTGATGGACATCTCCGACCGCGTGGTGGTGCTCGACTACGGCAGGAAGATCGGCGACGGCACGCCCGACGAGGTGCGCAACAACCCGGAGGTCATCAAGGCCTACCTGGGCACGAGCCACTGAAGCACTGAAGACGAAGGACGCAACGACATGGGCTTCTTTCTCGAAACACTCTTCGGCGGCCTGATGGCGGGCATGCTGTATTCGCTCATCGCGCTGGGCTTCGTGCTGATCTTCAAGGCCAGCGGCGTCTTCAACTTCGCTCAAGGCGCGATGGTGCTGTTCGCGGCGCTCGCGATGGCACGCTTCTCGGAATGGCTGCCGCGCTGGACGGGCATCGAGAGCAAGCTCTTCGCCAACGTGGCCGCCTTCGTGCTGGCCATGGTGGTGATGGTGGCCGTGGCCTGGCTGATCGAGCGGCTGTGCCTGTCGAAGCTGGTGAACCAGGAAGGCATCACGCTGCTGATGGCCACGCTGGGCATCACCTACTTCCTCGACGGCTTCGGCCAGACGCTGTTCGGCTCCGACATCTACAAGATCGACGTCGGCATGCCCAAGGACCCGGTGATCGTGGCCGAGAGCATGTTCCAGGGCGGCATCCTCATCAGCAAGGAAGACCTCTACGCCGCGCTCATCGCCGCGGCGCTGGTGCTGGTGCTTTCGCTGTTCTTCCAGAAGACCGCCACCGGCCGCGCACTGCGTGCCGTGGCCGACGACCACCAGGCGGCGCAGTCGATCGGCATTCCGCTCAACCGCATCTGGGTCATCGTGTGGAGCGTGGCGGGTTTCGTCGCGCTGGTGGCCGGCATCATCTGGGGCAGCAAGCTGGGCGTGCAGTTCTCGCTGTCACTGGTGGCGCTGAAGGCGCTGCCGGTGGTGATCCTGGGCGGGCTCACCTCGGTGCCCGGCGCCATCATCGGCGGGCTGATCATCGGCGTGGGCGAAAAGCTCTCGGAGATCTACATCGGGCCGAAGCTGGGCGGCGGCATCGAGATCTGGTTCGCGTACGTGTTGGCGTTGCTGTTCCTGCTCGTCAGGCCCCAGGGGCTGTTCGGCGAGAAGATCATCGACCGGGTGTGATGGGAGGACTGCATGCTCTACCGTGAGAACGGCCAGTTCAAGACGAGCTACCGCGCCGACCAGCAGATCTTTCCGATCCTGCAGGACCGCATCGCCATCCTCGGCCTGCTCGCCATCGCCTTCGTCGTGGTGCCTCTTTCGGCGCCCGAGTACGCGTTCCGCGCCATCCTCATCCCGTTCCTCATCCTCTCGCTCGCCGCGCTGGGCCTGAACATCCTGGTGGGCTATTGCGGGCAGATCTCGCTGGGCACTGGCGCCTTCATGGCGGTGGGCGCGTATGCGGCCTACAACTTCCAGATCCGCATCGAGGGCATGCCGCTCATCGCCTCGCTGCTGCTGGGCGGGTTGTGCGCCACCGGCGTGGGCGTGCTGTTCGGCATTCCCTCTTTGCGCATCAAGGGGCTTTACCTCGCAGTGGCCACGCTGGCCGCACAGTTCTTCGTGGACTGGGCCTTCCTGCGCATCAAGTGGTTCACCAACGATTCGCCGTCGGGCTCGGTCAGCGTCGCCAACCTGCAGGTGGCCGGCATCCCGATCGAAAGCCCGGTGGCGAAGTACCTGTTCTGCCTGGTGTTCGTGGCGGTGTTCGCGCTGCTGGCCAAGAACCTGGTGCGCAGCGCCATCGGCCGCGAGTGGATGGCCATGCGCGACATGGACGTGGCCGCCGCCGTCATCGGCATCCGCCCGGTGTACGCCAAGCTCACCGCGTTTGCCGTGAGCTCCTTCATCGTGGGCGTGGCCGGTGCGCTGTGGGGCTTCGTGTACCTGGGCTCGTGGGAGCCGGCGGCGTTTTCGATCGACCGCTCGTTCCAGCTGCTGTTCATGGTCATCATCGGCGGCCTGGGCTCCATCATGGGCAGCTTCTTCGGCGCGGCCTTCATCGTCGTGCTGCCCATCTTCCTGGACCAGGCGCTGCCCGCGCTCGGCGCCATGGTGGGCCTCACATTCGACACCGCCACCGTGAGCCACGCGGTGCTGATGATCTTCGGCGCGCTCATCGTGTTCTTCCTGATCGTGGAGCCGCACGGCCTGGCACGGCTGTGGTCCACGGCCAAGGAGAAGCTGCGCCTGTGGCCGTTCCCCCATTGATTTCGCAAACCAAAGAGGAGACAGACATGAAACTCAAGTCACTCGCCCTGGCGGCCGCTACCGTGGCCGCCGTTGCAGGCGGCACGCTCGGCACGACAGGCGCGCTGGCCCAGGCGAAGGAACAGTTCTTTCCAGTGCTCTCTTACCGCACCGGCCCCTACGCTCCCAACGGCGTGCCATGGGCCAACGGCTATGTGGACTACCTCAAGCTCGTGAACGCGCAAGGCGGCATCAACGGGGTGAAGATCGTCTTCGAAGAGTGCGAGACCGGCTACGACACCGGCAAGAGCGTCGAGTGCTATGAGCGCCTGAAGGGCAAGAACGGCGGGGCCAGCGTGGTGCAGCCGCTGTCCACCGGCGCGACCTTCGCGCTCACCGAAAAGGCGCCGGGCGACAAGATCCCGCTCATCACCGCCGGCTATGGCCGCAGCGAAAGCCAGGACGGCGGCGTGTTCAAGTGGAACTTCCCGCTCATCGGCACGTACTGGGTGGCGGCCGACGCGCTGGTGCAGCACATCGGCAAGAAGGAAGGCGGGCTCGACAAGCTCAAGGGCAAGAAGATCGCGCTGGTCTACCACGACAGCCCCTACGGCAAGGAGCCGATCCCGCTGCTGCAGGAACGCGCCAAGCTGCACGGCTTCGACCTGCAGCTGCTGCCGGTCACCGCCCCCGGCGTGGAGCAGAAGTCCACCTGGCTGCAGGTGCGCCAGAGCCGGCCCGACTACGTGCTGCTGTGGGGCTGGGGCGTCATGAACTCCACCGCGCTGAAGGAGGCCCAGGCCACCGGCTACCCGCGCGAAAAGATGTACGGCGTGTGGTGGGCCGGTGCCGAGCCCGACGTGCGTGACGTGGGCGAAGGCGCCAAGGGCTACAACGCGGTGACCATGCAGCACGGCGCCGAGCCGAACAGCAAGTTCGCGAAGGACGTGCTGACGCAGATACACGGCAAGGGCCAGGGCACCGGCCCGAAGGAAGAGGTGGGCTCGGTGCTCTACATGCGCGGCGCCATTTCCGCGATGCTGGGCGTCGAAGGCGTGCGGCGCGCGCAGGAGCGCTACGGCAAGGGCAAGGTCATGACGGGCGAGCAGGTGCGCTGGGGCCTGGAGAACCTGTCGCTCGACCAGAAGAAGCTCGACGCCCTGGGCTTCGCCGGCGTGATGCGCCCGGTGAGCACGAGCTGCGCCGACCACCTGGGCGCCAACTGGGCCCGCGTGCACACGTGGGACGGCACGAAGTGGAACTTCACGTCCGACTGGCTGCAGGCCGACGAGCAGATCATCAAACCCATGGTCAAGGCGACGGCCGACAAGTACGCTGCGGAGAAGAAGCTCTCGCGCCGCACTCCGCAGGATTGCCAGACTTAGGCCCACCCCCGTAGCCGCTGACGCGGCTCCCCCTCGAGGGGGCCGCCCCGGCGGCCCGGCAGAGCCGGTTCCGCGGCGCGCACTCGAACGCGTACTCGAAGGAAGCAAGAGAAAGCGTTTCCATGTCGAACATCCTCCTCAACGTCAACGGCATCGAGGTCATCTACAACCACGTGATCCTGGTGCTCAAGGGCGTGTCGCTGCAGGTGCCCGAAGGCCGCATCGTGGCGCTGCTGGGCGGCAACGGCGCGGGCAAGACGACCACGCTGCGCGCCGTGAGCAACTTGCTGGCCGGCGAGCGCGGCGAGGTCACCAAGGGCAGCATCGCGCTGCGCGGCGAGCGCATCGAGAAGCTCTCGACCGCCGACATGGTGGACCGCGGCGTGGTGCAGGTGATGGAAGGGCGGCATTGTTTTGCGCACCTCACCATCGAAGAGAACCTGATGACCGGCGCCTACACGCGCCGCGACGGCAAGGCCGCGGTGGCGCAGACGCTGGAGAAGGTCTACACCTACTTCCCGCGCCTCAAGACGCGCCGCACCTCGCAGGCCGCCTACACCTCCGGCGGCGAGCAGCAGATGTGCGCCATCGGCCGCGCGCTGATGGCCAACCCGAAGATGGTGCTGCTCGACGAGCCGTCGATGGGGCTGGCGCCGCAGATCGTCGAAGAGGTGTTCGAGATCGTGCGCGACTTGAACACACGCGAGAAGGTGACCTTCCTGCTGGCCGAGCAGAACACCAGCATCGCGCTGCGTTATGCCGACTACGGCTACATCCTCGAGAACGGCCGCATCGTGATGGACGGCGAAGCCAAGGCCCTGCGCGAGAACGAAGACGTGAAGGAGTTCTACCTCGGCATGGGCGGCGGCGACCGCAAGAGCTTCCGCGACGTGAAGAGCTACAAGCGCCGCAAGCGCTGGCTGGCTTGAGACCACCCCGTAGCGGCTTCGGCGCTCCCCCTCAAGGGGCTGCGCCACCGGACCGGCAATGCCGGATCCGCGGCCCCTACCGGGATTCTTTGTGAAGGGAGATTGATGACATGGCTGACGACTTCTTCGCTCCACCCGCATTCAAGCCGGACGAGGCTCTCATGCAACTCAAACGTTCGCTTCGCGACCTGCGCGCCTTGAGCGAACGCGGCGCCGGCTTCGAACTGAAAGGCCAGCCCGTCATCGAGCTGGCCGTCGATGGCGCCACCATCCGCTCGCGCATCGCCAGGCGCCCGGCCCGCAGCCCCGAATGGGAAACACGTGTGCTCAAGAACAGCGCCGACGTGCGGCAGTTCACCGCCGACGTGAAGAAGCGCCTCGAACAATGGAGCGGCGACGAATGAGCCGCAGTGCCGCTTCCATCTTCGACGCGCTGCAGCAGCATGCTGCAGCGCGCGCGGGTGCCACCACGGACATCAAGTGGGGTGCCGACTGGGTGGCTTCGGTGGGCGGCAAGATGTTTTTCGTCACCGGCGCAGAGCCGGGCCCGGCCCGGGCCTGCTCCTTCAAGGTGGACGACCACCGCTTTCTCGAACTCACCGGCCTGCCCGGCCTCGTGCCAGCGCCGTATCTCGCGCGGGTGAAGTGGGTACAGCTGCAAGACCCCAACGCATTGCCGCTGGATGAACTGAAGGCGCTGGTGAGCCGCTCGCACGAGCTGGTGCTCGGCAAGCTGCCGAAGAAGCTGCAAAGGGAATTGCTCGGATGAACCGCCCTTACTACGACGCTCTCGAAACGCGCGACCCGGCCGTGCGCGAGGCTGCATTGATGGCCGCGTTGCCCGCACAGGTGTCGCATGCGCAGGCGAACACCACGGCCTTTGGGCACATCCTCCAGGGTGTGGACGCCGGCTCCGTCGACTCGCGTGCTGCACTGGCCAGGCTGCCCGTCACGCGCAAGTACGAGCTGATCGAACGCCAGCAGGCGCAGCGGGGCGCCGACGTCTTCGGTGGCTTCTCGGCCGTGGGCTGGCGCGGGCTGCAGCGCCCGGGCGGCGCCAGGCGCGTGTACCAATCGCCCGGCCCTGTGTACGAACCCGAAGGCGAAGCGGCCGACTACTGGCGCATGGCGCGCGCGCTCTATGCCGCGGGCTTTCGCGCCGGCGACCTGGTGCACAACAGCTTCAGCTACCACCTCACGCCCGCGGGCTCGATGATGGAGACCGGTGCCCACGCCATCGGCTGCACCGTGTTCCCCGGCGGCGTGGGCAACACCGAGCTGCAGCTGCAAGCCATGAGCGAGCTGCAGCCGCACGGCTACATCGGCACGCCGAGCTTCCTGAAGATCGCGCTCGAAAAAGCCATGGAGCAAGGTGTGAAGCTGCCCTCGCTCACCAAGGCGCTGTGCAGCGGCGAGGCGTTTCCGCCCAGCCTGCGTGACGCCTTTCGCGAGCGCGGCATCGAGGGTTACCAGTGCTATGGCACCGCAGACCTGGGCCTCGTGGCCTATGAGACCGAAGCGCGCGAAGGGCTGGTGCTGGACGAGCAGGTGATCGTCGAGATCGTGCGCCCCGGCACCGGCGAGCCGGTGCCCGACGGGGAGGTCGGCGAGGTGGTCGTCACCACGCTGAACCCAGACTACCCGCTGATCCGCTTCGGCACCGGCGACCTCTCGGCCATGCTGGCCGGCACCTGCCCCACCGGCCGCACCGCGCCGCGCATCAAGGGCTGGATGGGTCGCGCCGACCAGACCACCAAGGTGCGCGGCATGTTCGTGCACCCCGGCCAGGTGGACGCCGCGGTCAAGCGACACCCCGAGGTGCGCCGCGCCCGGCTGGTGGTGAGCGGCGAGATGGCCGACGACCGCATGCTGCTGCGCGCCGAAGTGGCCGGCGCGCCCGAGGGCCTGGCCACTCGCCTGGCGGAGAGCATTCGCGACATCACGAAGCTGCGCAGCGACGTGGAACTCGTGCCGCCGGGCAGCCTGCCCAACGACGGCAAGGTGATCGAGGACGTGCGCTCGTATCGGTGATCCCGATCACCGCATCGCCGCGTCACAGCATTACGCATCGCCGTGTCGCCGCACACAGGCGACCGACGCTCACATCGCCCGCCGGTCGATGCCCCTGGCGGCGTACATCTCGCGCTTGTCGGCATACATGCGGGCATCGGCGCGGTGGATCACCGCTTCGAGCCGCTCGCCTTCGCGGCTGGCCGCCACGCCGATCGAAAACGACAGCTGCTGCTGCTCGTGCCCGAGGTTGTGCTGCCCCAGCGCGTCGCGCAGGCGCCGCGCGAGCACCATGCCTTCGTGTTCGGTGCAGCCGGGCATCAGCAGCGCGAACTCGTCGCCGCCGGTGCGCGAGGCGCTCACCGTGCCTTGCACGAATGAGCCGATCACACCGCCGGCCCTGCGCAGCAACTCGTCGCCCGCGGCATGGCCGTGGCTGTCGTTGGCCGACTTCAACCCATCGAGGTCCATCACCAGCACCGTCACCGGCGAGATGCATTCCTGCTCCAGGCGCTGGATCTCGCCGCTGAAGAAGGCGCGGTTGCACAGCCCCGTCAGCGAGTCGTGGGTGCTGAAGTAGGCGAGGTCGGCCTCGGCCCGCTTGCGCGCGGTGATGTCGGTGAGCGAGATCAAGGTCTGGTCCCAGCGCTGCTCATGCCCCGGCAGCACCGAGAACTGCAGGTACACGTGCACCGCGCGGTCGTCGAGCGCATGCACCAGCGCCTCGCGCTGGTGGCGCAGCCGGCCCTGCCACAGGTCGATGAGCAGCTCGGTGAAGGCCACGCGCATGTCGTCGCGGAACACGCGGTCCACGCTGCCGAGCAGCGTGGCCTTGTCGTCGGCGCCGAACATCGCCAGCGTGCGCCGGTTCACGTCGGCCACGCGCACCGACTTCATGCAGCGCGAGGCGAACCCGGGCTGCATCGCGATCACCGTGCGCGGGTCGACGCCGGCACCGTGCGCAAGCCGCGCTTCTTCGATGAGCTGGTACACGCCGCTGAAGTCCATGGCCCACAGCGACACCGGCGAGTGCTCGAACAGGCTGCGCGCATGCTGCTCGGCGCGCACGCGGTCGGTCACGTCTTCGAGCGCCACCAGCACGCGGCTCCAGCTTTCTTCATGGCCGGGCAGCACGCTCGCGTTGAACAGCATCACCAGCCGCTCACCCGTGAGCGTGTAGTTCACCGTCTGCGTCGAAAGGCGCAGGCGGCCGTCCCACAGCTGGCCCAGTTCTTCGACGTAGGCGCTCAGCATGTCGTCGCGCAGCACGCGGTGCAGGTTGTCCGACAGGTGCTGCAGGTCTCGTGCGCCGTACAGGTTCAGCGTGCGCTGGTTGACGCGCAGCACCTTGAGGTTGCGCGTGCATTCGGCAATGCGCTCGGGGTGGGCGCACAGGTGGGCACGCAGGTCGACCACGCCTTCGGCACGCCAGCGCTCGAACAGCACCTTGAGGCCGCTGTAGTCCTCCAGCCAGAGCGATACCGGCGCCAGCTCGAACATGTCGGCATACAAGTCGACCATCGCTGCCTTCCCTTTTGGTTCTTCGCCGGATTCTCACGGATAGCGCGCCAACAACAGCGTGCTGCCTTGCACGGTTTGCCGTATTGATGCGCCCCTGCATGGCTGTTAGGCTCGCGCGCACCCACCGTAGTGCACAACCGCGGCGGGCCACGACGAACCACAACAAAGAGCAAAAGGGAGGCTCACCCGTGGGAAGCACCTTCGAGGTTTCGAGGCGCGAGTTCTTCGCCGCCATCGGCGCGACCGGGCTGACGGTGGTGTTCAACCGGCTCGCGTTTGCAGCGCCCGCCGCCCCTGCGGCGCGTGAAGCAGCCCAGGCCGGCGCTTGGAGCGGCCCGCCAGGCAAGGCCCGCTGGCGCATCGAGGGCGTGCCCAAGGTCACGGGGCAGAAGATCTACGCCCGCGACTTCCGCGCCCGCGACATGCCCGGCTGGCCGGGTGCCGAGCGCGTCGCGATGATCCTGCGCGCCGCTCGCGTGGACCGCGCCTTCACCGGCATCGACCTTTCCATGCTGCCCGCGGCACTGGCGCCGCTGAAGGTGGTCACCCAGGCCGACCTGCAGCGCGATGCGATCACCGTGCCGGGCAGCGCCACCCCGCCCACCGGCTGGCCCACCGGCCTGCTGGCCACGAGCGGCGAGCGGCCCACCTACCTCGGTCAGCCGATCGCACTGCTGGTGTTCAAGGACTTCGACACCTGGCGCCAGGCCAAGAAGCTGCTGCAGTTCAACCCGCAGGTCGTGCAGTACGGCGCCGAGGTGAAGCCCACGCCCGCCACCACGCCCTACCCGCCCGGCACCTACCTCACCCGCTATGCCGATGCGGCCGGCGAGCAGTTCTCGCAGGTGAAGAACGGCTACAGCAACCCGCATGCGAGCCCGCCCACCAAGGTAGACCTGGAGGCGCGCCAATGGCGCGAACGCATCGCGAGCGAGTTCACCCGGCCCGGTGTGCGCAGCTTCGGCGGTGATTTCTCGACCCAGGTGCTCGACCCGATGTTCATGGAGCCCGAGGCAGGCCTGGGCTGGTTCGACCGTTCCGGCACCGGCACGATGAACCTCGTGCTGGGCACGCAGGCCACCAACGGCGACCTCTCCACCACGCTCAACCTGTTTGCCGCGGTGAACTGCCCGTTCAAAGTGAGCACCGTCGTGCTGAACTCGTGCTACCCCGGCGGCGGCTTCGGTGGGCGCGACGTGTCGGCCTTCCCGCCGCTGCTCGCATTGGCGGCCGCGTATGCAGACGCGCCCGTGCGCATTGCGCAGGACCGCTACGAGCAATTCCAGTCGGGCCTGAAGCAGCTCGACTCCACGGTGCACCAGCGGCTCGCGGTCGATGCGGCCGGCCGTTTCGTGGCACTGGAGAGCCGGCTCGCATTGCGCGCCGGAGGCAACAACAACTACAGCCAGTGGGTGGCCGAGCTGGCCGGCTATTGCGCGGCTGGCGGCTACGACATCGGCCGCGCGGCGGTGGACGCGCTGGCGCTGCCCACCACCGGCGTGGTGGCCGGCTCCATGCGTGGCTTCGGCGGCCCGCAGGCGAGCTTCGCGCTCGAATGCCTGGTCGATGAAGCAGCCCATGCGCTCAAGGTGGACGCGATCGCCTTGCGCGAGCGCAACGTGCTGCACCGCGGCCAGCACACGGTGACTGGCGCACCGCTCTCGCAGGAGATGAAGCTCGGCGAGATCTGCCGCCTGGCCCGCGCCCACCCGCTGTGGCGCGAGCGAACGCGCGAGAAGGCGCGCCGCAAGAGGCAAGGCGGCATGCTCTACGGCGTGGGCTTCGCGCTCGCCAACCAGGCCTACGGCACCGGCACCGACGGCGTGATGGCCGAGGTGCAGATCTCCGCCGAGGGCAAGCTGCTGGTGCGCAGCAACTGCGTGGACATGGGCAACGGCTCGGCCACCACGCTGGCGATCAGCACCGCCGGCTTTGCCGGCAACAACGCCAGCACGGCCAGCATGGGCGAGGCCAGCTACTTCGTGCAGCCGCTGGGCTTCGACCCTGGCATCCAGGGGCCGGCCTGGAACAACCCGCGCTGGACGGCGTCGTTCTCCATGTCGTCGAGCGCCTGCCTCACCGCCTTTCACCAGGTGCACGCGGCCGAGCAGGCCACACGGGTGCTGTTCGAAACTGGTTTGCTGCCCGCGGCGGCGCAGCTATGGGGCGCGGACGTGAACGCCCTGCGTGGCCGCACCCGCTGGCGTGACACACGGCTCACCGCGCCGGGGCTCGCACCGCTGCCGCTCGCGGCGATCGCGGCGCAGCTCTACAAGAGCGCCCTACCGGCTGCGACCATGACGCATGCGGTGTACCAGGCACGCTGGGTGGAGGCGGACTATCGCGTGGGTGACTGGCAGGCCACGCTGCCGCTCGACGGCCTCTCCACGCTCGCGGCCGGCAGCACCAGCTGGCAGCGCCATGACCGCACCAACACGCAGCCGCCGCCCACCGGCGCCAACCTCTACGGCCGCAGCCTCTATGCGCCTTCGGGCACGCTGGCCGCAGTGGAAGTGGACCCTCGCAGCGGCGACGTGCGCGTGGTGGCGGTGCAGACCTTTCTCGACGCCGGCCGCGTGCTGCAGCCCGACCTCATGGAAGGCCAGACACAGGGTGGCGTCGCCATGGGCATCGGCTACGCGCTGATCGAAGACATTCCGCTGCTGGGCGAGGGCGGCGGCAACGGCTTGTGGAACCTCGACCGCTATCACGTCGCGCTGGCATCGGACATCCCGCTCGGGCGGCAGCGCCTCACCGTGCTGCCCACCACCGAGACCACGGGCAAGGGCATCGCCGAAGCCGTGCTATGCCCCGTGGCACCGGCCATCGCCAATGCCGTGGCCTTCGCGACCGGGCACCGGTTCCGCTCGCTGCCCATCACGCCGCAAAAGATAAGGGAGGTCATGAAATGACGACCGGCACCACCGACGACCCGCGCCGCCCGCAAGCGGTGACGCTGCACATCAACGGCAGCACCGTGCGCCGCGAGGTGGCGCAGGACCTCGCGCTCATCGACCTGCTGCAGGAAGACCTGGGCCTCACCGGCACGAAGCTGTGCTGCGGCATCGGCGTATGCCGTGCCTGCACGGTGGCCGTGAAGCGCACGCCCACGAGCCTGCCCCAGCCGTTGCTGGCCTGCTCGACGCCGGCCGTGCTGCTCGACGGCCAGCAGATCACCACGGTGGAAGGCGTGGCGGCGCCGGGCGAGCTCTCGCGCGTACAGCAGGCCTTCCTCGACCACTTCGCCTTCCAGTGCGGCTACTGCACACCGGGCTTCGTGATGGCCACCACGCTGCTCATCGACCGCCTGCGCGTGGCACCCGTGCCGCGCGACCGGCTCGATGCCGCCATCGCCGATGCCTGCGGAGCGCACATCTGCCGCTGCACCGGCTACGAGCGCTACTACCAGGCCATCCGCTCGGTGATCCTGTCGGAGAAAGGGCTGGTGACATGAAGCGCTCGTTGCTCCTCTGTGCGGCATTGCTGTGCGCCACTGCCGCTCGAGCGCAGACCCTGCTCGAGTACGGCCAGGCCTGTGCGGTGCAGGTCGCGCCCATTCCGGCCTTCGACTGTGCCGACGGCGTGGAGGTGCCCATCACGGTGAACGGCGGCGAAACGCCCGTGCGCTACACGCCCGACATGACCTGCGACCGGCCCTCGCTGCTGCGCCCCGAAAACGGCGAGAAGACCGACGGCCAGTGCGTGCCCAACTCGCGCGCCCTGGTGCTGCGCGACGACGACCGCGCGCAGATCAGCGCCTTCTGCCGCCAGAAGATGATCCGCCCCAAGGGGACGCACCTGTACGACGAGATCGACATCGTGGCGCACAACGTGCGCACCGGCAGCACCTGCTGGTTCCAGGCCAGCGCGCCGCTGCCGCTGCGCGCCGACCGCGGCGTGGATGGCCGCCGCGTGCCGCCGCCGCACCTGGCCAGGCCGATGCCGGGCTACCCGCGAGCGCAGGACTTCTGGAACCCGCCCAAGCAGGTGGCCGAAGGCCAGTGCGTGCGCTGCCACGACAGCGGACCGTTCATGTACAGCCCCTTCATCGCGCAGACCGGCGCGCTGCCCGGTGACCCGTTCGGCCCGTACAGGAACGACGTCGGCGCGGCCTTTCGCCGCTGGCCCAAGCCCTTCGGCATCAGCACGCGCGGCAACACCTGCACGACCTGCCACCGCATCGGCAACATGAACAGCTGCCAGGTGGCCATGTACGAAGCGACCGGCATGCTGCGCAGCGAGGGCCTCGACGAATGGGGCACGCGCTTCCCGCAATCGCACTGGATGCCGCCAGGCGTGCTGCGCAGCCACGCGCAGTGGAACGTGGCCTATGCCGAGAGCGTGAAGCAGCTGGCTGCGTGCTGCCAGAACCCGAAGGGGCCGGGCTGCATCACGACCTCGTACGAGCTCACGGCACCCCGGCGGTGATGGATGTCACGAGCGCTCGATCACGACGAAGTGCTTGCGCACCGGCTCCACCACTTCGAAGGCGCCTTCGAAACCACCAGGGATGACGGCGCCCTGCCCGGCCCGCACCTCGGTCACGCCGCCGGCCGCGTCATGCAGCCGCACCACGCCGTGCAGCACGAAGAAGTATTCGTCCTTGCCGGCCGGGAACACGATGCGCCAACGGCCGACTTCGCATTCCCAGATGCCGCAAGTCGCCACGCCGTCGGCGCTCTCGTAGAGCGCCCACGTGCGGCGCTCGGGGTTGCCGATCTCGCGGCGGTCTTCACGCGGGTGGTCGATGGCAGGGACGGAGCCGGGCGGGTCGAAGCGGACGATGCGGGCCATGGGTTTGATCAGGCGCAAGAAGGCCCAAAGGTAACATCGCGCCCACCCGTGATGTACGCACAACCCCTGCGCCTGCTTACGTAGTTCCCGCGATGGCGGTGCCTGCCCCCACGCCTAGCATTCGGCTGCGAGCCATGCTCCCAAGGAAACACAGGCCGCCCCGGTTTCCTCGCCCCTGGAGCGCTCGGAAGGGATGGGGCCCAAATTCGTGACAACAGGAGATCCGACATGAAACGCCTGATGCTGGCCGCCGTGGCCGCCTTTGCAGTGACCGGCGCTGTGGCGCAGAACTATCCCGGCGACAAGCCGGTGACCATCGTCGTGCCGTTCACGGCCGGCGGCCCCACCGACAAGGTGGCCCGTGATCTGGCCGAAGCCCTGCGCAAGCCGCTGGGCGCCACCATCGTGATCGAGAACGTGGGCGGCGCCGGCGGCACGCTGGGCGCCACCAAGGTGGCCAAGGCCGCGCCGGACGGCCACACGCTGCTGCTGCACCACATCGGCATGGCGACCTCGCCGTCGCTGTATCGCACGCTGCAGTACAAGACCCTCGACGACTTCGAGTTCCTGGGCCTCATCAACGAGGTGCCGATGACGCTGATCGGCCGCCCCACGCTGCCGGCCAACAACTACGCCGAGCTGCTGAAGTGGATCGAAGCCAACAAGGGCAAGATCAACCTCGCCAACGCCGGCCTGGGCGCGGCTTCGCACCTGTGCGGCCTGCTCTACCAGAGCACGCTGAAGGTCGACATGACCACCGTGCCGTACAAGGGCACCGCACCTGCGATGACCGACCTGATCGGCGGCCAGGTCGACATCATGTGCGACCAGACCACCAACACCACGTCGCAGATCGAAGCCGGCAAGGTGAAGGCCTTTGCGGTGACCACGCCCAAGCGCCTGACCACGCCCGCGCTGTCGAAGCTGCCCACGCTGGACGAGTCGGGCATGAAGGGCTTCAACGTCAGCATCTGGCACGGCCTGTATGCGCCGAAGGGCACCCCCAAGGCTGTGCTCGACAAGGTGAACGCCGCGCTGAAGGTCGCGCTGAAGGACGCCGACTTCCTCAAGCGTGAAGAAGCCCTGGGCGCCGTGGTCGTGACCGACGCGCGCACCAACCCGGCCGAGCACAAGAAGTGGGTCGAGGCCGAGATCAACAAGTGGTCGCCGGTCATCAAGGCTGCCGGCCAGTACGCCGACTGATCACGGCCCGGCGCAAAAACGAAAGCCACCCCGCGGGGTGGCTTTTTTCATGGCACGAAGAGTTCTCGGCGAGGGCTATTCGGTAGCGCGGGACACCACCGCCAGCTTGTTGCCGTCCGGGTCGCGAAAGTAGCCGACGTAGAAGTTCGGCCCGTAGTGCGGCCGCAGCCCCGGCGCTCCTTCGTCCACCGCGCCCAAGGCCAGCGCCGCGGCATGGCTCGCATCGACGGCAGCACGGGTGGGGGCGCGAAACGCGACCATCGTGCCGTTGCCCGCGGTGGCCTCGGCCTTGTTGAACGGGTGCGCGATCCACAGCACGGGACCCTCGGTGGGCTTGCCGTAGCTCAGCCATTCGTCGTCTGCGTAGTGCAGGCTGTGGCCCAGCGGCGCCAGCACCGCGTCGTAGAAGGCGCGGGCCTTCTGCAGGTCGTTGGTGCCGAGGGTGATGTAGTCGATCAGCATGGACGCGTCTCCTCAGGAAGAACGGCTTCAGACCTTCATCGGGATGGTGACCGGGCCGTCGTTGACCAGATGCACCTGCATGTCGGCGCCGAACTCGCCAGTGGCCACCACCGGGTGCTGCTCGCGGGCCAGCGTCACCACCCGCTCGTAGAGCCGTCGCCCTTCGGCCGGCGGCGCCGCGTTGGTGAAGCTCGGCCGGTTGCCGCCCGACGTGTCGGCCGCCAGCGTGAACTGCGAAACGATCAGCAGGCCGCCGGCGACGTCCTGCACGCTGCGGTTCATCTTGCCGGCCTCGTCGCTGAAGATGCGCAGCTTCAGCAGCTTGGCAACCAGCTTGCCTGCCTTGCCATCGTCGTCGCCCGCTTCCGCGCACACCAGCACCATCAGGCCCTGGCCGATGACCCCATGCACCTGCCCTGCGATCTCGACCCGCGCTTCTTGCACGCGTTGCACCACTGCCAGCATCAGTCTTTGCCTTCCACGTCTTTTTCGTCGGCCACCGGCTCCATGCCCAGCGGCACCAGTTCGATCGTCACCCGCAGACCGGGTACGGCCGCGATCAGCGTGCGTGCGAGCGCCTCACGTTCGCGCATGGCCTGGCCCACGCTCCAGGCCGCCGGCACGTGCAGGTGCAATTCGCAGAAGCGCTGCTGCGCCGCGCGACGCGTCTTCACGTCGTCGACGCGCAGGCCGGCCGCATCGGCACGCTGGCCGCGGTAGCGCTGCAGCGCGGTCTCGATGCTTTGCTGCTGCTCGGGGCCGAGCGCATGGTCCATCAGCCCGTCGGCCGAGCGCCGCAGCAGCGAGGCCCCTTCGCGCGAGATGTTGAGTGCCACGCCGATAGCCAGCAGCGGATCGAGCCACAGCCAGCCGGTCAGCGGCACCAGCAGCACGCCGGCCACCACGCCGATGGAGGTGTAGACGTCCGTCATCAAGTGGCGCGCGTCGGCCTCCAGCGCAATGGAGCGCAGCCGCACGGCGGCACGGCGCATCACCCTCGCCAGCACGCCGTTGAGCACGGCGCTCAGCACCGAAAGCACCGTGCCCGTGCCGAGCTGTTCGAGCGGCTGTGGGTGCACCAGCCGCGGCACCGCGCTCCAGAGGATGGCCAGCGAGGCCACGAAGATCAGCAGGCCTTCGAGGCCGCTCGAGAAGTATTCGGCCTTGGCATGGCCGAACGGGTGGCTGTCGTCAGGCGGGCGAGCCGCCACCGTGACCATCCACAACGCGAACAGCGCGGCCGCGAGGTTGACGAAGGACTCCATCGCGTCGGACAGCAGCCCGACGGAGCCGGTGACGTACCACGCCAGCATCTTGAGCGTGATGGTCGCGAGCGCGACGACGATCGACAGCTTGAGGTAGCCGCGCGCCTGCATCGTGGACGTGGCGCCGACGCTCTCTTGTTGTTGAAGCCGCAAGCCCTACGACAGCGTGACGCGCGCGAACTTGCGCTTGCCCACCTGCACCACCATCGCGCCGGCCTCGACCTTCAGCGCCTTGTCGCTCACCGTAGCCCCGTCGATCTTGACGCCGCCCTGGTCGACCATGCGCAGGCCTTCGCTGGTGGAGGGCACCAACCCGGCCTGCTTGAGCAAGGCGCCGATGCCCAGCGGTGCACCGGTGAGGGCCACCTCGGGGATGTCGTCCGGAATGCCGCCCTTGGCGCGGTTGTTGAAGTCGGCCTCCGCTGCATCGGCCGCCTGCGCGCTGTGGAAGCACGCGGTGATCTCCTTGGCGAGCATCACCTTGGCGTCCTTCGGGTTGCGGCCGCCGGCCACTTCGGCCTTCAGCTTGGCGATCTCGGCCTCGCCGCGGAAGCTCAGGAGGTCGAAGTAGCGCCACATCAGCGAATCGCTGATGGACAGCAGCTTCGCGAACATCGTGTTCGGCTCTTCGGTGATGCCGATGTAGTTGCCCTTGGACTTCGACATCTTCTCGACACCGTCGAGCCCCTCGAGCAGCGGCATGGTCAGGATGCACTGCGGCTCCTGCCCGTATTCGGCCTGCAGGTGACGGCCCATCAGCAGGTTGAACTTCTGGTCGGTGCCGCCGAGCTCGAGGTCGCTCTTGAGCGCCACCGAGTCGTAGCCCTGCATCAACGGGTAGAGGAATTCGTGCACCGAGATCGGCACGCCACCCTTGAAGCGGTCGTGGAAGTCGTTGCGTTCCAGCATGCGCGCCACCGTGTAACGCGAGGCAAGCTGGATCATCCCGCGCGCGCCCAGCGCGTCGCTCCACTCGGAGTTGTAGCGAAGCTCGGTCTTGGCCGGGTCCAGCACCTTGTAGGCCTGGGCGCGGTAGGTTTCTGCATTGGCTTCGATCTGCTCACGCGTGAGCGGCGGGCGGGTCGTGTTGCGGCCGGACGGGTCGCCGATCATCGACGTGAAGTCGCCGATGAGAAAAATCACCGTGTGACCCAGGTCCTGCAGCTGGCGCATCTTGTTGAGCACTACGGTGTGCCCGATATGGATGTCGGGCGCCGTGGGGTCCAACCCCAGCTTGATACGCAATGGCACGCCGGTTGCATATGACCGCGCAAGCTTGTGCAGCCAGTCCTCCTGCGGTAACAGCTCGTCGCAATGCCGCAGGCTGATCGCCATTGCTTCCTTTACCTGATCCGTTATCGGGTACTTGGCAAGAGATGGCGACGTTTGTGAGCTGTTGACCGCTGAGGGAGGCTGAGAGGAAGGCGTCATTGGGAGCCTGGTACGGGTTATTACAGGCGAGGCATTGGAAGGCGGCTGGCTATACTCCGCGGCCAATGCGAAGAGGCTGGGATTCTAGTGGCCAACGGTCACGCAGATGCCCGGTGGAGCATGCATAAACAGGGGCGCGCCCTGAGGGACCGCAGCAATGCGGAACGGCCAGCGCCCACAACACTTCTTGTGGGATCGTTGGGTGAATCCTTTGAATTTCGTGGCGCGCAGCGTTTCACGCGCCGAAGACTTGCTGAAACGCCATCCGCGCCGCCTCACTGCCGCCGTCGTCGTCGGTTTGCTGGGCAGCGCCGTCACCGCCTTCGGCGTGGCCCCGATGGCCCCCGATGCTGCCGACCTTCCGCGGCGCCTGGTGACCGAAAGCGTCACCCCGGCTGACCTGACGGAGCAGCTCGAGTCGCTCGAACTGCACGAGCTCGAGCTCTACCGCACCGACCTCACCCGTGTGAGCGACACGGCCGACAGCCTGTTGCGCCGCCTGGGCGTGGACGACCCGGAAGCCGCCGCCTTCCTGCGCACCGACGTCACGGCCCGCCGCCTGCTCGAAGGCCGGGCCGGCAAGATGGTGAAGGTGCAAACCCACAACGGCCGCCTGGCCCAGTTGGTGGCCCGTTCGCCCGCGGCCGACGGCAACCAGTTCAACACCCATTTCACGCGCCTGACCATCGAGCGCGACGCTGCCGGCCTGACCGCCAAGACGGAACAGGTGCCGCTGCAAGCCGAGGTGCAACTGGGCTCCGGCACCATCCTCAGCTCGCTGTTCGCAGCCGCCGACGAATCGCGCATTCCCGATTCGGTGACGGTGCAGATGGCTGAGCTGTTCTCGGCGGACATCGACTTCCGCCGCGAGCTGCGCCGCGGCGACACCTTCAGCGTGCTGTACGAGGCCCTCACGGCCGACGGCGAGCCGATCACCTGGAACCAGGCCGCCGGCCGCGTGTTGGCCGCGCAGTTCGTCAACGGCGGCAAGACCTTCGACGCAGTGTGGTTCCAGGAGCCCGGCAGCAAGGGCGGCTACTTCGGCCTCGACGGCCGCAGCAAGCAACGCTTCTTCCTCGCCTCGCCGATGGCCTTCTCGCGTGTGACGTCGGGCTTCTCGATGCGCATGCACCCGATCCTCAAGACTTGGCGGGCTCACCTCGGTGTGGACTACGGCGCACCGACCGGCACACCGGTGCGCTCAGTGGGCGACGGCATGGTCGAGTTCGCCGGCGTGCAGAACGGCTACGGCAACGTGGTGGTCGTGCAGCACCCCGGCAACCGCCAGACGCTGTACGCGCACCTGTCGCGCATCAACGTGCACAAGGGCCAGCGCGTGAGCCAGAGCGACACCGTCGGCCTCGTCGGCGCCACCGGCTGGGCCACCGGGCCGCATCTGCATTTCGAATTCAAGGTGGGCGGCAAGCAGGTCGATCCGATGACCATCGCCCGCGCCTCCGAAGCCGTGACCATCTCGCCGGGCGCTCGCCAGCGCTTCAACGAAACCGCGGCAGTCGCCCGCGCGCAACTAGCGTCTGCACTGGCAGTCGCCTCGGCACGCGTCGAGTGACGCGCCACGGATCCGATCTCCATCAGCCCGCTCCGGCGGGCTTTTTTGTACCCGGCCGATTTAGCATCGCGCGATGGATCAAGAGCTCTACATCGGTCTGATGTCCGGCACCTCGCTGGATGGTGTGGACGGCGTGCTGGCTGCCTTCGACACGCATGGAACCATGACGGTCGTCGGCCACGCATACCGCGCCTTTGCTCAGGACTTTCGCGACGAGCTGCTGCGGCTCAACACACCTGGCGAGGCAACATCGAACGGCGGTGAACTCCATCGTGCAGCCCTGGCCGCCAACCAGCTGGCGCGACTGTATGCCGACGTGGTGCAGCAACTGCTGCTGCACAGTGAAGGCCGCCGCGTAGTGGCCATCGGCGCCCACGGCCAGACCGTGCGACACCGCCCCGGCGAGTTCGACGGCACGGGCTACACCCTGCAGCTCAATGCGCCGGCACTGCTGGCGGAGCTGGCTGGGGTGGACGTGGTGGCGGACTTCCGCAGTCGCGACGTCGCCGCGGGGGGCCAGGGAGCACCGCTCGTACCGGCATTCCATCAAGCCCAATTCGGCCGCACGTCGGAAACGGTGGCAGTGCTCAACATCGGTGGCATCAGCAACCTCACGGTCGTGCCCCGCAACGGTGGTGCCTGGGGTTTCGACTGCGGCCCCGGCAACGCGCTGATGGACTACTGGTGCGCACAGCACCTCGGCCAAGCCTATGACGCCAATGGCGCCTGGGCCGCGTCAGGCCAACCCCAACAGGTGTTGCTGCAAGCCGCCTTGCAAGACCCCTATTTCGCGCTTCTACCCCCGAAGAGCACCGGTCGCGACCGGTTCAACCCGGCATGGCTGAATGGTTTGCTGCTGCAGCACCCGGCCGTCGCGCCTGTCGACGTGCAGGCGACGTTGTGCGAGCTCACGGCACGGTGTTGCGCTGATGACGTGCAACGCCATGCTGGTGATGCGGGCGAGCTGATCGTCTGTGGGGGCGGCGCGTTGAACGCGGAGCTGATGCGCCGCCTAGCCAGTCACCTGCCAAGAGTGTCCGTAGTGAGTTCGGCAGCACGCGGTCTGCCGCCGCTGCAGGTTGAAGCGGCCGCCTTTGCATGGCTGGCTCGGGCACACATGCACCGCGAGCCCGGCAACTTGCCGCGCGCCACTGGTGCCCGCGGGCCCCGAGTGCTGGGGGCGCTCTACCCGGCCTAAAACAAAAGCCGCCCGGAGGCGGCTTTTGTTGCAAGAAGCTGGGAGGTCAGACCGAAAAGCTCGAACCGCAACCGCAGGTGGTAGTGGCGTTCGGGTTCTTGATCACGAACTGCGCACCTTCGAGATCGTCCTTGTAGTCGATTTCGGCGCCTGCCAGGTACTGCAGGCTCATCGCGTCGATCAGCAACGTCACGCCGTTCTTTTCCATCTGCGTGTCGTCGTCATTGACGATCTCGTCGAAAGTAAAGCCGTACTGGAAGCCAGAGCACCCGCCGCCCTGCACGAACACCCGCAGCTTCAGGTCCGGGTTGCCTTCCTCGTCCACCAGCTCCTTCACTTTGTTCGCGGCGCTGTCGGTAAAGACCAGCGGCGGTGGGGGGACGTCATTGGCAACGGGATGTTCTGCGACTGCGTTCATGGGGGACTGCTCCTGGGCGTCTCGTCAAAATGATCAAGCGTTATTGGACGCCAATTTGATAACTGCGGGTTGCTCTTCGACCTTCAAGGGGTGCATCGGGTGCAGTCCGCCCTCAATGGTGGCGCCCTGGTGCATTTCGAGCGCCTCGTACCTCACATCGCCCTGGATGCGAGCCTTGGGCTGCAGCTCCAGCAGCTCAGAGGCTTCTACCGGCCCCTGCACCATGCCGTTGATGATGACATGCCCCGCCTTGACCTTGCCGCACACCCTGGCTTTTTCGCTGATGACGAGGATGCTGCGATCACCGGTGGCAGTGACGTCTCCCACCACCTCGCCGTCGATACGCAAGCCTGCGGAGAACAGCAGCTCACCCTTGATGACGGTGCCTTCACCAACCAGAGTGTGGATCGGCGGTTGCTTCTTGATACCGAACATGATGAATCTCCAACGATTGGTGACGCGCTTGCTCTGACGGCAATCTGCACCACACGCAATAAATGTCAACGTGCTGCACTACAACCGCAGCAGCTGGGTCGCGCGGACACCGCCGCCGCTGTCGAGCACCTTCACCTGCACTTGCCTGAGGGTGGCATCCGCAGGGTAGTCGACCACCCCTTCGACCCGTTGGTACTGCCGGAACTTCAGCGGCCGCGCACCTCCAGGCGCCGTATAGCTCCAGGGTTTGCCATCCAACTGGCCGCTGAGCACCAGCTCGTATCGGCCGTTGAATTCCGGCACTGCCCTGCCCTGCTGCATCACCAGCAGTTGGTAGCGCATCTGACCGGCCTCCGACAGCTGCGCTTGCAATCCGCGTACCGTCACCTCGCCAGACGCACCCGCCGGTAACAAACGTTCGAAGAAGCCGAGGTCAGCGCGCAGTGCCATGTTGTCCGCTTCGAGGGCGCGCACCTGGGCGGCCAGCTTCTCCTGTGCAACGCGTTCCGCCTTCAGCAGGCTGTCGGCGGTGTTGGCGATCGACTGCGCATGGTCGCGCTCATTGCGGAGTTGCTCGATCTCCTGCCTCAAGTGGCCCACGTCAGCCCTCGAGCCACGATCGAGCCCGGCGATGTCCTTGCCGAACTCAAAAGCCCACAGTGCCAGCGCGGCAGAAAAGCCGAGCATCAACGCCAACGCCGCCCAGCGCAGCGGCCAGGGCAGGTGGCTGCGCACGATCATGCGCGGCGCGCTGATCGAAAGGCGCCGTCGTATCAGCTTCCAGCGCATGCAGCAGCGGCGCCGCGGCTCACGGGAGCACGGGCACCTGGGTCAGGCCCAGATGCTCCGGCAGTCCGCACATCAGGTTCATGCACTGCACCGCCTGGCCCGAGGCGCCTTTGGTGAGGTTGTCCTCCACCACGAGCACCATCACCGTATCGGGCTGCGGCTTGTGCACCGCGATGCGCACGGTGTTGCTGGCCCGCACGCTTCGCGTTTCCGGCGCCGAACCGGCCGGCATTACGTCAACGAACCGCTCACCCTTGTAGAAATCTTCGAACAGCGCCTGCAGATCGGCAGCTTGGCCGTCGGCGTTGAGCCGCCCCCACAGCGTGGAATGGATGCCGCGAATGATGGGCAGCAAGTGCGGCATGAAGATGCAGTTCACGTTGGCATCGCCTGCAATCGCGCGCAACTGCTGGTTGATCTCGGGGCCGTGGCGATGGCCCTTGACGCCGTAAGCCTTGAAGTTGTCGCTTGCCTCGGCCAGCAGCGTATGCACCTCGGCCTTGCGGCCCGCCCCCGACACGCCGGACGCGCAGTTGGCAATGAGGTGGCTCGCATCCATAAGCCTGTGCTTGAGCAGCGGCGCAAAACCGAGCTGCACCGAGGTTGGATAGCAGCCGGGGTTGCCAATGATGCGCGCCCTTCCGATCGCGTCGCGGTTCAGTTCGGGCAAGCCGTATACGGCCTCGGCCAGCAGGTCAGGGCAGCTGTGCGGCATACCGTACCAGCGCTCGAACTCGGCGACGTCCTTCAGGCGGAAGTCGGCCGCGAGGTCGATGACCTTCACGCCTGCAGCGAGGAGCTCGCGGGCCTGCGCCATGGCCACACCATGCGGCGTGGCAAAGAAGACGACGTTGCAATCGGTCAGCCTAGCGTCATCGGGCGTCACGAAGGCTAGATCGACGTGGCCTCGCAGGCTCGGGTACATGTCAGCCACCGACAGCCCAGCCTCCTTGCGAGACGTGATGGCCTGCAATTGCACTTCGGGATGCTGCGACAGCAACCGCAGCAACTCGACACCGGTGTAGCCAGTGCCACCGACGATGCCCACCTTGATCATGGCTTGCCCCAAAGACTTGGACGAAGAGGAAAAACTGATTGTAGGGAGCGCAAATGAAAAGGCCACCGCGAGGTGGCCTCTTGCTGCCTGCAGACCGCTGCGTATGCAACGAAATGCAGTCCGGTACGAACGGCTCGATCAGCGCTTGCTGAACTGCTTGCGACGACGGGCGCCGTGCAGACCGACCTTCTTGCGCTCCACTTCGCGAGCGTCACGCGTCACGAAGCCGGCGCGGCTCAGTTCGGGCTTGAGCGCTGCGTCGTAGTCGATCAGTGCGCGGGTCACGCCGTGGCGCACCGCACCGGCTTGGCCGGATTCACCGCCGCCGTGCACATTGACCTTGATGTCGAAGGCCTCGGCATTGTTCGTCAGCACCAGCGGCTGCTTGACGATCATGATCGAGGTCTGGCGGCCGAAGTACTGCTCTACCGGCTTGCCGTTGACCGTGATCTGGCCCGTGCCCTTCTTGATGAACACGCGCGCCACCGAAGACTTGCGGCGGCCGGTGCCATAGTTCCAATTGCCGATCATCGCGACTCCTTAGATTTCCAGCGCCTTGGGCTGCTGGGCGGTGTGGGGGTGCGAAGCGCCGGCATACACCTTCAGCTTCTTGATCATCGCGTAGCCCAGAGGACCCTTCGGGAGCATGCCCTTGACGGCCTTCTCCAGTGCGCGGCCGGGGTGCCTGGCCTGCATGTCCTTGAACTTGGTGGCGTAGATGCCGCCAGGGAAGCCCGAGTGGCGGTAGTACACCTTCTGCTCGGCCTTGTTGCCCGTCACGCGGAGCTTGTCGGCATTGACGATGACGATGAAATCGCCGGTATCGATGTGAGGCGTGTAAATGGCTTTGTGCTTGCCACGCAGACGGAGGGCCACTTCGCTGGCAACCCTGCCGAGAACCTTGTCGGTCGCGTCAATCACAAACCACTCGTGCTTCACATCAGCGGGTTTTGCGCTGAAGGTTTTCATGAAGTGCTCGAATGGAGGTCTGGCTCTAGCCTGCGGTCGGTGCCTCTTTTTTGCGAGGCCTCTTAGGCAAGTACGCCTCTTCCGTGACCAGAAGAGGCCCTTTCCTCGCGAACCGGGTCGAGGAAAGCCGCGCATCATATCGAAAAATCAACAACTTAGCCAGCTGACAGGGCCGGGGAGTGCTTTGCCATGCGCTGGCCGGCTCCTATACTAGGTATAAACCCTTACATCAACTCATGGGCCAGCCTACCCACTCCACTCGGCAAGCTGCCGGCGACCGTCCCCGCGGGGACGGTCGGGATGTTCCGTCGCGCGTCGCGGCGCTCTTCCGGTGGGTGCCGATCCGCTCACTGGCGCCGCGGCACCGCCAGCGCATTGCCGACCACTTGCTGGAACTCGAGCCTCACGACCGGTATCTGCGCTTCGGCTATGCGGCCAGCGATGAGCAGATCCACAAATACGTCGAGACGCTGGACTTCGACCGCGACGAAGTGTTCGGCATCTTCAACCGCCGCCTCGCGCTCATCGCGATGGCGCACCTGGCCTACGCGCCCGAAGCCCAATTGGCTGATCGCCCACCGATGGCCGAGTTCGGTGTGTCGGTGTCGAAATCAGGCCGCGGCAGGGGGTATGGCGCGAGGCTTTTCGATCACGCCGTGATGCATGCCCGCAACCGGGACATCGACACGCTCTTCATCCATGCGTTAAGTGAGAACACGGCGATGCTGAAGATCGCCCGCAAGGCCGGGGCGACCGTGGTGCGTGATGGCACCGAATCACAAGCCTTCCTGAAATTGCCCGGGGACACTCTCGCCACGCAGATGAGCGAGGTGATCGAAGAGCACGCGGCGGAAATGAACTACCGCCTCAAGGTCCATGCGCGCCGCTTCGACGCGCTGCTGGATGCCGTTGCGGAGGTGAAGGCAGCCATCGGCTCCAAAACCCGTGCCGGGCTGGAGTGAGCGCATGCCTCATGTACGAGCGGCGGCAGGTGCCACCCACCTCGGGGGTACCTCGTACCTGAGGCGGTCTATACGATCGTTTCGACTCTACTTTGACCTCGGCTGAGGGGTGCTGCGGGCGCCCTGTTGGCGACCCCTCGCTTACTGGTATGACACAGGGCAACGCGTGGATTCTTGGCGCCTTGTTGGCGCTTGGCCTGCTGCTCGGACTGGCAGTCTGGTGGCACATGCGCTCGCGCAAACCGGCGCCGCTTCCGGCCGAGTGGTCGTTGACCGCGCGCCCGCTGTTCACGACCGATGAGCGGGCGGTGTATCGGCAGCTGCGCGAAGCGCTGCCGCACCACCTCATCCTGGCCAAGCTGCCGCTGGTGCGTTTTTGCCAGCCGCTCGATGCCCAGAAGGTGCGCTACTGGTACGACCTGCTGGGCTCCATTCACGTGAGCTTCGTGGTCTGCAGCGCCAACGGCCGCGTGCTGGCCGCGGTGGACCTCGAAACCGACCGCCCCGGCTCCCGCCGCGCCGCGTTGATCAAGCAGAACGTGCTGAACGCCTGCCGCGTACGGCATTTGAAATGCCGCGCCAACCAGCTGCCGACGATGGCCGAGCTTCAGCTGCTGGTGCCGCATCAGGGCGCAGTGGCACGGCATGCACCTCCGGCCGCCGGCTACACGATCAGCGAAGCGCGCACGACGCTGGCCCACACGGTACGCGCGCGCCGCGCAGAACGCTCGGCACTCTGGCAGGACTCCTCGTTCGCGCAGGACTCCTTCTTCATGCCCGACAGCCGCATCGACACCAACTTCATGCAAAGCGACTTCTCCGGGCTCAACAGCGTGCCGCCGCTGCATGCGGTCGATACGCACCGACGGCCCGCGACGAAGACCACCGTGGCAGCAGCCCAATCGCCGGAGCAGGCTGACCTGCAGATCGGCGGAGTCGTGATCGATTCGCTGGCCGCAGCCCACGGCAGCAGCCGCTGAGCAGGCCCCGTGGTGCGTAGGCGGCACCACGTACCATGCGTGGATGCAAGCCGATCCCGCCGCAGGCGCCCTGCCCTTCGCCCACCTCACCCCCGATGCGGTGCTCGACGCGCTCGACAGCGTCGGCCTGCGCGGTGACGGGCGGTTGCTGCAGCTGAATTCGTATGAAAACCGCGTTGCCCAGGTCCACCTGGATGACGGGCGCATCGTGGTGGCCAAGTTCTACCGGCCCGGGCGTTGGAGCGATGCGCAGATCCTTGAGGAACACGGCTTTGCGCTCGAGCTCGCCGCGGCCGAGGTGCCGGCGGTGGCTCCGCTGACGCTGGAAGTTGCTGAAGCCGGCCCGCAGCTGCTGGGCACGCCGCCCACGCTGGCCAAGCAAGGCGAGATGCGTTGGGCCGCAAGCCCGCGCTGCGGCGGGCGGGCGCCGGAGCTGGACGACGACGAAGTGCTCACCTGGATCGGGCGCTTCATCGGCCGGCTGCACGCGGTGGGCCGGCAGCGCGCGTTCGAGCATCGGTTGCGCTGGCATGGCGCGACACCGGCGCGCGACGCGTTCGACTGGCTGCTGGCCAACGACGTGGTGCCGCCCGACGTGCTGCCGGCATGGCAACAGGCGGCCGAAACCGCGATGCAGGCCGTGGCCGCCCACTTCGATGCAGTGCCGGGGCTGCGCCTGCAGCGGCTGCATGGCGACGTACACATCGGCAACCTGCTGTGGACGCCGGATGCCGGGCCGCATTTCGTGGACCTCGACGATGCCTGCATGGGCCCCGCAGTGCAGGACCTGTGGATGCTGCTGCCGGGCGAGCGCTCGGTGAGCGGCCGCGCGCTCGCCTGCCTGCTCGAGGGCTACACCACCTTCTGCGATTTCGACGAGCGCGAGCTGTCGCTGATCGAGCCGCTGCGCACCGTGCGGCTCATCCACTACAGCGGCTGGCTGGCGCGGCGCTGGAGCGACCCGGCGTTCCCGGCCGCGTTCCCGTGGTTCGGCAGCTCGGCCTATTGGGCCGAGCAGACCACGAGGCTGCGCCAGCAGCTCGATGCGATGGAAGACTAGGCGACCAGCAGCGTGTTGACGCGCCGCACGTAGGCTGCCGGGTCCTCCAAGTGGCCACCTTCGGCCAGCAACGCCTGGTCGAACAGGATGTGCGCGAGGTCGTCGAAACGCTCGCTGCCGTCCAGCCGCTTCACCAGCATGTGCTCGGGGTTCACCTCGAGGATGGGCTTGGCAGCTGGCGCGTCCTGGCCGGCCTGCTTGAGCAGGCGCGCCAGGTGCGCACTCATGTCGCCTTCTTCCACCACCAGGCAGGCCGGTGAATCGACCAGGCGCGTGGTCACGCGAACGTCCTTGGCCTTGCCGGCGAGGGCGGTCTTCAGGCGCTCCAGCACGGGCTTGAAGTTCTCGGCCGCGGCATCGGCCTGCTTCTTCTCTTCTTCGTCCTGCAGCTTGCCCAGGTCCACTGCGCCCTTGGCCACGCTTTGCAGCGGCTTGCCTTCGAACTCGTAGAGGTGGCTGAGCAGCCATTCGTCCACACGGTCGGTCAGCAGCAGCACCTCGATGCCCTTCTTGCGGAAGATCTCCAGCTGCGGGCTGCTCTTGGCCGCGGCCAGGCTATCGGCGGTGATCACGTAGATCGCTTCCTGGCCTTCCTTCATGCGCCCCACGTAGTCGGCCAGCCCGATCATGCCGTTCGGACCTTCGTCGGCATGCGTGGACGCAAAACGCAGCAGCTTGGCCAGACGCTCACGGTTCGCGAAGTCCTCGCCCATGCCTTCCTTCAGCACCGCGCCGAATTCGCGCCAGAACTGGGCGTACTTGTCCTTCTGGCCGGCATCGTCGCTGTTGGCGATGTCTTCGAGCATCGACAGCACGCGCTTGGTCGAGCCTTCGCGGATGGCCTTCACGTCGCGGCTTTCCTGCAGCAGCTCGCGGCTCACGTTGAGCGGCAGGTCGGCGCTGTCGATCACGCCCTTGATGAAGCGCAGGTACGTCGGCATCAGCGCCTCGGCGTCGTCCATGATGAACACGCGCTTGACGTACAGCTTCACGCCGCCGCGCTTGTCGCGGTTCCACAGGTCGTAGGGCGCCTTGGCCGGGATGTAGAGCAGCTGCGTGTATTCGCTGCGGCCTTCCACGCGGTTGTGCGTGTAGGCCAGCGGCGGCGTGGTGTCGTAGGAGATCTGCTCGTAGAAGGCCTTGTACTCGGCGTCGGTGATGTCGCTCTTGTTGCGCGTCCACAGCGCCGCGGCCTTGTTGACGGTTTCCCACTCGTCCTTGGCGACCTGCTCGCCCTTGTCCTTGTCCCGCTCCTCCTTGTGCATCAGGATGGGCAGCGAGATGTGGTCGGAATACTTGCCGACGATGGACTTGATCTTCCAGCCGCTCAGGAACTCGGTGGCGTCTTCGCGCAGGTGCAGCGTGACGTCGGTACCACGCTTGTCGCGGGTGATCGTTTCCACCTCGAAGTCGCCGGTGCCTTCGCTCACCCAGCGCACGCCCTCCTCGGGCTTGAGGCCGGCGCGGCGCGACTCGACGGTGATGCGGTCGGCCACGATGTAGCCGCTGTAGAAGCCCACGCCGAACTGGCCGATCAGCTGCGCGTCCCTGGCCTGCTCGCCAGACAGCTTGCCCATGAATTCACGCGTGCCGCTCTTGGCGATGGTGCCCAGGTGCTCGATCGCCTCCTGCGCCGACATGCCGATGCCGTTGTCGCTGATGGTGAGCGTCTTGGCCGCCTTGTCGCAGGAGATGCGCACTTCGAGATTGGGTGCGTCCTCGTAGAGGGCGTTGTTGTTCAGCGCCTCGAAACGCAGCTTGTCGCAGGCGTCCGATGCGTTGGAGATCAGCTCGCGCAGGAAGATCTCCTTGTTCGAATACAGCGAGTGGGTCACGAGGTGCAGCAACTGCTTGACCTCGGCCTGGAACGAAAGCTTCTGTTTTTCCATGGTCGTCTCTGGGTTGGAATGGCCTCCAGCGGCCCGGCGCGCGGGAGATTGGGGGCGATTCTGACCCTTTCAAGAGGAAGGCCGCCCCGGAAGGGGGCGGCCTCGAAGTTGCCAAGCGGCCGGCGCGCCGCGGCTTCGCTCAGTCGGTCGCTCAGTTCACCACGTAGACCATGGCCGAGCGGGCCGGCAGCGTGAAGCGGCCGGTGGCCGGCTCGTAGGCGGCTTGCGCCTTCACGCGGGGGTCGGACGCGGAAGCCGCGGCCTGCACCGGGTGCAGCACGTAGGCCTTGCCTTTTTCGGCGTCGAGGGTCACCTGCTGGGCCACCTTGTCGACGTTGACGAAATACATGAGCTCCTTGAAGCCGGCGCCCGCGTAGCCGTTGCCGTCCAGGTGGCCCGCAATGACCACCGGGTTCTGCGCCGAGCCGGTGTTGTGGAACCTGAGCCGGGCCTTCACGTCGTCGGCTGTGCGCAGGCGAAAGAGCGTGGAGCTCGAGCGGATCTTCAGCAGGTCGCGGAACATGTCGCGCGCAAGAGCGATGTCGGCACCCGCCGGCTTGATGCTGCCGTTGGCCAGCAGCGGCTTGATCACTGCGTAGTTGTCACCGTTGTCGCCCGCCGGCGGCGCGCCGGTGGCGAAGTAGTTGTCGCCATAGCTCCAGTCGATGCGGTTGAACCAGTCGCCCGAGTTGTAGCTGTTGCGGTCCAGGCTCTTGGAGCGCAGCGTGTCGATGCCTGCGTGGAAGTAGCTCACGCCCTGGCTGAACACGTTGAGCGCGGCGCCCAGCATCTGCACGCGGGCACGGTCGGCCGTGCTGGTGCCCACCGGCAACTTGTAGACGTTGATGTCGAACAGCGTCTGGTTGTCGTGGTTCTCGACGTAGTTCACCACCTCGCCCGGCTGCGTCACGTAGCCGGCCGGCTGGCCGTTGTAGTCGAGCTGCTGCAGTTGCTGGGTAGCGTCCCAGTGCGTGGTGAGCGTGTAGTCGCGGATGGAGCCTGCCAGGCCCACCTTCACGAGGTCGGCCGACCACATGAGATCCGTGCGCGTCTTGCCGCCGCCGCTGCCGTTGTCGTCGTAGAACATGCCGTTGATGTAGCCCTGGTTCTTCATGAGATCGAGCCCGCCGTCGAACGGGCCGCCACCGCGGATGTGGTCGCGCGCACGGTCGCTGAAGGTGCCGATGCCCGAACCGTTGAGCGACAGCTGCGAGGCCTGCACGAAGCGCGCGCCGTTGGCCACCTCGCCGAAATTCCAGCCTTCGCCGATGAGGTGGATCTCGCGGCCGGCGGCTGCCGCGAGCCTGGCCTTCATGTCTTCCATCACCGCCCTCGGCTGGTGGGCCATGAGGTCGAAGCGGAAGCTGTCGATCTTGTACTGCGTGGCCCAGGTGAGCACCGAGTCCGTCATCAGCTTGGCCATCATCGCGTTCTCGGTCGCGGTGTTGTCGCAGCAGGTGGACTTCTCCACCGCGCCGGTCGCGTTGAGGCGGTGGTAGTAGCCCGGCACGATGCGGTCGAGCACCGCCTTCTCCGTCTGGCCCGAAGCGCTGGTGTGGTTGTAGACCACGTCCATGCCCACGCGCAGGCCGGCGGCGTGCAGCGCCATCACCATCTGGCGGAACTCGATGATGCGTCTGGCCCCGTCAGCCGCGTCGCTGGCATAGCTGCCTTCCGGCGCGGTGTAGTGGTAGGGGTCGTAACCCCAGTTGAAGCAGTCGGCGTCCTTCACGGCGCCGATGGCCGCCTGCTGCGTTTCGTCGGCCGGGCCGCCCGTGACCGCCGGCGTCACGCAGCCGCTCTCGGGCACGGTGGCGATGTCGAACACCGGCAGCAGGTGCACGTCGGTGAGGCCTGCCTGCGCCAGCGCCTTCAAGTGCTTCATGCCATTGGACGAGCCTTCGGTGAACGCGAGGTACTTGCCGCGATGGGCCGTCGACACCGACGCGTCGTTGATCGAGAAGTCACGCACGTGCAGCTCGTAGATCGTCATGTCCACCTGCGAAGCCACGGTGTTCGGCACGGGCGTGGTGTCCCAGCCGGCGGGCTTGAGGTGGGCGGCCGACAGGTCGGCGATGTAGGCGCGCCTGGAGTCGGTCGTGAGGCTCACGGAATACGGGTCGCTGACGAAGTTGCGCACCAGGCCCACGCCGCGCACGAACACCTCGACCGTGAAGCGGTAGTACTTGCCCGAGAGGTCGCCGCTGCGTGTGGCGCTCCAGACGCCGGTGGCCGCGTCGAAGGCCATCTCGTCGTAGGTCACCGCGGGGCCTGAGCCCGAGTCGTAGGTGTAGACCGTGACCTTCTGGGCGGTGGGGGCCCACAGCTTGAAGCGTGTCGAGCCGCCGGCGATCGACACGCCCAGGTCGGTCACCGCGGTCGCCGCGGCATACAGGTCATCCAGTGCACCGGCCATCTGGGCAGTGGTGGCGTTCTGCACCTTGCCGGCGGCGTCTTCCTGCACCAGCACCAGTTGCGACTTGTGCAGCGTGCCGAGCCGCGTGAGGTCGGCGTCCTGCACCGCCAGCACCACGCCGGCCTCGACGTACTTGAAACGTTGCGCCGCGGCCGCCGGCACGGTGCCGGTGAAGACATCGAGCGTGATGGAACCATCGGCACCGCTGATGGCTGCGTCCTTCGCCGCGACGATCTGGCCGTTGGCCGAGTGGTAGAGCTTGAAGCTGCCCGAGCTGTCCACGCGCGGCCACTTCAGGAGCTGCCTGTCGAGCCAGCAGGCCTTCGCGTCGGTGGTCGAGACGGCGCGCGTGTCGGGCGCCGAGGTGTAGACGGTCGCATCGCCCTGCACCAGCCACACCTCGCCCACCTGGTTGGCCACCGACGTGAGCGCGGCGTAGTCCACCCTGATGTTGCCGTCGCGTCCGTCCTTGTCGTTTTCGTTCGGCGCCATGCCGTGGATGATGAATTCCAGCGCCTTGCGGTTGGCCGGGTCGTCCTTCGGGTTGAGCACCGGGATCTCGAACACCGCTTCGGCTGCGCTCGTGCTGGCGCTGTTGAAGTCGGCAAAGGCCGCGGGCGCGTTCCACACGTTGATGGTCACGCCGGCCTTCAAGCCGCTCACGTCGATGCCGCCGCCGTCCCAGATATGCACGCCCCAGTTCGCATAGGCCGCGTCGTAGCGCTTGTAGTGCACGCGCACGGCCTTGATGTCCGGCGCGCCGGCCGAGACCGGATTGGAGAGGTAGGTGGTCGCATCGCCCTCGATGCGCCAGATCTCGTTCCTGCCGCTCGTGAGCACGTGTTTCTGGTCGGCCCCACCGTGATCCTTGGCGTCGCCGTTGTGGAAGAGATAGCCCACCTCGCCCGCGGCGGCTTGCAGCGGCACGTCGTAGATGGCGCCGAACGCATCGCTGCCGCTCGGGTTCCAGCCGGCGTTCCAGCCCGGGTCCTTGGCGGCACCCCAGCTGTGCACCTGCCAGCCGTTGGTGTTGCCGTCGATCCGGCGGTAGTGAATGGTCAACGAGGTGGCCACGCCACCCCCGCCGCCCGGCGACGAAGCGGCAGGCACCGCCGCCAGCACGGTGGCGAAGTCGGTGGTGTTGCCCACTTCCAGCGGGCTGGGTGATGGGGGCGGTGTTGGGCCATCGTCTCCGCCCCCGCAGGCCGACAACAGAACAGCACCCACCAACACGCACGCCGAAGCAAGTGCCCTGGCCCATGAAACGACGAAAGCGCTTTTCACTTTGACTCCTTGCCAGCCGCGGTCGGCTGCTTTGCGCGCATCGTATGGAGCCAAACTACACAAACATCGCAGGGAGTTCCCTAGGTGGACTCTTGTTTTATCTGTAGTCTCATGCCCGTCACGCCGCACTACGGTAATGAAACTACTTTTATGGCGCCGGAACTACGACGGCTGGCACTTCCTGCAGTCCTACAGCCGCCCGACCTCCAGGACGACGCGACCCGCCAAGCCCCGCACCTATGCTGCATTGACTTCCGGTCACGGCCCGGCACAACCCGTCACAGTTCAGAGCCCCCCTCGTCGTCGCAGCTCATCCCATCTAGAGTTGGCGACTCCCCGCAAAACCACAGAAGCCCGGCACATGGGCCCGCCGATGCATGAGCGTCTCCATTCATAGCCAGACCCTGCTGTCCTACGTCGCCTCGGCGGCCTCGTCGGCGCCGCTGTACACGCTCGAAGGCCTGCGCAGCGCCGACCCGGTGCTGGGCCTGGCCCTGCTGATGATCGTGGCCCTGGTGGCCGGCGAGGCCGTGCACCGGCTCACCAAGCTGCCGCGCACCGTGGGGCAGATGCTGGTGGGCGCGCTGGCCAGCCCCCTGGCGCTGCGCCTGCTCGACCGCACCGACCTCGACCCCTGGAAGCCGCTGATCGACCTGGCGGTGGGCGTGCTGGTGTTCGAACTCGGTAGCCGCATCCGCCCCCGCTGGCTGCTCGACAACCCCTGGCTCACGCTGAGCTGCGTGTGCGAAGCCGTCTTCGCCGGCCTGCTGGTGACCTGGGCCTTGATGCTGCTGGGCGCACCGGCTTATTCCGCCGTGCTGGCGGGCGCGGTGGCAATGTCCACCTCGCCGGTCATCACGATGACGGTGATCCACGAGGCCCAGCCGCGCGGCCAGGTCACGGAACGGGTGCTCATGATGGCCGCGCTCAACAGCGTGCTGGCCGTGCTGGCGCTCAAGGCCTGGCGCGTGGCCGTGTCGGCCGACGCCGCCGCGCCCGGCGTGGACTGGCAGCCGGCGCTGGTGAACGCCGTCTACGTGCTGTCGGGCTCCTTCGTGCTGGGCGCCGTGGCCGGCATCCTGCTCACCTACCTGGCGCGCTGGGCACAAGGCAGCAACACCAGCCTGGGCGTGCTGCAGATCGCGCTGGTGGTGCTGGCCGCCATGCTGGCCGCGCAGTGGATGCTTTCGCCGCTGCTGGCGCTGCTGCTGGCCGGCGTGGTGGCGCGCGCCCGCATGAGCCACCGCCTCACGGTGGAGCCGCAGTTGGGCACCGCGGGCGCCGCGCTCACGGTGCTGTTGTTCCTGTCCATCGGCGTGCTCTCCACGCTCGACGACCTGGTGCGGCTGTGGCCGTGGGTGGTGGCCATCGTGCTGGCCCGCCTGGCCGGCAAGGCCGCCGCCGTGTTCGCGCTGGCACGCCCCAGCGGGCTGGGCTGGCACCAGGCGGCAGCGCTCACACTATCGCTGCAACCCATGACCAACGTGGCGGTGCTGCTGGCCGCCACCACCTTCGGCTGGCCGGGCGAGACGCCCGCACCCGACGCCGCGATGCTGCAGTCGCTGCTGATCGCCACCACGCTGATGCAGCTCACCGGCCCATGGTGGACGCAGCTGGGCCTGGGCACCATCGCCAAGGAAACCAAGGGCTGACCGGCCGCCCCGCCCCCTCAGGAGAACAAGCCATGCCGCTGCAAGACTTCGCCACTTCCGAAGCGCTGACCATGGGCGTCGAGCTGGAGCTGCAGCTCGTCGGCACGCACGACTTCGACCTCGTGCCGCAAGCCGAAGACCTGCTGCGCGAGACCGCCAAGCACACCGGCGCCTGGGACATCAAGCCCGAGATCACGCGCAGCATGATCGAGATCGGCACCTCCATCCAGCGCGAGCACGCGCCGCTGGTGGCCGAGCTGCGCGACATGCGCGACCAGCTCGCCCGCGCCGCGCGCCGGCTCAACATCGCCATTGCCGGCGGCGGCACGCACGCCTTCCAGCACTGGAGCGAGCAGCAGATCTTCCCGACCGAGCGCTTTCGCTACATCAGCGAGCTGTACGGCTACCTCGCCAAGCAGTTCACCGTGTTCGGCCAGCACGTGCACATCGGCTGCCCCAGCGGTGACGAAGCGCTGTGGCTGCTGCATGCTCTTTCCCGCTACGTGCCGCACTTCATCGCGCTCTCGGCCTCGTCGCCCTTCGTGCAGGGGCAGGACACCGGCTTCGACTCGGCACGGCTCAACTCCGTGTTCGCCTTTCCGCTCTCGGGCCGCGCGCCCTTCACACGCAGTTGGGACGAGTTCAACGTCTTCTTCGACAAGATGACCGCCACCGGCGTGGTGCAGTCGATGAAGGACTTCTACTGGGACATCCGCCCCAAGCCCGAGTACGGGACCATCGAGCTGCGCGTGTGCGACACGCCGCTCACGGTGGAAAAGGCCGCCGCGCTGGCGTGCTACCTGCAGACCATCTGCCGCTACCTGCGCGAAGAGCAACCCTTCGAGCCCACCGAAGACGACTACCTCGTCTACACCTTCAACCGCTTCCAGGCCTGCCGCTTCGGGCTCGACGGCGAGATCGTCGACCCCAAGACCAAGAACCGCCAGAAGCTGCGCGACGACATCCTGCGCACACTGGCACGCATTGACGGCCACGCGCTCGACCTGCGCGCGCTCGACGCAATGAACCTGATCCGCGACTCCCTCTTCGCCAGCAACGACTCCGGCTGGCTGCGCCAGCAGCGGCGCGAACACCGCCCGCTGTCGGCCGTGGTGGAGCAGGCCGCCATGCGATGGATGGGGTGAGCGCCGCAAACAGAAGTTCAACTACACCGGGTACTCGGGACTTTCCCTCGGTTCCTGCGCGTAACCTTCATTCTTAGCTGGCAGCATGTTGCATCAAGGCGAGTAGGCAAACTACATTCCGGCCCGTTCGTTGTTTCAGACCGGAATCCGTCATGCCGACTCGCAAGCTCCTGCCCTTGCTGGCCCTGGCCGTCGCCGCCTGCGGAGGCAGCGGCTCCAGTGCCGGCGACAGCGCCGAACTCCCCACCGTGGACACCCGCCCCATCGTCGCCAACGACCCGGGCAGCACGCTGCCCGCCCAGTGGCACACCGGCGTGCTCATGGAGATCTACGTCCGCGGCTACAAGGACAGCAACGGCGACGGCACCGGCGACCTCCAGGGCGTGACGCAAAGCCTCGACTACCTGAAGGACCTGGGCATCAGCGGCATCTGGCTCATGCCCGTCACCAAAAGCCAGGACCACGACCACGGCTACGCCGTCACCGACTACCGCGACATCGAGCCGCAGTACGGCACGCTGGCCGACTTCGACGAGCTGCTGCGCGAAGCGCACGCACGCGGCATCGGCGTGATCGTCGACTACGTGATCAACCACAGCGCTGCGCAGCACCCGGCCTTCGTCAACTCGAAAGCGGGCGACGGCAACGCCTTTCGCAACTGGTACGTGTGGCAGGCCGCCAAGCCCGGCGGCTGGAGCATCTACGGCAAGGACCCGTGGTACGCCACCGGCAACGGCGCCTACTTCGCTGCCTTCTGGGACCAGATGCCCGACTTCAACCTGCGCAACGCCGCCGTGATCGACTGGCACCACGACTCGATGCGCTTCTGGCTCAACCGCGGCGTGGACGGCTTCCGCTTCGACGCGGTGGGCCACCTGGTGGAAAACGGCCCCGGCGCCTGGGACTCGCAGCCCGAGAACTACGTGATCATGAACAGCGTGCGCCGGCTGCTCGACGGCTATGCGCAGCGCTACATGGTCTGCGAGGCGCCGAATGCATCACTGGGTTTTGCAAACCCAGCCATGGGCTGCGGCAGTGCCTTCGCCTTCGGCCACAACCACGACGTCGTCAGCGCGGCCAAGGGCTCGGCCAGCGCCGTGCAACAGGTGGCGAACTACTTCAACACCGCGCCGGGCAGCATCGCCACCATGGTGTCGAACCACGACAGCTTCGCGGGCGAGCGCCTGTTCGACCAGGTGGGCGGCAACATGGCGCAGTACCGGCTCGCCGCGGCCACCTACCTGCTGCAACCAGGCACGCCCTTCATCTACTACGGCGAAGAGATCGGCATGGCCGGTGGCGCCAGCCTGAGCGGCGACCACAAGCTGCGCACGCCGATGAGCTGGACGGGCAGTGCGAGCGGCTTCACTTCCGGCACGCCGTTTCGCGCGCTGTCGGCCAACATCGCCACGCACAACGTCGCCGCGCAAGCCGCCGATGCCAACTCACTGCTGGCCTTTTACAAGAGCGTGATCGCGCTTCGCAACGCCACGCCTTCGCTGGCACGCGGCAGCTACGAGCATGCATCGGCCAGCAACACGGTGATGAGCTTCCAGCGCAGCCTGGGCAATGAACGCACGCTGGCGGTCTTCAACTACGGCCCTGCAGCCGCGACGGCCGCGCTGGCCAACTTGCCCGCGAATGCCACGCTCGCACCGATGTGGCCTGTGCCGGCCGGTGGGCTCACCGTGCAGGTCGATGCCAACGGCAACGTCGGCGCGCACCTCCCTGCGCAATCGTTCGCGGTGTACCGCGTGCAGTGAGGGACTGGCCGGCTGAGGCCGAGGAGGGAGTCCGCGGGAGCCACCGCCGGATTGGCGGCGCTTATCAGTTACGCCTGCGTCCGGCAGTGCCCACGAAACCTTGGGAAATGCGACAGCACCGTTGATGGTGCTGTCGCCTTCGGAATTGGCGCCCCTGTTGAGGACATCTGTGCAAGATGCCGAGGGCCCGGGGCGCGACCCTGCTCATTTGTCACCAGCTCGTCCGCCCGGTCTTGCGACCCCTGCACGAGCGGTGACAACGGCGTTCATTGTGGGCGCCCGGCGCACAGCGTGAATCACCAAAACGAGGGAGCTTCGCCCCCTTATTCCGGTGTTGAGGCAGCACCCGCGGCAGGTTGCTTCAATGCATCGGCGTGAGCTCGACGGGCACGCCGCTCAGCACCGCGTTGCCCGACAGCGGGTCGCGTGCGTTCTCGCTCAGCAAGGCATTGAGGTTGGCCCCCGGCCGCTCGGCCGCCACGTGCATCAGCGTGCCCGGCTGTCCGTGCCCCCAGCCATGCGGCAGGCTCACCACGCCGGGCATCATCGCGTCGCTCAACTCCACCTGCGCATCCACCGACTGGCCGTTCACACCGGTGATCCGCGCAGGCGCGCCGTCCTGCAGGCCCAGCCGCTGCGCATCGCTCGGGTGCACGAGCGCGGTGCAGCGGAACGGGCCCTTGGCGAGCGTGGGCAGGTTGTGCAGCCAGCTGTTGTTGCAGCGCACCTGGCGCCGCCCCACGATCACGAGATCGGGCACCGGCTGCGCGAGATCGGCCTCTACACGTGAGAGATCGGCCAGCAGCATCGCCGGCGCCAGCTCGACCTTGCCAGAAGGCGTGCGCAGCACTTCAGGAATGCGTGGCTGCAGCGCGCCGAGGTCGATGCCGCCCGGTGCGGCTTTCACCTTCGCCAACGTCAAGCCTTCGGGCCTGGCACCGAACTGGTCGCCATAAGGGCCTGCACGCAAGGCCGCTTCGAGCAGGCGCTCGGGGCCTTGGTAGCGCGACACCGCGGCCATCACCGCATCGGCATGTGCGCCCGCGGTCTTGGCGAGTTCAGCCTTCAGCAACTCGTCGTCGAGCGCACGCGCATCGACCTGTGCGCCCTTGCCCTGCAGGATGCCCACGAGCTTGAGCACGATCTCCCACTCCGCCGGCTGCCCCGGCGGCGGCGCGAACACCGGCTCGCTGTAGCGCGCATGGTTGCGATGCGACAGCTGCGGGAACGCGGCGTCGTAGTGCGATTCCTCGAAGGGCGACAAGCCGGGCAGGATCACGTCCGCATGGCGCGTGGTCTCGTTGAGGTAGATGTCCATGCACACCATGAAGTCGAGCTGCTCCAGCGCCGCGCCCAGCCGCTGGCCGTTGGGCGCGGAAAGCACCGGGTTGGCGGCCAGCGTGAGCAGCGCACGCACCTGGCCTTCACCGGGCGTTTCGATCTCTTCGGCCAGGCAGCCCGCGGGCAGCTCGCCGAACACTTCAGGCGCGCTGCTCACGCGGGCCTTGTGCCGGCCGACCACGATGCCGCGCCCGCTGCCCGGCCGGCCCATCGAGTTCTGCTGGAAGGCCGCCGCCTTGGGGAACATCGCGCCGCCGGGTGCGTCCAGGTGACCGGTCAGCACGTTGAGCACGTCGACCAGCCAGCTGGCCAACGTGCCGAAGGCCTGCGTGCAGGTGCCGATGCGGCCGTAGACCGCAGCGCGTTCGGCCTTGGCGAGATCGCGTGCGAGCTGCCGGATGGTGGCGGCCTCGATACCGCAACGCACCGCCACGCTTTCGGGCGCATAAGGCGTCACCGCTTCGGCCACGGCTTCGAGCCCCGCCACGTGCGGCGCAAGGTGCTTGAGGTTCACCAGCCCTTCGTCGAACAGCGTGTGCACCATGCCGAGCAGCAGGTACACGTCTGCGCCCGGGCGAATGAACAGGTGGCGGCTCGCAAGCTCGGCGGTTTCAGTGCGGCGCGGGTCCACCACCACGAGCTGCCCGCCCCGCGCGCGCAGCGCCTTGGCCTTGCCACGGAAGTCCGGCACCGTCCACATGCTGCCGTTGCTCACCGCCGGGTTGGCGCCCAGCATCAGCAGGAAGTCGCAGCGTTCGATGTCGGGCACCGCCACGCTGAGCCAATGGCCGAACATCAGGCCCGACGACAGCTGCTTGGGCATCTGGTCGAGCGTGGAGGCCGAGAAGTAGTTGCGCGTGCCGGCCGCGCGGATGAGCCGCGGCAGATACGCCGCGATGCCGAGCTTGTGCACCGTGGGGTTGCCCAGCACGAGGCCCAGCGCATCGCGGCCGTGCTGCTCGATGATCGGCACGAGCCGGCGTTCGATCTCGGCAAAGGCCTCGTCCCAGCTCGCCTCCACGAAGCGGCCGTCGCGCTTGACGAGCGGCGTGCGCAGCCGGTCGGGGTCTTCGTGCAGGTCTTTCAGCGCCACGCCCTTGGGGCAGATGTAGCCGGCGCTGAACACGTCTTCTGCGTGGCCGCGGATGGAGATCACGCGGCCCTCGGCCACCTTGAGTTCGAGCCCGCAGCACGCTTCGCACAGCGGGCAGATGCGGTGGACGGTCTTGGCGTTCGCGGCGGCGGGCTGGTTCATGGCTGGCCTTTCGTTCAATGCAGCTTTGCGCTGCAGGCCAGCATCATGGCCCGGCAGCGCGAGAGCAATGATGTGTGGGGTAATGGCCGGCGCCTATCACCGGCGCGACAGGGCACGTCAGGCCGCGGGCCCCGGGTATTCCCCACCCAGCGCGGCGGTGACGCGGCGCGCTGCCTGCTTCACCGGCTCGGCGAAGCCGGGCTGCAGCCGCTGTGCAGGCATGGTCAGCGTCACGGCGCCCAGCAATTCGCCCCCGGCGCCGAACACCGGCGCCGACACGCCGGCCAGCTCCGGCACGCGGTCGCCCTGCACCACCACCACCTGGTCGCGGCGGACTTGCGCATAACGCGCCCCGCGTGCGCCCGAAAACGCCATCAGCACGCGCCCGCCGGCACCTCGGTCGAGCGGCAGCAGCTCGCCCACCGTGGCGTGGTCGCGCACGGGCTGCGGCGAATCGACGCGGTACAGGCACAGCCGCTGCTCGCCCTGGCGCACGTGGAAAGCCGCGCTCTCACGCGTTTGCGCCACCAGTTCGCGCAGCACCGGCATCACCACCGATTCGAGCGAGAACGCCGAGGCGTACACGCCGTGCAGGCGCGCCACTTCGGGCCCCAGTGCGTAGCGCCCATCGGCCGAGCGCTGCACGAGGCCCGCATGCTCGAGCGAGGCCAGAAGCCGCAAGGCCGTGCTCTTGTAGAGCTGAGTGCGCTCTGCGAGCTCGGCCAGCGACAGCACCGCCGCCCCCGCGCGAAATGCGGCCAGCAGCGAAAGCGCACGGTCGACTGCGGCGGCCCCGCCAGGGGCGGCCTGCTGGTCGGCAACGGAAGGTTGGGCGGCTTTTCGAGGCATGGCGGCACAGGGCGCCCGCGCCGTTTGACACGGCAGGCGGCATCGCCCATACTTTTTTAGAACTTTGTTCTATCTTATAGAACTTTTCTGAACCGTCAACCACCATGTCGTCCCAACACCCAACGAAGCGCCTGCTGGTCAGCGAAGTCGGCCCGCGCGACGGGCTGCAGAGCATCTCGCGCACCATGCCCACCGCGGCCAAGAAGGCCTGGATCAGCGCGCAGGCCGCCGCCGGCCTGCGGGAGATCGAGGTCTGCTCCTTCGTGCCGCCCAGGCTGCTGCCGCAGATGGCCGATGCCGCCGAGGTGGTGGCGCACGCGTTGTCGCTGCCGGGCCTGCGCGTGGCCGCGCTGGCGCCCAACCTGCGTGGCGCCGCATCGGCCTTCGAGGCCGGCGTGCACAAGGTCACGCTGCCCGTGTCGGTGACCGAAGCGCATTCGATGGCCAACGTGCGCAAGACGCATGCGCAGATGATCGAAGAGGTGCGCCAGGTGGTGGCGCTGCGCAACGAACGCTACCCGCACGTCGAGATCGAGGCCGGCCTGTCGGTGGCCTTCGGCTGCACCCTCGCCGGCGTGGTGACCGACGACGAGACCATGCGCATGGCCGCCACGATGGCCGCGCTGGGTGTCGACGAAGTAGGCCTCTCGGACACCAGCGGCTACGCGCAACCCATGCAGGTGCGGCGCCTGTTCAGGCGCCTGCATGCCGAGCTCGGCGCCAAGGCCGGCGGCGCGCACTTCCACAACACGCGCGGCCAGGGCCTCGCCAACGTGGTGGCCGCGCTCGACATGGGCGTGACCACCTTCGACGCGAGCCAGGGCGGTCTGGGCGGTTGCCCCCATGCCCCGGGCGCCACCGGCAACATCGTGACCGAAGACCTCGTGTACCTGCTCGAGGCGATAGGCTGCGACACGGGCATCGACGTCGAACGGCTGCTCGATGCACGGCGCATCCTCGCCGAAGCGCTGCCCGGCGAGCCGCTGTACGGCCACATTCCCGATGCGGGCCTGCCCAAGGGCTTCGCGTATGCCGACGGCCGCACACCCGGTGAGACAGCCGGAGAGTCCTGCGCATGAACTCCGGCAAAAACGACACCCTGCCCTACGCAGGCACCCGCGTGGTCGAGTTCACGCACATGGTCATGGGCCCCACCTGCGGCATGATCCTCGGCGACCTGGGCGCCGAGGTCATCAAGGTCGAGCCGCTGGCCGGCGACAACACACGCCGGTTGCTCGGCTCCGGCGCGGGCTTCTTCCCCATGTTCAACCGCAACAAGAAAAGCCTGGCGGTGGACACCAAGGACCCGCGCGGCCGCGAGATCGTGCTCAAGCTCTGCGCGCGAGCCGACGTGTTCAGCGAGAACTTCAAGAGCGGCACCATGGCCAGGCTGGGGCTCGACTACGCGTCGCTCGCCAAGCTCAACGAGCGCCTGGTCTACGTGTCGCACAAGGGCTTCCTGCCCGGCCCTTACGAGCACCGCACCGCGCTCGACGAAGTGGTGCAGATGATGGGTGGCCTGGCCTACATGACCGGCCCCGAGGGCCGGCCGCTGCGCGCCGGCGCCTCGGTGAACGACATCATGGGTGGCATGTTCGGCGCCATCGGCGCGATGGCCGCGCTCGCCCAGCGCGAACGCACCGGCCGCGGCCAGGAAGTGCAGAGCGCGCTGTTCGAGAACAACGTGTTCCTCGTGGCGCAGCACATGATGCAGTTCGCCGTCACCGGCCGCACCGCCGCGCCGATGCCAAGCCGCATCTCGGCCTGGGGCGTCTACGACGTGTTCACCGTGAAGGACGGCGAAATGATCTTCCTGGCCGTCGTCTCCGACACGCAGTGGGCGCTGTTCTGCGACGCCTTCGGCTGGGCCGACCTGAAGGCCGATGCGCGGCTGGCCTCCAACAACCAGCGCGTGCAGTCACGCGAATGGCTGATACCGCTGCTGCGCCAGCGGCTGGCGTCGCGCAGCGCCGCAGACATCTCCACCGTCTTCGAGGCTCAGGGCCTGCCCTACGCACCGATCACCAAACCGCAGGATCTCTTCGACGACCCGCACCTCAGCGCCACGGGCGGGCTGGTGCCGGTGTCCGTGCCGGCCGATGCCAGCGGCGCCGATCGGGTCTTCGAGACCCGCACGCCGCTGCTGCCGTTGTCGATGGGCGGGCAGCGGCTGCCGGTGCGCGCAGCGCCGCCTGCGGTCGGTGAACATACTGGTGATCTGCTCGCCTCACTGGGGTATCGGCCCGAAGAAGTAGCTGATCTGCGACGTGCTGGTGTTATAGGCGGCACCGCATAAAACTGTGCGGCCACCCGATGTGGGGATAGCTGGTAGCCGCAATGGCGCGCTAGATTCGCCGCCGCTGGTCCACTCCGGGCCACGTACGGCATCGCAGGCGAAGAAAAAATGATCACTAGAGTGTGGAGGCAGTTGAAGCGTTGGCGGAGGATTCAACTGGGGCCTTTGGCCTTTTTGTTCAAAGTCCAGCGGGCAGTCCGGGTCTCAGCCATTTCACGGCGGCGAATCCATTCCGCAAGGGCCAGGCACCAGAGTTGGTCCGCCCCGCACGCAAGCGCCCATGCAGTGCGCAACGAATCACCTCGTCGGCAAATCGCACTCATCGTCGGCGTCGGCCCAGGTCTCGGCTACGCCATGGCATGGCGCTTTGCCAGAGATGGAATGGCAGTAATACTGGCATCTCGTGATGCGGAGCGCCTAGACGTACTCGCCGAGGAAATCGCCCGTGAGGGGGGCGCGGCATTTGCATACGGGTGTGATGCGACACACGAAGCGTCGCTGGCGAAGCTGATGCGCGTGGTCGTCACCAATCATGGAGTGCCTGACCTTGTTGTCTACTCTTTGCAGTACTTCGCGCCCGGTTATGCAGTGGATGTCGAACTGAGCGCCTTTGAAGAAGCATGGAAGCACAACTGCCTGGGTGCTTTTCTCGTTGCGAGAGAAGCAGCGAGGGCAATGCTTCCGAAGGAGCGCGGCACCATCGTGCTGGTAGGTTCGACGTCATCATTGATCGGTCGTGCCGGCCACTTGAACTTGGCCGTCGGCAAATTCGGCCAGCGTGCCATTTCTCAGGTTCTGGCCAGGGAGTTGTGGCCAAAGGGAATTCATGTCGCGCACGTGGTCATCGACGCAGACATCTACGAAGGTGAACTGCGGGACGATGGTGGACCGCAGTCTCAACCCATCGACATCGCAGACATCGTCCTCGGGGTACACAAGCAGCCCAGGAGCGCTTGGACTAGCGAGATTGACGTGCGGCCGTCCGGCGAGCGCTTCTGGGAGCACTGCTGATCTGTCTGTCGTGAGTCACCCCAAGTCAATGAAGCACCACCGCAATGTAGTTGTGCCCTTTCTCTGAGGGAGTTTCTTCAAGACAACTCCTCCAACACCTTCGTCACCGCCCGCACCAGCCGCCCCGCAGGCGTCGTGAGTTCTGCAAGCTGGTCTGCCCGGCCCTCTTCCACGGCCTGCAGCACCAGCTCGTTGATGCCGCCCACGATGCCCATCGCCATCTCGCCCACGAGCTTGTTCGTGCGGGCTCGGCGCGGCTGGCTGGCATAGACCACTTCGACGATGAAGTCGGCCAGCGCCTGGTTCACGCGGCGCCTGGCCGCCAGGCCCTCGGGGCCCAGCCCCAGGATCTCGATGAACAGCGTGCGCAGCAGCACGGGGTTGCTGGCCAGCGTTTCGAAGTAGGCGCGCAGCGTCTGCTCCACCTGTTCGTGCCAGTCCTGCTCGCGGTCGAGCGACTGCTTGAGCACCTTGATGGCCTGGTGGCTGGCGGCTTCGTACAGCGCGATGAGGCATTGCGCCTTGCCGTCGAAGTGCTCGTAGAACGTGCGCCTGGAAACGCGCGCCAGCGCGGCGATGTCACCGATGGTCGTGTCTGCGTAGCCCTTGCCGGCCACGGCGTGCGACATGGCCTCGAGCAGGCGCTGGCGGTGTTCTGGCAGGGCTTGCGGCTCGCTGTGCGTTTCACTCATGGGCGCGGCGGCTCCTAGTTGGCGGCTCCTGAATTGGTACTTGACAGTACCACAGCACGGCGGCACATTGCCCCATCGGTACCGATGGGTACCAGAACGGTACCAACGAGGAGATTGCCGTGACCGAGCTCGTCGTGCGCCGCTTGCTGATCGACCTGTCGAGCGAGTTTCCGCGCCGCTGGTTCGCGGGCGACGCTTTCAAGACCGCCCTGTTCAACGCACTGTCGATGAGCTTTCCGGTGGGCGAGCAGTTCTTCATCGACTCGGTGCGCAACGGTTTCAAGGCCTTGCCGGCCGATCGGCAGGCGCAGTTCGGCGGCGAAGTGCAGGGCTTCGTGGGCCAGGAGGCTACGCACCGGCGCATCCACGGCCTCTTCAACGACCAGCTCGAGCGGCAGGGCTTCGTCAACGCCTGGGGCCCTCGCGCGACACGGCGCATCGCCAGGCTGCAAGGCACCGACGTGCGCCATGCGCTGGCCATTACCGCGGCGTATGAACACTTCACTGCCATCTTCGCCGAGTGGATGCTGGCGCAGGCCGACCGGCTGACAGTGGTGGAGCCGCGGCTGGCGGCCATGTGGCTGTGGCACGCGTGCGAAGAGTCCGAACACAAGAGCACCGCGTTCGACCTCTACGTGGCGCTGCGCGGCAACCACGCCTGGCGCGTGCGCTGGATGCGCGTGGTGACGCTGTTCTTCACGATCGACCTGCTGCGCCAGACCACCAACAACCTGTGGCGCGACGGCCAGCTCCTGCGCTGGGGCACGTGGCGCAGCGCCGCGGCGTTCTTCTTCGGCCGGCACGGGCTGGTGCGTGAATGCTTCGGCCCGTGGCGCGCCTACTTCGCGCAGGGTTTCCACCCGCGCCAGCAGCACAGCACGCGCGCCTCGCAGTGGCTGGCCGAGCATGGCGATCTCTACACCGTGGTCGGGCAGGCGAGCCGCTGAATCCTTTTTGCCGAACAGTCCTGTCAGGATTTTTCGGTGTGTGTCTTTTGCTGCAGTTCGCAGGTATGCAGCTTGCCGTTCCAAGGCACTGGCGCTTCGTTGGAAGACGCCAGAACAGCACATGCATGCACACACTGAGGCGACAGAAAGGACAGTCATGAATCCGTACAGCAACTATGGAAACGGCGGCCGTCGCGGTGGCCAGGACGATGAGCGACGCTACGGCATGGAAGGCCAGCGCGGCGATCGCTGGCAGGGCCGGCAAGAGAGCGAACGCTATGGCCAAGGTGGCGGGCGCGAGCAGGAATACGCGCGCGGCTACGGCGGTGCCGAAGACTGGCGCGCCGGCGGCTGGAGCGGCGGCGAAGGCCGCGACCGCGAATACGGCGGCGGCCAGCAGCAGGGCTACAGCGGCGATTACTACACCGGGCGTCGCGAATTCCTCGAACCCGGGCGTGAGTGGAGTTCGCAACGGGGCTATGGCGGCCAGGGCGACTATGGCCAGGGCGGTTACAGCGCCAGCCAGGGCGGCTTCGGCGGTCAAGGCGGGTATGGCGCGCAAGGCGGCTATGGCAGCGGCCAGGAGCGCTCGTGGAGCGGCCAAAGCGAACAGGGCTTTGGCGGCAGCCAGGGCGGTTACGGCGGCTATGGTGGCGGCCGGCAGGAAGCCTATGGCGGCAGCCAGGGTGGCTACAGCGGCTATGGCGGCCCCAGGGGCGGGCGCTATCAGCAAGGCGGCGGCTATGGTGGCTATGGCGAAGACCAGGGCCGCGAATCGCAATGGGGCCGCGGCTACGAACGCGACCGCGAACGGCAGCAGCACTTCGACCCCGACTACCACCAGTGGCGCAGCGAGCAGATGCGCACGCTCGACAACGACTACAACGAGTGGCGGCAGGAGCGCTACAAGAAGTTCTCCGACGAGTTCGACCAGTGGCGCAACCAGCGCCAGCGCGGCGGCGGCATGGGTTCGCAGGGCTCCAGCGGCATGGGCGGCAGCAGCGGCGCAGGCAGCCTGGGCGCTGCGGGCAGCACCAGCGGCACGGGCAGCACCGGCTCTTACAGCGGCAGCGAGTCCGACACCGGCAAGTCGTCCACCAGCATCGGCACGAGCGGCTCCTCTTCGACGGGCTCTTCGGGCTCCACGTCGTCTTCGTCGGGCCGCAGCAAGAGCTGAGCCGTCGATCGGCAAAGCGGCAGGCTGAGCCAACAGGTCTGCCGCAACAACGGGAAGACAACGAGAAGGGAAGAAGGGCGCCGAGGCGCCCTTCTTCTTTTCCCTGCGCCGCTGACCTCACCAACGGCCCGGAGCATCCGGTCAATCCGCGCCGCCCATCACCTCCACTGCCGGCTGCAGCGCGCCTTCGGGCCGGCCGATCTGCACGACACGCAAGCCGTGGCGAGACCAGCGCAAGGCATCGACCACGTTGCGGCCGTCGAACACCACCTGGTCGGTGAGCTGCAACGCCACCTTGGCCGCATCCATTTCGGCAAACTCAGGCCACTCGGTGCAGATGGCCAGCGCATCGGCCTGCGACAGCGCGGCTTCGGCGCTGGCACACCACGTGACGGCGCTGCTGTGGCCGAGCACCGCCACGGCCTTGGGCGTGGCCACCGGGTCGTAGGCCCGCACCTCGGCACCGGCGCCGATGAGCTGGCGCAGCAGCACGAGGCTGGGTGCCTCTCGCAGGTCGTCGGTGCCGGGCTTGAAGGCCAGCCCCCACACAGCGATGCGCTTGCCACGCAAACCGTCGGGGCTGCCATAGAAGTGGCTCAGCTTTTCAAAGAGGCAGCGGCGCTGGCGTTCATTGACCTGGTCCACCGCCTGCAGCAGCCGCGCGGGCAGGCCCAGGTCAGCGGCCATGCGGATCATGGCCTTCACGTCCTTCGGAAAGCACGAGCCGCCGTAGCCGATGCCCGCATGCAGGAAGTGCGGGCCGATGCGCCGGTCGAGCCCCACGCCCTTGGCCACCTGCTCCACGTCGGCACCCATGAGCTCGGCCAACGAGGCCACTTCGTTGATGAGGCTGATGCGTGCAGCCAGCATCACGTTGGCGGTGTACTTGGTGAGTTCGGCGCTGCGCGTGTCCATCACCAGCAGCGGGTGGCCGCGCTCCAGCAGCGGCGCATACAACGCATGCATCAACTCGGCATCGGCGCGCTGCGCCACACCCACGATGATGCGGTCGGGGTCCAGGAAGTCGGCCACCGCGCGGCCTTCGCGCAGGAATTCGGGGTTGCTCACCACCGGCACGTGCAGCGCGAGCCCGCGCTGGTGCAGCTGCTCCTCGAGCGCGGCCTGCAGCCGCTCGCAGGTGCCCACCGGCACGGTGGACTTCACCGCCACCACCGCCGACTGCTCGAGCAGCTGGCCGATGGCATGGACGGCCTTCTTCACCGCACCCAGCTCCGCATCGCCGTTCTGGCCCTGCGGCGTGCCTACCGCGAGTATCACCACGTCGCAGCTTTGCAGCGCGAGCGAGAGGTCCACCGTGAAGCCGAGCTGGCCGCGCGCCTGGTGCACGGCGATCAATGCGTCGAGCTCGGGTTCGAAGAACGGCACCTCGTTCTGCATGAGCAGGCGCACGCGCTGTGGGTCGATGTCGTAGCCCATCACGCTGTGGCCGAGCTCGGCCAGGCAGGCCGCGGTGGACAGCCCCACATACCCCAGACCCAGAACGGCGACTTGCATGATGGCGAGCTCAGTGAAGAAGGTGGCGGAAGTAGTCGATGGTTTCGCGCAAGCCGTCTTCGAGCCGCACCTTCGGCGCCCAGCCGAGCTGGCGGGTCGCATGACGGATGTCGGGGCAGCGCAGCTTCGGATCGTCGGCCGGCAGCGCCTGGAACACGATGCGCGAGCGGCTGCCGGTGAGCCGCAACACCAGCTCGGCCAGCTCGAGGATGGGCCGGCCATCGGGGTTGCCCAGGTTCAGCGGACCTTCGATGTCGGCGTCCATGAGGTGCAGCGCGCCTTCGATCAGGTCGTCCACGAAGCAGAAGCTGCGCGTCTGCTCGCCGGTGCCGTAGACCGTGAGGTCTTCGCCGCGCAGCGCCTGGCAGATGAAGTTGCTCACCACGCGGCCGTCACCCGGCGCGAGGCGCGGGCCGTAGGTGTTGAAGATGCGCGCGATGCGCACTGCCACGCCGCGCTGCAGGTGGTAGGCGAAGCACAGCGTCTCCGCGCAGCGCTTGCCTTCGTCGTAGCACGCACGCGGGCCCAGCGGGTTCACGTTGCCGCGGTAGTTCTCGCTTTGCGGCGTGACCTGCGGGTCGCCGTACACCTCGCTGGTGGAGGCCTGGAAGAAACGCGCGCCGCGGCGCTGTGCGAGTTCGAGCATGTGGTGCACGCCCAGCACGCTGGTGAGCGTGGTGTGCACCGGGTCGCGCTGGTAGTGCAGCGGGCTTGCGGGGCAGGCGAAGTTGAAGATGCCGTCCACGTCTTCGTCGAACGGCTGCACCACGTCGTGCTGCGTGAGGTGGAAGTGCGGCTTGCGCAGCAGGTGCTCCACGTTGGCCCGCGAGCCGGTGGAGAAGTTGTCGATGACCAGCACGTCGTGCCCGGCGGCCAGCAGACGATCGCACAGGTGGCTGCCCAGAAAGCCGGCCCCACCGGCCACCAGCACCCGTTTTGTCGGCATGGCATCTCCTCTTGTCGGTGACCTCGAAGAGCAAGCAGCGTTCCCTGGCTGGCTTTCGGGCTCTTCACCGCATAGACGCAGAGGGCGCAGAAGTGCACGGAGCAAAGGCCATGTTTCCCTGCGGTCCTCTGCGTCCTCCGCGCCTGTGCGGTGAATGCATTGCTCGCTCGGCTTTCCTCAGCCTCTGCCTCACGCGTTCTTGATCTCGTGCGCGCGCAGCTTCCCGCCGATGGCGAAGTTCAGCTCGCTCAGCACTTCTTGCCGCAAGCGGCGATCGGCGTTGAACCACACGGTGAGCTCGAAGTTCATGGCCGCGCCGCCCAGCGACAGCAGCAGCACTGCGGGTTCGGGCTGCTTCAGCACGTCGGCCTGTTCGTGCGCGGCATCGAGCAGCAGGCGGCGCACGAGCGCGATGTCGCTGCCGGGGGCCACCGACACCGGCACGCGCAGGCGGATCTGGTAGTCCATGTAGACGAGGTTCACCACGTTGTCGGTGATGAACTTCTGGTTGGGCACCAGGATCGCGATGCTGTCGTTGGTGACGATGGTCGTGCGCCGCGCGCCGATCTCATGCACGGTGCCTTCGACGCCGGCCACCTCGATGCGGTCGCCCACCTTGATGGGCCGCTCGAACATCACGATGAGACCGCTGATGAAGTTGCTGATGATGTTCTGCAGGCCGAAGCCGATGCCCACGCTCACCGCACCGGCCACCACCGCGAAGGCGGTGAGCTTGATGCCCGCGTTCTGCAGGATCACCGCAATGCCGACGATGAGCACGAGGTAGTGGACGATGGAGCCGATCGACTGGCGCAGGCCGGCGTCCACGTTGGCGTGCTGCAGCACCTTCCTCACGGCCCAGCGGTTGAGCCAGCTGGCCATGTAGAACAGCACGATGAGCGCGATGACGAGCTTCACGAACGACCACAACGTGAAGCTGGTGCCGCCGAGGGTGAAAAGGTGGAGGTCGAATCTCTGTAATTCGTCGCGTAGAAACTGCCAATCCATCGTTGTGCCTTCTTGTCGGAACGGTGCGTGTGAGGCCAACGGGCACGTGTTGTGCCGGACGTAGGGGATCCCGTACCGCTGCAGGAGCACGCGTCATGGCTTTGCGAAAGAACATCACCACCGGGCTGGGTGTGGTGGCCGGCGTGCTGGTCGCCGCGCTGGCCGCGGGCCTGTGGTCCTTCCCCGATCGACCGGAAGAACGGGCCGTGGCCCCGAACCCACCCACCGTGGCCGACAACCCGAATGCGACCTCGGCGGACGCGCACAGCGCCGCCGATGCAGCAGCGGCTTCCGCCATCCCACCCGGCCTGGGCGGTGGACTCGTTGGCGGCTCGCAGGCCCCGGCCGACACCACGGCACAGCAACAACAGCAACAGCAGCAAGGCGCACTCAACGCCGCGGGCACCAGCACGCCGCCGACCAGCGGCACGGGTGCCGGCGCGGGTCAGCTGGGCCTGGCCGACCAGAACTTCGTGACCTCGGCCACTGCCATGGGCCTGTACGAGGTGAGCGCCGCGCGTTCTGCCGCGCAGAAAGCCACCGACCTGAAGGTGCGCGAGTTCGCCGAAATGCTGGTGCAGCACCACAGCGCCGCCAACGAGCAGCTCAAGGTGCTGGCCACCAAGAAGAACGTGACCGTGCCCACCGAGGTACCGGCTGGCAAGAAGCCCACGCTCGACCGGCTCGCCGCGGCACAGGGCCACCAATTCGACCGCCAGTTCGTCGAGACGGTGGGCATTGCCGACCACAAGGACGACATCTCGATGTTCGAGCGCGCCGCCAGGGAAGCGCGCGACCCCGAGATCAAGGCCTTCGCCGAGCGCACGCTGCCCACGCTGAAGGCACACCTCGCCGCCGCGCAGAAGCTGCCGGTGTCGGCCCCGCCGGCCACCGGTGCGGCCAGCCGCTGAAGAGGGCTGACCACGCTGTCGATAACTGCCGTCCTATCCCGACCTCAGCCCCGAGCGCCGCACTTGTTCCACCCGTGGTTCATCATGAACTGCTGGATCAGGCCACGATGCTTGCGGCTTGTTGGCCCGTCACAAGGGCGCGATGCGCCAGATCTCTTCTCCGGAGCCCTTGCCGAGGGTCACGACGTACAGGCCGTCTGGCCCCTCGGCCATCGCCCTGAATCCGGTGCCCTGGTTGAGTGCCAGGTCGACCTCTGCCGCCATCCGGCCCTTGCCGTCGAGCTTGATCACGGCGATCCTTCGTCCACCTTCGAAGGTCACGGCCAGTGCGTTGCGCCAGTCCTTCCACAGCGGCAGGCGCAGGCGGTCGATGCCGGTCATGCCTTCCCGTGGCGTGTTGTTGCGCCAGACCACCACCGGCCGGGTCGACCCCGGCGTCACCCAGGACAGGGCATCCCATCCTTCGGTCTGGCGCTCGGCCACCAGCAGGGTGCCGGTCTGCGGGTGGAAGGCCAGACCAGCCTGCTGCCTGAAGCCATCGGCGAGTACTCGTTCGTCGAGGCCGGCGGGCGAGCGGTTGCCCGACGCGGCCTTGCCTTCGCGGTCGATGCGCAGCACGGCACCGGTGGGCAGCGGGCCTGCCAGCGAGAGCCCCTGGCACAGCCCCACATACAGGAAGCCGTCGGCACCGAAGCGGATGCGGCAGCCCGCATCTGCGACACCGCCGTTGATCTTTTCTGTGTCGGTGTCGATGCGCAGGATGTCGATGCTGCTCGTGGCCCGGGTCATCGCGGCGTTGAGCTTGAGCTTCGCGATGCGGTAGCCGGCTGGCTTGGACGCGAACAGGACGAACACCTGGCGGTTGCGCACGAAGTCGGGATCGACGGCGACACTCAGTGCTCCATGCCAGTGGGCCGTCTGCGCGTCGCCGGAGACATCCACCAAGGCAGCGGCTTCACGCCTGTGCTTGGCGAACAGGCCTTGCCTGAAGTCTGTGTAGAACATGACGCCGTCCGACGCGAACGCCAGGTCTGTCGGTTGACTCAGGCCGGTTTGGACGACTTGTCTGAGCACCGACAGGGGCGGCACCTGTTCACGATCGCTGTGCGCACGCTTTTGCGCAGCAGGCGCACGCAATGGCCGTTCGTCCGGGGCTGGTGGCACGGCGGCCAGCACGGGTGCTGCCACTGGCGGCGGTGCCGGCAGGGATTGCGCCATCGACACGATCTGCGGGGAGGCCTCGGCTTGCAAAGCGGCAGGGGGCGGCTCGGCCTGGGGCTCCGAGGGGGAATCCCCCGCTCCGCAGGCGCAGAGAAGAACGCTGGCCAGCAGCGTGGCGGCATTGATGCGGTTCTTGCCGCACGGCGGCAACAAGTCTTGGTTCATTGCGGATGTTGGGTTTGAAGGGTAGACCTTCTGTGCCCCAAAGAAAAGGAAATGCCCGCGGAGCGGGCGTTGGACTACCGGCATCAATCCACCGACAAAAGAGCCGCGGTCTCAGAGTAGTGATCTCGACGCGCTGCGCGAGCTGATGACGCCGCCCGATCCGCCCAAGCGGCCCATCGGGTTCGTCACGAACGACGAGAAGAAGACCAAGGACTGAGCCTCTGCAGCACATCGCGCCGACGCATGAACAACGCCCGCACAAGCGGGCGTTGTGAACGAAGGCCAGGCGCCCTTAAGAGAACGCTTCCACAATCTTCTGGCAAGCCTGAAGAATGTCTTCGCGCGCTTCAGCCAGGTAAGTCTGCATTTCGTCGTCAACACGGGTCAAGTACTCTGGGCTACAGCTTGCACGCATTGCACCCAGCGGGAAGTGGTCGGTCTCTGAGTCGATCGCACGAATTGCCAGAAAGACTTCGTTCTCAGGGTCTTCGACAGCAAATCGCAATGCACATACACGGCGCACGCCCTCGAGCAAATTGGCTTCGCCTGCCAGCATCGATTTCGCCACAGCGACCAACTCACGTCGCTTCGAGTCAAGGTTCTCTGCGTGTTCCATCTTCACTCGGGGAATTTCGTCTTGAACTCAACCCGCTGTCCGGTCTTGATGTTCTCAACCCAATGGGTCTCGAATCTCGTCCCTTTGCCGTCCGTAAAGGACGAACTGGTTTTCTTGACCCAATCAGCAGCATTGCCACCGTGTTCGCTCGCCACTCGCTGTGCATCCCGGAACGCAACGCGACCACCAGGGCCCGCCATGATCGTCCCGGCCTCAGCCATCTGGGCCTGACTCGCAAGCTGATTCTTGAGCTTAAGGACATGGCCGGCATTGTCGGCGCCGGCCGCTACGCCCTTTGCGGCGTTTCCAGCATCGACCGCATGGTCCGCCGCCCTCATCCCATCCACAACCTTGTCAGCCACGCGCAGGGTCTTCAACGCCTGCCCGGAGCCGGGCACCGGGCTGAACACCCCCAGGGTGCTCATGCCCAGGTCGAAGGCAGCGTCCCGAACACCTTCGCCCTTGTACAGCGCCACGCCCAGCTTCACCGCATCGACGGCGAAGAACGCCAGGTCCAGCGGGCTGTGCCCGTCCGGATCGACGTAGCGGTACGGGTTGTTGTTCGCGTAGGCGTAGCGGTTCAGGCTGTGCAGGTCACCCGGCTCGGCCTCCTTCGGGTCGATCGAGTAGAAGCGCCCGAGTTGCGGGTTGTAGTAGCGACCGCCCATGTAGATGAGAGTCGAGGAGTCCTGCGTATGGCCTGCGAAGGCCCGCTTGGTCAAGCCGCGGCCGCTGCCGGTCATCTGCTCGCCGTAGGGGCGGTAGGTCTCCTTGTAGAGCAGCCCGCCGCCGGCCCAGGTGCCCGACATGAGCGAGCCGGTGGCGTCGTACTGCATGAAGTGCCACCCCGAGGGCAGCACTTCGCTACCCAGGAAGTTGGTCTGCTGCTCGGCCACCTCGCGGCCGGCCAAGTACACGTGTTCCTTCAGGATGTCGTAGTACCCCGGCTCCTTGACCCACTCGGCCAGCAGCAAGCCATGCACGGAGCGGAATTCGTAGGTGGTGGCTCCGGTGTTCGAGTCGACGGTCTTGACACGGGTGTTCGCGCCGTCGTAGTTGAAGAAATAGGCGTTCGTGTGGACCAGGTTGCTGGCGTTGTCGTAGACGTAGCCTGCCCGGTCGATCGACATGTTGCCGTACGGGTCGGTATAGGTGAGCGGCAGCGTGTTCGTGCCGGCCGCACCGCTTAGCTGCACGCGGCTCAGCCGGTTCTGCGCGTCGTAGGTGTAGGCCTTCGACTCCGATCCTGTGACGTACGAGGTAATGTTGCCGCGGCCGTCGTACTGCACGAGGCCGTTGCCCCAGGGGCCGTTGACGGTGGTCAGCCGGTTGATGGCGTCGTAGGCGTAGGTGCGGTTGTAGGACGCATCCACGCCGTCACTGACACCCAGCAGGTTGCCGGCCACGTCGTGACTCAGGGTGCTGTTGATGTGCGTGGTGTTGTCGCCGGTCTGCAGCGTGATGGTGTTGATGCGCTCGCGCGTGTTCTGGCCGTAGGTGACCCGTGAACCGCCGACGTAGGCGATCTCGCGCACCTGGCCGTTGGGCCAGAACGTCGAGTTCAGCATGGTCGCCCCGCCGATCGAGATGCGCTGCGGGCGGCCCAGCATGTCGGGGTTGAGTTCGACCAGTCGCTTGTGCACCGGGTAGGTGATCGTCGAAAGCTGGTCGGCTTCGCTGTACGCGTAGTTGGCGATCAGCTCCAGCCCGTCGATGTTCAGCGCCTCGACGGTGACGTTGTCGTTGGCGTCGTAGTCGTAGCGGCGCGTCGCCACGGCGTTGGTGACGGTCTTGAGCTTGTCGGTGCGCGTGTAGGTGTTGGTCACCGTGGAGGGCGAACCGTTGGGGTAGGTCACCCGCCACAGGCGGTCACGGCCGTCGTACTCGTAGACGGTCGTGCCGGAGGTGCCGACCTGCTTGCTGGTCATGTTGCCGGCAGCGTCTCGCCCGTAGGTGGTGGTGCCCACTTCCGGATGGGTCGTCGAGGTGAGGTAGTAGCGGCTGTCGTAGCCGAACTGGCGGGTGATGCCGGCCTGCGTGACGCTGGTCACCAGGTCGCGGCCGTTGCGCGCGATGCTCACGCTGGCCTCGCTCACCGGTGCCGCGATGCTCATCACGACGGCCTTGTCCGGGTCTCCGTAGGCGCGGTAGGCATAGGTGGTGACGTGGCCGCGCTCGTCGCGGTCCGCCAGCGTGGGGATGCCGGCATTCGATCCGTAGGTGAAGCCGCGCCAGCTGTTGTCGGCGTTGTGCGTGATGCGCGTCACACGGCCCAGCGCGTCGTGCTGGAACGAGTCGCCCACGTTGGTGAACCCGACGATGGACTTGTAGGTCTGGCGGCCCAGGGCGTCGTACTGGAACGCCACGGGCTGGCCGCCGGTGGTCATGCTGACGAGCCGCCCGAAGCCGTCGAACGTCGCGGCTTGCTCGAGCTTGTAGCGCAGCGCGGTGCGCGTCGTCGCGGTGTAGGCGATCGTCGTGGGCGCACCGCGCGCCGGGGTGATCTTGGTGACGCGGTTGAGGCCGTCGTATTCGTAGGCCGTGGTCCGGAGTTCGCCGTTGGTTTCGCTCTCGACGTTGCCGGCCGCGCTGACGGTGCGGCTGATCGCCACGCCCTCGGGGTGGGCCTCGCTCCTGGGAATGCCGCGAAGGTAGTCGGTGTACGTGTAGGTGCGCGAACCGGGCCGCACGACGGTCCACACGTCGCCCGAGGCGTGGCGCGTGTAGGTGGTGGTCACGCCGTCACGGGATTCGGAGAGCAGGTTGCCATCGTTGTCCCAGCCACGGATGACGCTGCCGACGTTGGCCGTGGTCTCGTCGTCGACCTGCCGCACGATCCAGCGCGTGGTGTTGATGTAGTAGCTCAGGGTGGTGGTGCGGCTGCCGCCGTTGGGGCCGGCCTCGACCACCGTGCGGGGGTTGCCGTAGGTGTCGTGGTTGGACAGCGTGGTGCGGTAGGTGGCACCGCCACGCACGATGGTCTTCTGGGTGAGGACCGGCGCGTAGACCTCGGTGTCGAGGCGGGTCCGGAATGCGCCTTCACGCCAGTTGTTCTCGTCGGAGATCTTTTGCGAAGACCAGCTGTAGGTTTCGGTCTGCAGGCCCGCGGTGGACTTTTCCATCAGCAGGCCGACGCGCCACACCGACCCGGAGGTCGCGTAGTTGGCACCGATGTGCTTGTAGGTGATCGTGCCGGCCGGTGTCACGGCCGTCGTGGTGTCGTAGACGTTGGCGCTGCCCGGGGCATACGTGAAGCTCCAGGAGCCGCCATCGCTGGTGCTCTTGGTGCGGACCACGACGGAGCGGCTGGCCGGGTTCGACACCGAGTCGAAGTAGACGTGGCCATACCCGTAGGTGATGGTGCCGCCCTCCGGGTAGGTCATGCGCAGCATCTGGTAGTTGCCGGCGTTGTCGCTGCCGATGAGGCCGTTGTAGGCGTACCGCCAGCTGGTGCCGCCCGGGCGCGTCACCTGCGTGAGGACGTAGCGCCCGGCCACGCCGGAGACGGCGGTGTAGCCATAGGTCCAGGTGCGCGTGCCGGTCGAGATGGTGCTGATGCGTCGGCTCGCGAGTCCCGAGTCGAGGTAGGTGAAGGAGAGGCTGCGGCCATCGCTCGTGGAGACGCTGCTGATCTGCGGCGACGCGGAGGCGGCGTAGCTGATGGTGGCGGCGTTGCCGTTGCGGTCCGTGATCTTGGTGGCGTACCACGCGTAGACGGGTTGTGTGCCGCCGACTTCCTGCACGACCTGGGTCATGTCGTAGCGCAGGCCTTCGGGCGAGTAGACGGCCAGGCCCGTGCCGGCGCCGAGGCACTCGGCCTTCCAGTGCTGGGTCGAGAGCATCAGCGGCGAACCCGACGGTGTGAACGCCAGAGGCTGGCGGCTGCCATCCGGCAGTTCGATGACGGGGTTGTCGCCGACGGCGGCAGGGTCCGTGTTGAGGCAGATGTTGGTGTTGCGGGCCTTGAGCACACGGCCGAAGTGGACGGTCCAGCCCATGCCGGCCAGCGAGTTGGTGCTCAGGTCGGCGGGGTTGCCCGGGTTGATCCGGTTGCTGTTGTAGGAGCGCACGACCTGGAGGGCGAAGCCTCCGTTGCCCGGGACGTGGACATCCACGGAATGGATCTGGAGTGACCCGGTGAACGGATCGACGTTTTCCGTGACGTGCTGGTTGACGTAGTCACGGTTCGGATAAACCCCGGGTTCCTTGTAGAAGTCCGGCACGACTTCCTGGGCCATCCCGCCCTGGCTGGCCACGCACAGTGCCGCCACCACCCACGCCTTGACGAGCGTGGCGCCGCTCTTGAACTGTTTAGACACGCTTCCTCCCCTTTGCTCTGTCCAACTGCGGCACGTGGGCTTTTGCCATTCGTGCCTGGAAAAAAGCGCGCAGTGTCCTGATCCGCTTCTCGATTTGCAAGCAAATGCATCCCCCCCCCAAAAAGAGGGGCCTCAACGCCGCCAAACCTCAACCATCGTTTGATCGATAAAGCGTCATGAAATCGCCAAGGCAAGGAGCGAGATACCGGCATGCGGCCAGCCGCTGAAGCGCGGTGCCTGGTGACCACGCTGCCATCGTCCCGTCCCATGTTCGTGCAGACTGGCCGGCCCGCACTGCCGACCACACCAGGAGAGGACGATGACGCTACGCACCCTGCAGTTGACCGACACGCTGTACCGCTATGTGCTCGACCATTCGCTGCGCGAGCACCCGGCCCAGGCCGCCTTGCGCGAAGCCACGAGCAGCCACCCGCATGCCGGCATGCAGATCTCGCCGGAACAGGGCCAGTTCATGGCGCTGCTGGTGCGGCTGCTGGGGGCCAGGCGCACCATCGAAGTGGGCGTGTTCACCGGCTACAGCGCGCTGTGCGTGGCGCTCGCACTGCCGGAAGACGGCCGCGTGCTGGCCTGCGACGTGAGCGATGAATACACGCGCATCGGCAAGCCCTACTGGGCGCAGGCCGGTGTGGCGCACAAGATCGACCTGCGCATCGCACCGGCGCTGCAGACGCTGGACGAGCGGCTCGCCGCCGGTGAAAGCGCGCAGTACGACTTCGCGTTCATCGACGCCGACAAGAGCCGCTACGACGCCTACTACGAGCGCTGCCTCACGCTGCTGCGCCCGGGTGGCCTCATCGTCATCGACAACACCTTGTGGGGCGGCAGCGTGACCCGGGGCGATGCCGACGACGCCGACACCGCCGCCCTGCGTGCGCTCAACGACAAGCTGCATGGCGACGAGCGCATCGACCTGTCGCTGCTGCCCTTCAGCGACGGCGTGACGCTGGCGCGCAAGCGCTGATGAAGCGCCGGGTGAGGCCAGATGGCGCTCACAGCGCCACGGTCTTGAACACCACCAGCCAGTCGTCCACGAAGCGTTCGATGTTGAAGCGCTCCTGCGCCAGCGCCCGCGCACCGCGGCCCAGGTGCTGGGCTTCGCCGGGGTCGCGCAGCAGGCGTTGCATGGTGTCCACGAGCGGCTCGATGCGCGTGTCGACATGGCCTGATTCGCCGTTGCGAACAAGGCTGGCCAGCTCGGTGGTGGCCAGGCCGATGACGGGCAGCCCCACCATCATGGCCTCCACGATCGCGAGCCCCAGGCTGGTGTAGCGAATGGGGTTGAAGAAGAAGCGGTGCCGTGCCATGAAGCTCGGCAGCTGGTGGTTGGGCATTTCGCCCTGCCCGCCCAGGTGACGCAGCCGCTCGGCGCCCATGCCCACCAGCGCGATGGGCACGCGTTGCACGACCTGTTCGTACACGTCGAGCCCGAGGCGGCGGCCTCGGCGGTCGATGTTGTTGACCACGGCCACGCCCTGCTGCAGCTCGCCGGTGTAACGCGCCTGCGCATCGAGCAGCCGCACGCCGTGCTCGACCACACGCGTCGGCGTGCGGCCGCTGTCCCACATGAGCGCGTTGAAGTGGGTCACGTGCACCAGCAGCATGCCGGGCTCGTCGACCCAGTGGCGCGTGTTGGTGGGGTGCTCCTGCGGCGGGTCGTGTTCGAGGTAGACCGCGGGCAGCCGCAGCTGCGCGGGCGACAGCAGCATGTGGCGTTCATGCTCCCACGCATCGCGCGACTGGTAGAGCACCACGTCGAATTCGGTGTCGCGCACCGCGTCGGTCATCAGCTCGAAGACGTTGTCGCCCCAGGGCAGCGTGCCGCTGCGCCCGGCGTGGTGCGGGCTGCGCTGCGCATCGGTCACGAGGTAGAAGTCGTGCGGCACCTGCGTGAGGTAGTACAGGTAGTTGCCGTGCACGTGCCAGGTGAGCACGCGCAACCGCCTGCCGGACGTTGTGGAGCCCGACCTAGTGGACATGGCCGACCGCCTTTTCGAGTTGCGCCAACGCGGCCCCGCTCACCGCATCGGGGCTGATGGCCAGCGCGCACTCGTGCGCGGTGGGGCAGCTTTCGTGGGTGCAGGGGCGGCAGGGTTCGTCGTGCCACAGCACGCGATGGCGCGCGTGATCCAGCGGCGCCCAGCGCGACACTTCGGCACCGCAGCTCACCACCACGCTCGGCGTGCCGAACGCCGCGGCGATGTGCGACACCGAGGTGTCGTTGCACACCAGCAGCGCCGCGCCTTCCATCAGCGCACCCAGCTCCCACAGCGTGGTGCGGCCGATCATGTCGATGCAGCGCAGGTGCATCGCGGCCTGCAGCTCGTCGCCGATGGGCCGTTCCCCCGCGGTGCCGGTCAACACCACGGCCCAGCCCTGCTCCACCAGCCGGTCGGCCACCGCGGCAAAACGGCGCGCCGGCCAGCGCCGCGAATGCAGTTGCGCGCCGGGGTGCAGGCACACGTAGCCGCCCTGCGGCGCGCGCCCTTCAGGCCACACCAGGGCCAGCCCCACACGGTCTGCCTCGCGCAAGGGAAATTCCAGTTCGCTGCCGGCGCGCGGCAGGCCCAGCGCATCGAGCACACGCTGCAGCCGCTCGATCTCGTGACCGGCCTGCGGCCACGGGGCAAACAGCGCCGGCTCGGGGCAATAGCGGCCTTCGGCAAAGAAGCCGGCCAGGTGGCTGGCGCCGCAGCAGGCCGCGATGGAGTTGCTGAGCTCACCGCTGCCGTGCAGCTGCACCAGCAGGTCGAAGCGGCGCTGCTGTGCGTCCTTGAGGAACTGCGGCAGCGCCTGCAATTGCGGCACGGTTTCAGGCAGGCCGGGGAAGCCGGGGAAGGTCAGGAAGTCGTCCACCTGCGGCAGGCGCAGGGCGAGCTCGCGTGCCCACGGCAGGCCGATGAACGTGAGGCGTGCGTGCGGATAGGCCTGCCGCAGTGCGCGCAGCGTGGGCACCGCGCACAGCACGTCGCCCAGCATCAGCGCGCGGAACACGCCGATGCGGTGCACTTCGTCGGCGGCCAGCACTGGCGCGTGAGCCCCGTGCACGAACGCCGGCACGGTGGCCGTACGCTGGAGCAGTGCCGGGGCCTGCACGTCGCCCTACAGGTAGAAGACGCGGAAGCGGATCGACCCCGCCAGCCGCCAGTAAACCGACAGGAACGGGATCACGGCCGAGGTGACCAGCATCTCCGCCACGTGGGCGGGCGCATGCGAGGTGCCCTTGAGCCTCTCGTGCGCGAAGTCCACCACGCCGGCCAGTGCCGCCAGCAGCAACAACGAAGCCCACATCCAGGCCCCCGCCACCGCCGCCACCCCCGCGCCCAGCGTGGCGGCCACGATGAAGCAGTAGCGCCATGGCGGTCGCCGCCGCACCACCTCCCGGTAGCGGCTCGGGTGCTGCTTGTAGAGCAGCGCGTCGAAGTAGGCATTGGCCTGCTGCGACAGGCTCACGCCCCAGGGCGCCTTGCGTGCCGGGTGCACCACCACGGCCTGCGGCGCCTGGGCCACCGGCCCCACCAGCTCGGTGAGGCGGAAGTACAAGTCGGTGTCTTCGCGCCATGCGCGGCGGAAGCGCTCGTCGAAGCCGTGGATGGCCTCGAGCGCGTCGCGCCGCACCAGGCAGTTGGCGGTCACGAAGCCGGCGCGCTCCAGGCCCTTGGTGTTCTTCTCGTGGTCGGTCGGCTCCTCGGGCAGCGGCACGACCACGCGGCCCCACACGGCGGCCAGCTGCTCGTCCTCTTCCAGCGCCTGCAGACCCTTGAGCAGCCAGTTCTCGTCGGGCACGGTGTCGTCGTCGGTGAAGGCGACGACGGGCGCAGCCGCGAAGCGCCAGCCGCGGTTGCGCGCGCCGGCCGGGCCTTGCGTGTCGGGCGCGGTGAGGTAGTGCAGCGCCGGCACGCCGCGCGTAATGGATGCGAGCCCCTCGACGAGGTAGCGGGTTTCGGGCGTGGGTGCGTCGTCCACCACCACGATCTCGTAGGCGGTGGGCACGAGGCATTGCGTGAGCAGCGCTTCGAGGCAGCGCCGCAGCAGATCGGGCCGCTTGTAGGTGGGCACCACCACCGAAACCTGCAAGCTCAGCATTTGCCTTTCTCCAGCAGGAAGCTGCCGATCACGAGCGCGTCCAGCGGCGTGCTCCAGAACGCGTTGAGCGCATCGCGCGGCGTGTTGACGATGGGTTCGCCGCGCACGTTGAACGAGGTGTTCACCAGCACCGGCACGCCGGTGGCGCGGCCGAAGGCCTTGAGCACGTCGTAATAGCGCGGGTTGGTGCCGCGCCGCACGGTCTGCACGCGCGCGGTGCGGTCGGCATGGCAGACGGCGGGAATGCGCTCGGCCTTGTCGACCGGCACGTCGTAGATGAACAGCATGAAGGGCGCGCTGCCGCCGTTGGCCTGCGCGGGGCGGAACCAGTCGCCCAGGTCGTCTTCGGGCACCACCGGCGCCACGGGGCGGAAGTCCTCGCGGTCCTTCAGCTCGTTCAGGCGCGCCTGCATTTCGGCATGCAGCGGCGACGCGATGATGGAACGCGCGCCCAAGGCACGGGGCCCGAATTCCATGCGGCCCTGGAACCAGCCGATGATGCGGTCCTGCGTGAGCAGCTGCGCGGTCTCTTCGGCCACGTCGTCGAGGCGGCGGTAGGGCAGCTTGGCCCAGCGCAGCAGCGCCTCGATCTCATCGTCGCCATAGCCTGGGCCCCAGTAGGCATGCTCCATGGCCCAGTGGCGCAGGCGGCCGGTTTCGGCACGCTGGTGCTGCACGTCGATCCACAGCGCGGCGCCCAGCGCGGTACCGGCATCGCCAGCTGCCGGCTGCACCCACACCTGCTCGAAGATGCCCGCGTCGCGCAGCTTCGCGTTCATCACGCAGTTCAGCGCCACGCCGCCGGCCATGGCGAGGTAGCGTTCGCCGCTGGCCTCGCGCAGCCAGGCCGTCAGCTGCAGCACCGTTTCTTCGAGCACGGCCTGCAGCGACGCAGCGAGGTCGAAGTGGACCTGCGTCATCGGCCCGCCCTTGTGGCGCGCCGGGCCGAAGAGCGCCACGGGGTCGAAGGGCTCGATCTCGTAGCGCCCGGCGTGGCCCACCTTGATGAGGCGGCGCAGCTTTTCCGCGTAGGTGGGGCGGCCCAGCGCGGCCAGCGCCATCACCTTGTATTCGTCGCTCGAATGCAGAAAGCCCAGGTGGCTGGTGATCTGCTCGTACAGCAGGCCCAGCGAGCTGGGCATGGTCACTTCACCCAGCTGCTGGTAGTGCCCGTGGCGCCAGCGGCCGTAGACGGTGGTGGCGTGTTCGCCGCGGCCGTCGAGCGTCATCACCGCGCAGTGCTCGAAGGGCGCGGCGAGAAAGGCACTGGCCTGGTGGCACAGGTGGTGCTCGACGAAATTCCAGCGGTAGGGGCCGGGGTGGTGCACGCCGGCGAAGCGGGCCTTCAGGTCGTGCGGCGCGCCGCTGGCGAGCTGGCGTGGCGCGTTCATCACGTAGCTCGCGAACAGCGGGTCCCAGGGGTTTTCCCACGAGCCTTCAGAACCGCCACGCGGCTCGGCCGAGGGCTCGAGCGGCAACTCGATGGTGGCGCCCACCGCATGGCCGCGCAGGAAGCGGCGCGGGTCGTAGCTGTAGGCCACGTCGTCCACCTCGCCCAGCAGCACGCCGGCTTCGCGCAGGCAGTAGTCGATGGCATGGAAGGGCAGCTCCCACGCGGTGAAGGGCAGCGGCCGCTTCGCGTGCTTGATGCGGGTGAAGCGCTCTTCTTCCGCCGCGGCGATGAGCTGGCCGTCCTTCACCAGCGCGGCAGCGCTGTCGTGGAAGGCGGCGTTGATGCCCAGGGTGATCATGGTGCGGCTGCAAACTCAGGCGTCAACGCGAACACGGCGCTGGCGGTGTTGCCCTCGTGCAGCGCGCTGCCGTGTTCGTCGTCCTCCGCGGGTTGCCAGGGTTGCGGCTCGGGCCGCAGCTCGATGAGCTCGTGCGCGGCCTGCGCCACGGCCTGCGGCGTCACCAGCCGCAGGCAATGGTGGTGGCCCTGCGGGCACACGCTCTTCAGGCAGTTGCGGCACGGCACGTCGTGGTTGAGCACGCGCGAGGGCACGCGCCACGGCGTGTGCTGCGGGTTGGTGAGCGCGTAGAGGTCGACCACCGGCGTGCCCACCGCGGCGGCGATGTGCACCGGCCCGCTGTTGCTGGAGACCAGCAGCTTCGAATGCGCGATGAGCGCGGCCAGCTCGCCCAGCGACAGCTCCCCGGCCAGCGACACGCCCGGCCGCTGCATGCGGGCCTGGGCCGTGAGCACGAGGTCGGCTTCGTCGGCCGAGCCGGTGAAGAGCACGTGGCAGTTCACGTCGGCGGCGATGAGGTCTGCCGCTTCGCCGAACTGCGCGGCGGGGTAGCGGCGCGACGGCGCGCTGGCGCCCGGGTGCACCACCACCCACGGCCGCTTGGGTGTTACACCCAGCGTTTCGAGCTTGGCGCACAGGCTCACCAGGTCTTCGCTGCGGTAGTCGAAGCGCATGCGGTCGTCTTCGGTGTGATAGCCCACCGAGCCCACCAGTGCGAGCTGGCGCTCCACCTCGTGGCGTATGCCATGCTGCGGCTCGGGGTCGGGCACCCAGTCGGTGAGCAGGCCGTAGGGGTTCTCGCGGCAGTGCGCCAGGCGCAGCGGGATGCCGGCCTGGCGGCACAACAGCGCGGCCGGCAACGCGCTTTGCGTGTAGCAGCTGAAGATGACCGCGGCGTCGAACTGTTCTTCGGCCAGCCGCCGCACGATGGCCAGCTCGTCTTCCGCCGTGGCGTGCGGCTGGGCCGCGGCGCGCCCTTTCATCCACGGCGCGGCGTAGGTGATCACCTCGTCCACCTCGTCGATGAAAGGCTGCAGCGCCGCGCCCGAGGGCGATGCGAGCAGCGTGATGTGCGCACCCGGCAGGCTCTGCCTTATGGCCGACAGCGCGGGCGTGGTCATCAGCACGTCGCCCAGGTTGTCCAGGCGCACGGCGAGCAGCTTGCGCACCTTGTGCCAGCGGCGCTGCACCGGGGCATCGAAAACAACGGCTTCAGGAAACATCGTGTACTGCCTTCACTGCTGGATAGGCCGATGTCCGGCCGTCTTCTTCGAGGATCACGTCGGCCGCCTCGGCGAGGTCGGCCACGCCGAAATGCGGCAGCCTTTCGTCGCTGAGGCGCCACTCGGTTTCGTTGCCCACGTCGAGCATCACGGTGCGACAGCCGGCGCGGCGGCCGGCCTGCACGTCGTCGAGGATGTCGCCCACCATCCACGAGCGCTCGAGGTCGATGTCGAATTCGTCGGCCGCGCGCTGCAGCAGCCCGGGGGCAGGCTTGCGGCAGCCGCAGCCGGTCACGCCGTGCGAGGCGGGCCCGTGCGGGCAGGCGTAGATGGCGTCGAGCTCCACGCCGTGTTCGCTCAGCATGCCGCGCAGGGCCTGCAGCACTCGGTCGAGCGCGGCGCGGTCGAACAGGCCCAGCGACACGCCGGGCTGGTTGCTCACGACGAAAAGCGCGTAGCCCGCACGCGCGAGCCGCTGCAGCGCCTCGACGGCGCCGCGCGTGAACTCCAGCAGCGCCGGATCCACGTTGTGCGGCACGTTCTCAACGAGCGTGCCGTCCTTGTCGAGAAACACCGCCGCTCGCGTCATGGCCAGGAGGTCTCCTGCAGCGGCAGCACCATCATTTCGGGCACCACCGATTCGCGCGGCATGGTGAGCATGAAGTGCACCGCCTCGGCCACGTTGGCCGGGTCCTGCAGCCGCGCGGGGTCGAGGTCCGGAAAGCGGTCGAGCAGGAACGGCGTGCGCATGCCGCCGGCGATCACGGTGGACACGCGCACACCTTGCGGCCGCAGCTCGGCATGCAGCGCGTGCGACAAGCCCACCAGGCCCCATTTGCTGGCGTGGTAGGCGCTTGCGTTGGGCCAGGTGCGCCGCGCCGCGGTGGAGGCGATGTTGACGATGTGACCGCCCTGCCCGCCGTCCGATGCACGCAATGCAGCCAGCGCGAGCTTGCTCATCAGGAACGGGCCCTTCAGGTTGGTGGCGAGCACGCGGTCCCACGCTTCGAACGAGAGCTCGTCGATGGGCGCGGTGACGTCGGTGCCGGCGTTGTTGACCAGCACGTCGAGCCCGCCGAAGCGCTGGCAGGTGGCCTCGACCGCGGCCTTGGCCGAGGTGAGGTCCGCCACGTCCAGCGTCAGCGGCAACGCCCGCTCTCCTTGCGGGTCGATGGCGCGCGCGCATTCTTCGGCCAGTTGCGGCTGCAGGTCGGCCACCGCCACGCGTGCGCCCGAAGCGGCCAGCCGCCGCGCGATGGCCGCGCCGAGCCCACGGCCCGCACCGGTGACCAGCACCGCCTTGTTTTCGAGAGTCGTGTTCGTCGTCGTCATGACTGCACCGTGGGTGTTGCTTGCCGTGAAGAGGCCCTGGAGGCCGGCGCTTCCAGCGCCAGCGTGCGATGCGCCGCACGCTGTGCTTCGGGGGTGGCGCACACACCCTGCAGCGCCGCGGCCAGCTGCGCAGCCACACGCTCCCACGTGAAGGTGGAACGCACGCGCTCGAGGCCGGCACGCCCCATCGCGCGGGCCAGCGTGGGGTTGTCGTACAGCTCGGTGAGGCAGCGCGCCAGCGCCCGAGGGTCGTGCGGCGGCACGAGCTGGCCGGTCACGCCGTGCAACACGGTGTACTGGATGCCGCCCACCGCCGAGCCCACCACCGGCGTGGCGCAGGCCATCGCCTCCAGCGGTGTGATGCCGAAGGGCTCGTACCACGGCGTGGTGACGAAGACGTCGCACGCCGCGTAGTAGCGCCGGAGCTCGTTGCGCTGCCGGCGGCCCACGAAGTGCACCTGCGTGGCCACGCCGAGTTCACCGGCGATGGCGCGCAGCCGGCCGATCTCTGGCGTGACGCGCCCGTCAGGCTCGTCGGACTCGCCCCCCACCACCAGCAGCCGGGCCGGCACGCGCGGCGGCAGGTGCTTCAGCGCATGGATCACGTTGTCGATGCCCTTGCGCGGCACCAGCCGGCCGAGTTGCAACAAGACGAACTCGTGCTCGCCGAGGCCCAGCGATGCGCGCGCCAGCGCCCGGTCCATCGGCTGGAATTCGCCGGGGTCGTAGCCGCAGGGCACCATGGCCATGCGGTCGTGGTGCGCACCGTACAGGCGCACGAGGTCGAGCTCGTCTTGCGGGCACTCGGCCACCACGCAGTCGGCGTCGCACACGATCTGCCGCTCGATGTCGAGGCGCTGCAGCGGAAACCCATCTGCCTGCCTTTGGTGCTCGCGCCGCACCAGGCCGAGCGCATGGAAGGTGATGGCGAAGGGCAGGCCCAGGCGGCGCTTGAGTTGCAGCGCCACCCAGCCCGACATGAAGAAGTTCGCATGCACCACGTCGTAATGCATGCGCTCGCCGCAGATGCGCCTGCAGGCTTCGTAGAACTGCGGCATGTGGGGCAGCAGTTGTTCCTTCGCGATGAAGCCTGGGCGACCCGCCGGGATGTGCAGCACGCGCAGGCGCGGCTTCACGCGCACCACGGCGGGCACGTCGCGCGAATCGCGCCGCGTGAACACGTCGACACGGTGCCCTGCGCGTGCCAGGCATTCGGCCATGTGGGCCACGTAGAGGTTCTGGCCCCCTGCATCGATACCGCCCAACAGGGCCAATGGCGATGCATGTTCACTGATCATCGCGATGCGTAGCGGTCTCTCGTGAATGGACATCTTTTCCATGTGTTGCAAACCTTTGATCGCAGTCCGTTGCGGCAAGCGATGTACCCGCAGCGACTGCCGAAGCGTTGCAGGCTGAAGCAGCGCTTGCAGCCCCGCACCACTGCGGCAATTTGTGCCGCGGACTTCGGCAACTTCTTCGGTGCAGGCAGCGGGGCGTGCGGCCGTGCGGTCAGCGGCTTTCGACGAGCTTGCGCAGCAACCCGATCTGCTGCGTGACCCGCGCGGCTTCGACGTCGCAGGCCGCGGCTTCTGCCTCGCCGCCCTGCCGGCGCGACAACACCGCGGCCTGGCCCAGCAGCAGCAGCTTCTCGTGCAGTGCGCGTATGGCCGACCACAGCGCCTGCTCGGTGCTTTCTTCCTGCGCCAGCCGCAGCGTGCTCAGCGAGAAGGCATGCCCCGTGTGGCACCGGTAGCGCGGTGGATCCGCGCCCTTGATCGCCCACAGGCTGCCATTGCAGTCGGGGCACACGAACGAGGTGGGCGACGCTATGGCTTCGAGGTCCTTCATCACATCGGCGCCCTGCTGCAAGCTCACGGTGTGCTCCTGTTCGATGCGGCGCGGCGGCGGCGTCTCGGCGGCCGGCACGGCCTTGCCGGTCAGCTCAGCCAGCAGTGCGGCCATGGGGGCCAGTGCGAGGCTGTGGTCCACCACCACGTGGTGCAGCGCGCTCTGCGGCATGCCGGGCTCTTCGGCCTCCTGCGGGTCCTGCACCAGTACCAGGCCGCCACTGGCCTTGATGGCCTGCAGCCCCGCGGTGCCGTCGTCGAGCCGCCCCGTGAGCAGCACGCCGATGACGCGCGGCCCCAGGCTCAACGCGGCCGAGCGGAACAGCGGGTCCACGGCCGGGCGCGTGTGGTGCTCCTTCGGGCCGCGCGTCACGCGCATGCGGTCGGCGTCGAGCAGCAGGTGATGGTCGGGCGGCGCCACGTACACACGGCCCGCCTCGAAGGCCTGCCCGTCGATCGCGTGCGTCACCGGGTTGTGGCTGCCGAGCGCCAGGATGTCGGGCAGCGTGCTGCTGTGGGCCCCGATGTGCAACACGATGAACACCGCCGCACCGAAGCGCGGCGGCAAGGCCGACACCAGCTCGCGCAAGGCGCGCACGCCGCCGGCCGAAGCGCCGATCACCACCACGTCGCGCCGCACTGCTGCTGCATTTGCTTTCATCGCCGCTCATACCGGCAAGCCACGCGCCCGCAACGCCGTGCGCCGGCGCATACCGACCCGCGGAGCACAATCGTGTGTTACCTCCGAGCCCGCCATGACCAACCCCCTGTCACCGCCGAACGAGTCCGAACTGGTGCCGAGCTCCCTGAAGTTTCCGGTCGTGGGCCTGGGCGCCTCGGCTGGCGGCGTGGCGTCGCTGATCACCTTCTTCGAGCACATGCCGGGCGACAGCGGCGTGGCCTTCGTGGTGGTGCTGCACCTGTCGCCCAAGCACACGAGCAACCTGCCGGCGCTGCTGCAGGGCGTCACGCAGATGAAGGTGGTCACCGTCGAGGAGCCTGTGTCCATCGAGCGCGATCACATCTACGTGATCCCGCCGAACAAGCACCTGTCGATGAACGACGGCTACCTGCGTGTGTCCGACATGGATCACCCGCGCGGCCGGCCGGTGGCGATCGATCTGTTCTTCCGCACGCTGGCCATCGTGCACCGCGAGCGCGCGGTGGCCGTGGTGCTGTCGGGCACGGGCTCCGACGGTGCGGTGGGGCTCACGCGCGTGAAGGGCGAAGGCGGCATCACGCTGGCGCAGAGCGACCCTGAATTCGACGGCATGCCGCACGCCGCCATCTCCACCGCTTCGGTGGACTGGGTGCTGCCCGTGGCGGAGATGCCGGACAAGCTGGTGCAGATGTGGCGCAACGCCCGTTCCATCGAGCTGCCGCTGGCGCGCGACGAAGGCCCCGAAGAGCGACCGCCGGTCAAGACCTCGCCACGGCCCGAGGCCGCCAAGGAAGCGGAGGAGGCGCTGCGCGACATCCTGGTGCTGCTGCGTGCGCGCACCGGCCACGACTTCCGCAACTACAAGCGCGCCACCGTGCTGAGGCGGCTCGAACGCCGCCTTCAGGTGCACGGGCTGCCCAACCTGCCGGCCTACCGCGCCTTCCTGCAGGCCCAGGTGGAAGAGTCGCACGCGCTGCTGAAGGACCTGCTCATCGGCGTGACCAACTTCTTCCGCGACCAGGAAGCCTTCAGCGCCCTGCAGCACGACGTGATCCAGCGCCTGTTCGAGCACGAAACCGTGCGCGCCGAAGGCCTGCGCGCCTGGGTGGCCGGCTGCGCCACGGGCGAGGAGGCCTATTCCATTGCGATGCTCATGTGCGAGGAAGCCGCGGCGCACCAGCAGTCCGGCAAGCTGCACCTGTTCGCCACCGACATCGACGAAAGCGCCATCGCCGTCGCCCGCGCGGGGCTCTACCCGCCGTCCATCGAAGCCGACCTGTCGCCCACGCGGCTGCGTCGCTTCTTCGACAAGGAAGCCGGCCAGTACCGCATACGCAAGGAGGTGCGCGAGAAGGTGATGTTCGCCGCGCACAACATCCTGCGCGACCCGCCTTTCTCGAAGCTCGACCTCATTTCTTGCCGCAACCTGCTGATCTACCTCGACCGCCAGGTGCACAACGAGATCCTCGAGATGTTCCACTTCGCGCTGCGACCGGGTGGCTACCTCCTTCTCGGCAGCTCCGAGTCGGCCGACACCGCTTCGCACCTCTTTTCGGTGGTGGACAAGAAGCAGCGCATCTACCGCGCCAAGGTGGCCGCGCGTTCGGCGCGCTTCGTGCCCGCCTTGCCCATGGGCAGCAGGCCGCCCAAGCCGCCGCCCGGCATGGAAGCCGCGCCCGAGAAGCGCGGCGTCACCTATGCCGACCTGCACCAGCGTCTGGCCGAGCAGTACGCGCCGCCTTCGGTGCTGATCGACGGCGAAGCCAACATCGTGCACCTGTCGGAGAACGCAAGCCGCTTCCTGCACCATGCCGCGGGCACGCCTTCGCACCACCTGCTGAGCCTGGTGCAGCCCGAGCTGCGGCTGGAGCTGCGCACGGCGATCTTCCAGGCCATGCGCTCGGGCAAGAGCATGGAGGCACGCCGCGTGCAGATCCAGGGCGACGGGCGCAAGCGCTACGTCAACATGATCGTGCGGCCGGTGCAGGAGCCCGAGCTCTCGGGCCCGCTGGTGCTGGTGCTGTTCGACGAGGTGGAGGACTCCATGGCCTCGGACGCCCAGGCCCCCGACGCCGAGGGCCGTGACCCGCTGGTGGCCCAGTTCGAAGAAGAGCTGCGCCGCACCAAGGAGCAGCTGCAGAGCACCATCGAGCATTCCGAGACCTCGACCGAGGAGCTCAAGGCCTCTAACGAGGAGCTGCAGGCCATCAACGAGGAGCTGCGCTCCACCACCGAAGAGCTCGAGACGAGCAAGGAAGAGCTGCAGTCCATCAACGAAGAGCTCATCACCGTCAACCACGAGCTCAAGACCAAGGTCGAGGAAACCAGCAAGATCAACGACGACCTGCAGAACCTCATCGCCTCGACCGACATCGCCACCGTGTTCGTCGACCGCGGCATGAGCATCAAGCGCTACACGCCGCACGCCACGAAGCTGTTCAACCTCATTCCCACCGACGTGGGGCGCTCGCTGCTGGACATCACCCACCGGCTCGACTACGACCTGCTGGCCGACGACGCGGCCGAGGCCTTCCAGTCGCTGCGCGTGATCGAGCGCGAGGTGACCAGCCAGGACGGCAAGTGGTACCTCGCCCGCGTGCTGCCCTACCGCACCACCGAAGACCGCATCGACGGCGCCGTGCTCACCTTCGTGGACGTGACCGGCCGCCGCCAGGCCGAGGAAAACATGCGCCTGGTGGCTGAAAGCACCAAGGACCACGCGATCATCACCTTCGACCTCGAAGGCCGCATCACCACCTGGAACAAGGGCGCCGAGCGCATCTTCGGCTACGCCGACAGCGAGGTGATCGGGCGCGACGCCGCGATGCTGTTCGTGCAGGAAGACCGCGAGAGCGACGTGCTGCACGAAGAAATGCGGCGCGCCGCGCGCGAGGGCAGCGCCGAAGACGACCGCTGGCACCTGCGCAAGGACGGCAGCCGCTTCTTCTGCAGCGGCATCACCACCGCGCTGCACGACGAAGGCCGGCTCAAGGGCTACGCCAAGATCGCGCGCGACCTCACCGGCAACAAGCACATCGAGCGCCAACGCGAAGCCGCACTGCGCCGCGAGACCGCCGGGCGGGCCGAGGCCCAGGCCGCCAGCGATTTGAAAGACGAATTCCTGGCGGTGATGTCGCACGAGCTGAAGAACCCGCTCAACCTCATCCAGCTCAACGCCGAGCTGCTGGGTCGCCTGCCCGAGGCGCGGGCGCTGCCGGCCGTGGTGCGTGCGTCCGAGATCATCCGCAAGACGGTGCTCACGCAGGCGCAGATCATCGACGACCTGCTCGACCTGTCACGCATGAACACAGGCAAGCTCTCGCTCCACCGCGAGCCGCTGGACTGCTCGGCCACGGTGCACACCATCGTCGAAGCGCTGGCAGGCGAAGCAGCCGACAAGCGCATCGACCTGGCGGTGGACGTCGCCGAGACGCCCTTGATGATCGACGCGGACCGCGCACGCATCGAACAGGTGGTGTGGAACCTGCTGAGCAATGCGCTGAAGTTCACCCCCGGCGGCGGGCGTGTGGCAGTGAGCCTGGGCCGCGACACGGGCTTCGCTCGGCTGGTGGTGCGCGACAGCGGCCGCGGCATCCCGCCCGACTTCCTGCCGCGTGTGTTCCAGATGTTCCAGCAGGCCGAGCCCGGCACGGCGCGCCGCCAGGGCGGCCTGGGCATCGGGCTGGCGCTCGTGAAGCACATCGTGGAGCTGCACGGTGGCAGCGTGCTGGCCGAATCGGCCGGCTCCGGCCAGGGCGCCTGCTTCACCGTGAAGCTGCCGCTGCCCGGCCACGCGCCTTTGCGCGCGGCAGCCGGCGAGCATGCCGAAGGCTACGTGCTGCGCGGCAGGCGCGTGGTGGTGGTCGACGACGACGCCGCGAGCGTGGAGACGCTGCACCGACTGCTCGAGCTGGAAGGCGCCACGGTGACTGCCGCCACCGGCGTGCAGGAGGCGCTGGCCGCGGTGCGCGAAAGCAAGCCCGACCTCGTGATCACCGACATCGCCATGCCGGGGACCGACGGCTACCAGCTGCTCGAAGCGCTGCGCGCCGACGCGGCCACCGCCGACCTGCCGGTGATCGCGCTCACCGGCTTCGGCCGCGCCTCCGACGTGAAGCGCGCCATCGCCGCCGGCTTCGACGCCCACCTGAAGAAGCCGCTCACGCTCGACCAGCTGCTCAGCACCTTGACGCGGATGAAGGCTCGCTAGGCGGGCGGCACCTGCGCCACCAGGCCGAGCACGCGGTCGATGTCCACCGGCTTGGTGAGGAAGTCGTCGAAGCCGCACGACAGCGCGCGCTCCCGCTTGTCGTCGCCGCTGAGCCCGGTGACGGCGATGAACCGCGGCTGCGGTTCGTGGCCTGCAAACAGCCGGCGCAGCGCCTGCACGGTCTCGGCCCCGTCCATCCCGGGCATGGTGATGTCCATGATCACCACGTCGGGGTGCTGTTCGCTGGCCAGCTCGAGGGCCGTCTGCCCGTCGTAGGCGGTCTGCACATCGCAGGCCAACGCCATGCTCAGCACGGTGGCCAGCGTGTCGGCCGCATCGGCGTTGTCGTCTACCACCAGCACGTGGCGCGAAGCAGGATCAACGGACAGCGGAGCGACCATGGAAACGATCCTTCGTGCATCCCATGTCATGTGCGATGTCGTGTCGCAGTCTCCAATGTGCCGCTGACGGCCCGGCGAGGCCAGCGCCGGCCAGGAAAACCGACCTGCCAGAGAAGGAACATCGCTTGCCAATGAGAGCTGCCAGCCCGGGCCGGACGTGCCCGGGCTGCGACGAGGACCAAATTGACGAAGCCGACGCGCCCCGCCGAACCACCCAGCCCGCCGCAGGTGCCCGCACACGTGAGCATCGGCCGCGTGCAGGCGATAGGCGTGCCCTTGCTGGCGCTGCTGCCGGCGGTGGCCCTGACCGGCCTGCTGGGCGAGCGCGAGGAGCATGCCGGCAGCGTGTCGGCCGGCGGCGTTTCGCTGCAGGTGGACTACCCGGCCGTGCTGCGTTTTCGCACCCTGCACGAGCTCAGGATCACCGTAGCCAACCAGGGCGACACGCCGATGCCCATGACCACGCTGCAGATCGACCACTCGTACCTGCGCGCGTTCACGCGGTTGCAGACCACGCCGAAGGTGGACGTGGTGACGCCCCAGCACCACGAGGTGACGCTCGGACCGCTTGCGCCCGGCGAAGCGCGCCGCGTGGTGGCCACCCTCGAAGCCGACAACTACGGCCGCCACGCCGGCCGCGTGCGGCTCACCGCCCAGCCCGGCAGCGACGTGGCGGTGGACGTCTCGACCCTGGTGCTGCCCTGAATGAAGTCCCGATTCATTCACCGCCGAGGCGCAGAGGGCGCGGAGGACCGCAGAGAAGACCTGTATTCCTCTGCGAATCTCTGCGCCTCGGCGGCGAAGGCTGTTGATCCCTGGTCCGGTTCATGCACCGTGAGCGGCGCATACGGCGCAATGAAACCCTGAAGGAAGGCGACGACATGGAAACCGTGCTGCGCGTGGCCGTCATTTACCTGTTCGTGCTGGTGGGCCTGCGTGTGTTGGGCAAGCGCGAGTTCGGGCAGCTTTCGCCGCTGGAACTGGTGACGCTGCTCATGATCCCGGAGATCGTGTCGCAGGCGCTCACGCGTGACGACTATTCGCTCACCAACGCGCTCATCGGCGTGTCCACCCTGTTCGTGCTGGTGTTCCTCACCTCGGTGCTGGTGCACCGCTTCAAGAAGCTGGAGCTGGCGGTATCCGGCGCCCCCACGGTGCTGGTGCGCCACGGCGAGCTGGCGAAGGACGCGCTCGATGCCAACCGCGTGACCACCGACGAGCTGTTCAGCGAAATGCACAAGTCGGGCCTGGACGACCTGCAACACGTGAAGTGGGCCATCCTCGAGCCCGACGGCCACATTGCCGTCGTGCCGACCGACGACGTGAAGCTCACCCCCGCCAACAACCGCAGCGCCAAGGAAACGCAGATCGTGACCTGACGCTCGGCCCCTTCCCGCAGCACCGGCGCAAGCCGGTGCCTTGTTTCACCACCCACCTCTTCTACCGGAGCACTTCATGGCGAAGATCCTCGTCCTCTACTACAGCATGTACGGCCACGTCGAACGCATGGCCCAGGCCGAAGCGGAAGGCGCTCGCGAAGTGGCGGGCAGCGAGGTGGTGGTCAAGCGCGTGCCGGAGCTCGCGCCCGAAGAAGTGCTGCGCCAGTCAGGGGCCAAGCTCGACCAGCAGGCCCCGGTGGCGAGCCCGCAGGAGCTGGGCGACTACCACGCCATCATCTTCGGCACGCCCACGCGCTACGGCAACATGACCGGCCAGATGCGCAACTTCCTCGACCAGACCGGCGCCCTGTGGCAAAGCGGCGCGCTGGTCGGCAAGGTGGGCAGCGTGTTCACGTCGAGCGCCACGCAACACGGCGGACAGGAAAGCACCCTCCTCACCTTCCACCCCACCCTGCTGCACCTGGGCATGATCATCGTCGGCCTGCCCTACAGCGACCAGACGCAGATGGGCATCGACGAGATCAAGGGCGGCAGCCCGTATGGAGCGAGCACCATCGCCGGTGTAAAGGGTGAGCGGCACCCCAGTGAGCAGGAGCTGGGGATGGCGCGGTTCCAGGGGCGGCATGTGGCGGGGATTGCGGCGAAGTTGTTTGGGTAGCTCCGCGATCAGCACGGAGGCGTTTTTGCTGTGGAGCCGCTGCTGCAGCAGCTGTGTTGAGCGACTGAGCGTTGGAGTTGCAAGCTCGCGTGCTTTAGAAGATCGGTGCTCGCTCGACAACAACACAAGCCCTGCGGCCCCGCACGACCGAGATGCCTCGAAGCAAAACAAGCATCCCTCTCTATGAGCGCTACTTACTCAACAGAAGCAAGCATGCGTCTCAGCACCGCCAGTTGCGTCTTCCAGCACCTCTCGAACTGTTTGCAGCCATCATTCCTGCCAAGCAAAAACTGAAAGCTCATGGTCTTGTCACTTGCAGTGAGCACAACGACATAGCACTGCCCTCCATAAGGGCCTGATGTCCCTGCTGGAGTCGTCCAGCCACACAAAGGAAACGCCTCAAAGGCCGCCCATTTATCGATCGTGCGTTCAACGACAGGCTCCGTCGGATCACCGAGTTGGACTTTGCCTGTTGCATCGTCCAACCAATAGTTGAGATTGGCTCCTGTTTTTGCACAGACGCTCACTGGAGCAAGACAAACAGATCCACTGTCTGATGGTGTCCCGCCTGACGCCTGTTGCTTTACAAGTGCGAAGTCGAAGATCGCTGGTGCATGCTCTGGTGATGTACCAACAGTAGGAACAGTCGTGATCTCCTTCAACGCTTTGTAGCGCTGCATAGGCAAAGTGACGGAGAAGTGCTTTGTGACGACACGTTGGACAGCAGCCGGCGATGGAGAGATGGTGTCGGATGCGCATGCCGCTGTAGTGAAAAGAGCAGCCAAAGGAGAGATCAGCAGCAGCACCCGGGCGAAATCACACTTCATCACTGAGGATTCCATAGACGCGGAGGGTATGAAATGATCGGTTGTCCAGTCCGTTTGTGCCGCCGTTGATGCCGCGAGTAATGGTTTCAACGTTCGCAGCATTGGGCTGCACGCCAAACGGTATCAACCGGTTGATCGAGCTCATTTCGTGTGGTCCACCTCGATGTGGAGACGCTGTCCAGTACCACCCTCCCGTGTCGATGGTTGTGTAGTCCTCAGTAAGCAGCCGATCTGGATCAGCAATCTGAGGCCTCCTAACACCCGCGGCTCCGGACCACCATCGATCCGTATATGAGGCCCGATCTAGCCAGCCACGGTAGGCCCAGTACTCCGAGTAGTTGTACTTACCTGTGAGCTGCTTCATTCCTCGCCCTCTATAGCGATAACCATCGCCAGGTAAGTCATTCCCCATTCGGCCGCCATAGAGTTGATTGCAGCTTTCTTCACTTCTTCGTTCATTCATTAGAGTCAATGTTCTGGACTCTTCTGCACCTTGACCGAAGAAGTGGGCCACCCGTTCTCTTGTCTCGGAGACGAGGTACTTCCGCATGGCCCAGTTGATAAGGTTTCGATAACGCTCGCGCGTAGCGTCGCTAAGCGCCATTGGAGCGCTCTCAGTTCTCGTTCCCACGCGCCGTTGATAAGTGTCTGGGTAGACCCTCTCAAATTCACTTGAGCTCAGCCAAGTTGCACGCCTGAACGTACTGACAAATGCCCTTGGATCGAAATGCCAGACATCACTGCCTTCGATCCCCGTATTCGCACTTGCCCAAAACCTTGCAGATCGCCTCGGCCAGCCGTTGCAACACCGCGCAGCTTGCGCAGACGAGCCGTGGCTTCGGCGAGCTTCGATCGGCGCGGAGGTTTTTGCGGTGGTGCCGCTGGCCCCTATCCGTGCTGTCGGGGCTACCCTTGATTTGAATGCGATCAACGCGGAGTCGATGCTGTCTCTGCGGCGGGCGTAGGCACTGGGGTAGAGGGCTGTGCATCATCCAGAAACTCGACGCTGCGCAGGATCTGCAACGCATAGGGCGCTAGGTCGTTCTTGCGGTTGCGGCGGATGTCGTTGAGGTTGCCCACTTCGGCGGTGCCGCAGATGGCTTTTGGTGTGAGCGTCCAGCCGCTCCATCTTGAGCATCGCTGAAGCGCTCGTGACGATGGTGCCCACCAGTTCGAACAGGTGGGCACCTATGCAACCCAAATCCCAGCGGCGCATGCACGGCGCCGAGTTCAAGGCGCAGGTTCTGGCCGAGTGCCAAGAGCCCGGCGCATCGGTGGCGGCCGTCGCGCTGGCCCACGGCCTGAACGTCAATCTCGTGCGCAAGTGGCTGGTTGGCCGCGGCATCAAGCGCACCGGGCTGCCTGCGCCGAGGACCGTGACCCGGACGCAGCCCGCCGCGGCGGAGCCGGCAGCTGCGTCGCTGCAGTTCATCCCTGTGGAACTCGCGCCTGCAGCCACCGCGATCGACGAGGCAGCGGCGCCCAGTGTCCCGGACATCCACATCGAGCTCACCCGCGGCGGCACGCAACTGTGCGTTCGCTGGCCGTCGACGCAGGCCGCCTCGTGTGCCACCTGGCTGCGCGAACTCGCCGCCGCGGCGCTCAAGGAATGATCCGCATTGATGCGCTGTGGCTGTGCAGCCAGCCACAGGACATGCGTGCCGGCGCCGACCGGCTGCTGGCGGTGGTCGTCAACACGCTCGGCGAGGCCCGCGCTCACCATGGCTACCTCTTCGCCAACGCACGCGCCAGCCGCTTGAAGCTGCTCGTGCACGACGGCTTCGGCGTGTGGTGCGCCACGCGGCGGCTGCACGCCGGGCGCTTCGTGTGGTGCGCACGCGAGCCGGGCTCGGCAGCGCCGGCGCTGCAACTGAGCGCCCAGCAGTTCGAGGCCCTCGCGCTCGGGCTGCCGTGGCAGCGCCTGGGCGAACTCAGCACCATCCGCCGCTGCTGATGCGTTGACAGCGCAAGTGCCGATGGCGCCGCGATGCTGGACGCGGCACCATGCTGCGCATGCCGGGTGAGACTGCCGCTGCCATCGACCTGAAGAGCTTGCCTGCCGAGGCTGCCGAGCTGATCGCCCGGTTGCAGCAGCAGGCCCAGGCTCATGCGCAGGAGCTTGCCCGCCGCAACCGCGAGATCGCTTGGGCGCACGTCAAGATCGACAAGCTCAACTTCGAGGTCGCGCGGCTGCGGCGCTGGAAGTTCGCAGCCAGGACCGAGGCGATGACGGCGGCGCAGCGGCTGCTGTTCGCCGAGACCATGATCGAGGACGAAGCCAGCCTGCAGGCGCAGCTGGCTGAGTTGCAGCGCGGCTTGCCCGAGACGCCCAAGACACCGAAGGCGCCACCGCGCCAGCCGCGCCGTGAGAAGCTGCCCGAACACCTGGAGCGCGTCGAGCACCGCCACGAGCCCCAGGACACGACCTGCTCGAACCTCGAGTGCGGCCAGCCCATGCAGCGCATCGGCGAGGACGTCAGCGAGAAGCTGGACATCATCCCGGCCAAGTTCTTCGTGCATCGGCACATCTATGGCAAGTGGGCCTGCAAGTGCTGCCAGCAACTGCGCCAGGAGCCGGCCGAGCCGGACGTGGTCGACGGCGGCATCCCGGCCAGCGGGCTGGTGGCGCACACGCTGATCAGCCGCTTCGTGGACCACCTGCCGTACTACCGGCAAGAGCCCATCAACGCGCGCTCGGGCGTGCACACGCCGCGCTCGACGCTGGCGGCCTGGAGCGGCGCCGGTGGCGCCAAGCTCGAGCCCTTGTACGAGGTGCACCGGCGCTTCATCCTGGGTTGCCGGGTGCTGCACGCCGACGAGACGCCGGTGCCGCTGCTGGACCCGGGCTCGGGCAAGACGAAGAAGGCCTACATCTGGGCCTGGGCGCGCAGCCACCATGACCCGCACCCGGGCGTGATCTACGAGTTCTGCCTGGGCCGAGGGTCGCAGTACCCGGTGGCCTTCCTCGGCGGCAAGGGACCGCCGTACCCCGAACCGGCATGGAACGGCACCTTGCTCACCGACCAGTACGCGGCCTACAACGCCGTGCTGGATGCCAAGGTCTACCCGCAGCGCAAGTCGGCGGTGTGCGCCGCGCATGCCCGGCGGCGCTTCGAGGAACTCAGCCGCGGTGGCAGCAGCGCCAGTGCGGTGGCCATCGAGGCGCTGCGGCGCTGGGCGCGGATCTACCGTGCGGAGGCGGCCTTCGCAGAGATGGACCACGACAAGCGCCACCAAGCAAGGCAGGCGCTGAGCAAGCCGCTATGGGACGAGTTCGAGGTGTGGCTCAAGCTGCAGCGCACACAAGTGCTCGATGGCAGCAAGATCGCCGAGGCGATCGACTACAGCGTCAACGCCTGGAAGGCGCTGACGCTGCACCTGGACGACGGCGCGGTGGCGGTGGACAACAACCTGATCGAGCGGCAGATCAAGCCGTGGAAGATCGGGACGAAGAACTGGTTGTTCGTGGGCAGCGAGTTGGCCGGCCAGCGCGCGGCGGTGGTGATGAGCCTGGTGCAGTCGGCCAAGCTCAATGGCCTGGATCCCTGGGCCTACCTGCGCGACGTGCTGGCGCGCATCCACTCGCATCCGAGCCGTCGGCTTGATGAACTGCTGCCGCATCGCTGGCGGCCGAACTGACGACGATGGGAGTGATCACCCAGGCCGTGATGGTCCAAGCGGCCATCGACGTCAACGGCATGAGCCAGGCACAGAAGGTGGGCCTGGCCGACGAGATCTTCGCTCAGCAGCCCAACCTGCTCGCCTCGATCCTTGCGTTGCCTCGCATGGGAGTCGGCATGGTGGAACTGGAGGTGCCGCTGCACATCCTGCTGGTGACGCTCCAGGCAATGAAGCGCAGCGGCCATATGTGGCCGATCGTCTCGGAGGCCGTGCAGGACACGTGCATGCAGCGCTTGACGGCTCGCGCGCGCTTCAACGAGGGATTGCCGGGCGACCTCGCGACCCAAGTCGTCCAACAGTTCTGCGACGAGCATCCCGAGCGCTACCTGCTCGCGTTCGTCTACGGATACCTCGGCGATCACGACTTGCTGCGTGTGCGCACAGATGCCGAGAAGTTCCTGCTGCTGGCCGCCCTCAACCTCGTGGAGTGCGTCGCCTTCGTTGGAGCCTCGACCTCATCAAGATGATCACGGGCACCGGCCCGGGTCAAGATGGAACGGCTGGACGCTCACCTTTTGGTTGCCGAATCAAGCAGTAGTGCAGCCAGCGGGCCCGAAGTCGTTCATCGACATGGCCAATGACATCCTCTACCGCCACAGCCCAGCCCGAGGCCGTCTTGGTGCGTAGTTGATAGGCACGGGCGTAAAGATCCTCATCCCCAGGCATCACATTGGCAGCCCAGGATCCGTCAGGGAGTTGCTTGGCCCAGCCATTGTTGATGAGGCCTCTGTTGGCGTCTTCTGTGTTGGCGTCGTAGCACACAAATCTCAGCGCGAATGGTTTGGTGTAGGTATCCCGCTTCAATGCAAGAGGGTTCTTGATGCTCAAACCTCCCTGACCGGGTATGCCGGATTCTGGCCTCGCGCTGTCGAAGTCAGCATTTAGGGGCACTCGCAATCCGACGCGGCAGCCAGGGCCCATGTCCAAGGTCGCTGGCTTGGTGGAACTCTTTGCTTCAAGGGACGCTGAGTAGGAGAGTGGGGCAAGTAGCACCGCCAGTACTGCAGCGTGGATTCGAGTATTCATTAGTTCAGCTCTCATCATTCAACCGGCTCTGGCACGACCGCAATATTCCCCGCCCGCGCTGTCGGAGCTGCCCTTGATTTCAATGCGATCAACGTGGAGTCGATGCTGCCTCTCCGGGAGCAGATGCCGGGATAGAGGGCTGGGCATCATCCAGAAACTCGACGCTGCGCAGTATCTGCAACGCATAGGGCGTCAGGTCGTTCTTGAGACTGCGGCGGATGTCGTTGAGGTTGCCCACTTCGCTGTCACCGCAAATAGCCTTGGGTGGATGAATCAGGCAGTAATGCAGCTTTCGCGCTCGGTAACGCTCGTCGCCAACGGTCATATCCTCGGTGTAGGCAAATCCTTGGGCGTTCTTGGAAGAAAGCTCATAAAACCGAATGGCTCGGTCGAGCAAGCGCTCTTCCTGCAGGGTCATGCCAGGGTTGTTCGCACCTTGGATGCGATTGGGGAAGTAGCGCCTCCACTTGCCGGATGACGGATCGAATGCGACAGGGCGCCCCGTCAGCAGGTTTTCGTCGCTGGCGTCATGGCACACAAACCGCAGGCTGAACGGTTCCAAATAGGTGTTTCGCTTCGATGTGGGAGGAAGCGGAGAACTCAAGCCGCCACGGCCGGGAATGCCGGGTGCGGGCCCGGCGCTGCCGACCTCGGCCTCGATGGGGACTTGCAGAGCGACTCGGCAGCCCGCACCCATGCTCAACACCGCGGACTTTGTGGGCGGCGCCAGCGGGGCGGCGTGCGACAGCGCAGCCGATAACCCAACCAGGATGGCGACGCAGATGCCGATGCGTCTATTCATACGTTCGATCTCCTTCGCGTATATCCATCTGGATACCACAGCACTGCGCCGCCGCTCGCATCGGCAAACCGCATTTCCGTCAGCACGGCCAACGCAACCCCATAGGCACAGCAGCGTGAGTCAAAACCGTTGAGCCCTCGGCTATAGAGGTTGTTCACCGACGCGGGCAGGTTGATCGCAGCGCTGGCACGCCAGAACGCCGGGCTGCGGTAGTACACGCGTTGGCCTTGGTTTGTCGCTGCCCTGCAGCGCTCAAGTACATGGGCGCCGTCGGCGTGGCGTGCCATGCCGGTGCTGACCCAGTAGAAGCCTGCGCTGTCGGATGGAGCCCAGAGATCGTCCGCGGTGGGCGACTGAGGATTACCACCGCTGACTTGCATACGCCAGCCCTGCATCTGTACCGTCAACGCCGGAAAGTTCGCGTCACGCAGCAACGCATTGGTGCGCTGGCCGGCGGGTTGGCGGTAGATGGTGTTGTAGGCGTTGACCATGGCCGTGCGTAACGCCTCAGGCACCGAACGGCCACGCCATTTCCAGTAGTCGCAATAGTTGCCGGGGTTGGTCAGTTGCAGGAAGCCGCGGCCGTACCAGGGCGCGTACCAAAGGTTCGAACCGCCGACTTCGGCCAAGCCGCCCAGCCAGCCCGTTTCCTGCACCGAGTTGCCGAAAAACGCTGCCTGCCGTAGTGGCGTGTCGATCCCGTAGATGCGCATCGCCCTGTTTAGAGAGATGCGATGTCGAACTGCTACCGAGTTGTTCGAGGTCACATCGGTGTTGATCTGCTCCCACAACGTCACCGTCTGCCCGTTCTGCCTAGCGGTGCGTATCGCATGACTAGGCACCAGCTGCACGAACTCACTGGCCGATCGCCAGCCGCAACGGCGCATATGGCGAATGAATTCCCTGGGCTCGAAGCACCATTGCGCCTGGAACAATTCCGGCAACTCCAGGCACAACGCCTGTGCATGCGCGCGGAAGCGACCCCACGCCGCTTCATCCATCGGGCGTGGGCTCTCCTCGCTCGGCTGACGCAGCCACCCCCAACGCGTATCGATGGTCGAGGCGTCCCACTCGCTGGGGAACTTGCAGATCGTCTTGTCCAGCCGTTGCAGCACGGCCGGCTCGCGCAGCCGGGCCGTGGCTTCGGTCAGCGTGAGGCGACCGTCGCCCTCGGCATCGAGCAGCCGGCGGATCAGCTGCGAGTCGCAGCGGCTGTCGCGGTCCTGCGTGTCGTCGATGAGGGTCCAGCCGCGCCACTGGGGGAAATCGGCGTCGCTGAACTTGTGCACGTTCGCGGCATTGAGGTTGACCCAGCCTCGACCGGCCGGCGTGGCAATGAGTCGCCAGTGCGGCGTGTCGGCCGGGTTCAGCGCATCGGGCCCGAGCACACGCCCCCAGCGCAGCAACTCCTGGCAGGCGCTTGGCGCGGGGGCCGTGCCGTTGGCCCGCCCTGCGGCGCGCTGAGCTGCCGGCACGGCCTGGCTCAAGGCGTTGGCGCGGCGATAGACGTCGTATTCAACTCCCTGCTCGGGCGGGCATGTGGCAAGCACCTGGCCGTCTGCGACATAAGTGGTCAACGTCGCGTTGCCCCGTTCGTGTCGCAGCCCAATGAACCAGTCTTGCGCGCTGCGCGTGAGCACCTGTGCTGAAGCTGGGGGAGTGGGCACGGCACCCGGATCAGCGGCATACACCGTTGTGCCGGCCGGCAGATGGAAGTAGGCCTCGCCATACAGCGCATCGGTACGGCCTTCGCGATCCACGGGAACGTCACCACTCGTGCGTCCGACGATGCGGCGCAGGTTGTCCTCATCGCAACAGATCTCGAAGTGCAAACAGTTCGGCTGGCCCCGGATGTGACCTGCTTGGCCGAGGCGGTCCTTGCGATAAAGCGGCCGCCCTTGACGTATGGCTTCGTCGATTGAATGAAGGTGCATGTACACCGAGTAGTAGCGCACGGCCGTGGGCTGGTTCTGCGCATTCGCGCCGATCTCGGTGTCGTGGCGGATCACCACCGCGCCGTCGCTGGTGTAGCCCCCTGCGTAAGTCAAGGCTTCGGACTCTGTTCGCTGACGCACGAACACGACCACCCCGTCGGCGACAGCCCGCACGGGCAAGGCGGTGCCCTGGCTGTCCAGCGGCGTGGCCAAGTGGCGCCCGCCGTGCCAGCTCAACTGGTGGCTCACGGGAAAGGTGCCGTGTTCACAGGCCGGCATGGCGGCATCCAGCCAAGCGTCTTCGGTGAGGTTGCCTCGCTCGGGCAGGAATGGAGGACTGATCAACATGAAGTTCTGCGAGGGAGGTGTGGTCGCTCAAGTCGAAAACGGAAAATCTTGCTGGAGCTTGAAGTCACCTCTGGGCATCAGTGGCAACTCGTACGTCACCGCCCCCGGCCCGAGCATGCTCTTGGTGGCCGCCTTCACGGTGATCTGGCCCGGGCACTGCACGGTGAGGTTTCCGGCTTCGAGCGTGATGCTGGCCCCGCCGGTGGTGGCCAGGGTGATCTTCTTGGGGCTGGCCAAGTCGATCTTGCCGCCCGCACTGGCGATGAGCAACTGCAGCGCCGCGGCGACCTCCAGCGTGTCGCCTTGCGCCTGCAGCACGACATCGCCCTGGGCGGCGCTCAGCTGCAGCCCATGGCCGCCGTCACCCGGCTGCACCGCCCCGCCCAGCATCGCAAGGGCCTGCCCGCTGTGCACCCGCAGCGCCCCGCCGCTGGCCAGGCTGCCGTCCTGCCCGGCCCCGAGGTGCACCGCCTGCCCGTTGCTGAACTGCAGGTCCTGCCCGGCTGCTATTGCGAGGCCGGCCTTCGCGGCGATCGCGATGACCGGCTCGCCGCTGTGCGGCACCTGGGTGTCGCCGGCCGGCGCCTGGTGGTTCAGCGCCTGGTGATGCGCCTTCAGCGGCACCACGTCCTGGCGCACCGTCTGGTGGGTGCCGGCCGCACGGCTGAAGGCCTCGGCCAGGGCCTGGGCCTGCTGCGCCAGCGCGACCGCCGCGGCGTTGTCGCCGCTCGGTTCGTGCTCGTGGGTGCCGTAGCTGGAGATCAGCACGCCGCCGGCGGCTCTGAGGGCCCCCCACGCATCGGTGCGCAGCTCGAAGCCCTGGCCCCGGAAGCTGCCGCGGTGGTTGTCGGCCTGGTGCACCAGGTGCCCCAGGTTGAGCTGGGTTTCGTGCTGCGTGGTCTTGAGCTGCACGCGCAGCTGGGCGTCGCTGTCGTCGAAGACCAGCTGGT
>CAMLLU010000018.1 GCA_946480925.1 uncultured Rivibacter sp.
AGGGCAGCAAGGCCAAGTGGCAGGACAACTGGTACCAGGCCAGCGGCCTGGGCGGTGCCATCTCCACGGCCGACTTCATGCTGGCCCTCATGCCGATGTCGAACGTCGCCGCTGCCAACTGGCACGCGCTGGCCACGCAGGGCCCGTGGCAGCTGGTGCGGCGCGACCCGGGCAGCAACAAGCTGTTCGCCTCGCCCATCTACTGGAGCATGCGCGTGCTGCGCGATGCATACCTCGACGACGTGGTGAAGGTCGACTACCAGCCCACCAAGGAAGCGAAGTACGCCGGCGGCTACGACCAGCGCCTGGTGGCCATGCGTGGTGCCGACGGCCGGGTGAGCGTGCTGGGCATCAACCGCGCGCAGCAGCCGATGGCGCTCGACATCGACTGGGCCGGCGCCAAGCGGCGCGCGGCCGGGCGGGCCCAGCTGCGCTTCATCACCGCCGAGAACACCAGCATCGACAACGACGCCGCGCAGCCGCGCAAGGTCGAAATGCAAACGCAGGCGGCGAGCGTCACGGCCGATCGCAAGCGCAGCAGCTGGTGCGTGCCGCCGCGTTCCGTCTTCTCCATCGTCGAGCCATGACGAACATGGCCCACCCCCGTAGCGCCTTCGGCGCTCCCCCCGCCCCCAGCGGCCCGGCAAAGCCGGTTCCGCGGCGGCCGCTCCGCATCTCTGTGCGTGAAGGCCTTCTCCTCGCAACGCATACCGCTGACGTTTGGAGAGCGTTCTCTTGATCCGCCTGTACTACTCCATCAACGACCGCTACCCGGCCTATCGCGTCGACCTGTCCGAGCTGGTGGCGCATTCGCTCAAGGACCTGGGCGTGAACACCGAGTGGTACATGGCGCGCGATGCGCAGGCCGGCGGCAGCGAAAAGCGCAGCTACCTCGGCCAGGTGGCGCACGTGCCTGCGGCGTGGAGCTCCTGGTGGGGGCGGCGCCTGAACCGCCTGTCGTACTGGCTTGGCGACTGGTGCGGCATCGCGCGCGCCGGTGCGCGCCGCTTCGACGTGATCCAGGTGCGCGACAAATACCTCGCGTCGCTGGTGGCCCTGCTGGTGGCGCGCATGAGCGGCAAGAAGTTCGTCTACTGGTGCTCGTTTCCCTACCCCGAATTCGCGGTGGAGATGGGCTTGCAGACGCCCGGCTTCAAGGGCTGGCTGCTGAGCATGAAAGGCCGGCTGGCCGCGTGGCTGCTGTACCGCGTGGTCATGCCCTCGGCCGACCACTGCTTCGTGCAGAGCGAGCAGATGCGCGAGGACCTCGCCGAATATGGCATTCCGATCGCGCGCATGACCGCGGTGCCCATGGGCGTGCCCCAGCGCCTGCTCGACTGGACGCATGAGCGCCACCACGACATCGTGCCGCAGCGCATCGTCTACCTCGGCACCTTGTCCGCAGTGCGCCGGCTCGACGAGATCGTGCGCGCCTTCGCGCTGGTGAAGCAGCGCTGCCCGCGGGCCACGCTGATGATCGTGGGCGACGGCGACACACCGGACGAACGCATGGCGCTCGAAGAGCTGGTGAAGGCCATGGGCCTCACCGAGTCGGTCACCTTCACCGGCTTCGTGCCCATCGAGCAGGCCTGGGATTACGCGGCCAGCGCGGCGGTGTGCCTGTCGCCGTTCTACCCCACCAAGATCCTCGCCTCCACGTCACCCACCAAGTTGATCGAATACATGGCGCTGGGCCGCCCCGTGGTGTGCAACGACCACCCGGAGCAGTCGGCCATCATCCGCGACAGCGGCGCAGGCGTGTGCACGCTGTGGGGCGCCGAACATTTCGCGGAGGCCATCGTGGGCCTGCTCGAACACCCCGAGCAGGCCGAAGCGATGGCCGCGCGAGGCCCCGGCTGGGTGGCTTCGCACCGCACCTACCCTGTCATCGCGCGCAAGGTGCACGCGCGCTACCGCGAATTGCTGGGGACCCGCTGATGATCAGCAGCCGTTACTCCGGTGAGCGCGTGCGCCGCGGCATCGTGCACTTCCTGCTGGGCAAGGGCGTGTCGGCCGTATGCGGCTTCCTGGCGATGGTGCTGGTGGTGCGTGCACTGTCGCTGCAGGGCTTTGCCGACTACACCGTGCTGGTGGCGCTGGTGGAGCTGGCCACCGCGCTGTCGGGCCTCGGCCTGGGGCACGTGCTGCTGCGCTATGTGCCCGAGCTCTACGAAAAGCGCTATCGCCTGTCGCTGCGGCGGCTGGTGTGGGGCGCCATCGGCATGCGCACGGTGGCCGTGGTGCTGCTCGCGTTGGTGCTGCACGGCGCCTCTTCCGGCCTCGCGCAGCTGGTGGGCATTGCGGGCGGCGGCGCGGTGGTGAGTGCGTTCCTCACGGTGGTGGTGCTGCGCTCGACGGCTCACTTCCTGTCGCAGGTGCTCGAGTCCACGCTGCACCAGGGTATCTCGCAGACCGGCTTCTCGCTCGCCGCGCTGCTGCGCCTGGTGGGCATGGCCTGGCTGGTGCAGCGCGGCGGCGAGGTCTCGCTCATCGACGTGATCTACGTCGAGGCCGCGGCCGATGCGGCCTGCATGCTGGTGATGGCCGCCGGCCTGGTGAAGGTGCTGTACGAGAAGGCCGTGGCGGCCGAGACGAACGATGCCGACGACAACTGGATGCGTGGACGGCTGCGCGCGATGATGCGTTTTGCCGCAGCCGGCTACGCGCAGCATCTGGTCATCCTGCCCTATGGCGGCAACACGAACCGGCTGGTGGCCGGCCACATGCTCGCAGCGCCTGCGGTGGCGAACTACGGCTTCGCGCAGTCGCTGTACGAATACCTCAAGCGCTACCTGCCGGCGCAGTTGATGGTGGGACTCATCCGCCCCGTCATCGTGGCGCGCTGGGCGCGTGAACGCAGCTTCCCCGCCATTGCGGAGATCAGCAGCCAGGTGGTGCTCATCAACGTGCTGCTCGTGGGCGGCGTGCTCGCGGTGCTGGCGGTGGCGGGGCGCGAATCGCTCGCCGTCATCTCGGGCGGCAAGTACGCCGGCGAGTCGCTCGCGGTGCTGCTCGGCTTGTGCGTGGTGCTGCTGCTCGAAACGCAGCGCCAGCAGATCGAGGTGCTGGTGCAGACGGTGGAACGCTACGAGGAGCTGATCCCGTCGAACGCGCTGGTGGCGGCCTCGGTGGTGGGTGCCATCGCGCTGCTGCCGGTGCTGGGGGCGCTGGCCTTTCCGATCGCCAACGCCGTCGGGCTCGTCGCCGGCAACCGCTGGGTGCTGTCGCGTTTGCGCAAGCACGGCTACGAATACCGGCACGACTGGCGCGGCACCGCGCTGGTGGGCCTGTGCGGTGCCTGCGCGGTGTCGGCCGGGTGGCTGCTGCGTGTGGCCGGCGTGCACTGGGGCGCCGCGGCCGGTGCGGTGATGCTGGTGTTCAGCGTGCTCGCATGGTGGCTGCTGGGCCCGAGCCTGCGCGCCTTCGCGCAGGACCTGGCCGGCCGCGCCGGTACCGCGGGCCTGCCGCAGCCGGCAGACGAGCTGCCGCCGCGCGAGCAACGCCCACTTCGCATTGCCTTCGGCGTGCTGTCGTCCAAGCATTCGGCCGCGTCGATCGACGAGATCGCCCGCGCGGTGGCGCCGCATCCGGTGTTCGTGCACCACGACTTCTCGAAGGTGCCGGTGCTGCGCCCGCAACAGCCCAACGTGACCGTGCTGCCCGACCCGGTGCCCACCGCCTGGGGCGACTGGTCGCTCGTGGCCGCCACGCTGCGGCTCATGGAGCACGCGCTGCAGGACACTCACGTCACGCACTTCCAGCTGCTTTCCGAAACCTGCCTGCCGGTGCGGCCGGTGGCCGAGTTCGAGGCCTACCTGAAGCGGGAGCGGCCCGACTTCATGATCGACATGCGCGGGCTCGACGAGCCGCAGGCCTTGCTGAGCCACGGCTGGCGCTACCTGTCGGAGCCGGGCTGGCTGCGCCGCGCCGCGCGGCTGGCCACCGTGTGGGCCTGGCAGCGCGCCGGCCATGCCCAAGTCAACAACATCAACCTGCAGCTGGCCGGCCCTGCCGACGGGCTGGTCGCGCACGTCAAGCAACGCATCGGCTACCAGGTGCTCATGGCCATCGCCTGGCGGCACCGCAAGAGGCTGCGATGTTTCGGTGCCCTGGGGCTGGCCATCGGCAGCCAGTGGTTCGGTGCCAGCCGCCGCGGCGCGCAATGGTTGCTGCAGGCGCGCGACGCCCTGCCCAGGCTCACGCAGCATTTCCAGCGCTCGCACATCCCCGACGAGGCCTACCTGCACACGCTGGTGAGCTGTGCCCGGGCCGCCGGGCTGCCGCTGGCCGTGCGCCCGGGCAACCACGCGCTGTACTGGGACGGCTGCGGCACCGGCCCCGATGCGCTGAACCAGGAAGACCTGCCGCGCGTGCTGGCCTCGGGCCGCCATTTCGCGCGCAAGTTCCCGCTCGAAGACAGCCGCGACGTGCGCAATGCCTTCTTGCGGCACGTGGTGCCCGCCACGCGTCGCGCCGCTGCTGCCGAGCCTGAACCCACCGCATGACCGACCGAACGAACGACGACGAAATGAACGCCATGTCGAACATCACGCCAAACCAGGCCCATGCCCGCCTGATGGAGCGGCTGAAGGCGGCCCATGCGCCGCTGCTGCCGCTGCTGTCGGGCCGCCCGCTGCACTACCTCGACCTGCCCATGCACGGCAACGTGGGCGACCTGCTCATCATGGCCGGCACGCTCAAGTTCTTCGAGACGCACCGCCTCACGCCCACGCGCAGTGCGATGTACTTCAACTACGACGCCAGCTGGGCGCGCCGCGGCGACGTGCTGGTGTTCCACGGCGGCGGCAACTTCGGCGACATCTACGGCCCCTTCCAGGCCTTTCGCGAACACGTGATCGCCAGCCGCCCCGACTGCCGCATCGTCGTGATGCCGCAGAGCCTGCATTTCGAAGACCCGGTCGCCTTCGAGCGCTGCCGCGCGGCCTGCGCCAAGCACCCAGACCTGCACATCTGCGTGCGCGACGAGCACTCGCGCCTGGTGGCGCTGCAGCTCACGCCCCACGTCTACCTGATGCCCGACATGGCCCACCAGCTGTGGCCGCTGCGGCGCACGCAGCAGGGCCAGGGCGTGCTGAGGCTGCGCCGGCGCGACGGTGAAGAGGCGCCAGGCGCGCAAGCCGAGGCGGGCAGTTTCGACTGGGACGACCTCATCGGTGCGGGATGGAAGGTCGCGCTGCGCGAGGTGGAGCGCGGTGTCACGCAGGCCGGCCGGCGCCTGGGCGCACGGCGGCTGTTCGGCAACTGGTTCGCGCAGTGGTGGCAGGGCCGTGCCGACCGCTTCGTGCAGCGTGCGGTGGTGCTGTTCTCGCGCTACGAGCGCGTCGAAAGCGACCGGCTGCATGCGCACATCCTGGCGAGCCTGCTGGCCATGCCCAGCCGCGTGGACGACAACAGCTACGGCAAGAACAGCCGCTACATCGCGGCGTGGACGAAAGACAGCCCGCTCGTCGAGCTGTCGACCAGCACGCGCAGGGCTGCACCTCACGAAGAGGCTGCAGCCGTAGCCGGCAACTCTGCCGCCCATGCAGCAGCCGCCACCGGAGGTGCCGGCGCATGAAGCGAGCGGACATGCCCACGTTGCTGAGCGTCAACACCTACCACTACCGCCGCGGCGGCTCCGACGTGGTGTACCTCGACCACGCCGCGCTGATGGAAGAGCTCGGCTTCCACAGCGCGTTCTTCGCGATGCACCACCCGAAGAACTACGACACGCCATGGTCGAAGTACTTCATCGACGAGATCGAATACGGCCACGAATATTCGGTGCTGGAGAAGGCCGCCAAGGCGGCCAAGGTCGTGTATTCGTTCGAGGCCCAGCGCAAGCTGCGCGCGCTGCTCACCGAGCACCGCATCGACATCGCGCACCTGCACTGCATCTACCACCACCACTCGCCGTCCATCCTGCCCACGCTCAAGCAGGCCGGCATTCCGGTGGTGATGACCGCGCACGACACCAAGATGATCTGCCCGTCGGCCAAGATGCTCAACCACACCGGCGTGTGCGAGCGCTGCCGCGACGGCTCGCTGCTCAACGTGGTGAAGCACCGCTGCGTGCGCGGCTCGCTGGCGGCCAGCGCCATCATTGCCGTCGAGGCAGGCGTGCACCGCTGGCTCGACACCTACCAGCGCCACCTCGACAAGGTGGTGGTGCCCAGCCAGTTCCTGCGCGACAAGTTCATCGAATGGGGCTGGCCGCGCGACCGCTTCGTCTACATCCCCAACTACGTGGATGCGCCCCGGTTCATGCCGCGCTACGAGCCGGGCGACCACGTCCTCTATCTCGGCCGCCTCGTCAACGAAAAGGGCGTGGCGACCTTGCTGCGTGCCGCTCACGAGGCCCACGTGCCGCTCAAGCTGCTCGGCACCGGTGCACACGAGGCCGATTTCAAGGCGCTCAATGCATCGCTTGGGGGCAAGGCCGAGTTCCTGGGCTACCAGAGCGGCCAGGCGCTGCATGAAGCGGTGCGCCGCGCGCGCGTGGTCGTGCTGCCCACCGAGATGTACGAGAACGCACCCATGAGCGTTCTGGAAAGCATGGCCCTCGGAAAGCCGGTCATTGGTGCGCGAATCGGTGGCATTCCGGAACTGATTGTTGAAGGTGAAACAGGATGGATCTTCAAGAGCGGTTCGGTGCCTGATCTGGCGCAATGCTTGCAGACCGCGATGGCGGCCTCCGACTCGCACCTCATCGAGATGGGCCGTGCCGCGCGGCGGCACGTGGAACAACGCTTCCACCGCGCGGGCTATGTGGACGCGATGCTCAACCTCTACGCCTCGCTGGGCGTGCGGGTGGTGTCGTGAAGATGCACCTGCCGCTACAACGGGCCGGCAGGTCGCCCCGCCCCCCGCCCGTGCAGGAGGCCCGCTTGCGGTAGCGACCGGCAGGCGGGGTCGCGATGAAGCGTCTGAACGTCCCCCGCTTGCTCAACATCAACACCTACCACTACCGCCGCGGCGGCTCCGACGTCGTCTACCTCGAGCACGCCGCACTGATGGAATCGCTGGGCTGGAACACCGCGTACTTCGCGATGCACCACCCGAAGAACGAAGCGACACCCTGGTCGCGCTACTTCATCGACGAACTGGAGTTCGGACACGACTACACCGCGGCACGCAAGGCACTGATGGCCACCAAGGTCATCTACTCCTTCGAGGCGCAGCGCAAGCTGCGCGCGCTGCTGGCAGACCACCCGATCGACATCGCGCACGTGCACTGCATCTACCACCACCATTCGCCGTCCATCCTGCCCGCGCTGAAGCAGGCCGGCGTGCCCGTCGTGATGACCGCGCACGACCTGAAGCTCGCATGCCCGTCCTACCGCATGCTGGCGGGCGGCGAGCTGTGCGAGCGCTGCCGCGACGGTTCGGTGCTGAACGTGCTGCGCCACCGCTGCATGCGCGGCTCGATCGGCATGAGCGCCGTGATCGCGGCCGAAAGCGGGCTGCATCGCTTTCTCGACACCTACCGCAAGCACCTCGACAAGGTGGTGGTGCCCAGCCGCTTCTTCCTCGAGAAGTTCGTCGAATGGGGCTGGCCGCGCGAGCGCTTCGTCTACATCCCGAACTACGTGGACGCAAGCGCCTTCGAGCCCGACTTCGAGCCCGGCGGCTATTTCCTCTACTTCGGCCGGCTTGCGGAGGAAAAAGGCATCGGCACGCTGCTGCGCGCCGCGCATGAAGCGCGTGTCGTACTCAAGGTGGTGGGCACCGGCCCCGAAGAGGCGGCGCTGAAGGCGCTGGCTGCTTCGCTGCCGGGCCTGGACGTCGAATTCATGGGCTACCGCAGCGGCGAGCCCCTGCGCCAGCTGGTGCGCGGCGCGCGCGCCGTGGTGCTGCCTTCGCAGTGGTACGAGAACGCGCCGATGAGCGTGCTCGAAAGCATGGCGATGGGCAAGCCGGTGATCGGCGCGCGCATCGGCGGCATCCCCGAAATGATCGACGAAGGCGAGACCGGCTGGATCTTCGAGAGCCGCTCGGTGCCCGAGCTCACGCACTGCCTGCAGCGCGCCGCGGCAGCCGGTGCCACGGCGCTGGCCCGCATGGGCCGCACCGCGCGACAGCGCGTGGCCGAGCGATTCAGCCGTGCGCGCTACCAGCAGGCGGTGCTGGACCTGTATGCCTCGCTCGGCGTCGCGCTGACCGAGCCTGCCTGAGACCTTTCCATTCCAAATGAACGAACACAAGACCTTGCGCATCCTCGGCACGCGCGGCGTGCCGGCCGCCCACGGCGGCTTCGAAACCTTTGCCGAACACCTGGCGCTGTACCTCGTCGAGCGCGGGTGGCGCGTGGTGGTCTATTGCCAGGAAGACTGGCATGGCCCCGCCTTCGAAGACCGCTGGCGCGGCGTGGAGCGCGTGCGCATCCCCGTGGCGGCACAGGGGCCGCGAGGCACCGTGTCGTTCGACTGGAAGGCCACGCTGCACGCGGCACAACACCGCGACCTGTGCCTGACGCTGGGCTACAACACCGCTGTGTTCTGCGCGCTGCTGCGTGCGCGCGGCGTGCCCAACGTCATCAACATGGACGGCATCGAATGGTCGCGCGCCAAGTGGGGCCCCGTGGCCAAGGCCTGGTTCTGGGCCAACGACTGGGCCGGCTGCTGGCTGGGCAACCACCTCGTGGCCGACCACCCGCACATCAAGGCGCACCTCACCTCGCGCGTGCGGGCCGACAAGATCACCACCATCGCCTACGGCGCCGACCGCATCACCCGGATGCCCGACGCGCCGGTGCGCGAACGCGGCCTGGAGCCCGGCCGCTACCTCACGCTGGTGGCGCGCCCCGAACCCGAGAACTCCATCCTCGAGGTGGTGCAAGGCTTCTCTGCGCGCCCGCGCGGCCTGCAACTCGCGGTGCTGGGCAACTACTTGCCCGGCAACGCATACCACCGCGCCGTGCAGCAGGCTGCAGGCTCCGAGGTGAAGTTCCTGGGGGCCATCTACGACAAGCCGGTGGTGCAGGCGCTGCGCTTCCACAGCGCGGCCTACGTGCACGGCCACCAGGTGGGCGGCACCAACCCTTCGCTGGTGGAGGCGCTGGGCGCCGGCAACGCGGTGATCGCGCACGACAACCGCTTCAACCGCTGGGTGGCCGGCGAGGGCGCGCGTTACTTCAGCGATGCGGAGTCCTTCGACCGCGTGCTGACCGACGTGACCGCCGACGCCTCGGTGCTCGAAGCCATGAGCGCGGCGAGCGTGCGGCGGTTCGAGAACGGGCTCACGTGGCCTCAGATCCTGGGGGCCTATGAAGAGCTGCTGCTGCGGTTTCTGCCGCGAGTGGTCACCGATGTAGAGGTGGCTGATCGCAAGGCGTGATGGTGGTGTTCATGCGCGCGCTGGCAACGCTCGAGGCGGTAGATCCTTGAGGAAGGCATACAGCCTGGCGCGCCTGTGGCGCGCATCGCGCTGAGGCAGCGGCCTCAAGGTCGATCTCGTTCATTGCGGGCGTCGTCCCGCGCGGGAGACGCCGCGGGCTGCATCCCAACTCGATTCGCCGTCATTCCAGCCCCGGTGCTTTGCATCCTGTTGCAGGGTGTCTCGCTGCGCCAACGCCGCGCGGGTGTTCATCGATTCCTCGATGTTTCGTCAATTCTCCGGATGCCGATCCTCACAGAATCGCGCCGCAGATCGACAGCGCAGTCCATCGAGCATCACGTGTGGGCGACGAACCAACAGGAATCTCACGATGAGCATGCCAAGCCACCACCCGATACGCACCACCATGGCGAGCGCATTGCTGTGCGCACTGCTGCTGTCGGCCTGCGGAGGGAGCGATGAGCCGGGCACTGCGGCGGTACCCGTTGCCACGGCCTCACCCACCCCGACATCTACACCAGTGCCCACACGGGCCCCCACGCCCGTCCCCACACCTTCACCGGCTCCCACGCCAGCACCCACGCCAGCACCCACGCCAGCACCCACGCTGGCCGCGACCATTACGTGGCCCGATCCGGCACCCATCGACTGGGGCACGACACTCAGCACGGCCCAGTTGAACGCGAAATCAAGCGTCCCAGGCACGTTCACCTATTCGCCCGCGGCTGGAACGAAGCTGGAGGTTGGTGTCCAGTCACTGTCCACCACGTTCACGCCGCAGGACACGAAGACCTATGCCGCAAGTACCGTTGTGCGCAAGGTGACGGTCAACAAGGCCCAGCCGCCCGTCAGGTGGGACCCACCGGCAGCCGTACCGCAGGGCTCCGCGCTCACGCCCGCGCAAATCACCACGGCGCCCTACGCGCTTTATGGGGTCCAAGGCACGACCGATCCGGCGTCATACACCACCGTGGACGGCAAGCCGTTGAGCGCAGCCACGACAGCGGTCGCGGGGACCGCGATCATCCAGGCCACGTTCGTTCCCAAGGACAGTGCGCACTACAACTCGTCGACGATCAGCACTGCCCTGACGATCAAGCCGGCCTCGACCACCGCCGCCATCGACTTCGGAGATGCGAAGCAAGCCATCCGGGGATTCGGCGGTTCGGCAGCCTGGTACTACAGCAAGATGTCGGAGGATCGCCTGAACGTCCTGTTCGGCACCGGCGGCGCCGACAGTCTCGGTCTGAGCATCATCCGACTGCGAATCGCGCCCGCTGACTGGAACGTCTCCACGCAGACTGCCGACACGAGCCAATGGTCGGCGGAACTGGAGAACGGGGCCGCCGCGCAGGCACGTGGAGTTCTTGTGTTTGCCTCACCGTGGTCACCACCGGCGAGCATGAAGATCGTCAACGCGGACCGCAAGAACCCTCTGTACAGCGGGCGCCTCGACCCCGCGATGTACGCGAACTACGCTCAATACCTGAATGCCTACATCCGGTATGCCGCCACCCGCAACGTGAAGCTCCACGCCATTTCGCTTCAGAACGAACCGGACTGGGACCCGCAGGACTATGAGTCTTGCCTGTGGAGTGTCGACGAAATGAAGTCCTGGGTCGGCAACTACGGGGCGATGGCAATTTCCGGCACCACGGCCAAACTCATGGCGGCCGAATCTTTCTACTTTTCGCCGGCGGCCACGGACGCTCTGCTCACCGACGCCAAGGCAGCCAACAACATCTCGATCGTCGGCGGCCACCTGTATGGCGGCACACCAAGCCATTCCAGCTCGGCTGAGAAGCTCGGAAAGGAAGTCTGGATGACCGAGCACTTCCTGGACTCCGTCAACAAGTCGGACGCCAGGACTTCATGGCAGACCAGCATGGACGATGCCATCGCCATGGCGAAAGAGATCCATGACGGCCTGACGATCGCGCAGTACAACGCGCAGGTCCATTGGTGGCTCGTCAATTCCAACGACTCGACCCCCACAGGCCTGATCAGCACGGGCAACAAGCCGACTTACTTTGGAATCGGCATGAAGCACTTCTCGTACTTCATTCGTCCGGGCTACGTTCGCTATGACGCAACATCGCTCCCACAGAAAGGGGTCCGTGTTTCGGCGTTCGGGACGCCTCCTGGTGCTGCCGACAGCAAGGCCGTGGTCGTGCTCGTGAACGAGAACGCCGCCGACGTCACTCTCACGATGTCGATCAATCCCGCAGGTCGCTCGTTCTCCTCTCTCACACCGTACCGCACGACCCAGAGCGCCACTTTCGAGCGGCAGGCAACGATCGGCGTGAATGCCAATGCGTTCTCCATTTCGCTGCCGGCAAAGAGCATCACGACGTTGGTGAACTAGCGCGGCCCGCGCCCCGGTCTGACCTGGGCATCCAAAAAACAGAAGGCCCGCCGGGGAGGGAACACCCGGCGGGCCTTTCCTCTTGCGAGGGGCGTGGCGTTTACACCTGAGAGCGGCGACGTGCCACGTAGCCCACTGCCAGCAGGCCAGCCAGCAGCAGTGCATACGTCTCGGGTTCCGGTACCGGCGTCACGTTGAAGCCGCCGGCATAGGCACCGTAGTGGTGGCCATACACCTTCGGGCCGGTGATCAGGCCGGAGATGCGCACCGTGTACAGGCCTTCGGCAACGTTGTCGAAGCTCACGCCGTCGGCCACCTTGGTGTCCGTGTACGTGTTGGCGTCGTCGAAGATCTTCACTTCCTTGAGGTCGAGACCCAGGGTGAAGAAGTTGCCCAGCACGTTCGACAGGGTGTCGACCGACAGGTCGCCGATGGTCCAGTCACTGAAGCTGCGCTTCTTGCCAGACACGGCGCCGACGTAGCACTGGTCCAGCCCGATGCCCACCGGGCAGGGGATGTCGAGCGCCTGGGCCGACGTGCCTGCCATCAGCGCCGCCGAGGCGCCTGCGGCCAGCAGCAGCTTCTTCGCTACTAACTTCTGCTTCATAAAACTTCTCCCGAAGTTGGAAACACATTGAGGGGACGAGACAAAGAGCCGAACCACATCGCCTGGCGGTCTGAATGGCAAGCTGCATGCCCAGCGGCGAGCCTCTTCGTTCCGTTCGGTCATGTGCTCCGGCCCAAGCCTTCGGCGCAACAACCGCCTCTAGGGCTCGTGTACACCTCGGGCCGACGCCGGCATGTCCGCACAACAACCAGAAGCCGTTCGCGTGCACATGCGTGCGTGCTGCACAGGGCCACGCCCTGCGGATCAGCTGCAAAGATTCTCTGGTTGAACCCCGTTTGAAAACCGCCACACTTACCCACCGTTGCATCGGAGACAGTTGCTGTGCGGCGTGCAAGCGCGGCGAGTACCAACTGCTTCAGCGGAGCACGAACTGCACGTTGCAGCTGCCCACGTTGAAGTCATATGGGTAGCTCACGCCGCTGGTATCACCAGTGACGGAACGCTTCTCATGCGAAACCGAGCATGCGAAGCCCAGCCCCCGGCTGAACTGGTACCTCGCGCCCAGCGTGGCGACGATCGTGCGGTCCTTGCCAGTGGCGAACTGCGGCGACGGCGGCTGCCCCTCGAAGGTGAGGAAGAACGCGTCGTCGATCTTGCGGCGGCTGTACGAGAGGCTCGTGTTCACCGAGATCTTCGAGGTCGCATCCCAGCGCGCCGAAGCCTGTGCGGTGGTGCGCCGTTGCGTGTCGTTCGACTGGTCGCTGATGAGCCCGTAGTCGATGTCGGCCGAGCCGGCATTGCTGTCGTGCGAGAGCGAGAAGCGCAGCGAGGTCTTGCCGGTGAGCTGCCAGTCGTAGGCCAGGAGGCCGCTCCAGAACTTGGCCGAGCGCTGCGACAGGGCCGAGTGGTCTTCGTGCGTGTAGGCCACGCGGGCGCTGAGCGAGCTGTTGCTGGTGGGCGTCCAGGTGGTGGTGAGGTCGACGTCGTCGCGGTCGAACTCGTCGCCGATGGCCTGCAGGGTGCCCGGGTCGATGAAGCGCGGGTATTTCCCCTCGGTGTGTCTCACGCCCAGGCGCCAGCTGAACAGGTCGCTGGGCCGGAAGCGCACCCCCACGTTGGCCGAGGACTGGCGCAGGTCGCGGTTGTCGAACGGCGCCTCGTGTTCACTCTCGTCGTAGGCGGCGCCGCCTTCGAGCGTCCAGCGCGTCACCACGCCCAGGCGTACCTGGGCAGCGCCGCCGCGCACCGTGGACTCGGCACGCGCGGCCGCGCCGCCAAAGGTTGCCTGCTGCTCGTATTGCTGCAGGGAGCGCCGGTGGTAGGCGCGCACGTCACCCGACAGGCGCTCGATGCTGGCCCAGTCGAGCTTCACGCTCGCGTTGTGATCGGTGTTGTCGAGCTGCTCGAGGTTCTTGTACTTGTTGTGGTTGGCCGACAGGCTCGCACTGAGCAGCCCGCGGCCCAGCGGCTGGTCGAGCCCGGCCAGGACGCCGGTGCTGCTGATCCAGTCGCTTTCCTTGGGCGTACCCGACTCGCTGCGGAACACGTTGCTGTCGTGCGTGAAGCTTTGCGACACGCCGATCCAGTAAGGGCTGGGTTCGTCCTGGGCGTTGCTGCCGATGGCAGCAAAAGCCAGGCAGGACGCAACGGCGACGGTGCGCCGCGGGTGAGAGAGACGAGCGTTTTTCATGATGTTGTGGCGGCTCTTCAGGCCGCGTAGTCGATAACTTTCGCCCCTCCATGAGCCCAGGGTGATGCCCCAGTCGCCCCATCATCTCTTGCGCATCAAAGATGCACCGGGTGAGTGGGCGCCGCGGATCCGGCTTCGCCGGTCCGCCAGCGCCGCCCCCTCGAGGGGGCTGAGCCCGGACACGAACAGTCCCTGCGGACTGTTCGTGCCTGGCGAAGAGCCGGACCGTCCTCGGTCCGGCGCGGCCTGCAAGGCCGCCGAAGGCGCTACGGGGGTGGTCCACATCAGTAGGCGTTTCTGTCGAACAGCATCAGCTTGATGGTGCGCGCAATGATCTGCAAGTCCAGCGCGAGCGACCAGTTGGAGAGGTATTCCAGGTCGAAGGCGACACGGGCCTGCATCTTGTCCACGGTATCTGTTTCACCACGATGACCGTTGATCTGCGCCCAGCCGGTGATGCCCGGCTTGACCTTGTGGCGCACCATGTAGGCCTTGATGATGCGCCGGTACTGCTCGTTGTGGGCCACGGCGTGCGGGCGCGGGCCGACGATGCTCATGCGGCCCTGCAGCACGTTGATGAACTGCGGCAGTTCGTCCAGCGAGGTCTTGCGGATGAAAGCGCCGAACGGCGTGATGCGTGGGTCGCCCTTGGTGGCCTGCTGGATGACGGGGCCGTTGTCCATGGTGCGCATGGAGCGGAACTTGTAGACGGTGATCTCGCTGCCGTCGAGCCCGTTGCGCTTCTGCTTGAAGATCACGGGCCCCGGCGAGCTCAGCTTCACGCCGATGGCCACCGCCGCCAGGATGGGCGAGATGAGCACCAGGATGATGCTGGCCAGCGCGATGTCGGACAGGCGCTTGATCAGCTGGTTGGCACCGGTGAAGGGCGTTTCCAGCAGCCCCACCACCGGCACGCCTTCGATGTCCTGCAGGCGGCCCTGCACGATGCTGATGCCGAAGACGTCGGGCACGAAATACAGCGACGCCGTGGTGTCCTGCAGCGAAGCCAGCAGCTGCACGATGCGCGGCTGCGAGCCCAGCGGCAGGGTGATGTAGACCTCCTTGATGCCATGGCGCACCACGTGGTCGCGCATCCCGGCCAGCGAGCCCAGGCGCTTTTCTCGCGTCTCGGGGGGCAGGCGGTCGTCGGAGCGGTCTTCGAAGTAGCCGACGAAGTCCACGCCGAACTCGTGTTGCTTGCGCAAGGCGGCCGCCACGCGCACGCCCAGCGGGCCCGCGCCCACCACAGCGACGGCACGCCGCGCCGAAGGCTGCTGCGCTTCGCGGCGCAGCCACACACCGCCCGCCACCGCCGCCGCATACAGCAGCAGCGGTGTGCCTGCGCCCCAGGCGACCAGCACGCGCTCCTCGAAGAGCTTGAAGCTGTCGGTGGCATAGCCGCACAGCGCCAGGATGGTGAGCAGCGTGGCCCACGACAGCAGCACGTCGACTGCCGCGTTGAGCGGCTTCTGCTTGAAGCGGTTGACGCCGGGGAATGACAGCGCAAACACCAGCAGGCACATCGTGACGCCGGCCCGGTCGATCGGTGCCTGGAAGGCGATGCTGGCGGCAATGAAGCTGGCGATGATGAGGGCCGGCTCGAGGAAGGCCGAGATGAAGCTGCCGACGGACTGTGGCGCGTTGAGGAACACGCGTGTGTTGCGTTGCTCCTGGGGCATCAAGGCAGTTCGGTGGTTGTGTTCGAGATGCGCGGTCATGTTCATTCCCGGCGTCGCGACATGTCGGCTGCCGGACGGGCGAGCTACGCAATGTTCACGCCCGGTCTGGCGGTTGAGGATGGTCCTGCTCGGGGCCAGCAACACTTCATCGCGACCGCCGAAAAGCCCGGCGTGCCGCAGCGTTGCGAGCGCACGGCGGCATCGTATGCAGCGAGCCGGTGTTGTTGAAGGCGTGTGCAATGCAAGCTGCGTAACTTGCGGTGTCAACGTCTCGCAAACCGCATCAACTCATGCGTGCAGCGCTGCAGGCGCATGGCAAAACGACCTTGTGGAGGTGTTTGTTGCCGAAAGAATTGCTCCGCAGTGAAGCGCCGGGCAGATGCCGTTGATCTCGGCTTTGCCGGTGGGCTTGGAGCGTCCCTCGAAGGGCTCAGTCAATGGGCTCAGCTGATACCAGGCAGCTTCAATACATGCGACCGCGGCGGAAGTGCGCGTGGGTGCGCCGCTTCAGCGACGTGGTCGCTTCCACCGCGGCCATCGAGTGGCCGGCATGGGCATGTGTGATCGCCAGGCCCAGGGCGTCGGCCGCGTCACGGCTCGGCTCGCCGGGCAGCGAGAGCAGCCGCTGCACCATCTGCTGGATCTGTTCCTTGCGCGCGTGGCCGTGGCCGACGATGGCCTTCTTCATCTGCAGCGCGGTGTATTCGGCCACCGGCAGCTGGCAGCTCACCAGCCCCGCCAGCGCCGCGCCGCGCGCCTGCCCCAGCAGCAGCGTGGACTGCGGGTTCACGTTGACGAACACGATCTCCACCGAAGCCGCGGTGGGCTCGTAGCGCCGCACCACCTCGCACACGCCTTCGAAGATGATCTTCAGCCGCCCCGGGAGGTCGCCCAACGCCGCGTCGCGCGTCTTGATGGTGCCGCTGGCGATGTAGTGCAGGTGCGGCCCTTCGGCTTCGATTACGCCAAAACCCGTCGTCTGAAGACCCGGGTCGATACCAAGGATTCGCATGGCGTTGAACTCAGCGTGTCTTGCCGAAGATGCAAGGGTTTCGGTGAAGGCTCATATCCGCTCGCGGATGTGAAGCCGCGCAGCGGCGGCCGGAACCAAAACCCGTCGTCTGAAGACCCGGGTCGATACCAAGGATTCGCATGGCCGTATCAGAGGCTCAGCTGGAAGTACCACCGCACCGAGTGGAAGAACACCGGTGCCGCAAAGCACAAGGGCGCCACGCGGTCGAGCAGGCCCACCGCGCCGGTCACCGAAGAGCGGTTGCCCCAGTAGCGCACGCCGGCGTCGCGCTTGAGCGCCTTCATGACGAATTCGCCCAGCGTGCCGGCGGCCGCAGCGATGAAGGCCATCGACAGCGCCTGGCCGGCCTTGAACGGCGTGATCCAGTACAGCAGCGCGCCCGTGAAGGCCCCCACCAGCGAGCCGATCAGCCACGCGCGGATGGAAAACGAGCGGCTGATGAGCCGCGCCACCGGCCGGCGGCGCAGCTTGCGACTGGCCGCCTCCTGCACGATCTGCGCGGTGGCCACGGTGAACACGAGGAAGAACACCAGGAAGGCTCCGCGGCCCTCATAGCGCGGGAATTCGAGCAGCAGCAACGCGGGCGCGTGGCTCAGGCCATAGACGCAGACCATGATGCCCCACTGGATCTTCGCGTTGCGCTCGAGAAAGCGCTCCGGATCACCGGCCAGCGCGCTGACCACGGGTATGGCCAGAAACACATAGACCGGGATGAACACGCTGAACAAGTCGAAGTTGCGGTTGGCCACCACGATGTATTGCAGCGGCAGCACGATGAAGAACGCGAGGATGAGGCTGCGATGGTCGCTGCGGCGCGTGTGCATCAGCGTGATGTACTCGCGCAAGGCGAGGAACGAGAACACGCCGAACAGCAGCGTGGCGCCCACCGGGCCCGACACCCAGGCCAGCCAGAACAGCGTGGAGCTCACCCATACGGCGCGCAAGTCGCGCTTGAAGCGCTCGTGCCGGTCGAAGAAGTCGCGCCCGCCGCCGCGCAGCGACAACATGAAGGCGGTGGCGGTGACGACGATGAGGATGCCGAAGAGGATGAAAAACAGCAGGCCTACCTGCTGGTCCACCGAGAGGTCGCGCAGCGCCCTGAAGAGCGACTTCATGCTGCCATCTCCGCACCATTGGCTGCACCCCCATGACCCTTGGGTCGATGGCGTCGGCGGCATTGCGCTGGTCGATCCCCGTAGACGGGGCCCCTCGCCCTTCGCTTCATGCCGCCACCTTGCGCAGCGCCATCACCGCTTCACGGGCGCGGTCGAGGAAGGCTCGCTTCTCCTCGTCCGGCTGCAGCTGCATCGGCGCGCCGAAGGTCACCGTGCACAGGATCGGCACCGGCACCACCTCGCCCTTGGGCATGACGCGCTGCACGTTGTCGATCCAGGCCGGAATGAGCTGCACCTGCGGGAACTGCTCCGCCAGGTGGTACAGGCCGCTCTTGAAGGCCTGCGGTTCGCCCTTGTTGTTGCGCGTGCCCTCCGGAAAGATCACCAGCGAGTCGCCGTTGTTGAGCGCCGCCACCAGCGGCTCCAGCGGGTCCTGGTCGTCGGTACGCTGGCGGTTCACATAGACGGCGTTGAACACCTCGCGCGTGATCCAGTGCTTGAAGGGGCTGGACGTCCAGTAGTCCTTGGCCGCGATCGGCCGCGTCTGCGTGCGCAGATCACGCGGCAGCGCGGCCCAGATCAGCACCCAGTCGAGGTGGCTCTGGTGGTTGGCGAAGTAGATGCGCTGCTCGGCCTTGGGCGGGCTGCCGTACCAGTGGCCTTGCGCGCCGGTGATGAGGCGCGCAATGAAGGCGAGAACGAGGCCGGCGAATTCGGCGAGCGTCAGCATCCGCTGCGTGGTCAGTGTCTGAAGTGGCGGGTGCCGGTGAGCACCATCGCGATGCCGCGCTCGTCGGCCGCGGCGATCACTTCGTCGTCACGCATGCTGCCGCCCGGCTGGATCACGCAGGTGGCACCGGCATCGCACACGACGTCCAGTCCGTCGCGGAACGGGAAGAACGCGTCGCTGGCGACTGCCGAGCCCTTGAGCGTGAGGCCGGCGTTTTCAGCCTTGATGGAGGCGATGCGGGCCGAGTCGATGCGGCTCATCTGCCCTGCGCCCACACCCAGCGTCATGCCGCCGGCGCAGAACACGATGGCGTTGCTCTTCACGTACTTGGCAACCTTCCAGGCGAACAGCAGGTCCTGCATCTGCTCGTGCGTGGGTTGCTGCTTGGTGACCACGCGCAGTTCGCTGGCCGCCACGTTCTTGGCGTCGGCCGACTGCAGCAGCATGCCGCCGCCCACCCGCTTGAAGTCCATGGGGTTGGGCGTGCTGCCCAGCGGCACTTCAAGGAGCCGCACGTTCTGCTTGGCCGCGAACACCGCGCGCGCCTCGGCGGTGATGCTCGGGGCGATGAGCACTTCGACGAACTGCTTGGCCACCAGCTCGGCGGCCGCTTTGTCGAGCGGCTGGTTGAACGCGATGATGCCGCCGAAGGCCGAGGTCGGGTCGGTCTTGAAGGCCTTGCTGTAGGCCTCGGCGGCTGTGCCGCCCACCGCCACGCCGCAGGGGTTGGCATGCTTGATGATCACGCAGGCCGGGGCGTCGAAGGTCTTCACGCATTCCCATGCCGCGTCGGCGTCGGCGATGTTGTTGTACGAGAGTTCCTTGCCCTGCAACTGCTGGTAGTGCGCCAGGCTGCCGGCCACCGGCTTCACGTCGCGGTAGAACGCAGCGCTCTGGTGCGGGTTCTCGCCGTAGCGCATGTCCTGCGTCTTCACGAGCTGCAGGTTGTAGACCGCGGGGTACTCGCCACGCGCCGGTACGTCGGCCGTGTGCTGCTCGGCGCCTTCTTCGAGCGCGGTGAGGTAGTTGGTGATCATGCCGTCGTAGGCGGCCGTGTGTGCGTACACCTTCTTGGCGAGCATGAACTTGGTGTCGCGCTCGATCTTGCCGGCCTTGAGCTCACCCAGCACGCGCTCGTAGTCGGCGGGGTCGATCACCACGGCGACGTCCTGCCAGTTCTTCGCGGCGGCGCGCAGCATGGCCGGGCCGCCGATGTCGATGTTCTCGATCGCGTCTTCGAGCGTGCAGTCGGGCCGCGCAGTGGCCTGCGCGAACGGGTAGAGGTTGACCACCAGGATGTCGATGGTGCCGATGCCGTGTTCCTTCAGTGCGGCCATGTGGGCCGGCAGGTCGCGGCGCGCGAGCAGGCCGCCGTGGATGCGCGGGTGCAGCGTCTTCACGCGGCCGTCGAGCATCTCCGGGAAGCCGGTCACTTCGGACACTTCGGTGACGGGCAGGCCCTTGTCGGCCAGCAGCTTGGCGGTGCCGCCGGTGGACAGCAGCTTCACGCCGGCCGCGTGCAGCGCTTGCGCGAACTCGACGATGCCGGTCTTGTCGGAAACGGAAAGGAGGGCGGTGGTCATTGCAATTCCAGTGACAGGTGACTTGTGACCGGTGACTGGTCACTACTTGATCAGTTTGTGCTCGACGAGCTTGCGCCGCAGCGTGTTGCGGTTGATGCCCAGCCATTCGGCCGCGCGTGACTGGTTGCCCTCGGCATGTTGCATCACGACGTCGAGCAACGGCTTCTCGACGGTCTTGAGGATCATGTCGTACATGGAGTGCGGCTCGGCGCCTCGCAGGTCCTTGAAATAGGTTTCGAGGCTGTCGCGCAGGCACTCTTCGATGTGCTTCTTGCTCATGCCCGCTCCCCGCTCGCCAGATGCGGCGAGCGATCCTCCGAGAGAGTCGGGCCCTGCTTGGGGCGGCCCGGCGCTTGGGCCTGCGGAGAGATTTGCATTTGTTCTTTCATGCTGCTTCTTGATCTAGAAGGTCCACGTCCGACGCCTGCGTCGTGGGCAGGCGTTCGTGTTGTTCGCCCAGCGCGTCGAAATACTCGACCACTGCGGCCAGTTGTTCTTCGCTGCTTTCGAGCGTGTTCATGCTGGCACGGAACACTTCACCGCCCGGCAGGCCGCGCACGTACCAGCCGATGTGCTTGCGGGCCGTGCGCACGCCGGTGAATTCACCGTACAGCCCGTAGTGATCGTGCAGGTGTTCGACCAGCAGGTCCTTCACCTCCATCACCAGCGGCGCGGCCAGTTGCTCGCCGGTGGCAAGGAAATGCGCGATCTCATGGAAGATCCAGGGCCTGCCCTGCGCTGCACGGCCGATCATCACGGCGTCGGCCCCGGTGGCCGCCAGCACGTCGCGCGCCTTTTCAGGTGAGGTGATGTCGCCGTTGGCCACCACGGGCACTTTCACGGCCGCCTTCACCGCCGCGATGGTGTCGTATTCGGCCTCGCCCTTGTAGCCCTGCTCACGCGTGCGGCCATGCACCGTGAGCATCGCCACGCCGGCGGCTTCGGCGCCGCGGGCGATGGTGACTGCGTTCTTGTGCTGCTGGCACCAGCCGGTGCGCATCTTCAGCGTGACGGGTACGCCATGCGGTGCACTGGCAGTGACCACCGCATCGACGATGCGCAGCGCGAGTTCTTCGTCCTGCATCAACGCAGAGCCTGCCCACTTGTTGCACACCTTCTTGGCCGGGCAGCCCATGTTGATGTCGATGATCTGCGCGCCGCGTTCGATGTTGTAGACCGCGGCCTCGGCCATCATGATCGGCTCGGTGCCCGCGATCTGCACGGCGATCGGTGCGGCTTCGCCTTCATGGTTGGCGCGCCGTGAAGTCTTGAGGCTGGCCCACAGATCGCGCCGCGAGGTCACCATCTCACTCACCGCATAACCCGCGCCCAGCCGCTTGCACAGCTGGCGGAACGGCCGATCAGTCACTCCCGCCATGGGCGCAACGAACAGTCGGTTGGGCAGCTCGATCGTGCCGATGCGCATAGAAGAAAGGGGAGGGTGCCGGAAAAGGCGGTGCTGAAAAAGGAGGCAGAGTATAGCGGCTGGCAATCGGCCATTTCGGCCTGTCCCAGCGGCATCGAGCGTGCTGTGCCAATAATCCGTGCCGATGGAAAAGTGGCTCGGAACTCTGCTCGCAATGTTGTCGTTGCCGCAATACGGCTTGTCCACCGTATTCGTCGTGGCGCTGGTGTCGGCGACCTTGCTGCCCCTGGGTTCCGAGCCTGCGGTGTTCGGCCTCATCAAGCTCAACCCTGAGCTGTTCTGGCCTGCGGTGCTGGTGGCGACGGCGGGCAACACCGTCGGCGGCGCCATCAGCTACTGGATGGGCTACGGCATCGAGCGCGCCTATGAACGCGTGACGCACAAGCACGTCGAGGCGCGTGCGCTGAAGTGGCTCGAGCGGTTTGGCGCCAAGGCCTGCCTGCTGTCGTGGCTGCCGCTGGTGGGTGACCCGCTGTGTGCGGTGGCGGGCTGGCTGAGATTGCCGTTCTGGCCCTGCGTGGTCTACATGGCCATCGGCAAGTTTGCGCGCTACCTCACGATGACGGTCGCGCTGTTGTGGTTCTTCCCCGGCGGCCTGTCGTTCTGAGCTTTCCAGGCGCCTTCAGGCGCGTGCCGCACCGCGCACCAGGTACATGCGGATCACGCCACCCTTGCCCATAAGCGAGGCCACGCCCTCGAGCAGCGCGGCGAAGGGCAGGGCCAGAGCCACTTTCGCCAGCAGCGCAGGGGTCTTGCGGTTCTTCAGTTCGTAGATGAGGTTGCCGTCGTAGCCGAAGCGTTTCATCAGGCTGTCGAGCATGCCCAGCACGCCGAGGTGCACCGAGGCGTAGGTGGTCTTCAAGGGCCGCAGACCCATGTCGTGCAGCAGCCGCGCGAGCCGCTGCGGTGAAAAGTGCTGCAGATGGCGCGGCACGTCCAGGTGCATCCAGCGATTGCCGGCCACCCGTGCCTGCCAGCTGGCGATGTTGGGTACTTCGATGACGAGGATGCCGTCGGACTTGAGGTTGCCGTTCACCAGCTCTCCCAGCAGTGCTTGCGGATGCGGAAGGTGCTCCAGCACGTGGAAGAGCGTCACCACATCGAAATGCCCGCCGAACAGCGGGCCGCGCTCGTAGTAGTTCGTGTCCACGTCCAGCCCGTACACGTCGCGCGCGTAGGCCGCACGGCCGGCCGAGGTTTCGACGCAGCGTGGATCCCAGCCTGCTTCGCGCGCCAGCCAGCCGAACTTGCCCTTGCCGCCGCCGAAGTCCAGCAGCCGCCCCCTGGCCGGGTGCAGTTTCGTCAGCTCATCGAGCACCCGCCTGTATTCCCAGTTGAGGATGCGATCAAAGATCGACTGGCGGTTTTCCACCACCTGGTAGACCTCGTCGCTGTACAGCGCGGCGGTGTTCACGTTGGCTGCGAGCAGGCTGTAGCAATGGGCGCATCGGCTGCACCGCACGATGCTGCCGTGTTCGCATTGCGGCAGCACCCTGAAGAGGTACTGGTAGGTGCTGGCTTCGCAGATCGGGCAGCTGGCATTCATCGGTCGCCTCCTCGGTGCGCCAATGCAGCGCATTCATCTTGCGCTGCAGCAAAACACTTTAGGAGGCGCTTTGCGTCATGGGGGTGTCGTTATCAAAGTCTTACGTCCGAGCGGTGGGCGCAACAGGGCAGGGCTGAGGCCGACCCTACTGCCGGGCGGGCGGCCATGAGGGGGCGGTCTGCCCGGCCGTGTTCAGGTGCATGCTGGCGCGCATGGGCAAGAAGCTCGGTCTCGCGTGGGCGTTTGCGTTCGCGGTGGCTGTCACCTTGATGGCCACGCCGGCTCATCCGCAACGTACCGGGCCGCGGAGCATCTTCGACAAGGACGGCACGCATGCGTCGATCGAGAGCTGCGTGAGCCACGACACGCTCGAGTTCAGCATCGGCCACAACAGCGCATTGCTCGATGCCGAAGACCGCCTGCAGGTCAGTGTTGCGCTGTTGCAGCGCTATCCCATGCTGCAAACTGACGGCTTTGCGCCCTCGCATCTGCTGCTGTGGCGCCGGCCGGGCGCCGAATGGGTGTACGTGGCGCTGCTGGCCAATCCGGACAAGCCAAGCGAGATGTGTTTCACTGCCACCTTCGCGGCCGGCGTATTCGAGCAGACGCCCAGGCTGCTGAAGAAGTACTTCGCATCGGACGCAGCCCGTACTTGATCCCTGGGTTGCACAAAAAGAAAAGGGGGCGCTTGTCGCGCCCCCTTTGGTTTCCTGCAGGGCGACCGCTCAGGCTGCCTTGGTACTGCGAGTGGTGTTGCGTGCGGTGGTGCGCGCAGTGCTGCGCTTGGCGGCGGCGGTCTTGGCGGCGCCGTTGCTCTTGGCCGCCGTGCTGCGGGTGGCGGCCTTCTTGGCCGGCGCCTTGGTGCCGGACAGCTTGGTCACCTGCGCGCTCAGGTCGTCGATGCGCTTGATCAGCGCCTCCACGTCCTTGCTCGACGGTACGCCCAGCTTGCCCATCGCGCGGGCCACGCGGCCTTCGAAGATGGACTCCAGCTTGTCCCACTGCTTGCCGGCCTTGGTCTGCACGTCGCCGGCCAGGTTGGTCATGCGGTGGGTCACTTCGCCGATCTTTTCTTCGGCCACCGCCTGCGTCTTGCGCTGGATGGACACGCCTTCCTTCACCAGCGCCTCGAACACCTTGCCGCCTTCTTCCTGCGCCTTGGCGAAGGCGCCCAGGCCGGCCAGCCAGATCTGCTGCGCAGACTCCTTTACCGTGCCGGCGAACTGGCTGTCCAGCAGGCCTGCGGTCGAGGCGGTTTTCTTCTCTGCCAGTTTCTGGAGCTTCTTGACCATGTTCAGGGTTCCTTCAGGGTGTGCACCGGAAGGCGCCACCTCGGCGCTCCGTGAGCGTGAGCGTGAACTATAAAAAGCGGGGATAGGAACGACAGCCTAATTCTCTAGGGCGCACGCTCTATGCGGCTTCTTCGGGAAAGCGCGCAGCGCTGCGGCTCGGCACATCGTGAAGAATCCGCCGATCCCACCGGAGCCTGAATCGGCCCCAGACGACAAACTTTCACTGGAGGAACCCATGCAGTATTTCGTCACCGGCGCCACCGGCTTCATCGGCAAGAGGCTCGTCAAGAAGCTGCTGGAGCGGCGCGGCTCGATCGTCTACTTCCTCCTGCGGCCCGAGAGCGAAAGCAAGGTGGCTGAGCTGCTGGAGTTCTGGGGCGTCGGCAAGAATCGCGCGTTGCCGGTGTACGGCGACCTCACGGCCAAGAAGCTGGGCGTGTCGGCCGATGACGTGAAGCATCTCAAAGGCCATGTCGACGCCGTGTACCACTTGGCGGCGGTGTACGACCTCAAGGCCGACGAAGAGTCGCAGGTGCAGGTCAACATCGAAGGCACGCGCAATGCGGTCGAGTTCGCGAAGGCCATCGACGCGGGGCACTTCCACCACGTGAGTTCCATCGCCGCGGCCGGCCTGTATGAGGGCGTGTTCCGCGAAGACATGTTCGACGAGGCCGAAGGCCTGGACCATCCGTACTTCATGACCAAGCACGAGTCAGAAAAGATCGTGCGCAAGGAAGCCAGGGTGCCGTGGACGGTGTACCGACCCGCCATGGTGGTGGGCGACTCCACCACCGGCGAGATGGACAAGATCGATGGGCCGTACTACTTCTTCAAGCTGATCCAGCGCATGCGCCAGCTGCTGCCGCCATGGCTGCCCTCGGTGGGTCTCGAGGGGGGGCGCATCAACATCGTGCCGGTCGACTTCGTGGTCAACGCGCTCGACCACATCAGCCATTTGCCGGCAGGCAAGGTGGAGCTCAACAAGCGCTGCTTCCACCTCGTGGACCCGGTGGGCTACCGCGTGGGTGACGTGCTCGACATCTTCTCGAAGGCCGCGCACGCGCCGAAGATGAACCTGTTCGTCAACGCGGCACTGCTGGGCTTCATCCCGAAGAGTGTGAAGAAGGGACTGATGGCGCTGGCGCCGGTGCGTCGCGTGCGCAACGCGGTGATGAAGGACCTCGGCCTGCCCGACGACATCCTCACCTTCGTCAACTACCCCACGCGTTTCGACTGCCGTGAAACGGTGGCCGCGCTCAAGGGCTCGGGCATCGCGTGTCCCAACCTCAACGACTACGCCTGGCGGCTCTGGGACTACTGGGAGCGCCATCTCGACCCCGACCTCTTCATCGACCGTTCGCTCAAGGGCGCCGTGGGCGGCAAGGTGGTGCTGGTGACGGGCGGCTCGTCAGGCATCGGGTTGGCCGCGGCCAAGAAGTTTGCCGAGGCGGGCGCCATCACGGTGATCTGCGCGCGCGATGAAGCCAAGCTCGCCGAAGCGAAAAAAGAGATCCTCGAATTCGCCGGCAAGGATGCAAAGGTGCACACCTGTTCGGCAGACATTGCCAACGAGCAGAGCTGCAACGAGCTGGTGTCCTGGCTCGGCAGCGAGTTCGGCGGCGTGGACTACCTCATCAACAATGCCGGCCGCTCGATCCGCCGTGCCATCGAGTCGAGCTACGACCGCTTCCACGACTACGAGCGCACGATGCAGCTCAACTATTTCGGCTGCCTGCGCGTGACGATGGGCCTCTTGCCCGGCATGGTGGCCAAGAGGCGTGGCCACGTGGTCAACATCAGCTCGATCGGCGTGCTCACCAACGCGCCCCGCTTTTCAGCCTACGTAGCCAGCAAGGCGGCACTGGACTCGTGGACGCGCTGCGCGGCCAGCGAGTTTGCCGACGTCGGCGTGACCTTCACCACCATCAACATGCCGCTGGTGCGCACGCCGATGATCGCGCCCACCAAGATCTACAACAACGTGCCGACGCTCGCGCCCGAAGAGGCGGCCGACATGATCGCGCAAGCCTGCGTCTACAAGCCGGTGCGCATCGCCACGCGGCTGGGTATTACCGGCCAACTGCTGCATGCACTGGTGCCGCGCGTCGCGCAGATCGTCATGAACACCAGCTTCCGCATGTTCCCGGACAGCGATGCGGCCAAGGGCGAGAAGGGCGCCAGGCCGAGCCTGTCGCCGGAGGCGATCGCGCTGCAGCAGATGATGCGCGGCATCCATTTCTGACGCCTGAGGCGCTTCGGCCGCTGGCTTCGTATCGCTTCAGTGGCCGTGGACTGATGGGTGGGGGTTGGCGTGTGCCAGCTCCATTCTTGCCAGGCGCAGCACGGTGACGGTGGCCGAGAGGGCCAGGAGGGCCATCACGACGGCCACTGCGATGTCGGGCCACGCAGTACCGGTGCCGAACACCCCCAGTGCGGCGCCCATCACGGCCACGTTGCCGATCGCGTCGTTGCGGCTGCATAGCCACACCGAACGCATGTTGGCGTCGCCCTCGCGGAAAGCGTAGAGCATCCAGGCGACGCCCACGTTGGCAGCCAATGCCAACGTGGCCACCACGCCCATCGTCACGGGCTCGGGCGGCACACCCGACATCGCGGCCCAGAGCGCGCGGCCCAGCACCAGCACGCCGAAGGCGCCCATCGACAAGGCCTTCACGATGGCCGCGCGTGAACGCCATGCGAGTGCCATGCCCAGCACCGCGAGTGAAATGCCGTAGTTCGCTGCGTCGCCGGCAAAGTCAAGCGCATCGGCGAGCAGCGACACTGATCCCGACCGCAGGCCGCTGGCCACCTCGACCAGGAACATCGCTGCGTTGACGGCAAGCGCCACCCACAAGACACGGCGGTAGCGGGGGCTGTTGGCTACGGGTGCGCAGCCGTGGGCGTCATGACAGTGATCGTGATGGCCGGACATTCGAGGGCTCTCCTGTGTTTGCGAATGGCCGCATTGAAAACCCGGGAGCCGCTCCAGGGTCAAGCTGCGGCAGGTTCAAGCCGCTACAGTGAACAGGGACACAGGAGGCGTGAATGCGGATCGGCGAGCTGGCTCAGGCCGCGGGCATGGACGTGGACACGGTGCGCTACTACGAAAAGGCGGGCCTGCTGCCTCCGGCGTCGCGCGGCGCGAACAACTACCGCTCGTATGGCGACGCTGTGCTGCAGCGGCTGCGGTTCATCCGCAATTGCCGCGCACTCGATATGAGCCTGCCCGAAGTGCGCGTGCTGCTCGACTACATCGACCACCCGCGTGCCGACTGCTCCGCCGTGGACGCCGTGGTGGACGAGCATCTGGGCCACGTGCGGGAACGGCTCGCATCGCTGAAGACGCTGGAGCGCCAGCTCGAACTGCTGCAGCAGGCCTGCAGCCATGCCAGCCCGCACGAGGTGTGCGGCATCGTGCTGGCCCTGTCTCAACACGAGGGCGACACGCCGGCACCTGCGGTGCGCGGCGTGCACAGCCAGTAGGTGGACGGAAGTTAGCGGGCCGCCTCGATGGACGTGACGGTGTAGGTGCCGCCCACCTTGTCGGCGGTGAATCGCACCTTGTCGCCTTCTTTGACCTTGTCGAGCAGGGCGGCGTCCTTGACCTGGTAGGCCATGGTCATGGGAGGCATGTCGAGGCTCTTGATCTCGCCATGCTTGAGCGTGATCTTTTTGGCTGCCTTGTCGATCCGACGCACTTCGCCTTCGGCGGTTTGCGCCAGCGCAGGCAGCGAGAGCGCAATCGCCACCGCAAAGGCCAGGCGTTTGAGAGCTGATTTCATCGAGATGCTCCTTGGGTTCCAGGGAATCTAGGTGGGGCGCCGCATCTGCAGGTTCGCTCAGCGATAAGACTGATAGACGCTCGTCTTGCCTTCGGCGCTGACCAGCAGCACGTCGTAGGCGTCCTTGCGGCTGCCATAGTCCGGGCCGTCCATGCCGGGCGAGCCTACCGGCATGCCCGGCACCGCCAAGCCCACGGCGTTGGGGCGCTCCTTCAACAGGCGCTTGATCTCACGGGCGGGCACATGGCCTTCGATGGCATAGCGGCCCACCTTGGCGGTGTGGCACGAGCCGTACTGCACCGGCATGCGCAGCGCCGCGCGTGCATTGGTATTGCCTTCGTCGTGAATGCGCACACGAAAGCCGCTGGCTTCAAGGTGCGCGACCCAGTCCTTGCAGCAGCCGCAACTGGGCGACTTCCATACCTCCACCTGCGGGAGCGGATCGACCTGCGCTACGGCACGGCCGGTTGCGGCCAGTACGAAGCCGGCGAGCAGCCAGCGGCGGCGGTCCTGTGAGTGATTCATCGTCTTGATCCTCAATGCTTGTCGTGGCGTTTCGGTTTACGTCTCGCTCGGTAGGCCACAAGTTCCGTTCGCATGCCGCACAAGACACCTCTATCTACAATGCCGCGCAGCATTTCACCCTCATCATCGATGCGTTTTCCGGAAGGCCACGCCATGAAAACCGAGCCCCCTGCTGGTTCCATCGCCACCCATCACAGCGCCGACGTGACGCACATCGCGCCGCGCGAAAAAGCCGAGATCCTGTCGCAGGCACTGCCCTACATCCGCAAGTTCCACGGCCGCACGCTGGTCATCAAGTATGGCGGTAACGCGATGACGGACCCCGCGCTGCAGCAGGACTTCGCCGAAGACATCGTGCTGCTCAAGCTGGTGGGCATGAACCCGGTGGTGGTGCATGGCGGCGGTCCGCAGATCGACGAGGCCTTGAGCCGTTTGGGCAAGAAGGGCACGTTCATCCAGGGCATGCGCGTCACCGACGAGGAGACCATGGAAGTGGTCGAGTGGGTGCTGGGCGGCGAGGTGCAGCAGGACATCGTCGGCCTCATCAACGCGGTGGGCGGCAAGGCCGTGGGCCTCACCGGCCGTGACGGCGCCATGATCCGTGCGCGCAAGCTGAAGCTGCGTGACAAGGATGACCCTGAAAAGGAGCACGACGTCGGCCATGTCGGTGACATCGTCTCCATCGACCCCAGCGTCGTGAAGGCGCTGCAGGACGACCAGTTCATCCCGGTCATCAGCCCCATCGGATTCGGCGAAAACAACGAGAGCTACAACATCAACGCCGACGTGGTGGCCGGCAAGCTGGCCGAGGTGCTGAAGGCCGAGAAGCTGGTGCTGCTGACCAACACACCCGGCGTGCTGGACAAGTCTGGCAAGCTGCTCACCAACCTTTCGGCACGCGAGATCGACGAGCTGTTCGCCGACGGCACTATCTCCGGCGGCATGCTGCCGAAGATCTCTTCGGCGCTCGATGCGGCCAAGAGCGGCGTGAATGCAGTGCACATCATCGACGGCCGCGTGCCTCACTCGATGCTGCTGGAGATACTGACGAACCAAGCCTACGGCACGATGATCCGTTCACACTGAGACCATCACTGCCCGAACAGGTGAGGCCGCACGTGCGGCCTTTTTCATGCCATGACGATCAAGGTGCTCGACTTCGTCTGCGATGGGCCGCGTTTTGCACAACCCGTGGCGCATCGCGTGGCAGCCATTCAAGAACTGCATTTCGACGCGCCCGCGCCGGGCCACTGCTTCAACGCAGAACTGGTGTCGGCATGAAACGCAGGGTCTGGCTGTTCGACCTCGACAACACGCTGCACGACGCGTCGCATTCCGCGTTCTCGATGCTCGACGGCGCGATGAACGACTACATCGCTCGCGAACTGGCTCTGCCACACGAAGAGGCCGACTTCCTGCGCCGCCACTACTGGCAGCGCTACGGTGCCACGCTGCTCGGGCTGGAGCGCCACCACGGCATCCGTGCTGCGCACTTCCTCGAGCACACCCACCAGCTGCCGGGGTTGGAAGCCAAGCTGCGCGCTCACGCCCATGACCGCGCAGCGCTCAAGCGCCTGCCGGGGCGCAAGTACGTGTTGACCAACGCGCCGGCCGCCTATGCCAAGCGGGTACTCACGGCACTCGATCTCGTCGGTTGCTTCGACGGCGTGATCAGCATCGAAGGCATGCGCATGTTCGGCCAGCTGCGCCCCAAGCCGGATGCGCGCATGTTCCGGCGGGTACTGGCGCGGTTGAAGCTGCCAGCCTCGCGTTGCGTGCTGGTCGAGGACACGCTGGCACACCAAAGGGCTGCCAAGCGTGTAGGAATGCACAGTGTGTGGATGCAAAGGTATGTCGCACGCAACGCACATGGCCCGGAAGTTGGTGTTTACCTGCGACGTAGGCCACCATACTGCCGTGCGAGAATCCGCTCGCTACAAAAGTTACGCGCGCTGTGAACACACTGCCTCAAGAAAACACCGCCGCGGCGGCCGACGAGACAACGACCAGCCTCGCCAGCTCGGAGGAGAGCTCGGGCCGCAAGCGTCCCAAACCCGGTGAGCGCCGCATCCAGATCCTGCAGACGCTGGCGCACATGCTGGAGCAACCTGGCGCCGAGCGCATCACCACTGCAGCGCTGGCCGCCAAGCTGGAGGTGAGCGAAGCTGCCCTGTATCGCCATTTCGCTAGCAAGGCGCAGATGTTCGAGGGGCTCATCGAGTTCATCGAAAGCAGCGTGTTCACGCTGGTCAACCAGATCGCCGAGCGCGAGGCCGACGGTGCCGTGCAGGCGCAGAAGATGCTCACCGTGCTGCTGCAGTTTGGCGAGAAGAACCCTGGCATGACACGTGTGATGGTGGGCGATGCGCTGGTGTTCGAGAACGAGCGCCTGTCGGCACGCATGAACCAGTTCTTCGACCGGCTCGAATCTCAATTCCGGCAGAGCTTGCGCACGGCGGCCGAAGCCGGCGGTTCGCAGACACCCACGGTCGATTCGCAGGCCCTCGCGTCGGTACTCACGAGCTTTGCGCTCGGCCGCCTGCAGCGCTATGCCCGCTCCGGCTTCAAGCGTTTGCCCACCGAGCATCTGGAAGCATCATTGCGCCAGCTGACCCACTGAGCGCCATCTTCAAGAGCCAAGATGTCCGAGATCGAGCTGGCCGGCCGGCCGCTCGTGCTGCTGGCCGACAAGGCGGCCTACCTGCCCGATGAGCACTGCCTGCTGATTGCCGACGCGCACGTCGGCAAGGCAGTGTCTTTTCGCAAGCTCGGTGTGCCGGTACCACGCGGTACGACCACCGACACACTGGCGCGCGTGACGGCGCTGGTCACTGCCACCGGCGCACGACGCGTCATCTTCCTGGGCGATTTCCTGCATTCCGAGCACTCGCATGCGGCCTCCACGCTTGGGGCGTTAGCGCGGTGGCGACGTGAGCAGCCCGAGCTGAAACTGACACTGGTGCGCGGCAATCATGACGATCGCGCCGGAGACCCGCCGGCCGACTTGGGCTTCGAGGTGGTAGACGAACCGCTGCTGCTGGGCGGTCTGGCGCTGTGCCACCATCCTCGCGCCGTGCCGGGGGCTTATGTGCTGGCCGGGCATTGGCACCCGTGCATCAGCGTCGGTGGACGCGCACTCGACCGCCTGCGGCTGCCATGTTTCTGGTTCGGCGAAGCGGTTGGTGTGTTGCCCGCATTCGGTGGCTTCGCCGGCATGCATCCAATTCGCCGCGCCGAAGGCGACCGTGTGTACGCGGTGGCACAGGGGCAGGTCGTGAGCCTGCCATGACGGTGCCCGCTACTAAACTCGCAACCCATGTCTTCGCCTCCGTCTTCCGTCGATCAATTGCTGCAACGTGCCGAGCAACTGCTGCAACGCCTGGACGGCCTGCTGCCCGGCCCGAATTCGCAGCCTGTACGCGCGCCTGACTGGTCCGCGTCCGTCGCGTTCCGCTATCGCCGCCGCAACGGCTCGCTGCTGCAAGGTGGCTGGCTGGAGCCGGTCAGGCATGTGGCGACCATTCGCCTCGCCGATCTGAAGGAAGTCGAGCCGCAGAAGGAGCGTCTCGTGCGCAACCTTCAGCAGTTCGTGACTGGCCGCGGGGCCAACAACGTGCTGCTCACCGGCGCGCGTGGTACCGGCAAGTCGTCTCTCGTGAAGGCGTGCCTCAACGAATGCGCACCGCAGGGTCTGCGGCTCATCGAGGTGGACAAGAGCGATCTGGTGGACCTGCACGACATCGTCGATCTCGTTGCGCCGCGTCCTGAGCGCTTCATCGTGTTCTGCGACGACCTGAGCTTCGACGAGGGCGAGCCCGGCTACAAGGCCCTGAAGTCCATTCTTGACGGATCGGTTGCGCAGGCGAGCGAGAACGTGCTCATCGTCGCCACCTCGAACCGCCGGCACCTGCTGCCCGAGTACATGCGCGAGAACCTCACCTACCAGCACACCGAAGACGGCGAGGTGCACCCCGGCGAGGTGGTGGAGGAAAAGATCTCTCTGTCCGAGCGCTTCGGGCTGTGGATCAGTTTCTACCCGTTCAGCCAGGAGGAATATCTCACCATCGCGGCGCAATGGCTGTGCAGCTTCGGAGTTGCTGAAGACGCAATTGCCGCCGCGCGGCCCGAGGCGCTGGTGTGGGCACTGGAGCGCGGTTCGCGTTCGGGGCGTGTGGCCTACCAGTTTGCGCGGGACTATGCAGGGCGGCACGCATGAACAATGAACGTGTACCGGTCGACGTGGCCGTGGGGGTGCTCGTGCGGCGCGATGCGCAAGGCCGCGAGGGTGACTTCCTGCTCACTTCCCGCCCCGAAGGCAAGGTCTACGCCGGCTACTGGGAGTTCCCAGGCGGCAAGCTGGAGGCCGGTGAAACGGTCGAGCACGCTCTGCGCCGTGAACTGCACGAGGAACTGGGCATCACCATCGGTGCCGCCCACCCGTGGCATGTGGAAATGATGGACTACCCGCACGCGCTGGTGCGGCTGCACTTCTGCAAGGTCTACGAGTGGAGCGGCGAGTTCGAGATGCGTGAAGGCCAGCAGATGGCCTGGGCCGGCTTGCCGGTGCAGGTGCAGCCTGTGCTGCCGGGCACCGTGCCGGTGTTGAAATGGTTCGCGCAGGAGCGCGGTTTCAACGGAAACACCCACACCGGGTGAACGAGGAGCGAGCGCCTTGCGGCGCCGTCAACCTGCCAGGTCCTTCCATTCGATGGGCACGTCACTGAGCTCGGCGACTTCACACCCGTGGCTCAGTTCCCACGATGAGTCATAAAGGGTGCCTTCATGTGATTCGGCGCGTCTTGCGGAAGCGGCCCCAGCGGTTGGCTGCTGACCTGTGGACCAGCGGCTCGACGTCCAGCCGGACTTGAGATTGCTGCTGTGTTTGTTGGTACTGCTGAACACGGCACCCTCCTTCTTCTGGCGCCCGCAAACGGCTCGCGAGGCGTGTCAAAAGTGTGGACCTGTGTGCCGCCGGCGACCATCCCTGGCAACGGGGTGGCCCCTGAAACAAGGGGGCGATTTTTCAGTGCTCGCGGGAGGGGGCGGCCGGGTCGGCGCCCTGGTCATTGGCCCCGGGTTTGTCAGGCACGCGGTAGCTTTCGCTGGCCCAGGCGCCGAAATCGATGTTCTTGCAGCGCTCGCTGCAGAACGGCCGCCACTTGTTCTGGGGGGCAAACACGCTCGGTCCACCACAGGTGGGGCAAGGTACGGTGCGCGGGCTGGGCTGGTTCATGCAGCGTCCCCTCAGCTGCACAACGTCAACTCGAAGCTGGCGTCTTCGGTGGCAGGTTTCAGGCGGCCTTCGGCGTCCTGCCGCATCAGGCGGATTGACACCATCAGCCGGTGCCCGGAGATCTCGGGAATCAGACCTAGGGCCTGATCGATCTTGACGCGCATCAGGTGGTAGCTGCGACCCACCGGTAGGCTTTGTTGGTATTGGCCGCCTTGCGCCACCACCATGTGCGGCGCGCCGGAATCGCGCAGCAACGCCAGCAGCAGCTTCAGCGCTTCAGCCAGCGGCATCAACGTGGCAGCCCAATGCTGCAGGTCGGTGCGGCGTCGCTGCGGGCTGTCCTTCTGCCAGGCGTAGTAGGCGGGCAGGTCGAATTCGCAAGTGCCGCCTGGAATGCTGATGCGGCTGCGGATGCCCATCAACCATTCGTTCGTCGTGAGGGCTTGGCCTGCCTTGCCCGAAACCTGATTCAGGCCATGGAAGGCGTGGTCAATGCGTGCGATGACCTCGTCGAGCGCTGCTTCGGAAATGGACGGGTTGCCACGGTAGCCGTTGTACTGGGCCCGCAGGCGCTCGAGGTCTTTCAGCAGGTCACTCTTCAGGTCGGCCCGCGCGGCCACGTCCATGATCTCGAAGATCGTGGCAAGCGCGTAGTGATGGTCCACCGAAGCTTCGCGCGGAATCAGCTGGCCGAGCCGGTCGAACAGGTGCTCAAGCCGGAGCATCGTGCGGATGCTCTCGTTGAAGGGGTACTCGTACAGGATCAAGGGGCTGCGCTCGCGAGGGGAGGGTGCCCGCGATGATGGCACGGGCGAGGCGCGTCGATTGTTTCACAGCCTCCAACGCTGCCACAACGTGTACAGGGCCTGGCGCAGCGTATCCAGGCCCATGCCGTCATCGTTGTGGATCACGGCGTCGGCTGCAGCGCGGCGGGCCTGCCGGCTGGCCTGCTGCGCGATCACGCGCTCGACGGCGCTGCGGTCCCAGCCCGAACGATGCATCACGCGCTCGATCTGGGTTCCAGTGGAGCAGTCCACGACGAGCACGCGTTCGACCCGAGTGCGCCAGCGGCCGGACTCGACCAGCAGTGGCACGTCATACACGATGCTCTGGCTGGGAGCCGCCGCGGCGGCCTGTCGTTCGGCTTCTGCGCCGATCAAGGGATGCAGCACTGCTTCGAGTGCGGTACGGGTGTTCGGGTCGGCAAAGGCCAGCGCACGCATGCGGTCACGGTTCAGCGCGCCTGTGGCGTCGATGGCTTCGTCACCAAAACGTTCGCGCAGGGCCGCAATGGCCAGGCCGCCGGGTGCGCTGATCTGGCGTGTGATCGCGTCGGTGTCGACGATGTAGGCGCCGAATTCGCGCAACATGCCGGCCACGACACTCTTGCCGCTACCGATGCCGCCGGTGAGCCCGATGCGACGCATGTTCGTTCGCCGCGTCGCAGCAGCTCAGGCCCAGCCGATCCAGCCCAGCACGCGTTGCTGGCCGGCCAGCACGACGACCAGCCCCGAGCCGGCGAGAAAAGGCCCGAAAGGCACGTAGCGGCCCTCGCGCAGGCTGGCGCTGAGCTTCATCGCGATGCCTACCACGGCGCCGATGATGGAGGCACCCAACAGGATGGGCAGCAACATTTGCCAGCCCAGCCACGCGCCCATGGCGGCCAGCAGTTTGAAGTCGCCGCGCCCCATGCCTTCCTTGCCGGTGGTGAGCTTGAACAGCCAGTACACCGACCACAGCGACATGTAGCCGGCGACCGTCCCCCACAGCGCCGTGGTCAATGGCAGCGTCCAGCCCAGCGCGGCCGCGATCAGGCCAGCCCACAACAGCGGCAGCGTCAGGCTGTCGGGCAGCAAGGTGGTGTCCCAGTCGATGGCGGCCAGCGCCACCAGCGTGGCAACGAAGCCGCACCACAGCAGTGCCATCGGAGTGGCGCCGAAGCGCCAGCCGACTGCTCCCAGCAATACGCCGGTGAGCAATTCCACCAGCGGATAACGCGCCGAGATGGGGGCCTTGCACGAGGAACAGCGAGCTCTCAACACCAGCCAGCTCACGAGCGGGATGTTCTCGAACCAGCGGATCTGATGGCCACAGTGCGGGCAGCGAGAGCGTGGCCGCGACAGGCTCAGTGAGGCGCCGTCATCCTTGCTTTCGATGCCTAGCAACTCCGCGCTTTCGGCCCGCCACTGCCGCTCGAGCATGAGCGGCAGCCGGTGCACGACGACGTTGAGAAAGCTGCCGATGCATAGTCCGAGAAGCCCGAGTGCCCAGGGCGACAGCAGCGCCTGCTGCAGTTCGGAGCCGAAGTCCACCGGCGTCAGACCACTTGGCCGAGCTTGAAGATGGGCAGGTACATCGAGACAACGATGCCGCCGATGAGTACACCCAGGAACACGATGATGATCGGCTCCATCAGTGTCGACAAGCCTTTGACGGCCTCATCGACTTCTTCTTCATAAAAATCAGCAGCCTTGCCGAGCATGTGATCAATTGAGCCGGATTCTTCACCAATTGCACACATCTGCAGGACCATATTGGGAAATACGCCAGTCGAGTTCATCGATGCTGTGAGGCTGGCACCAGTGGAGACATCCTTCTGGATTTTCTCAGTTGCTTCGACGTAGACCGCGTTGCCGGAAGCACCTCCTACCGAGTCGAGTGCTTCCACCAGCGGTACGCCAGCAGCGAACATCGTCGATAACGTTCTCGTCCAGCGGGCCACGGTTGCCTTGCGCACGAGCTCACCGAAGATAGGCATTCTCAGCAAAATGCGGTCCATTGCCTTTTGCATCTTTTCTGAGCGCTTCCAAGACTCAAAGAAGAAATACGTGCCTCCACCAATGAAGCCGAAGATTGCCCACCAATACTTCACGAAGACATCGGAGATCGCCATTACAAACAGCGTTGGTGCAGGAAGGTCGGCACCAAACGAAGTAAATACTTCCTTGAAGGCTGGAATCACAAAGATCATGATGATCGACGTGACGATGAAAGCCACAACTAGCACAGCCACTGGGTAGATCAGTGCAGATTTGATCTTCTGCTTGATAGCCAGCGTTTTTTCCTGATAGGTCGCCAAGCGGTCAAGCAGCGTTTCCAGGATACCGGCTGCTTCACCGGCTTCCACCAGATTGCAGTACAGCGCATCGAAGTAAAGCGGGTACTTGCGGAAAGCAGCTGAAAGGCTGGTACCGGTTTCGACATCGGCGCGAATGTCGTTCAGCAGGCGTGCCATTTTTGGGTTGGGATTCCCGCGTCCGACGATGTCAAAGGCTTGCAGCAATGGGACACCCGCCCTCAGCATGGTGGATAACTGGCGAGTGAAGATCGCAATGTCTTTGAGCTTGATGGATTTGCCGCCTTTCATGCGGCGCTTCTTCACCTTATTGACCAGAATTCCCTGACGGCGCAGGCTCGCGCTCACCATGGCTTCACCGCCGGCCCGCATTTCGCCGCGCACAATCTTGCCGTTGCGGTCCTTGCCCTCCCATTCGAAGACGAAGTCCTTGATGTTGCCCTTCGCCGCCATCGCTGCCGTAGCCATAGTGCCCCCGACGTCCCTCGTTGTCTCTAATTGATGCTCATTCGTTGGTCACCGAAATGACCTCTTCGAGCGTCGTCATGCCCAGCCGTACCTTTACCAGCCCGGACTGGCGCAAGTCCCGAACGCCGTCGCGCTGTGCCTGTTCGGCGATGTCCATCGACGTGCCTTCGTTCAGGATGATGCGTTGGATCTCTTCGCTGATCGGCATCACCTGGTAGATGCCGACCCGCCCTCTGTAGCCGTTGTTGCACGCCGAACACCCGGCCGCGCGGTACGGCTTCCAGTTACCGTCGAGCTCGCTTTCCTTGAAGCCCGCCTTCAGCAGCGACTCACGTGGATAGTCAGCCGGTACCTTGCAGGCTTCACACAGGCGCCGCGCGAGGCGCTGCGCAGTGATCAGGATCACGCTCGACGCGATGTTGAACGGTGCCACACCCATGTTGAGCAAACGGGTCAGCGTTGTGGGGCCGTCGTTGGTGTGCAGCGTGCTCATCACCATGTGGCCGGTCTGGGCGGCCTTGATGGCGATGTCGGCGGTTTCCAGATCCCGGATCTCGCCCACCATGATGACGTCCGGGTCCTGGCGCAGGAAGGCTTTCAGTGCAATGGCGAAGTTGAGGCCCGCCTTGTCGTTGACGTTGACCTGGTTGATGCCGGGCAGGTTGATTTCTGCCGGATCTTCGACGGTGGAGATGTTCACGCCCGGCTGATTGAGGATGTTCAGGCAGGTGTACAGCGACACCGTCTTGCCTGAACCGGTCGGCCCCGTCACCAGCACCATCCCGTAGGGGCGCACGATGGCGTTCATCAGCCGGTCTTTTTCTTCCTTTTCGTAACCCAGCGCCTCGATACCCAGCTTGGCGCTGGAAGAGTCGAGGATACGGATCACGATCTTTTCGCCGAACAGCGTGGGCAGCGTGCTGACGCGGAAGTCGATCGACTTGGTGCCGAACTTCAGCTTCATGCGGCCGTCTTGCGGCACGCGTTTTTCGGCAATGTCCAGCCGCGAGATGACCTTGATCCGTGAGGCCAGTTTTTCCTTGATGGCGATCGGCGGCTGCGTGATCTCTCGCAACTCGCCGTCCACGCGAAAACGCACGCGGTAGCTGTATTCGAACGGCTCGAAGTGCAAGTCGGACGCGCGCATGTTGATCGCGTCGACCAGCATCTTCTGCAGGAAACGCACGACCGGTGCGTCCTCCACGTCGGTGCTGACGTCCTGCGTTTCAGGCTGCTTCTCGGTGACGTCGTCCGTGACGTCGAACTCGAAGTCGCCGCCGGACATCGCTTCGAGCGCTTCGCTCGTGCTGGCGGTTGCGCCTTCCAGCAGCTTGGCGAGCTTGTCCTGCTCGACGATGACCCACTCGGGCGTGAGCTGGGTGGCGAACTTGATGCGCTCGACCGCCTCCTGGTCGGTGGGGTCGGCGCCACCGATGAACAGCCGGCTGCCGCGCTTGCCCAGCACCACCACTTGGTACTGGGCAGACAGCTTGTTGTCGATGACGTTCTTGGGCAGGCGTTGCGCATCGACCGCGTTCAGGTCGAGCAAGGGCACTGCCAGTGCGCTCGACAGTGTGTGGGCCAAATCGGCTGCGCTGATCGCACCGCCGACCACCGCTGCCGAAACGAAGCTCCGACGCTGCTCCTTCGAGCTCTTGACCAGGTCTTCGGCAACCTTGGCGTTGATCTTGCCGGCGTGGACTAGCACCCGCGCCACGCCCGACAAGGCGCTCTGGGGAACTTCTACAAGGGTATCCACTGCCACGGTGTCACTTCACAATGCGAAAAAACTGCGGGATCATCGTTGATTGATAGCGCACTGTAACCGGTGCAACACGCTGGAAAGGTACCAAAGCGCAACTATGCAGCGCATAGGAGACAGCGCAATCGGCATTGTTCCTGCTTGCGCGGCCGGGCCGTGGAGGACTACGCAGATTTCTGGCTGCTCAGGCCTTTTAGCGCAAGCTCGGCGGCTTTCGCAGCCTGCTCGACGACCCGATGTTTCCATTCGAGTTCGTCGACATAAAAAGCGGCCAGCAACTGCTGCTTGATCTGTCGTGCCTGGTCGGCCGGTGCTTCGGGGTGGTTCTCGAGCCAGTGCTCGGCCCGTAGCGCATCGAAGACGTTCATCAACGGCAAAGTGCCGAATTCCAGCGCAATGCCGGTGTATTCGGCTTGTGGAACCTCGTCGTAGGCGGCCGTCCACATGAGGCCGGTAAGCGGGGCCGAACTGGAGCTGCCGTCGTAGATCGACGTGACTTCCGGGCCCCACCATGCGCGAGCTCGCTGAAGCGCGTCTGCATCATCGCGGCAGGCGAAGATGCGTTCGCCGTGGCCTGTCGGCCCCAGCCCGGTGTGAAGGTCGATCCAGCCGAGCTGGCGTACACCCGTACCGTGCTCCTGCAGTACATGCCGCAGGGTCACATTGCTCCACGTCGGGTTCACGCCGCCGTAGTACAGACCCACCGGGTGGTTGTATTGGCCGCCCGACACCGCGGTTTGCAACGCCGGCATGCCGTGCCGGGCAATATGCGCCTGGAGCTGTTCTCTCACCTGCAGGTCGGGTGGCCAAGTCTGCGGCAGCAGCATGTGAGCAATGTCGTCATAGCCCGGGTTGGCGGGCAGCGGCTTCGAGAAGTCCTGGAAATTGCGGTTGAGGTCGACGTTTTCCTGCGTCACCCGCCGAATCCAGGAAAAACCGTAGGGGTTGAGCGCATGGATATAGAGCACCGCGACGCCCGCTGCGCGGGCCATGGCCTGCCAGTCACGGTCACGAAGCAGCGCGACCTGCACGCCGGATCCGCAATAGCCCTCGACTCCATGGCAACCACTGGAAATGATGAGCAAGCGTTCGCAATGGCGGGGACCGTCGCGCACCACGTCCATCGCCAACTCTTCGCCGTCGCGACCGCGCATCGGGTGGACGTGCGGCTCGATATCCAGTCCGGCGGACTCGGCCGCTGCGGCGAACTTGGCGCGCGCCTCGGCGTAGCTCGACGAAAACGCATCGGCTACTGCGTCCATTACTTCAGCCTACGCAGCGTAGCGAGCCACTTTTCCGCCAGCCGTACCCACAGCGTGGCGCCCAGCGGGATCAGGTCGTCGTTGAAGTCGTAGCTGGGGTTGTGCAGCATGCACGGCCCGAGTCCGTGACCGCCTTCGCGGTGCGAGCCGTCCCCATTGCCGATGAGGAAGTAGGCTCCAGGCTTTTCCAGAAGGAAGTAACTGAAGTCCTCCGCTCCCATGGTGGGCTCGAACTCCAGCACGTTGTCGGGGCCCACCACCTCGGCCATCGCCTCGCGCACGAACTGCGTCTCGGCCGGATGATTGACGGTGGGCGGGTAGTTGCGTGCGAACTCGAACTCGCAGCCCACTTCGAAAGCCGCGCAAGTGGCCTCGGCGACCGTCTTCATGCGCCGCTCGATCAAATCGAGCACCTCGGTCGTGAAGGTGCGTACCGTGCCTTCGATCACGCAGGTCTCGGGCACCACGTTGGTCGCCTCGCCGGTGTGGATCATCGTGACGGAGATCACGCCCGTGTCGATGGGGCGCTTGTTGCGCGTGATGATGGTCTGGAAGGCCTGCACCATCTGGCAGGCCACCGGCACGGGGTCCAGGCCCAGGTGCGGCATCGCGCCGTGTGCTCCCTTGCCGCGGATGGTGATCTTGAATTCGTTGCTCGACGCGAAACATGGGCCGTTCTTGATGGCGAACTGGCCGACCTTCATGCCTGGCCAGTTGTGCGCGCCGAACATGGCCTCAATCGGGAACTTCTCGAACAGGCCGTCCTTGATCATCTCGCGGGCTCCGCCGCCGCCTTCTTCGGCCGGCTGGAAGACGAGATACACGGTGCCGTCGAAATTGCGATGCCTCGACAAGTGCTTTGCTGCCGCCAACAGCATCGCGGTGTGGCCGTCGTGGCCGCAGGCGTGCATCTTGCCGGCGTGGCGGCTAGCGTGAGCGAAGCGGTTGTGTTCGGTCATCGGCAGGGCGTCGATGTCGGCACGCAGGCCGACGGCGCGCTTCGACGTGCCGTTGCTGACGATGCCCACCACGCCGGTCTTCCCGAGCCCGCGGTGGACCGGGATGCCCCATTCCGAGAGCTGCTGCGCGATCACATCGGAGGTGCGGACCTCCTCGAAGCACAGTTCGGGGTGGGCATGGATGTCGCGCCGCAGCGCCTTGATCGATGCCGCGTCGGCGAGGATGGATTCGATCAGCTTCATGAAGACTCCGGCTGCAGGGCCGGAGCCATCTTACCGCCGCACCTTGCCCTCTTCGGTCAGCATGGAGAGGTCCACGAAGTTCGAAGCGACGTGGCGCTTCGGCCCGAAGTCGACACGGAAGCCCCCGAAGTTCGCGTTCTGGATGGACTCCAGCGAGGAGACCAATGACTCGCGAGACGGGTTGCGCCCTGCCCGCCTCAAGCCTTCGGCAAACACCTTGGCGCAGACGTAGCCTTCCATGCTCGAGTAGTTCGGTTGCGCGTCGGATCCTGCTTTCTGCACGGCGTCGAGGTATTCGCGGGAAATCTGCGTGGTGGTCGAAAACGGAAAGGGCATCACCTGGCTCACCATGACGCCGCGGCCCTCGCGGCCCAGTTCGTCGGCCAACGCCTGCGTGCCGACGAACGACACGTTGTAGAACGTGCCGCCGTAGCCGGTCTTGCGGGCGGCGCGAATGAAGGCGGCGCACGACTTGTAGGCGCTGATCTGCACCACGCTGTCGGGCTTCGCCTGCATGATGTCCGTGACGGCCTTCGACACGTCCACGGTATTGCGCTCGACGGTGCCCAGCGCTGCAGGCTCCAACCCCATCGGCTTGAGCGCGCGTCGAACGCCCTCGAGACCGGCCTTGCCATAGGCGTCGTTCTGGTAGAAGACGGCGATCTTCTTCAGCCCCAGCGAGGTGAGCTGTTTGACGATCAGCGCGGTCTCGTCGTAATAGCTCGCGCGCACGTGGAACACCCACTTGCTGAACGGATCTCGCAGCGACTCGGCGCCGGTGAAGGGGCCGAAGAACGGGATCTTCGCCTCGTTGACGAGCGGCAGAGCTGCCAGACAGGTCGGCGTGCCGACGTAGCCGAACAGCGCGAACATGTCGTCCTTGATCAGCTTCTCGGTATTGGCCTTGCAGCGGTCGGGCTCGTATCCGTCGTCCAGTGCGCGCAGCTCGATGGTCTGGCCGTTGACACCACCAGCAGCGTTGAGCTGGTCGAAGAAGATCTTCGCGCCCTTGTTCATCTGCAGACCCAACTGGGCTGCCGGCCCGCTCAGCGCGGCTGATTGCCCCAGCATGATGCGACCGGACTGGGCCCACGCGGGCAGAGCGAGCGTGGCACCGAACGCAGCCACGCGCTTGATTGCATCACGACGGTTCACTGTGGCGACTTTCATGGGGGGCGGTTACGATTCTGTTACGTGGCTCTGCAGGATATGCGCCATGCCCGCTGCAGTGCCGTGACTTCGTGCCGCAACCCTAGATGGCATCACGACGCCGGGTGCGCCGATGCGACATGCTGTGCAATAGTTCGCGCATGAAGACCACCGTTCGCGCTGCTTGCCCGCATGATTGCCCTGACACCTGCGCGATGCGCGTCACGGTCGAAGACGGCCGTGCGGTGCGTGTACAGGGCGATCCTGACCATCCCACGACGCATGGTGCGCTGTGCACCAAGGTGTCACGCTATCCGGAGCGCACCTATCACGCCGAGCGAGTGCTGCAGCCGCTCAAGCGGGTCGGGCCGAAGGGGAGGGGGCAGTTCGAGCGTGTGAGCTGGGAGGAGGCGCTTTCCGACATTGCAGCGCGTCTGCGAGCCATTGCCTCACGCAACCCCGAGGCGGTGCTGCCTTACAGCTATGCCGGCACCATGGGGCTGGTGCAAGGCGAAAGCATGGCGGCGCGCTTTTTCCACAGAATGGGGTCCTCGCTGCTGGACCGCACGATCTGCGCCAGCGCCGGCGGCGAGGCGCTGGCCGCGACCTACGGCGGCAAGGTCGGCATGCACGTCGAGCAGTTCGCGCACAGCAAGCTCATCGTGATCTGGGGCAGCAACAGCATCACGTCCAACCTGCATTTCTGGACCTTCGCACAGGCGGCCAAACGCGACGGCGCCAAACTGGTGTGCATCGATCCGCGCCGCACCGAGACGGCCGACAAATGTCACCAGCACATCGCGCTGCTGCCTGGCACCGACGGCGCGTTGGCGCTGGGCGTGATGCGCGAGCTGGTGGTCAATGACTGGCTCGACCACGACTACATTGCTCGCCACACCGAAGGCTGGGAGGCCTTGCGCGACAAGGCCATGGCTTGGTCGCCCGAGCGCACGGCCGAGGTTTGCGGCATCACTGCCGACGAAGTGCGCCAGCTGGCGCGCGACTGGGGCACCACCAAGCCTGCGGCGATCCGCCTCAACTACGGCGTGCAACGCGCGCGTGGTGGTGGCAATGCGGTGCGGCTGGTGGCGGCGCTGCCTTGCCTCACGGGCGCGTGGCGGCACGCGGCCGGCGGTCTGCTGCTGTCGAGCTCGGGCTGGTTCCCTGTCAACAAGGCCGCGTTGCAGCGGCCTGATCTGCTGGCGGGCCGCAAACCGCGCACCATCAACATGAGCACGATCGGCGGCGACCTGCTGCGTGAAAGCTCCCCGGAGTTCGGCCCGAAGATCGAAGCGGTGGTCATCTACAACAGCAACCCGGTGGCAGTTGCCCCGGAGTCGGCCAAGGTCGTGCGCGGCTTTGCCCGTGAAGACCTGTTCACGGTGGTCCTGGAGCACTTTCTTACCGACACCGCTGACCATGCCGACTACGTGCTGCCGGCCACCACCCAGCTCGAGCACCTCGACGTGCACCTGAGCTACGGCCACACGTACGCGCTGATCAACGAGCCGGCCGTCGCGCCGCTTGGCGAGGCGCTTTCCAACACCGAGATCTTTCGCCGGCTGGCGGCGCGCATGGGCTACGGCGACGCGTGCTTTTCAGAAAGCGACGAGCAGATCGCTTCGGTGGCTTTCGGTGACCACATTCCCTTCGAGCAGCTCAAGCGCGATGGCTGGGTCAAGCTGCCGCTGCCCGACGCGCCGTTTGCCAACGGCGGCTTCCTCACACCGAGCGGCAAATGCCGTCTCGACGCGCCCGGTCTCGGCGTGCCCGACTACGTGCCGAACTACGAGTCGGCAGCTTCGGCGCCCGAGCTCGCCGCACGCTACCCGCTGGCGATGATCTCGCCGCCAGCACGCCACTTTCTCAACTCGACTTTCGTCAACGTCACCAGCCTGCGCAGCATCGAAGGCCAACCGCTGCTCGAGATCCACCCGAGCGACGCCATCGCGCGCGGCATCGTCGACGGCACGATGGTGCGCGTGTTCAACGACCGCGGTGAATACCGCTGCGCAGCCTCCGTGAGCGAGCGTGCGCGCCCCGGTGTCGTCAACGGCCTGGGTATCTGGTGGCGCAAGCTCGGCCTCGATGGCACCAACGTCAACGAGCTCACGCACCAGCGACTCACCGACATCGGCCGCGCACCCAGCTTCTACGACTGCCTGGTCGAAGTCGCGGCTGCCTGATGGCCACGAGACGCTGGCGCTGGGTCGGGATGGCAACATTCGGTGTTTTGGGCACGCTCGTGCTCGCAGCCGCCACGCTGTGCCTCACCACCGGCTGCAGCACCATCGGCTACCTGGCGCAGTCGGCCCAGGGGCACTTCAACCTGCTGTCTGCGGCGCGCCCCGTGAACCAGTTGCTGGACGACACCGGCACCACGCCGGAGCTGCGTGAACGCCTGGCGCTGACCCAGAGGATGCGTGACTACGCGGTCAAGGAGTTGCAGTTGCCGGACAACGGCAGCTATCGCAAATACGCCGACCTTGGTCGCAACGCCGTGGTGTGGAACGTGGTGGCCGCACCAGAGTTGAGCCTGAAGCTCAAGACCTGGTGCTTCCCCGTGGTGGGCTGCGTGGGCTACCGTGGCTATTTCGACCGTGCCGCTGCCGACGCGCTGGCTGCCGAGCTGCGTGCCGAAGGCAACGAAGTGACGGTCTATGGCGTGCCGGCCTATTCGACGCTCGGCTGGTTCGACGACCCGCTGCTCAACACCTTCATCCGCTACCCCGAAGGCGAGCTGGCGCGCATGCTGTTCCACGAGCTGGCACATCAGGTGGCCTATGCCAGCGGTGACACCGAGTTCAACGAAAGCTTTGCGACGGCCGTCGAGCGCCTGGGTGGCAGCCGCTGGCTGAATGAGCGCGCCAGTCCGGCGGCGCGCGAGGAATACCAGCGCTTCGATGCCCGGCGCCAGGCCTTTCGCGAGCTGACGATGCGCTACCGCAACCGCTTCGAAGCCCTGTATGCATCGAATCGGCCCGACGACGAAAAACGTTTGGCCAAGACGGCGTTGATGCAGGAAATGCGCGCCGAATACGAACAGCTCAAGGCCGGACCGTTCGGCGGCTATGCCGGCTTCGACGGCTGGTTCGCGCGTGCCAACAACGCGTCGCTAGGGGTGCTGGCCGCCTACAACGCACTGGTGCCGGCCTTCGAGGCGCTGTTCGAGGCCGAGGGGCGCGACTTCGGGCGTTTCTATGCGCAGGTCAAGCGTTTGGCCGCATTGCCGAAGGACGAGCGTCGCGCCACACTGCAGCGTTACCTGCACTGAAGCGCTGAACCGGAGTCAACATACATGCCAGACATCGCCATCCGCCGTGAGCACCACCTGGGCCTCAAGAAGGCTCGCGAGATCGCTTGGCAGTGGGCTGAAAAGGTCGAAGCCGAGTTCAACATGGAGTGCACGGTCGAAGAGGGCGACGACGAGGACGTCGTGCACTTCGAGCGCTCGGGCGTCAACGGCATGCTGCGGGTGACGGCCGATGCTTTCGACCTGAACGCCAAGCTCGGCTTCCTGCTGGGGGCGTTCCAGAAGACGATCGAAGGCGAGATCCTCAAGAACCTCGACGAACTGCTGGGCGGTGCCGCGGCCAAGAAGGCGCCACGCAAGAAAGGCTGAACACGGGATGGCGCTATGTCTTGTGACGTAGCCGCTCGCCCTGGCCGGAAAAGCTCATGTTCGTGCCCTGTGCCGCGTGTCCGCTGAGACAGCTGCCCAGCTTCCGCGCCAACGAGCCCAAGGAGATCGACTTCATCCAGCGCTTCAAGCAAGCGCATCGCGCCTTGCGTTCGGGCAGTACGCTGGTGCATGAGCGCCGTGCCGCGGGCGAGCTGTTCACGCTGTTCTCCGGCTGGGCCTTCCGCTACAACACGCTCAGCGATGGCCGGCGGCAGATCCTCAACTTCCTGCTGCCCGGTGACTTCTTCGGCCTGCAGGAGCGGCTGGGCGAGATGTCGCCGCACGGGGTGGAGGCGCTCACCGACGTCGAGCTCTGCGTCTTCCCGGCGGCGGGGCTGTGGGACCTGTTCAAGAACCACCCGGGGTTGGCCTACGACATCACCTGGCTCGCTGCGCACGAGGAGCGCATCGTCGACATGAACCTTGTCTCGGTGGGGCGGCGCAGCGCGGCCGAGCGCGTCGCGATGCTGCTCATCCACCTGCACAAGCGGGCGAGCCAGCTGGGCCTGGTGGACGATGAGGGCGGCGTGCCGTTCCCGATGAACCAGACCCACGTGGCCGATGCACTTGGGCTGTCACTGGTGCACACCAACAAGACCATGAGCCGGCTGCGGCAGCTCGATCTCTATGCACTGCGCGGCGACCGGCTCTATTTGCACCAGCCGCACGCGCTGCAGCAGCTGGCCGACTACTACGAAAGCCCGCTGCCGTCGCGCCCGCTGGTGTGAGCGGGCGCTGTTTACTTCAGCGATTCGATGAGGTCGATGTATTCCTGCATCGCCTCCTCGCTGGACTTGCCCTTCAGCGCGTCCCAAGCATCGAACTTGGCGCGGCCCACCATGTCGGTGAACCCGGGGCGCTTGCCTTCCACGTCGCCGGCCGCGGCCTGCTTGTACAGCGCGTAGATCTTCAGCAGCGTCATGTTGTCGGGTTTCTCGGGCAGTTGCTTCGATTCGGCAACGGCTTGTTCGAATGCGGCTTTCAGATCGGCCATGATGTTTGTCTCCTCTGAAGAGAAAATCGGATTGACGGCGGGCATCTTAGCCAGCATCGTCTAGAACGAACAACCAAGAACCACCCGGAAGAGGAGAGTCGCGATGCCCGTCAAAGGCGCCGAGCGCATGTCGCGCGTGGACACCGCATGGCTGCGCATGGACACGCAGGCCAACCTGATGATGATCGTCGGCGTGTGGCTGCTGGAGCCGGCAGTGCCCTACGCACTGTTGTGCCAGCGGGTCGAAGAGCGGCTGCTGAAGTACCGTCGCTTTCGACAGAAGGTGGTCGAAGACGCGATGGGCGCGAGCTGGGTCATGGACTCCGGCTTCGACCTGCAGCGGAACGTCGTGCGCGAGACGCTCGCGTCCCAGCGCGGCCAGCCTTTGCAGCGCGCGCTGGAGCAGCGTGTGGCCGAGCTGGCTGCCACGCCGCTCGACCCCGACCGGCCACTGTGGCAATTGCACCTCGTGGAGGACTACCAGGACGAGCACGGCCACAAGGGCAGCGTGCTGATCGCACGCATCCACCACTGCATTGCCGATGGCATCGCGCTGATCTCGGTGATGCTGTCCATCACAGACGGCGGCAAGGCGCCACCTGAACGCAAGCAGAAGCCCGACGGCGAACAGGACTGGCTGGCCGATGCGGTGCTCAAGCCCATCACCGACCTCACCATCAAGGCCATTGGCATGTATGGCGACGGGGTGGTCAAGTCGATGGAGATGCTGTCGAACCCGGCCCGCCCGCTGGTGGGCTCGCTCGATGCGGCACGAGTGGGCTACCAGGTGATGAGCGACGTGGCCGCGCTGGCACTGATGCCCGACGATTCGCACACGCCGCTGAAAGGCAAGCCCGGCAATGCCAAGCGTGTGGCCTGGTGCGAGCCGATCCCGCTTGACGACGTGAAAGCCATCGGCCGTGCGTTGGGTTGCTCGATCAACGACGTGCTGCTGGCTTGCGCGGCCGGCGCGATCGGCGGCTACCTGGAAGCCACGGGCGACAAGACCGCCGGCAAGGAGATCCGTGCGATGGTGCCGGTGAACCTGCGCCCGCTCGAAAAAGCCCATCAACTCGGCAATCGCTTCGGCCTCGTCCCGCTGGTGCTGCCGATCGGCATCGACAACCCCATCGAGCGCGTGTACGCAGTGCGTGCGCGGATGAACGAACTCAAGGGCAGCTACCAGCCGCTGCTGGCGTTTGCGGTGCTGGCCGTGGCGGGGCTGCTCATCAAGCCGGTGCAGCACGCGTTGCTGAACCTGTTTGCCAAGAAGGCCACCGCGGTGATGACCAACGTGCCCGGGCCGAAGGAGCTGCTGAAGTTCTGCGGCTCCACGCTCAAACAGGTGATGTTCTGGGTGCCGCAGTCAGGCGACATCGGCATGGGGGTGAGCATCCTGTCCTACGGCGGAGGCGTGCAGTTCGGCCTCATCACCGACAGCAAGCTGTGTCCCGACCCCGAAAACATCATCGCCCGCTTCGGGCCCGAATTCGAGAAGCTGCTGATGGTGACGCTCATGCTCCCCTGGGGGGACGAAGCGGGCTGAGCCTGTGGGCCGCCGCGCTGTCGTTCAGTCTTCCAACTCGGCCTTGGCCATTTCGACGTCGAGCCGCTCCATCGCATCGGCCGGCTCGCAGGCGGCCGCCTCGGCGTAGAGCTTCTCGGCCTCCTTCATTTTCTTGTCGCCTTCGAGCATGACGAGGCCGTTGGCGTACTCGACCCGGGCAATCGCCGACGTCGGGTTGAGCTTGAGCGCCTGCTGGAACAGCTTCAGGCCGGTAGCGGCATCGGCGCCCTGCGTCTTGCCGAGCAGCTTGCCCACCTTGTCGATCACCTCGGCGTGGAAGGTGCCCAGCGCGATGTGCGCGTCGGCGTGCTTGGGTGAGAGCTTGATGGCAGTTTCGAGTGCGGTTTTCACCTTGCCGCCCAGTCCTTGCGCCAGCGCCTTCGCCACGCTGATGCCCTGACTGTAGCGGCCCAGCGCATAGGCCTGCCAGTAGTAGGCGTTGGCGTTCTTGGGCTCCTCGGCCTGCTGCGCCTCGGCACGCTCGGCCACCTCAAGAAAGAGCTCGAGCTTCTTCTTTTCGCTCTTTTCGAGGTAGTTGGCGTAGATGGCCTGCGCCTTGTTGGCCACCGTGACACCCGCGCCGCCGGCTTTCAAGCCCGCTTCGGCGGCCTTCTGGAAATCACCCACGTGGAACAACGCCCAGGCTTCGATGACCGCGGCGTCCTTCGGGAAGGGCTCCGCATCACCGGCATGCAACCGGGTCCAGTGCTTCTTGAGTGAAGCGGCGTCGTGATGGTAGGCGTCGCTGTCGTATGGAAAGGCGGTCCACTTGGCCATGGGTAGTCTCCTCGGTCGTATTCGGCTTCAGTTCTTGGCGTAGCTGCCCACCAGCGACAGCATGTGAGCCCGCTGAGAGGCTTCGAGATAGGGCAGCAACAGGCTCAGCACGTGGTAGGCGCCGCGCATGAGTGCAGCATTGGCGCTTTCGGGTTCCAGCGCCTTGCGCGGGTCACGCACGTATTCGTAGCTGAGCCAGTAAGTGAGCACCACCACCATCGAAGTGGCCACCGGCTCGGCCTCGCGCGCATCGATGCGGATGCTCTGGTGGCGCGACAGCCCGTCGAGCACCGCACGCACGGCCTGTTGCTTGTTCTTCAGTACGAACTGGAAATGCGTCTCCAGGCGCCGGTTCTTCGACAGCAGGTCGTTCAGGTCGCGGTACAGGAAGCGGTATTGCCAGACCAGCTCGAAGAACATGTGGAAGAACAGCCAGGCGTCCTCGACGTTCTTGACGTTGTCGGCCGCGTTGAGCAGTTCGGTGAGTGCACGCTCGTAGCGGTCGAACAGGCTGTTGATCAGCTCGTCCTTGGCGGGGTAGTGGTAGTAGAGGTTGCCGGGGCTGATGTTCAGTTCGGCGGAAATGAGCGTCGTGGAGACGTTGGGCTCGCCGAAGCGGTTGAACAGCTCCAGCGTGACTTCAAGGATGCGCTCGGCGGTGCGGCGCGGTTCCTTCTTGTTGGTCCTCGAACTCATGGGCAACCCTGTCTTTCGGGGCTGCCAATCTAGCATCGACCCGGCACCCGTCCAACGGGGCGCAGGAGAGTGCTTCCCCTACGGTAACTGGGCCCAAGGGTGCTGCCTACAATCCGAGACCCCATGCCGGCCGTTTCCTTCCAGCACGTTTCCAAGACCTACACCTCCTCGCGCGGCGACGTGCGCGCGCTGCAGGACGTGAGCTTCGACATCGAATCCGGCGAGTTTTTCGGGCTGCTGGGCCCCAACGGCGCGGGCAAGACTACGCTCATCAGCATCCTGGCGGGTTTGAGCCGGGCCAGTGCCGGCTCGGTCACGGTGCACGGCCACGACGTGGTGACCGGCTACGCCGCAGCCCGCAAGTCGCTCGGCATCGTGCCGCAGGAGCTGGTGTTCGACCCGTTTTTCAGCGTGCGCGAGACGTTGCGCATCCAGAGCGGCTACTTCGGCGTGAAGAACAACGACGCCTGGATCGACGAGCTGCTCGAAAACCTGGGCTTGGCCGACAAGGCCAACGCCAACATGCGCCAGCTCTCGGGTGGCATGAAGCGCCGCGTGCTGGTGGCGCAGGCGCTGGTGCACCGCCCGCCGGTCATCGTGCTCGACGAGCCCACTGCGGGCGTGGACGTGGAGCTGCGGCAGACGCTGTGGCAATTCATCGCGCGACTCAACCGCCAAGGTCACACCGTGCTGCTGACCACCCATTACCTCGAAGAAGCCGAGGCCCTGTGCGGGCGCATCGCCATGCTCAAGCAAGGCAGCGTGGTAGCGCTGGACCGCACCTCCAACCTGCTGGCCGGCACCGCCAGCACGATGCTGCGCTTCAAGACCGACGATGCACTGCCTGCGACCGTGGCCGCACAGGCCCGTGTCACCGGCCGCATCGTGCAGGTGACCGCGCACGACGCCACCGAGGTGGAGTCTCTGCTGGCAACGTTGCGCGGCGCCGGCGTGCGCATCGAAGACCTGGAGATCGGCCGCGCCGACCTGGAAGACGTGTTCCTGGAGATCATGCAGTCGCACAGCTCCCCTGTGCCGCTGGATGCGGTGGTGGCCGCCGCCCGAAGGGTTGCAGCATGAACCTCGACGGTGCTTCGACCCTGTTCCGCAAGGAGATCCTGCGCTTCTGGAAGGTGGCCTTCCAGACCGTGGCCGCGCCGGTGCTCACCGCTGTGCTCTACCTGCTGATCTTCGGCCACGTGCTCGAAGACCACGTGAAGGTCTATGACCAGGTCGGCTACACCAGCTTCCTGATTCCTGGCCTCGTGATGATGAGCGTGCTGCAGAACTCGTTCGCCAACAGCTCGTCATCGTTGATCCAGAGCAAGATCACCGGCAACCTCGTGTTCCTGCTCGTCACGCCGCTGTCGCACTGGGCATGGTTCGTGGCCTACGTGGGTGCTTCGGTCGTACGCGGTGTGGTGGTGGGCCTGGGCGTGTTCCTCGTGACCGTGTGGTTTGCACCGCTGCACCTGGCCGAGCCATGGTGGGTCGTGGTGTTTGCGGTCCTCGGTGCCGGCATGCTCGGCTCGCTAGGGCTGGTGGCTGGGCTGTGGGCCGAGAAGTTCGACCAGATGGCGGCGTTCCAGAACTTCCTCATCATGCCGATGACCTTCCTGGCCGGTGTCTTCTACTCGGTGCATTCGCTGCCGAGCTTCTGGCAGGGCGTGAGTCACCTGAACCCGTTCTTCTACATGATCGACGGCTTCCGCCGCGGCTTCTTCGGTCAGAGCGACGTATCGCCGTGGCTGAGCCTGGGCATCGTGAGTGCGAGTTTTGTCGTGGTGGCAGGCATTGCCTTGGCCCTGTTGAAAAGCGGCTACAAGCTGCGCCACTAGAATCTCGCCCATCATGTCCGACCCCACCCCCCAGGAAGTCGAGCGCTACATCGCGCAAGGCCTCGCCTGCGAACACCTGCAGGTCGAGGGGGATGGCCGCCACTTTTTCGCCACCATCGTCTCGCGCGACTTCGAGGGCAAGACCCGCGTCGCGCGCCACCAGCGCGTCTACCAGGCCCTGGGCGATAGAATGCGTGAGCAAATCCACGCCCTGTCGATGAAGACGCTGACGCCGGCGGAGTGGGCCCAAACCACCCCCCAAGGCCACCACCACTGACACTCAAGCCGCAGCATCTTCTGCGCGGCTTGTGGGCCATCTCGCACAAGCGGGGTGTCGGTCCGGGCAAGCGCATGGATGCTGAGGCTGCTTGAAGCCCACACCATGGACAAACTCCTCATCCGCGGCGGCCGCCCCCTCCAGGGCGAAGTCACCATCTCCGGCGCCAAGAACGCCGCCCTGCCGGAACTCTGCGCAGCGCTGCTGACGGCCGAGCCCGTGGTGCTGGCCAACGTGCCGCGCCTGCAGGACGTGGCCACCACGCTGAAGGTACTGCGCAGTCTGGGCGCGCAGGCCGAGCGGTCCGAGGCGCAGCCCGACCGCGTCACCATCGACGCCGGCAACATCACCTCGCGCGAGGCCACCTACGACCTGGTGAAGACCATGCGGGCCTCCATCCTGGTGCTGGGGCCGCTGCTGGCGCGCTTCGGCGAGGCCAAGGTGTCGCTGCCCGGCGGCTGCGCCATCGGTTCGCGGCCGGTGGACCAGCACATCAGGGGGCTGCAGGCCATGGGCGCCGACATCACCGTCGAACATGGCTACATCCTGGCCAAGGCCAAGCGCCTGAAGGGTGCGCGCATCACGACCGACATGGTCACCGTGACCGGCACCGAGAACCTGATGATGGCCGCTGCGCTGGCCGAGGGCGAAACGGTGCTCGAGAACGCCGCGCAGGAGCCCGAGATCCCGGACCTGGCGGAGCTGCTCATCAAGATGGGCGCCCGCATCGAAGGCCACGGCACCAGCAAGATCCGCATCCAGGGCGTCGAGCGGCTGCATGCGCCCGCCATGCCGCACGAGATCATTCCCGACCGCATTGAAACCGGCACCTTCCTGTGCGCCGTGACCGCCGCCGGTGGCGACGTGGTGTTGCGGCGTGCCAATGCCCACCATTTGGACGCCGTGATCGACAAGCTGCGGGAAGCCGGCGCACAGATCGAGTCGGGTGACGACTGGATCCGCGTGCGTGCGCAGGGGCGGCCCAAGGCGGTGAGCTTCCGTACGAGCGAATACCCGGCCTTTCCGACCGATATGCAGGCACAGTTCATGGCGCTCGACTGCGTGGCCGAGGGCAGTGCGCGTGTCACCGAAACCATTTTCGAGAACCGCTTCATGCACGTGAACGAGCTCTTGCGGCTGGGCGCGAAGATCGAGGTCGATGGCCACACGGCCGTCGTCACCGGCGTGCCGAAGCTTTCGGGCGCCACCGTGATGGCGACCGACCTGCGTGCCTCGGCCAGCCTCGTGATCGCGGGCTTGGTGGCCGACGGCGAAACGCTGGTGGACCGCATCTACCACCTCGACCGCGGCTACGACCAGATGGAAGCCAAGCTGCGTGGCATCGGTGCCGACATCGAGAGGGTGAAGTGATGCTGACGTTGGCACTTTCGAAGGGCCGCATCTTCGAAGAAACCCTGCCGCTGCTGAAGGCGGCCGGCATCGAGGTGACCGAAGACCCGGAGACCTCGCGCAAGCTGATCCTGCCCACCTCCAAGCACGACGTGCGCGTGGTGCTGGTGCGCGCCACCGACGTGCCGACCTACGTGCAGTACGGCGGTGCCGATCTCGGTGTGGCCGGCAAGGACGTGCTGCTGGAACACGGCGGCGAAGGCCTGTACCAGCCGCTCGACCTGCAGATCGCCAAGTGCCGCATGAGCGTGGCGGTGCGTGCCGACTTCGACTACGCCAAGGCCGTGAAGCAGGGCTCGCGCATCCGCGTGGCCACCAAATACGTGACCGTGGCACGCGACCACTTCGCTGACAAGGGCGTGCACGTCGACCTCATCAAGCTCTATGGCTCGATGGAGCTGGCACCGCTCACCGGTCTGGCCGACGCCATCGTCGACCTCGTGTCCACCGGCAGCACGCTCAAGGCGAACCAACTCGTCGAGGTCGAGAAGATCATGGACATCTCCTCGCGCCTCGTCGTCAACCAGGCCGCGCTGAAGCTCAAGCGCGAAACCATCCGTCCGCTCATCGACGCTTTTTCAACCGCCATCAACAACAGGTAAGCACCATGTCCTCCTCGGTCAACATCCGCCAACTGCAAACCAGCGCGCCCGGCTTCGAAGCCGAATTCCTGCGCGTGCTGCACTGGTCGGCGGAAGAAGACCATGCGATCGAGGAGCGCGTGAAGGCCATCCTGGCCGACGTGAAAGCGCGTGGTGACGCGGCGGTGCTGGAGTACACGGCCCGTTTCGATGCGCTCGACGTCGCCTCCGTGGCCCAGCTGGAACTCTCGCGCGGCGAACTGAAGGCTGCCTTCGACGCCATCACGCCGGCACAACGCAATGCGCTCGAAGCGGCTGCGGCCCGCGTGCGGGCGTACCACGAGCGCCAGCTCGAAGCCTGCGGCCGCAGCTGGAGCTACCGCGACGCCGACGGCACGTTGCTGGGGCAGAAGGTCACGCCGCTGGACCGCGTGGGCGTCTACGTGCCCGGCGGCAAGGCGGCCTACCCGTCCAGCGTGCTGATGAACGTGGTGCCGGCGCAGGTGGCCGGCGTCGGCGAGATCGTGATGGTGGTGCCCACGCCGCGCGGCGAGAAGAACGCACTGGTGCTGGCTGCTGCCTATGTGGCTGGCGTGCATCGTGCCTACACCATCGGCGGTGCACAGGCGGTGGCCGCGCTGGCCTACGGCACGGCCACCGTGCCGCGTGTCGACAAGATCACCGGCCCCGGCAATGCCTACGTGGCCTCGGCGAAGAAGCACGTGTTCGGGCAGGTCGGCATCGACATGATCGCCGGGCCGAGCGAGATCCTGGTGCTGGCCGACGGCTCCACGCCGGCCGACTGGGTGGCCATGGACCTGTTCAGCCAGGCCGAGCACGACGAGCTGGCGCAAAGCATCCTGCTGTGTCCGGACGCGAACTACATCGCGCAGGTAAAGGCCGAAATCGAACGCCTGCTGCCCGGCATGCCGCGGCGCGACATCATCCGCGCCTCGCTCGAAGGCCGCGGCGCGCTGATCCACACGCGCAGCATGGAAGAGGCGTGCGAGATCAGCAATCGCATCGCGCCCGAACACCTGGAGGTCAGCTCGCGCGACCCGCACCGCTGGGAGCCGCTGCTCAGGCACGCCGGAGCCATCTTTCTTGGTGCCTACACGAGCGAATGCCTGGGCGACTATTGCGCGGGGCCGAACCACGTACTGCCCACCTCGGGCACAGCGCGCTTCTCGTCGCCGCTGGGGGTCTATGACTTCCAGAAGCGCTCCAGCCTCATCGAGGTGAGCGAAGCAGGAGCCCAGGTGCTGGGCGCCATTGCGGCCGAGCTGGCCTATGGCGAAGGGCTGCAGGCACACGCGCTGGCGGCCGAATTCCGCCTGTCCAACAACGGCAGGAAGGGCGGTGCGCAATGAGTTCGCTGAAAGAACGTTTGCAGCAGGTGATCCGCCAGGACGTGCAGTCCATGCACGGCTATGCCATCCAGCAAAGCGCCGGGATGGTGAAGCTCGATGCGATGGAAAACCCGTTTCGCTTGCCGCCCGAGCTTCAGCGCGAGCTCGGCGAACGCCTGGGCGGCGTGGCGATCAACCGCTACCCCACGCATTGCGTGGGAGACGTGATCGAGGCGCTGTCGAAGTACGTGAAGCTGCCCGCCGGCTGCAAGCTGATGCTGGGCAACGGCTCCGACGAGCTCATCAGCCTGCTCGCGCTTGCGTGCGACGTGCCGGGGGCGAGCATCCTGGCGCCACTGCCGGGCTTCGTGATGTACGAGATGTCGGCCAAGCTTCAGGGCCTGCGCTTCGTCGGCGTGCCGCTGACCGCGCAGTTCGAGCTGGACGAAGCCGCGATGCTCGCCGCCATCGAGCAGCACCGCCCGGCCATCACCTACATCGCCTACCCGAACAACCCGACCGCCAACCTGTTCGACGACGCCGTGATCGACCGCATCGTCGAAGCCGTGGGCAGGCAGAGCGGACTGGTGGTGTTCGACGAGGCCTACCAGCCGTTTGCGTCGCGCACGCGGCTGGACCGCATCACCGAACACGAGCACGTGCTCGTGATGCGCACGCTCAGCAAGTTCGGCCTGGCGGGCGTGCGGCTGGGCTACATGATCGGTGCTGCGGCACTCATCGACGAGATCAACAAGGTGCGCCCGCCCTACAACATCAGCGCGCTCAACGCAGAGGCCGCTCTGTTCGCGCTGGAGCATGCCGATGAATACGCGCGCCAGGCGGCCGTGCTACGCGACGAGCGCAAGAGGCTGCAGGCAGCGCTCGCGGCCATGTCCGGCGTCGAGCCCTTCCCGAGCGAAGCCAACATGATCCTCGTGCGGGTGCCCGATGCGAAGGCAACTTTTACCGGCATGAAAGAGCGGGGTGTGCTCGTCAAGAACGTCGCGGGCATGCACCCGCTGCTGGCCAACTGCCTGCGCCTGACGGTGGGCACGCCCGAAGAAAACACCCTGATGATCGACGCCCTCGAATCGTCCATTGAAGCGAGCCAGTGATGAGCGCCCCCCGCATTGCCGAAGTCAACCGCAACACCAAGGAAACGCAGATCCGCGTGCGCGTCAATCTCGACGGCACCGGTGAAGCCAAGCTTTCCACCGGCATCGGTTTTTTCGACCACATGCTCGACCAGATCGCGCGCCACGGGCTGATCGACCTGGAGATCGAGGCCCAGGGTGACCTGCACATCGACGGCCACCACACGGTGGAAGACGTCGGCATCACGCTGGGCATGGCAGTTGCCCAAGCCGTGGGCGACAAGAAGGGGCTCACACGCTACGGGCATTCGTACGTGCCGCTCGACGAGGCGCTGTCTCGCGTGGTGATCGATTTCTCTGGCCGCCCCGGCATCGAAATGGACGTGGCCTTCAAGGCAGGCATGATCGGCGCGTTCGATACGCAGCTCGCATTCGAGTTCTTCCAGGGCTTCGCGAACCACGCGCTGGTCACGCTGCACATCGACAACCTCAAGGGCCACAACGCCCACCACCAGTGCGAAACCATCTTCAAGGCCTTCGGCCGCGCGCTGCGGATGGCGATGACGCTCGACCCACGTTCGGCGGGCGTCATTCCTTCAACCAAGGGGAGCCTTTGAAATGACTCGCATGGTGGCGGTCATCGACTACGGCATGGGCAACCTGCGCTCGGTGTCGCAGGCCGTGCTGCACGCGGCCAACGGCACAGGCCTGCAGGTCTCGGTTACCGCCGACCCCGAAGCCGTGCGTGCCGCCGAGCGAGTGGTGTTGCCGGGCCAGGGCGCGATGCGCGACTGCATGCGTGAGCTGCGCGAAGCCCACGGTGGTGCGTTGCTGGCAGCCGTGCTGGATGCGGCAGCTTCCAAGCCGCTGATGGGCGTGTGCGTGGGCATGCAGATGTTGCTCGACCACAGCGAGGAGCAGGACACACCAGGGCTCGGGCTCATCGCCGGCCAGGTGAAGCGCTTTCGTCTCGAAGGCCAGCGCCAGCCTGACGGAAGCCGCTACAAGGTGCCGCAGATGGGCTGGAACCGTGTGCACCAGCCGCAGCCCCATGCAGTGTGGGCCGGCGTGCCCGACGACAGCTGGTTCTATTTCGTGCACAGCTACTACGCCGTGCCCCGCGAAGCCGCTCACAGTGCGGGTGAAACCGAATACGGCAGCCGCTTTACCTGTGCGGTGGCCCGCGATAATATTTTTGCCACCCAGTTCCACCCCGAGAAAAGTGCTGCGCACGGCCTTGCCCTGTACCGCAACTTCCTGACCTGGAAGCCCTGAGCTCTTCTCGGACTCCCTCTCCTTTTTGCCACTGCGCTTCAACAGCCATGCTGCTGATCCCCGCGATTGACCTGAAAGACGGTCAGTGCGTCCGCCTGAAACAAGGCGACATGAACGACTCCACCACCTTCGGCGAAGACCCGGCTGCCATGGCGCGGCGATGGCTCGAGGCCGGCGCGAGACGCCTGCACCTGGTGGACCTGAACGGCGCATTCGCCGGCAAGCCGGTCAACGAGGCGGCCATCAAGGCCATCATTGCCGAGGTGGGCGACGAGATCCCGGTGCAGCTGGGGGGCGGTATCCGCGACCTCGACACCATCGAGCGCTACCTCGACGACGGCCTGTCCTACGTGATCATCGGCACGGCCGCGGTCAAGAACCCCGGCTTCCTGCGCGATGCCTGCACGGCGTTCGGCGGTCACATCATCGTCGGCCTCGATGCGAAGGACGGCAAGGTGGCCACCGACGGCTGGAGCAAGCTCACCGGCCACGAAGTGATCGACCTCGCGAAGAAGTTCGAGGACTACGGCATCGAAGGCGTGATCTACACCGACATCGGCCGCGACGGCATGCTCACCGGCATCAACGTCGATGCCACGGTGAAGCTGGCACAGGCGCTGTCGATTCCCGTCATCGCCTCAGGTGGTCTTTCTGGCCTGGTTGACATCGAAAAGCTCTGTGCGGTGGAAGACGAAGGCGTCGAAGGCGTGATCTGCGGCCGTTCCATCTATACCGGGGCGCTCGACTTCGTGGTGGCCCAAAAGCGCGCCGACGAGCTCAACGGCGGCAACGGCAGCCTCTGATGCTGGCCAAGCGCATCATCCCCTGCCTCGACGTGACCGGCGGTCGCGTGGTCAAGGGTGTCAACTTCGTCGAGTTGCGCGACGCGGGTGATCCGGTGGAGATCGCCGCGCGCTACAACGAGCAGGGCGCCGACGAACTCACCTTCCTCGACATCACCGCCACCAGTGACGACCGCGACCTGATCCTGCCCATCATCGAGGCCGTGGCGTCCGAAGTCTTCATCCCGCTCACCGTGGGCGGCGGCGTGCGCACCGTCGCAGACGTGCGCCGGCTGCTCAACGCGGGCGCCGACAAGGTGAGCTTCAACTCCGCCGCAGTGGCCAATCCGCAGGTGATCCGCGACGCGGCTGACAAGTACGGCTCGCAGTGCATCGTGGTGGCCATCGATGCGAAGGCCCGTGCCGACGGCACCGGCTGGGACGTCTACACCCACGGCGGGCGCAAGAACACCGGACTCGATGCCGTGGCATGGGCAAAGCAGATGGCCGAATTCGGGGCCGGCGAGATCCTGCTCACCAGCATGGACCGCGACGGCACCAAGGCTGGCTTCAACCTCGAGCTCACGCGTGCGGTGAGCGATGCAGTGGACGTGCCGGTCATCGCATCGGGCGGTGTCGGCAACCTCGAGCATCTGGCCGAAGGCGTCCAGATCGGCCATGCGGACGCGGTGCTGGCCGCCAGCATCTTCCACTACGGTGAATACACCGTCGCGCAGGCCAAGGCCTTGATGGCTTCGCGCGGCATTCCGGTGCGGCAGTAACGCGCTTGCGGCAAGACCAGCAGTGTCCTTGCCGCCGCTCATCACCCAACGGGCCCTCAACCGCGCCACCTTGGCGCGACAGATGCTGCTGCAGCGATCGAGCCTGCCGCTGGTTGCCGCGGTCGAGCACCACATCGGTCTGCAAGGCCAGGTGGCCAACGCGCCCTATCTTGCGCTGTGGGCCCGTGTGGAAGGTTTCCGCTTCGACGAGCTCACGCGCCTGATCGAAACGAAGAAGCTGGTGCGCGCGGCCATGTTCCGCGGCACCTTGCACCTCATGAGCGTCCGCGACCTGCTCGCCTGGCGCCACAGCTTTACCGCGATGATGCGGCGCATGCTGCAGGCCAGCCATGGCCGTGGCCTGCAGGGGCTGGACTTAGATGATGTGTGCGAGGCCACGCGGCAGGTACTGGCCGAACAGCCGCTCACCTATGCCGAGATCGGCCAGCGGCTGCGCGAACGCTGGCCTGGGAATGACACCACCAACCTGTCGCAGGTGGGGCGTTGCCTCGATGCGATGGTGCAGGTGCCGCCGGCCGGCACCTGGAACTGGACGCGCCCGGCACCAGTGACCACGGCCGAACGCTGGCTCGGCAAGAAACTCAAGCCGCCGGCACGGCCTGACAAGCTGCTGTTGCGTTACCTTGCAGCTTTCGGCCCGGCGAGTTTGCAAGACATGGGCGCGTGGAGTGGCCTGGCCGGCCTGCGCGAAACCGTCGAGCGATTGCGGCCCGCGCTGCTGGTGTGGCACGACGACCGCGGCCGAGAACTGTTCGACCTGCCTGATGCCCCGCGCCCCGAGCCCGACACACCGGCGCCGGTGCGTTTGCTCGCCCCCTTCGACAACCTCGTGCTGTCGTACGAAGACCGCCGCCGCGTGGTGGCCGACCAACACCGGCCGCTCATCGCCACGGTGAACGGGCTGTTTGCGCCTACCTTCCTGGTCGACGGCATGGTCAGCGGCGTGTGGACGCTGGAGCAGGCCAAGGCCGGCGGCACCGCGAGTGTGGTGTTCGAGCCGTTTGCGCGTCTGAGCAAGGCGGTGCGTCAGGAGTTGGAAGCCGAGGCGATGCGGCTGCTGCTAGTGTTGCCGGGCGTCACCTCGCGCAGCGTGCGTTTCGGTGCCGTCAAACGCGCCTGAGGCCAACCCGGCTCAGGCGGGGTTGTCGATGTCGATGAACTGGTGCTCCAGTTCGAAGCGCTCTGCCACGTGCGCACCCACGGCGGGCGCGCCGTAACGTTCCGTCGCATGGTGGCCGCAGGCGTAGAAGGCCACGCCGGTTTCGCGCGCGTAGTGGGCCTGGGGCTCGGAGATCTCGCCGGTGATGTAGGCGTCCACGCCCGCGGCGATGGCGGTCTCGAAGTAGCCCTGCGCACCACCGGTGCACCAGCCCACGCGCTTGATCGGGCGGCCGTCGCCTTCCACCAGCGTGGGCGCGCGGCCCAGCCGGAACTGCAGCATCGCGCTCAAGGCGGCGGCGGTCATCGCCTGTGGCGTGCTGCCGATGAACCCCAGCTCCTGCTCACCGAAGCGACCCTCGATGTTGAACTTGAGCCGCGCGCCCAGCTGCGCGTTGTTGCCCAGCGCTGGGTGCGCGTCCAGCGGCAGGTGATAGGCGAACAGGTTCACGTCGCCAGCCAGCAGCGTGGCCAGCCGCTTTTTCATCCAGCCGGTGACGCGGCCGTCGTGGCCGCGCCAGAACAGCCCGTGATGCACGACGATGGCATCGGCGCCGGCCGCGACCGCGGCCTCAATGAGCGCCAGGCTGGCTGTCACGCCGCTCACGATCTTGCGGATTTCGGGTTTGCCCTCAACCTGCAAGCCGTTCGGCCCATAATCCTTGAAGCGCTCTACCTCGAGCAAGGTCTTCAGGTAAGCATCGAGCGCGTCACGGGTCGTCACGGGCCTGTCCTTCGTTTCCATCTGCTGTCTTTCATGCGCAGAACCTGGCTGATTTTCTCGCAAGCGGTCACCGTCGCATTGGCCATCTTGTTTGTCGTTGCCACGCTCAAGCCCGAGTGGCTGGCCAGCCGTCCCGCGGCCCTGGGCTCCCCGCAGGCGCCGGCCATTTCGATCCAGGAGGTCGTGAGCAACCCGACTGCCAAACCTGCAGGCACGGGCTATGCCGAGGCGGCACGCCGCGCGGCGCCGGCCGTCGTGAGCGTCATGACCAGCAAGGCGCTGTCGCGGCACCCGCATGCCGGCGATCCGTGGTTCCGCTTTTTCTTCGGTGACCAGGACGGAGCGCAGGCGCAGACCGGCATGGGCTCGGGCGTGATCGTTTCGACCGATGGTTACCTGCTCACCAACAACCACGTGGTCGAGGGCGTGGACGACATCGAGGTGCTGCTGTCGGACGGCCGGCGTGCAAAAGCCAAGGTGGTGGGCAACGACCCCGACACGGACCTGGCCGTGCTGAAGGTCGATCTCGACAAGCTGCCGGCCATCACCTTCGGCAATGCCGACGAGCTGCAGGTGGGCGACGTGGTGCTCGCCATCGGCAACCCCTTCGGCGTGGGCCAGACGGTCACCTCCGGCATCGTGAGCGCGCTGGGTCGCAACCAGCTGGGCATCAACACCTTCGAGAACTTCATCCAGACCGATGCCGCGATCAATCCCGGCAACTCGGGCGGTGCGCTGGTCGATGCCAACGGCAACCTGATGGGCATCAACACTGCGATCTATTCGCGCAGCGGCGGCAGCCTGGGCATCGGCTTTGCCATTCCCGTGTCCACCGGCCGGCAGGTGATGGAAAGCCTCATCAAGGAAGGCGAGGTCCGGCGTGGCTGGATCGGCGTGGAGCCGCGCGACCTGACGCCCGAGATGGCCGAGACCTTCAACCTGCCCATCAAGGAAGGCGTGCTCATCACCGGCGTGCTGCAAGGCGGCCCGGCCAGCGAAGGCGGCATCCGCCCCGGCGACGTGGTCACGCGTGTGGCGCAGACGCCGGTGGCCAACACGTCGCAGCTGCTCAACGCGGTGGCCGCGCTCAAGCCGCGCAGTGAAGCACGCATCGCGGTGCAGCGCGGCAACGAGGCCCTTGAGGTGAGCGTGACGGTGGCTCAGCGGCCAAAGCAGGATCCGCGGCAGCGCGAACGGGAGCGCTGAAAAATCTGACGTGGTTCAGGGTGCCGGCAGCAGCCGCTGCCGCGCCACCTTGTGCAGCAGCCACAGCTGGGAAACCGCTGCCGCAAACAGCGCGGTGACCAGCCCGACCCAGAAGCCGTAGACGCCCAGCGGCGCCACGTTCAGCGCCGCCCAGCCACGGTAGCCGAGCCAGGCGCCCAGCGGAATGCCGATGGCCCAGAAGGCCACGATCATCAGCCACATCGGCAGCATCGTGACCTTGTAGCCGCGCAAGGCGCCGATCGCGATGACCTGCGTGGCGTCGGCCAGCTGCCAGGCCGCGGCAAACAACAGCAGCGCAGCGGCCACGGCTTGCACGGCTGCGTCGGGCGAATACAGCGCGACGATCTCGCCGCGCAAGGCGATGAGGAACGGCACCAGTGCCAGCGCGATCAACAGCCCCAGCGCCAGGCCGCAGGCGGAGATGAATCGCGCGTTGCGAGCGTCCTGCGCGCCGAGCGACTGGCCGACGCGGATGGACAGCGCGGTGGACAGGCCCATCGGCAGCATGAACACCACCGAGGCGAAGTTGAGCCCGACCTGATGCGCGGCGATCGGCACGGCACCCAGGCTGCCGATCATCAGCGCGACCCCGGCAAAGGCCGACACCTCGGCCAAGTGGGCTGCGCCGATGGGCAGGCCCAGCTTCAGCAGCCGCTTGAACGTGCCCCATTCAGGCCGCGACCAGCCTTGGTACAGCCGCACTTTTTCGTAGTGGTGTGAACGCGCGGTGTACAAGCCCATGAGCAGCAGCGACAGCCACATGCCGATGCCCGAGGCCCAACCGCAGCCGGCGCCGCCCAACGCCGGCAGGCCCCAGTGGCCGTAGATCAGCAGCCAGTTCAGCAGTGCGTTGGCCAGCAGGCCCACCACCGCCAACCCCATCAATGGCCGCGTGTGGTTGATGCTGGCCGAATAGAACGACAAGGCGCGGAACATCAGCGCCGCCGGCAGGCCGAGCACGATGCCTTGCAGGAACAACACGGTCTTGCTGGCGAGACCGGCCTCCACGCCCGACAGCCGCAGCAAGTCGTCGGCCAACGGCAGCAGCGCTAGCGGTACGAGGCCCAGCAGTGCTGCCAGCCACACGGCCTGCTGCGTGTCGTGGACGATGGCTTTGTGGTCAGCGGCGCCGAAGTGGTGAGCCACGATCGGGCTCAGTGCCTGCACCACCCCCATCAGCGAGATGAATACGGGGACCCACACCGCCACGCCGAGGCCCACCACGGCCTGCTCCACCGCGCCGGCGCGACCGGCCATCACGGTGTCGAGCAGGCCCATCAGCACGAAGCCCAGCTGCGACAGCACGATGGGACCGGCCAGGCGCAACAGGTGGCGCGACTCGGCGAAGAAGCGCGTGGTTCTTGTGGTCATGCGCAAACGTCACGCGGCGCCGAAGCGCCGCGTTTGCTGGTGGGGGCCGCCAGTGTCGGCGAAATCAGGAAGCCTTGTGGTCCTGCGCAGCCGATTCCCCGTCGCCTTGCGGCGCCTGCGTGTGCTTGATGAACAGCCTCGCCGCAAGGATGCCCAGCTCGTAGAGGATGCACATCGGCACGGCCAGCGCCAGCTGCGAGATCACGTCCGGCGGCGTGACCACGGCTGCGATGATGAAGGCCAGCACGATGAAATAGCCGCGGAACTGCTTGAACTTGTCGATGCTGACGATGCCCATGCGCGCCAGCACCACCACGACGATGGGCACCTCGAAAGCGGCGCCGAACACGATGAACAGCGTGAGCACGAAGCTCAGGTACTGCTCGATGTCCGGCGCGGCGGTGATGGTCTTGGGCGCGAAGCTCTGGATGAACTGCGACATCGCCGGGATCACCAGGAAATAACAGAACGCCACGCCGATGAAGAACAGCAGCGTGCTCGAGACCACCAGCGGCAGCACCAGCTTCTTCTCGTGGCTGTAGAGCCCGGGCGCGACGAAAGCCCAGGTCTGGTAGAGCACCACCGGCAGCGCGACCAGGAAGGCGGCCAGCAGCGTGATCTTCAGCGGCACCAGCAGAGGCGAGATCACGTTGGTGGCGATCAGCGTGGCGCCCTTGGGCAGGTGTGCCACCAGCGGCTGTGCCAGGATGTCGTACAGCGAGCCGGGGCCGGGGTAGAAGCACAGCACGCCGAACACCACCAGCACCGCGATCAACGAGCGCACCAGGCGGTCGCGCAACTCGATCAGGTGGCTGACGAAGGGCTGTTCGGTGCCCTCCAGCTCGTCTTTTTCGGGGGATTTGTCGCTCACAGGGGCTCCTGAGTCAACGAAGGGCCGCTCCCGAGTTGACTCACCCCCTCGGGGGGCGGACGACGCGATGCGTCGGCCTTGGGGCTCTGGTTAAAGCGCGCGCGGCGGCCGAAAGCGTGCGACACGTGCGGCACCGGACTGGGCCCGGGGCCGGATGCCGTGGCGCTGCTTGTACCACTGCGGCACGGCGCTGCGCTTGAGCCGCCAGTTCTTCTTGGGGTGCCGATACACCGGGGGCGGCTCCTGCAGCGACGAGGCGAGGGCGCTTTCGCTGCTGGTGCCGGTGGCCTCGGACCAGGCCTTTTCGAAGTCGCTGCCGGTTTCGCGGATCTCCTTCGAGATTGACTGCTCCACGTCGTGGGCCGCGGTCTCGAACTGCGACTTCATTTTCTTGAGCTCTTCGAGCTCGATCGACCGGTTGACCTCGGCCTTCACGTCGGCCACGTAGCGCTGCGCCTTGCCGAGCAGGTGCCCGACCGTGCGTGCCACACGCGGCAGCTTTTCGGGGCCGATGACGATCAACGCCACCGCCCCGATCAGCGCCAGCTTGTCGAAGCCGAAGTCGATCATGCTTTGTGCAATCGGATCAAGACTTCAGGAGCTTCAAGACTTCGTCTTGGCGTCCACGTCGACCGTGTTCGGGTCGTTGGCGTTGGCCTTCGACGAGGTGACCTGCTGCGACGGTGGCGCCGGCTCGTTGCTGGCCGCACCGTCCTTCATGCCGTCCTTGAAGCCCTTGACGGCGCCACCGAGGTCGCTGCCGATGTTCTTGAGCTTCTTGGTGCCGAACACCAGCACGACGATCACCAGCACGATCAACCAGTGCCAGATGCTGAATGAACCCATGGAGTACTCCTAACGACAGTTGGCTGAATTTTAGGTCGGCGGGCAGCTGCCCAGTTCAACCCATGCGGCTCCAAGGCCGAGGTCCGCCCATCACGTGCAGGTGCAGGTGGTACACCTCTTGCCCGCCGTCCGGCCCGGTGTTGATGACGACACGGAAGCCGTTGGACGCTCCCTGGTCATGAGCCAGCTGCGGCGCCAGCGCGAGCATCCTGCCCAGCAGTTCCGTGTCTTCGGGCTGGGCGGTTTCGAGACTGGCGATGTGCTTCTTCGGCACGATGAGCAGGTGCACCGGCGCGGCGGGGTGGATGTCCTTGAAGACGATCAGTTCTTCGTCTTCATGCACCTTCGCGCTCGGGATCTGGCCTGCGGCGATCTTGCAGAACAGGCAGGTGGGGTCAAAAGCACTCATTTCACCTCCATCGGCTTGTTGTCGTTCCAGTTCAGGAAACCCTTGACGATGCGATAGATGACCCAGACGGCGTCGGCCACCAGCACGATGAAACCGATGCCCACGATGATGGTCACGAAGCCGATCACCGCCCACAGCAGGCTCCACCAGAAGGTGCGGATCTGCCAGGTGAAGTGGCTTTCGTAGATGGTGCCGCGCGTGTCGTCGCGCTTGATGTAGTTGATGAGAATGGCTGCGATGCCGGTCACGCCGATGAAGGCCGACAGGGCATACAGCACGTAGACGATCATCGTCAGCTGCTTGAGGCTCGCCAGCTTTTCGGGGCTCACGCCGCCGGGGGCGGCAGGCGTGGAGACGGGGTTGGTGAAATCGGTCATGGCTGTCCTTCCTCTCTCGCTTGTGCCTTCCTCGAGGCGAATTCCTCCAGGCCCGACAGGCCTTCGCGCCGCTCCAGCTCGGCCAGCACGTCGGCCGGCCTGAGCCCGAACTGGGCCAGCGCGATGATCGAGTGGAACCACAGATCGGCCACTTCGTAGACGATCTTGCGGGTATCACCGTCCTTGGCGGCCATCACGGTTTCGGTGGCTTCTTCTCCCACCTTCTTCAAGATGGCGTCGGTACCCTTGTTGAACAAGCGCGCGACATAGCTTTTGTCCGGGTCGCCGCCCTTGCGCGACTCGATGACCTCGGCCAGGCGGGCGAGCGTGTCGTTGCTGCTGGGGGTGCTCATTTGTAGATGCGCTCCGGGTCCTTCAGCACCGGTTCGACGGTGTGCCAGGCGCCGTCCCTGTAGAGCTGGAAGAAGCAAGAATGCCTCCCGGTGTGGCAGGCGATGCCCGGCTCGTGGCCGTGTTGCGTGACCTTCAGCAGCACCACGTCGTTGTCGCAGTCGATGCGGATCTCGTGCACTTTCTGCGTGTGGCCGGATTCCTCGCCCTTGTGCCACAGGCGCTGGCGCGAGCGGCTCCAGTAGACGGCCTCGCCGAGCTCGGCCGTGCGCGCCAATGCCTCGCGGTTCATCCACGCGAACATCAGTACGTCGTTGCTGCCCGCTTCCTGGGCGATGACAGGGACCAGACCGTTGCTGTCCCAGGCGATGGCGTCGAGCCAGTTCATAGCTTGTCGAGTGTAGCAACCGCCTGTGACCGCAGGTTTCAGCGTGCCCGGTGCTGCCGCGGCGTCGAAACGGTTCGCGCCATGGCCGTGGCACGCTCGCGCTCGATCCATTCGCCGACCTGCCGCTCCAGCACCGGCAGCGGCACGGCGCCCTGGTCGAGTACCACCATGTGGAAACGCCGGATGTCGAAGGCCTCTCCAAGCGCCTGATGGGCCTTGTCGCGCAAGGCCACGAGCTTGAGCTGCCCGATCTTGTAGCCCAGTGCCTGGGCGGGCATTACGTAGTAGCGGTCGACCTCCGGCTCGACGTCGGCGCGCGAGATGCCGGTGCGCTCGACCATCCAGTCGATGGCCTGCGCACGGCTCCAGCCCAGCGCGTGGATTCCGGTGTCCACCACCAGCCGCGCAGCGCGCCAGATCTCCATGCGCAGCTGGCCGTACTTGCTGTACGGGTCGGTGTACAGCCCGAGTTGCTCGCCCAGCGATTCCGCATACAGCGCCCAGCCCTCGCCATAGGCCACGTACCAGTCGTTGCGGCGGAAGTCCGGCAGGCGCGTGAGCTCCTGCGCACGCGCCGTCTGCAAGTGGTGGCCGGGCATCGCTTCGTGCAGGAACAGCGCTTCCATTTCCCAGGTGGGCCGGTTGGCCAGTGCCAGCACGTTGGCGTTGAACCAGCCGGCGCGTGAACCGTCGGCCGCGCCGCTGGAGTAGTACTCGGCCTGCCCGGCGCCCTGGTAGGCCGGCATCGGGCGGATGCCGTAAGGCTGGCGCGGCAGCTCGGCAAACAGCTTGGGCAGCTCGGGGTCCACGCGCTTGGCGATGTCGCGATAGCCGGCCAGCAGCGCCTCGGAGCTCTTGTGGAAGAAGCGCGGGTCGGTGTTGAGGAAGTCGACGAACTGCTCGAAGTTGCCGGTGAAGCCGGTGCGGCGCATCAGCGCTTCCATCTCGGCGCGCAGGCGGGCCACCTCCTTCAGGCCGAGGTCATGAATGGCCTGCGGCGACAGGTCGGTGGTGGTCTGCTGGCGCACGAGGTAGGCATAGATCTCGCGGCCGCCCGGGTAGGCGCTCAGGGCGCCGTTGGCCGGGGCCTTCGGCAGGTATTCGTCGACGATGAAGCGGCGCAGCCGGCGCAGCGCCGGCAGGGTGTGCTCGCGCAGCACCTGCTCGCCGGCCGTGGCCAGCTCGGTGCGGCGCGCAGCGGGCAGATCGGCCGGCAACTGCGTGAAGGGCTCGAACAGCGGACTCTTGCGGGCGTCGTCGGCGAGCTGGCCCCCGATCTGCGGCACCACCCGCTCCATCGATGGGCGGAAGGTGACCCAGCCCGAATCGAGCCCGCGGCGCAGCAGGCCGATCACCTGCTCGACACGCCCCGGATACCCCCGCAGGCGCGCCAGCACGTTGCGCACGTCGCGTTCGGTGCGCAGCGGCATGTCCTGTAGCGTCTGCGGGAATTCGATGTGCAGCCCATCCATCGCCGAAACGGCCATCCAGCGCAGCTGCGGGAAGCGCTGCGCCTCGACGGCGTCTTCGATGCGGCGGCGGAACACGTCGTAGGACACGCGGTCTTCGGCCGGCAGCGCTTCGCGCGGGATCGCCTTGACCTTGACGAGCATCTGGCGCGCATGGCGGTCCTGCGCGTCCAGCGCTGACGGCGACTCGTCGGTGAGACGGTCGTCGTAGCGGTGGTCGCCGACGCGCGTCGCGAATTCGGGATAGGTGCGCAGCGTCCAGCGCCAGTCTTCGTCGAACAGGGCGTGCAGCCGGGCGGCTGCCGCATTGCGCGGTGAGGTGGCGGCTTTTCCTGCGGTGCTGGGAGCCGGTGCGCCGCTGGCCAGTGTTGGGGCGGCGAGCCACAGCGCCGCTGCGGCAAGAACGACGGGCAGCACCTTGTGGGTGCCAGGGTGTGATTTCATGGTCGGGGTGTGAACACGAAAGGCCGCGAGTTTGGCAGCGTGTCGGCCCGCTGCCAAGCCGCGAGCCGGCTCAGCCGAACATCGTGTCCTGCTGTTCCAGCAACTCGTCCACCACCGTCAGCACTTCGCCCACGCTGACCGGCTTGGTGAGGTAGCGGCGCGCGCCGGCCTTCAGCGCGTCTTCGATCTGCCCGGCCAGCGCATCGGCCGACACGATCACCACCGGCACGCTGGCCGTGAGCGGGTCGGCCTGCAGGTGGCGCAGCAGCTCCAGACCGTCGATGTCGGGCAGGTGCATGTCGAGCAGCACGAGGTCGGGCCGGCGCTGCTTCACGCGGGCCAGCCCGTCCAGCCCGGTGGGCGAGATCTCCAGCTCGACCTGCGGGCGTTGCTGCAGGATGCCGCGCATCACCTCGGCATTGGTCTCGTTGTCTTCGATGTAGTGGACGCGGCGGCGGTGATAGCCCGGGTCGCCGGTGGTGGCGATCTCGTCCAGCCCCGAGGGCATGGTGTCGGGGTCGACGATGCGCGGCAGCGTGAGCACGAAGGTCGATCCTTCGTTTTCGACGCTGCGAGCGCGCAGCGCGCCGCCCATCAGCTCGGCCAGGCGCTTCGCGATGACCAGGCCGATGCCGGTGCCTTCCTGGCCGGAGCGTTCGCGGCCGAGCCGGTTGAAGGGCTGGAACAGGTCGGCCAGCTGCGCCTCGCTCATGCCCAGGCCGGTGTCGCTGACCTCGACCTCGACGGTGCCGGTCGACGCAGCGCGGCAGGCCAGCCGCACGCGGCCACCTTCGCGGTTGTACTTGACCGCGTTCGACAGCAGGTTGGTGAGGATCTGCTTGACGCGCGTGGCATCGCCGTTGACCGCCAGCAACGCACCGGGCGGCGACGGCGGCGCCACTTCGATCTGCAGGCCGCGCTTGCCGGCCTCTGCCTCGACCAGCGCGACGGAGGCGCGCGCGATCTCGGCCACGTCGAGCGGCTCGATCAGCAACTTCACGGTGCCCGACTCGATGCGGGACAGGTCCAGCACGTCGTTGATCATCTCCAGCAGGTGCCAACCGGCGCGCTGGATCTGGCTCACCCATTGCTGCTGCCGCTGCGACAGCGGCGTGCGCTCGTCCATGTTCATCAGCTGCGCGAAGCCCAGCATGGCGTTCAGCGGCGTGCGCAGCTCGTGGCTCATGCGCGACAGGAAGTCGCTCTTGGCGCGGTTGGAGGCTTCGGCTGCCTCGCGCGCCTGCTCAGCCTCGCGCAGCCGCAGGTGCTCGGTGATGTCTTCCACCACGCCCACCGTGCGGTGCGGGGTGCCGTTCGCATCGCGCAGCAGCGCCACCGACTCGTTGACCCACACGGTGCGGCCGTCTTTCGTGACGTAGCGCTTGTGGCGCCGGTACATCGGGATCTCGCCGCGCACCAGGCGGCCGAAGAATTCCTCGTCGGCCGGGTGGTCGTCGGCGTGGCTGTACTGGCGCACCGACATCTGCACCAGCTCTTCGTGGCTGTAGCCGGTGAGGCGGCAGTAGGCCGGGTTGGGCTGCCGCACGCGGCCCTGCAGGTCGGTGTAGACCACGCCGATGGGCACCGTGTTGAAGATGCTGCGGAAGCGCTGCTCGCTTTCGCGCAGGGCTGCCTCGGTGACCTGGCGCTCGCGCATCTCGGTCTCGAGCTCGGCCGTGCGGTCGCGCACCGCCCCTTCGACACGCCGCGTGTGGCCCGTCATCGTGAGCAGCAGCGCGCCGAGCATGGAGGTGGCGAAGAGCCCCACGATCGAGAACAGCCAGGCGTTCCACACGCCGGGGTCGGCCTGCACGCCCGGCCGTGCCGTCACGCGCACCGTCCACTGCCGTTCGGCGAACGGCAGCCGCGCCTCCTGCCTCAGCCCCCCGCTGCCGGTGGACGGGCGCTCGCAGCCGGGCGGGCCGGCCAGCCGCCGGCGCGGCGCCGCAGGGTCTTCGTCGAGCAGGCAGACGCTGAGGTAGGCCGACGCTCCCTGCATCAGCGAACGCAGCGCGTCGTCCATGCGCAGCGTCACGAACACCAGCCCCAGCGTGGCGGCCTGGCGTGCTTCGGGCGTGGTGGGTGAGCCGCGGTAGACCGCGCGATACAGCACCACGCCGGCCTGGTCGGACGTGGGATCCTGCGTGAGGCGGAAAGCGGCGGTGGCCACCGGCCGGTCGAGGCGGCGCGTGGCTTCGATGGCCACCTGCGCCGCCGGGATGCTGAGCACGTTGACGCCCAGTGCATCGACGTTGCCACGCGCCGGCTCGATGTAGCGCATCGCGAACATTTCGCGGCCGCGCGGCGGCGTGCTGTTGGGGCGGTCGAACACGCGGTAGCTGGGGTAGCCCTCGGCCCGCACGCTGGCCTCGTAGGCCGGAAGCTCCTCGCGCAACACGTGCTGGTGGAAGCCGATGGCCTGCATGCTGGGCAGCTTCTTCAGCCAGGGCGCGGCGAAGCGCGAGAACTCGTCGCGTGTGATGTGTTCCGACGCGAAATACAGGCCGTGCGCGGCGTCCAGCGCATCCAGGTGCGCCTGCATGCGCAGCGTCACGGTGTTGGTGATGTTGCTGGCGTCGCGCAGGAAGTCGGCTTCGAGCCGCTGCGTGTCCCACCGGCTGACCTGCAGGATGGCCAAGGCCAGCAGGGCCGTCACGACCGCCAGCGGCAGGCCGACGGTGGTGCGCCGCGGCGCCCAGTCTTCGCGCGGGCGGCCCACCAGCGTGAGCGCGATCGGCGCGCCGATCAGCGTGCCCAGCGTGTCGCCGCCCCACCAGGTCCACCAGGTCAGCGCCAACTGGTCGTCGCGCAGCGTGCCTGTCAGCCACAGTGCCAGCGTGGCGACGGTCGAACTCACCAGACAGGCGAGGGGGCCGCCCAGCAGCATGAAACGCGCGATGTCGGCGGGTGCCTCGAGCCGCAATGGTGCGGTCACATGCCGGCGCACCAGCGCGGCGCCGCACCAGGCCTGCAGCGTGGCACCAGCCGCGATGACCAGGGGCAGCACGTAGGCGATGCTGCCGCCGGCACCGCGCTGATAGCTCAGCCAGAAGTTGATCGCGAAGGCGCCCAGCCCCAACGCCAGCGCGGTGCGGTTGCCCCAGGCCAGCAGGCATGCGAGGGCGATGCCGGCCGAGGGGTACAGGGGCGATGCGAAGCTCGGGGGGATTGCCAGCGCCAGCGCGGCGAAACCGGTCGCCGCATAGGCAACGAAGGTGGTCAGCAACTGCGCGAAGGTGGTGGGCGTCGTGCTGCGGCTCATGGGATGGAAGGGCCGGGGCGCAAGGCAGCGACGCCACGGCAGCGAACGCCAGTATGACCCAGCGCCGGCCGCTGCGGCCAGTGAATGTCCGGGGGCAGCGCCCGTGCGCCGGCCCGGCCGGCCCGTCAGCGTAGCTTCAGCAACGCGTCGATCAACCGGGCTTGCTGCAGTGCGTCGTCCAGCCCCCAGCGCAACCCGTGTTCGCCACGCATGGCGCCTTCGAAGTGCGCCACCATCAGCGCATAGGGGTCGCAAGGCGCGAAGCGTTCGGTGTGTTCGCCCTCGGCGTTGCGCCAATGCAGGGCGCTTTCGACGTCGCGGCACACGAACGGCCGCTCGAGCCGGGCCACGCCTTCGCTGCCCAGCACCTCGAAGCTGGTCTCGAAGGCCAGGCTGAAACCGCAGTCCAGGTGCGCCAGCGCCTGGGCTTGGCCTTCCCCCGCGAAACGCAGCACCGCGTGGCCGGCATGGTCCACGCCGCTTTCGGTGAGCTGCGCCGTGAAGGAGAGCGCTTCGGGCTCGCGGCCCATCACCAGGCGCATCAGGTTCAGCGGGTAGCAGCCCACGTCGTACAGCGCGCCACCGCCGATCGCGGGGTCGAAGCGGCAGTCGGCCGGGTTGGACAAAGGCGCGCCGAAGCTGCCGCGCAGCAGCCGCGGCGTGCCCAGCGCTCCACTGTCCACCAGCGAGCGCAGCCGCTCGGCCTGCGGGTGGAAGCGGTACATGAAGGCCTCGCAGACCAGCTTGCCACCCGAGGCTTGCTGGGCCGCCTGCATCTGCAGCACCTCGCCGGCGTTCAGGCCGAGCGGTTTTTCGCACAACACGTGCTTGCCCGCGGCCAGCGCCGCCAGCGTCCATGGCAGGTGCCCGCCGTTGTGCAGGCCGATGTAGACGGCGTCGACGTCAGTCCGCGCCACCACGGCTTCGTAGGTCTGCGCCTCGGCGATGTCCAGGCGCTGGGCGAAGGCCGCGCCGCGTTCGGGGTCGCGGCAACCTACGGCGACGATGTGGCTGCCGTTGCGGCGAAACGCCGGCACCAGTGCGCGTTCGGCAATGCGCGCGGCGCCGATGAGGCCCCAGCGCACGGGGCGGTTCGTGGTCATGGCGATGCCTCCTCGAGTGAGGCTGCATCGTAGCGATGCGGGCGTTACCTCAGGGTACGTTGTGGCCGGTCGAGGCGGTCCAGATCTCGTACCAGGTCTGTGCGTCGAGCTGCACGTCGAGTGCGGCCCAGGCTTCCCGCATGGCGTCGACGCGGCGCGAGCCCACCACCGGTACTGGCCGGCTGGGCAGGCGGAACAGCCATGCATACGCCACGGTGGCCGGCAGCACGCCCAGGCGCTCGGCGATGCCGGTGAGCGCGTTGCGCACGCGGCGCGAGCGCTCGTCTTCTCTGGTGAACAGCCGGCCGCCCGCCACCGGCGACCAGATCATCGGCCGGCGGCCCAGCTGCTGGGCCTGGTCGAGCGTGCCGTCGTGCAGCGCATCGAGCGCCAGCGGCGACAGCTCGATCTGGTTGGTGGCCAGCGTCGCGCGGGAATCGAGCAGCGCGAACTGCGACGGCGTGAAGTTCGAGACGCCGAAATGCAGCACCTTGCCGGCGCTGCGCAGCTGCTCGAAGGCCTGCGCCACTTCGTCTGCGTTCAGCAACGCATCGGGCCGGTGGATCAGCAGCAGGTCGAGGTGGTCGGTGTGAAGCTCGCGCAGCGAGTTCTCGGCCGACGCGACGATGTGCGTCGCCGAGGTGTCGTAGTGCTGGATGCGGTTGCCCGGCCGATGCGGCGACACCAGTTGGATGCCGCACTTGCTCACCAACTGCAGCTTGCTGCGCAGGCCCGGCGCGATAGCGAGCGCCTCGCCGAACAGGCTTTCGGCGGTGTAGCGACCGTAGGCGGCCGCATGGTCGAAGCTCGTGACGCCGACTTCGACACACTGTTCGATCCAGCAAAGCCGCTCCTGCGGCGTCCAGCCCCAGCTGTGCAGGCGCCAGGCGCCGGCGACGATGGGGGAGAGAGCCGGGCCGTCGGCGCAAAGCGGCGTGGGGGCGTGGTGGCTCATTTCCGACGTTGAAGAGAAAGTGCGAATTGGCTGGGCGCACCGTTTGTGGCTTGCCGTGCGGGGGGCGTCATTTCGTCCCTGTGTTCATCGTTCATATCTACGGCGGCCGTCACCTCATCGCAGTACTGGTTTCGCTCATCTCACGATCTTGCGCTGGCGCGCACGTACGGGTTGACGCACGGCACGGAACGCAGAGTCGTCTCCCAGGTGGAAGTAGAAGTGGCCCTGCAGTTCGTCGCCCACGATTTGGGCATGCCCCCGTCCCGTGTGCTCGGTGCCTTCGTCGAAGCCGTGCCAGGTGAAGTCGATGCGCTGCCCCTGCTCGGCGACTTTGCAGTCCATCTGCCCTTGCACCATGCCGAACTGGAAACTGCCCTCCCGGCCTGCGCCGAAGGTGATGTGGCCAGGGCCGTCCATGTCCACGTAGTCCTGGTCCCAGGTGCTCATCCAGACGATGCGCCAAGTGCCGGTGAATGGGTTTTGCTTCATGTGGCTACGTTGACCTCAACGCCATTCCATCTTCTCTGCTCTCTTGAGTCGACGAAGGGCCGCTTCCGAGTTGACTCACCCCCTCGGGGGCGGACGATGCAAGGTGTCCGCCTGCGGGCGCTCTCAAGTGGCAAGGCCTTCCAGGCAGCTCAGCCATGCATCGAAATGCCGGCAGGATCGTCTCAGCGCATCCAAACCCGCTTCAGTCGTGATCAACGGCCCATGAAATGTCTTTTTGTAGCTCGGCATCAACCTCAATATGCGCTTGGAGGGGGCCGTTAGCGGGTTGTCGTTGATGTCTTCCGGCGTGTCGTAGGCTTCAGCTACCTTGCGGATCTGGTCGATGACTTCCGCTGAGTCTGTCCAGTCGCCGAAGTGCTCAGGCTCGACAAACAAAAACGCCTCGAACTCGTGAACCGTCAGGTGTGGCAGGAAGTTGCGCTCTCCGACGTCCAGTTTCAGTCGGGTTTCGATGAATTCGGCCTTTTGCATGCCGCTGCCTTTGGCGGGATAGGCACGGTCCGTCTTGCCCGGAAAGTCGTTGGGCAAGGCATAGAGGTCGATCATGGTGGTCACGACCGCGGCAGGGTCCTGCCTGCACAAGCGGACGATCTGCGGCTTGACCTTGGCGTAGCTGGCGACGCCTCCTCTGTATCCAGGGCTCGTGTTCAGAATGATGGGCGTGATGTAAACGCCCAGGCGCGCATAGTGGGGTGTGAGCAGTTCCCGTACGAAGGTCTCTTCAGTCTGCCCTTCCGCCAGGAGGTAGAAGCGCTTCACCGCGTGGGCCTCCCGCCCAGTAGATTCTTCTTCCAGAGCTCACCCAGGCTGTATTCCTCCAGCCATGAGGCGAGGGCGTGAGTGTCAGGGCGCTTGAAAACCGAAGCGCCGTCCTTCTTTTCCGCCACGATCAGGTCTTCGGCATCAAACTCGTTCACCAGTTCTACCGACTGCGTGGAAACGATCATCTGGTGCTGCTGGGAGGTTGACTTCATCATGGAGCCCAGCACCGCAATGGCGTAAGGATGCAGACCCAACTCAGGCTCGTCGATCAGAATGGTTGCAGGCATGAACTCTTCGGGCTGTTGCAGCACGGTCGCGAGGCAGATGAACCGCAGGGTGCCATCCGAGAGAGCACTTGCCGTAAAGGGGACGTCTTTGCCCGCCTCCGTCCACTCCAGTTGAATCTTCTCCTTGTTGCCGACAGTGGGGCGCAGATGGAAGTCACCGAAGAAGGGCGCCACCAGCTGGATCGACTTGACGATGCGCTTGTAGTGCGCTTCGTGATGGTGCTTCAGGCGATACAGGAAGGCCGCCAGATTGCGAGCATCGTCGCGCAGGTACTCGTTGTCGTTGATGCCGTGAACCTGCTTGACCAGGGCGCTGGAACTGGTGTCGTGGAAGTGGTAGACGCGCCAGCTGCGCATGGCGGGAACGACGTAACTCCAGATCGCTCCGTGCTGCGCCTTCTCTTGAAAGCGCGTTTCGAAGTGTCCCGAGCCTTCGTGCCAATCGCCTTTGAGGTTCCACCAGAGAGCCTCCCAGGCAAACATCATCCGGTTGTCCTGCGTGGGCTTGAGCCTGAACTTGTAGCCGTTGTTGCCGAAGTACAGCTCTGCGGCCAGCTTTTCAGTTGTCTTGCGTCCGAAGTGGAGCAGGGCGTCCGGTCCACCAGTGTCGCCAACAGCGATCTGCAACTGCTGGTCGAGAATCTTGCTGATCAACCTGAAGAAACCGATGAAGTTGGACTTGCCGGCGCCGTTGGCGCCGATGAGCACGTTTAGATGGCCCAGTTCGATGTCGCATGCGGCGATCGACTTGTAGCCGTTGAGGACCAGCCTTGAGAGCTGATTCGATTCAGTCACCTGCTTGATCACGGAGGTGTTTCCGGTTTGGTCGAGGCCGCAGCTGGCGCGCTCGGTAGATAAACCGAGTGGTGGTCCTCAGCGGATCGTGTTGCTATTAGCAATCGAAAAGCACGATCAGACGTTGAACAGGAAGTTCATCACGTCGCCGTCCTTGACCACGTATTCCTTGCCTTCCGCGCGCATCTTCCCCGCGTCTTTCGCGCCCTGCTCGCCCTTGTAGGCCACGAAGTCGTCGTAGGCGATGGTCTGCGCGCGGATGAAGCCGCGTTCGAAGTCGGTGTGGATCACGCCGGCCGCCTGCGGCGCGGTGTCGCCGATGTGGATGGTCCAGGCGCGCACTTCCTTCACGCCGGCGGTGAAGTAGGTCTGCAGGCCCAGCAGCTTGAAGGCGGCGCGGATCAGGCGGTTCAGGCCCGGTTCGGTCTGGCCCATCTCGGCGAGGAACAGCTCCTTGTCCTCGTCGCTCATGTCGGCGAGGTCGGCCTCGGTCTTGGCGCAGATGGCCACCACCGGCGCGTTCTGCCTAGCGGCGTATTCCTTCAGGCGCTCGAGGTAGGGGTTGTTCTCGAAGCCGTGTTCGTCGACGTTGCCGACGAACATCGCCGGCTTGGCGGTGATGAGGCACAGCGGCTTGAGCACCGCCTGCTCTTCCTTGCTGAAGTCGATGCTGCGCACCGGCTTCGCCTCGTTGAGGGCGGCTTGGCACTTCTCGAGCACGGCGACCAGGCGCTGCGCCTCCTTGTCGTTGCCGGCCTTGGCTACCTTGATCGAGCGTTGCAGCGTCTTGTCAACCGTGGTCAGGTCGGCCAGGCAGAGTTCGGTCTGGATGACTTCGATGTCGGCGATCGGGTCCACCTTGCCCGCCACGTGGATGACGTTCTCGTCGTCGAAACAGCGCACCACGTTCACGATCGCGTCCGTCTCGCGGATGTGGGCGAGGAACTGGTTGCCCAGCCCTTCGCCCTTGGAGGCGCCCGCCACCAGGCCGGCGATGTCCACGAACTCCACGATGGCCGGCACGACGCGCTCGGGCTTCACGATCTCGGACAGCTTCGAAAGCCGCGGGTCGGGCAGCTCGACGATGCCCACGTTGGGCTCGATGGTGCAGAACGGGTAGTTCTCGGCGGCGATGCCGGCCTTGGTGAGGGCGTTGAACAGGGTGGACTTGCCCACGTTGGGCAGGCCCACGATGCCGCATTTGAGGCTCATGGCGGGCTTTCGGTCTGGAGGGGGAAAGGCCGGGATTTTAGGCGCCGGGTCGGGGCCGCTGTACCCTCCCCGCCAAGCCCCCGATGGAGAAACTCACATGCCCCTGCAATTGCTGCGCCCCCACACCAAAGACCTGGGCGGTGGTTTCCTCGTGCGCCGCACGCTGCCGGCCGTGGCACGCCAGGCGGTCGGGCCATTCATCTTTTTCGACCACTTCGGCCCCATCACCGCAGGCCCGGAAGACGACCACGACGTGCGGCCGCACCCGCACATCGGCCTGGCCACCGTGACCTACCTGTTCGAAGGCGCGCAGGTGCACCGCGACTCCACCGGCGTGGTGCAGCGCATCGAGCCGGGCGCCATCAACTGGATGACCGCCGGCCGAGGCATCGTGCATTCCGAACGCACGCCCGACGAGCTGCGTGGGCGCAAACGCAGCTCGCACGGGCTGCAGCTGTGGGCCGCTTTGCCTGCCGAGTACGAGGAAACCGAACCCAGTTTCTGGCACACGGCGGCCGAAGACATTCCGCAGGTCGAGCTCGAAGGTGCCAGCGTGCGGGTGCTGATCGGCGAGGCCTTCGGCGTGCGTTCGCCGGTGGCCACGCTGTCGCCCACGCTCTACCTCGACATCAGCTTGCCGCGCGGCGGCTCGCTGGTGTTGCCGGCTGTGGCCGAGGAGCGCGCGATCTACGGTGTGGACCGTGCGGTTGTGTTGCAGGGCGAGCCGGTCGAGCCGGCGACGATGGCGGTGCTGGAGCCAGGCAGCGAGCCCGTGCTGCTGGTCCCCGAAGGCGCACGCGTGATGGTGATCGGCGGGGCGCCGCTAGGCCACCGCTTCATGTACTGGAACTTCGTGTCCAGCCGCAAGGAGCGGCTCGTGCAGGCAGCGGCCGACTGGGAGGCCGACCGCTTGGGCCGCATCCCCGGCGAGACGGAGCGCATTCCGCTGCCTCCGACACGTCCGAAGGCCTGACTACTGATTGCAGTGGATTGCAGTGCGGCATCAACTCGCAACGGCACGCTTTGCACGCCACTCGGCCAGCGCCGCCAGCCGCACTGGTGCGTTCACGGCGCCGTACTGGTCGTAGCCGCCCCGGCGTTCGATGAACTCGAAGAAGAAGCGGTCTTCGAACGGCGTGGTGTAGAGGTGCAGGAACTCGCCGCCCTGGGCGTTGCGGTCGTAGAAGAGGTTCAGGCCGTGCAGCTGGTCGAGCAACGCGGGGTCGAGGTCGTACTTCGCGGCCAGGTCGTCGTAGTAGTTGGCCGGCACCGGCAGCAGCGGCGCGCCGCGGGCTTGCAGCGCGCGGGCCGTGGCAACGAGGTCGTCCACCTCGATCGAGATGTGATGCACGCCGGCGCCGGAGAATCTGTGCAGCGAACGCGCCACGGCGGTGTTGTCGCGATCCGAAACGTTGAGCGAGTAGCGCACCGCGCGGTCCGGTGACTCCACGGCGCGGCTGCGGATGACGCCGTAGGGGTCGTGCATCAGCACGCTGGGCGCGGGCTGCAAGCCAAGCACCGCGCGGTAGAACAGCACCCAGCCATCGACGTGGCCCACCGGCACCACCTGCGAGATGTGGTCGACGTGTGCCGCCTCGCCGAGTGGCGCACTGGCGCTGGGCTCGTGCAGCAGCGTGAAGTCGGCCTCGAAGCCGTGGCGGCCGCCGCGGTGCACGTCGAAGAAGTAGATGAGGCTGCCGTCGGGCGCGCGCACGGCCGGGATGCTCAGCTCGTTGGGGCCCAGCTTGCCGGCCACGCGGCTGGCGCCCAGGGCCTCGGCGCGCGACAGCGCGGCCAGCGCATCGTCGGTGGAAAGGGCGATGGCGCAGGCCGAGGGGCCGTGCTGCTCGAAGTAGTTGCGCGCGAAGGAGTCGTCTTCGCGGTTGAGCACCACGCGCACCTCGCCCTGGCCGAACAGGTCGACCTGTTTCGAGCGGTGGTGGCCGATGCGTTCGAACCCGAGTGTCTCTAGAAAGCCGCGCAGCCGCTCGCCGGTGGTGGCATCGACCGCGAACTCCACGAACGACCAGCCCGAAAGGCGCGGCGGCGGTGGCGGGTCGAACAGCGCGACGCGCCGGCTGCCGTTGGTGCTGGCGGGTAGCGCACGCACCTGTTCTTCGAGCCACAACAGCGAGCGCATTGCGTCACCCGCGGTGGGGCGCGCAGGGGCGGCGCGGAACTCGTCGTTGAAGATCTCCAGCGACAGCGGCCCGGTGTAGCCGGCGTCGAGCACCGCGCGCGTGAACCCGGCCACGTCGAATTCGCCCTGGCCGGGGAAGCAGCGGTAATGCCGGCTGTGCGACAGCACGTCGGTGTTGACCCAAGGCGCGTCGGCCAGCTGCACGAAGAAGATGCGTTCGCCGGGGATGCGTGCGATGGGCGCGGGGTCGTCGCGCAAGGCCAGCGCGTGGAAGCTGTCGAGGATGAGGCCCAGGTGCGGGTGGTCGGCACGCTGCACGATCTCCCAGGCCTGGGCGTAGTGCGATGTGCGTGTGCCCCAGGCCAGCGCTTCGAATCCGATGCGCAGGCCGCGTTTCGCGGCGCGTTCGGCGAGCTGGCGCAACTGGTCGGCGGTGCGGTCGAGGTCACCGTCCACGTCGGGCTGCACGTTGGAGCACACCAGTAGCAGCGGGGCACCCAGCTCCTGCATCACGTCGAACTTGCGTTCGGCGCGGTCGAGGTTGCGGCGCAGCTGCGTGTCGCTCACGCCTTCGAAGTCGCGAAAGGGCTGGAACAGGTCGATAGCCAGCCCAAGGTCGGCCGCGAGGGACCGCACGTCGCGCGGCGTGCCGCTGAACTGCAGCAGGTCGTTCTCGAAGATCTCCACGCCGTCGAAGCGTGCGGCGGCAATGGCTTCGAGCTTTTCGCGCAGCATGCCGCTGAGCGAAACGGTGGCGATGGAGCGGCGCATCGGCGTGTCCTCCTCAGGCGTGGGCAGCGGCTTCCCGTTCTTTCAGCAGGCGGCGGAAGTGGATCTCCATGCGGGCCGCATCGGGCTCCAGCCCGGTGAACAGGCGGAAGGCGCCGACGGCCTGGAACACCGCCATGCCACCGCCGTCCACCGTGGCGCAGCCGCGTGCACGGGCGGCCTTGAGCAGCTCGGTCTCGATGGGGAAGTACACGATCTCGGCCACCCACAGGCCCGGGTGCAGCAACTTGGCGGGCAGTGGCAGGCCGGGCAGCTTGTCCATGCCGGTGGGTGTGGCGTGGATCAGGCCGGTGGCGTCTTGCAGCGCGACGGCGATGTCCGCTTGAGTTTCCACGTGGTCTGCGCCGTACACCGTGCCGAGGCTCGCAGCCAGCGCCTGCGCACGCTCGGGCTCGCGATCGACCACCACGAGCCGCTGCGCGCCCAGCCGCAGCACCGCATGCGCCACCGCGGCGCCCGCGCCGCCGGCGCCGAGCAGCACCACCCGCGACAGATCCGCCAGCGGCAATGCGCGCAGGAAGCCCTCGCCCCAACCCGACCAGTCGGTGTTGTGGCCGACCAGCTTGCCGTCCTTGCACACCACGGTGTTCACCGCGCCCATGGCCCGTGCGTCTTCCGACAGCTCGTCGAGCAGGGGGATCACCGCCTGCTTGCACGGGTAGGTGATGTTGAGCCCGGCAAAACCCATGGTGCGCACCGCGCGAATGAGCCCCGGCAGATCGTCCACCGTGGCGCCCGTGCGGTCGAGGTCGATGAGCTGGTAGTGCAGCCGCAGGCCCTGCTGGCGTGCTTCTTCCTCGTGCATCAGCGGTGTGAGCGAGCGCTGGATGCCCGCGCCGATGAGGCCGACAAGGATCTTGCGATGGGCGGTGCTGTTGTCGGAGCGCGCCGGAGCGTCCAGCGTCGAGGGGGCGTTCATGTTGCGGCGACCTCTGCGTTCATCGAGTCACTTGCCGCCGCGTACCTTGGCGATCTCTTCATAGACCTCCTTGACCGTGGCGTCGCCCACGCTGGCGGCGTACTTGTGGACCACCGGCTTGACCGCGTTGCGCATGCGCTGCAGTTCCTCGGGCGAGAACTCGGTGACCTGCATGCCGGCCTTTTTGAGGTCGGCCAGGGCTTCGTCGGCCTGGCCGCGCGAGAGCTGGCGTTGGAACTTGGTGGCTTCGGCGGCGGCTTCGGTGATGATCTTGCGTTCGTCGGCGCTCATCGCGTCCCACAGCTTCTTGCTGACGAGCAGCGCCTGCGGGTTGTAGACGTGACGCGTCACAGCGAGGTGTTTCTGCACCTCATAGAACTTCGAGCTGCGGATCAGCGTGAACGGGTTTTCCTGGCCGTCCACCGCCTTCTGCTCGAGCGCGGGGTAGAGCTCGGGGAAGGGCATGGGCGTGGCGGTCGCGCCCAGCGCGTTGAACATGTCGATGTAGATCGGCGACTGGATCACGCGGATCTTGAGGCCGGCGATGTCTTCGACCTTGTTGATGGGCCGCTTGCTGTTGGTGAGGTTGCGAAAACCCAGGTCCCAGTAGCCCAGGCCGATGAGGTTCTTGTCGGCCAGCTTGGCCAGCAGGTTCCTGCCCACCGGGCCGTCGGTCACAGCGTCCACCTCCTGCGCGTTGGCGAACAGGAAGGGCAGGTCGAACACGGCGAACTCCTTGACGTGCGAGGTCAGGATGCCGGCGTTGAGCACCGTCATCTCGATCGTGCCGCCTTGCAGCGCGGAAACCGTCTGCACGTCGCCGCCCAGCGTGCCGCCCGGGAAGAGCTTCACGGCGAGCTTGTTGCCGGACTTCTGCGCCACGAGGTCGGCGAACTTCTGCGCTCCTTCCGCCTGCGGATGGCCCTTCTGGTTCTGGAACGCGAACTTGATGCTGCGCTCCTTGATGTCGGCGGCCTGCGCGAGGCCGGCTGCGAGCAGGGAGGTGGCGCCAAGCGCGACTGCGAGCAGGGTGCGGACGAGTTTCATGTTGTCTCCTCGGTGGGTGTCGGAAAGGGGAAAGAGGCTCAACTGCCGGTGAGCCACTTCAGGGGGACCAGCACGAGCTGCGGGAACAGCACCATCAGGAACATCACCGCGAACTCGGCCAGCATGAAGGGCAGCACGCCGCGGGTGACCTCGTCCATCTTCATGCGGCCCACGCCGGCCACCACGTTGAGCACGGTGCCCACGGGCGGGGTGATGAGGCCGATGGAGTTGTTGATGATGAAGAGCACGCCGAAGTAGATGGGGTCGATGCCGGCGGCCTTGACCACCGGCATCAGCACCGGCGTGAGCACCAGGATCGTGGGCGTCATGTCCATCGCCGTGCCCACCAGCATGACCAGCACCATGATCGCGATGAGCAGCAGCGTCGGGTTGCCCATGAAGGGTTCGAGCAGCCCGATCACCTTGCCGGGCAGGTCGGCCACGGTGATGAGCCAGGCGCTCACCATGGCCGCGGCCACCAGCAGCATGATCACCGAGGTGGTCCGCGCGGCGGTCACGAAGATCGGGTAGAGCTGGCGCAGCGACAGCTCCCGGTAGACCACCGAGGCGACGAACAGGGCGTACACCGCGGCCACCACGGCGGCTTCGGTGGGGGTGAACACCCCGGCACGCAAGCCCACCAGGATGATCACCGGCAGCATCAGTGCCCAGACCGACTCGCGCAGCGCCTTCATCACTTCGGCGCGCGACTTGCGCGGCGGCACCTCGATCTTCTCGCGCCGGCCCAGCCACCACCAGGTCGCCCACAGGGCCGCGCCGATCAACAGGCCGGGGAAGATGCCGGCGAGGAACAGCTTGGAGATCGACACGTTGGCGGCCACGCCGAAGATCACGAAGCCGATCGACGGCGGGATCACCGGGCCGATGATCCCCGAGGCCGCGATCAGGCCGCCCGAACGGGCCTTGTCGTGGCCGGCCTTGACCATCATGGGCAGCAGCAGCGCGGTGAGCGCCGCGGCGTCGGCCACCGCCGAGCCCGACAGGGCCGACAGCAGGCAGGCGGCCATGATGGCCACGTAGCCCAGCCCACCCCTGATGTGGCCCACCAGCGCGAGCGCCAGGTTGACGATGCGCTGCGACAGCCCGCCAACGTTCATGATCTCGCCGGCCAGCATGAAGAAGGGCACCGCCAGCAGTGGGAAGCTGTCGGCGCCGTTGATGACGTTCTGCGCCAGGATCTGCGCGTCGAACAGGTCGAGGTGCCACATCAGCGCCACGCCGGTGGCCAGCAGCGCGAAGGCGATCGGGATGCCCAGCGCCATGGAGCCGAGCAGCGCGCCGAGGAAGATGCCGACGGTCATGGTCAGGCTCCCTTGCGCGCGGCGGGCAGGTGCGCGTCGTCGCGGGCGAGCGAAGCCTGCAGGGCCTCGAGCTCGGCCTGCTCCTCGGACTCCTTGACCATCACCAGCTCCGCCTCCTGCAGCTGCCCGCTGAGGGCCAGCCACAGCTCGCGCAGCAGCAGCACGGCGGCCGACACGGCGAACACGACGCCGGCGCCGTAGAAGACGGCCATCGAGGCGCCCGTCACCGGCGCCTGCACCTCCCAGTTGATGCGTGCCTGGTCGAGCGCGCCGGAAAACAGCAGCCAGCAGATGTAGAGCATCAGCGCATGGCCGGCCACCAGGCAGGCCTTCTTGCCCCACACCGGCAGGTGGGCCACCAGCATGTCGGTGCCGAGATGGCTGTGTTCCTTGAGCGCGACGATGGCTCCCAGGAAGGTCATCCACACGAACAGCCAGCGCGACATCTCCTCGCTGACGGTGATGCCGGAGCTGAAGGCATAGCGCAGCACCACGTTGCCGAACACCAGCACCACCATCAGCGCGAGGCACAAGGCCGATATCGCGTCGAGCAGGCGGCAATAGCGTTCGATCCAGCGGGTCATGTCGTCTCCGTTC
>CAMLLU010000019.1 GCA_946480925.1 uncultured Rivibacter sp.
CCGGGCGGCAGCAGTTGGAGGAGTTGTTTGCGCAGGAGCGGGTGCAGAGGAGGGAAAGGAAGGTGGAGGGGTGGGGGGACTGAACCAACAGCGCACTCGTCAACTGCGGCTCGCTACGCATCGCCAAAAACAAGAAGCCTCACGCGCCGGCCTGGGAGGCCGGCACCAGCAGCGCTACTGAGAGGCCAGCGGAACGACGGTACCTTGGGCAAGAGCGCTGAGGCGCACCGCAGTGAATGTCGGGCGGGGTCTCAAGAGAAGCAAAGGGCCGAATGCGGTTTCAGGCCCTCTTCATTGGTGACTTTCTTCTGGGCCCTGCAGAAGAAAGTTACCCGCCTGCCGGGGCGGATTCCCGGCGGGCTGCCTCCTCGACAAAACACCCCACCACGAAAGCACCCCCCAAAAAACTCAAGCAACAACAAACACCCCCTCATGCTCCTTCCTCAACAAATTCTTCTGCACCTTCCCCATCGCATTCCGCGGCAACTCCCCCACCACGAACAACCGCTTCGGCACCTTGTAGTTCGCAATCTGCCGCTTCAGCTGCCCCAGCAAAGCCGCCTCTTCCAACAAGGCCCCCGGCCTGGGCACCACCACCGCGATCACCCCCTCGCCGAAGTCCGGATGCGGCACCCCCACCACCGCAGACTCCGCCACGCCCTCCGTGTCGTTCAGGTAGCTCTCGATCTCGGCAGGGTAGACGTTGTACCCCCCGGTGATGATCAAGTCCTTGCTGCGCCCCACGATCGTGAGGTAGCCCTTCGCATCGAAACGCCCCACGTCGCCGGTCTTGAACCAGCCGTCTGAGGTGAACTCCTCTGCCGTCTTCTCCGGCATGCGCCAGTAGCCGGCAAACACGTTCGGCCCCTTCACTTCCACGTTGCCGATCTCGTCGGCCGGCAGCGGCTGGCTCCGCTCACCCACCACGCGGATCTGCACGCCCGGCAGCGGCTTGCCTACAGTGCCGCCCACACGCTCACCGTCGCTGGCGCGGCAAGGGTTGGACGACAGCATCACCGTCTCGCTCATGCCGTAACGCTCGAGGATGGTGTGGCCCGTGCGCTCCTGCCAGTCGCGGAAGGTTTCGATGAGCAGCGGCGCCGAGCCCGAGATGAACAGGCGCATGTGCGAGCAGGCCGCGCGCGTGAGGCCGGGCTCGGAAAGCAGGCGCACGTACAACGTGGGCACGCCCATGAAGACCGTGGCGCGCGGCAGCCGCTCGATCACGGCATGCGGTTCGAACTTCGACAGCCACAGCATCGTGCTGCCGTTGAGCAACGCGCCGTGCGAGGCGACGAACAGGCCATGCACGTGGAAGATGGGCAGCGCGTGGATCAGCACGTCACCAGGCTGCCAGTCCCAGTAGTCCTTCAGCGTTAGCGCGTTCGACAGCAGGTTGCCGTGCGTCAGCATCGCGCCCTTGCTGCGGCCGGTGGTGCCCGAGGTGTAGAGGATGGCGGCCAGCTCGTCGGCGCGCTTCACGGCCACATCGTGCTCGTCGCTCATGTGCGCGGCGCGCTCGAGCAGCGAGCCGGTGCGGTCGTCGTTGAGCGTGAACACGTGCTTCACGCCGGCCTTGAACGCGAGCTTGCTGACCCAGGGGAAGTTGCGGCCGCTGCACACCACCACGCCGGGCTCGGCATTGCCGATGAAGTATTCGAGCTCGGCTTGCTGGTAGGCGGTGTTGAGCGGCAGGTACACGAGGCCGGCGCGCAGCGTGGCGAGGTACAGCAGCAGCCCCTCGACCGACTTGTCGGTGTGGGCCGCCACGCGCGAGCCTTCGGGCAGCTTCAATGAAGCCAGCAGGTTGGCCAGCATCGCGGTGGCGCGCTCGAGGTCGCGCCAGGTGTAGGTGAGGCCGTTGTCGGTTTCGATCGCAGTGCCCTCGGGCCGCGACAGGAAGGCCGCCCTCAGCGCGGCAAACAGGTTCTCGTTGTGCATCGTTGGCTCACTTTGTTTTGCGGTTGCGCTCACCCAGGAAGCGGGCCACGCCCTCCCGGTGGTGTGCCGCGCCGGCATAGGCGAAGTGGTGCGCGCGTTCGATGGCGCTCGGGCCGCCATTCTGTAGCTGGCGCAAGGTGCGCTTGTTGGCTCGCGCCACTTCGAGCGACAGCGACATGACGCGCTCTGCCGTGGCCAGCGCCTCCGCCTCGCAGTCGTCTGCCAGCCGGTGCAGCAGGCCGCGTTGCAGCGCGGTGCGCGCATCCACGAAGCCGGCTTCGAGCAGCAGCTCGGCCACGGTGTCGCGGCCCGCCGCACGCAGCACCACGGCCAGCTCGTCGGGCGCCATCGGGAAGCCCAGCTTCGCGATGGGTGCACCGAAACGCGCCGTCGGGCTCGAAATGCGGATGTCGCAGCAGCAGGCGATCTCCAGCCCGCCGCCCACGCACGCCCCTTCGATCTGCGCGACGAGCGGCACGTCGGTGGCCAGCAGCGCGGCCAGCGCGGGGGCGATCACGTCTTCGTGGTAGCGGCGCAGGCTCTCGGCTTCGAAGCGGAAGCCCGGGAACTCCTCGATGTCGGCACCGGCCGCGAAGTTGCCGCCCTCGCCTCGTACGATGACTGCCGCCAGCGGCGGCCCCGCCTCGTCGTTGAACGAGGCGGCCAGCTCGCGCAGCCGCTGCCACATCGCCACGCTGATGGCGTTGAGCTTGCCGGCGTTCGCGAGCGTGAGCAGTCCCACCTCGGAATAGCCGACGTGCCGCTCGAAGCGGATCTCTCCAGCCATTGCTGCCTTCCGGTGGAATCGGTCAATCCAGCGTCGCGCCGGAAGCCTTGGCCACCTCGCCCCAGCGCTTGACCTCGGCCGCCACGAAGTCGCCGAAAGCCTTGCCGGCCATCGTGGGCGTTTCCGAGCCGAGACCCGTCCACGTGGCCTTGAGCTCCGGCGTGGCAAAGGCCTTGGCCAGCTCGGCGTTCATGCGGTCCACCACCTCCTTGGGCGTTCCCTTGGGGGCCCACAGGCCATACCACGTGCTCACCTGGTAGGAAGGCACACCGCCTTCCACCGAGGTGGGAATGTCCGGGAAGCCTGGCGCGCGCTTCTCGGCCGCCACGGCCAGCGCCTTGATGCGCCCGCCCTTGATGTGCCCGGCCGACGAGCCGAGGCCGTCGAACATCAGGTCCACCTGGCCTGCCATCAGGTCTTGCAGCGCCGGGCCCGCGCCGCGGTACGGGATGTGCGTGATGAAGGTCTTGGTCTGCAGCTTGAAGAGTTCACCCGCGAGATGGTGCGAAGTGCCGTTGCCCGCCGAGCCGTAGTTGAGCTTGCCCGGGTTGGCCTTGGCATAGGCCAGCAGCTCCTTCAGGTCCTTGGCCGGCACGCGCTGCGGGTTCACCACGATGACCTGCGGCACCTTCGAGATGAGCGCCACCGGCACGAAGTCGGTGAGGATGTTGTAGTCGAGCTTGGGGTACATGGCGGGCGCAATGGCGTGGTGCACCGCGCCCATGAAGAAGGTGTAGCCGTCGGGTGCAGCGCGCGAGGCGAGCGAGGCACCCACGGTGCCGCCGGCGCCGCCCTTGTTGTCGATGAGCACCTGGGTGCCCAGCTGCCTGGTGAGCTGCGCCGAAAGCGGCCGCGCGAAGGCATCGGTGCCCCCCCCCGCCGGGAAGGGCACGACGATGGTGATGGGTTTGCTGGGCCAGGCCTGCGCTGCGGCCCAGGGCGCGGCCAGCGCGGCCGCTGCGGCCACCAGGGCCTTCATTGCAAAACGACGTGTGTTCATCCTCTGTCTCCTCTTTCCCGGTAGTGACCAGTGACAGTGACCCGTGACACGTGGCTTGTGACCTGGGTATCCACCAGTCACAAGTCACTGGTTACCGGTCACAGCTTTTGCGTGATGCGTCTGGCAGAGACCACCTCGCCGTTCATGAAGCGCTCGTGGCGTTCTTCCACTTCGGCCAGATCGTAGAGGTAGTTGACCATGAGGCCCAGCGACTGCTTCAGGCCCTTGCGGCTCTTGTCGGCCGCCCAGTTGAGCCGCTCCAGCCGCGCGCCGTTGCCGAGGTGGAACTTGGCCACCGCGTTGCCCCGCGGCGTGACCGATTCGTGCGCGAGGTAGTGCGTGGCCAGCAGCTCGATGGCTTCGCGCAGCGCGGGCTCGGCAGACTCCACGTCGAAACCGCTCAGGCTGGAGAGATCCGCACCGAAGCGCTCGCGCAGCAATGCGTCAGCTTCGGCGAGCTTCTCGCGCAGGCGCGGCCGCACGTCGGTGCGTTCGGCCCAGCCGCCGCTGCCACGCAGCCACTCGGTGAAGCCCGGGACGGGCGACAGCGTGCAGAAGGTGCGCAGCTGCGGGAATTCGGCCTTCAGGTGTTCGGCCACCCGCTTGATGAGGAAGTTGCCGAGCGACACGCCCTTCAGCCCCGGCTGGCAGTTGCTGATGGAATAGAACGTCGCCACCTTGAAGCTGCGGGGCGCCAGCGCGGCAGAGCCCGGGTCGATGAGCGGGCCGATCGCTTCGGGCATCTCCGGCACGAGCGCCACCTCCACGAAGATCAGCGGCTCCTCGGGCAATTGGGGGTGGAAGAACGCGAAGCACCGGCGATCGGGCTGCAGGCGCCGGCGCAGGTCGTTCCAGCCGTCGATGGCGTGCACGGCCTCGTGCTCGATGATGCGTTCGAGCAGCGCCGCCGGCGAGCGCCAGTCCACCTGCTCCATCTGCAAGAAGCCCGCGTTGAACCACGACGACAGCAGGTGCTGGAAGTCGGCCTCCACCGCCAGCAGCTCGGGGCGCGTCTTCAGCACCTCGAGCAGCGCCCGGCGCAGTTTCACGATGGCCGCGGTGCCGCCCGGCGCACGGTTGAGCCGGCGCAACAGCTCCTGGCGCGGCGGCTCGGCGGCCGTGGTGAGCCCGATGAGATTGGCCGCGCTGGGCTCCTGCGCATAACGTTGCGCGGCGGTGAGCACGGCCATCGGCTCGGGGCCGAACTGGCTTTCTAGCAGCTCGAAAAAGGCCAGGCGCTGCTCGGGCACCAGCGCCATCAGGTCTTCGCGCAGCTCGGAGGCAATGGCCACGCTGTTGGCTTCGCCGCGCTCGGACAGCAGGCGCCGGCAGGTGGCGGCCACACGGTTGAGCCGGCGCGCTTCTGCCGCCGGGCTGCTGGGCCGCGGCTGGCTGCGCACGGCAGCCTCATTGCGGGAGCTGAAGGAAGGTAGACCGAACATCTGGAGCTCCTGCGTCTGCTGCTGTTGGGTGGGTCAGGCCCTGGCCTTGCCGCGACGCGCAAGCCTGGCGGCCGCCGCGGCCTCGGTGGCCCGCAGTTCCTTCAGCGCCGCCAGTTGCGCCATGAGGTGGTCGTGCATCAATTGCGCGGCACGAGGGGCGTCGCGCGCCACCAGTGCGTCGATGAGCGCGCGGTGCTCGCCGATGGAGTCGTCGATGCGCCCCGGCCGCGCGAGCTGCCGGCCACGCAGCAGCCGCATGAACACGCGCAATTGATCGGTCGCCCGCGACAGCCACGGGTTGCCGGCCGCCGCCTGCACGCGCGTGTGGAACACGTGGTTGGCGCGGTAGTACCCCTCGGCGTCATGCGCGGCGGCGGTCATCTCCAGGTCTTCGTGCAGACGCTGCAACTCAGCCAGCTGCGCGTCGCTGGCGTGTTGCGCGGCCTCGTAGGCACAGCGCCCTTCGAGCAAGGCCATCACAGGGAACAGCCGCTCGGCGTCGTCTTCCGACACCTCGGTGACCACGCAGCCACGCCGCGGCTGCAGCGTCACCAGCCCTTCGGCAGCCAGCACCTTGAGCGCTTCACGCAAGGGCGTGCGGCTGATGCCCCACTCGCGCGCCAGCGCCTGCTCGTCGATCCACTGGCCGGGCGCGAGCTGGCGTTCGAAGATGAGCGCTCGCAGCCGTGAGGCCACCTCCTCATGCAGGGAGACCGTGCGGATCGCGGAGGTGAGCTCGCTGAGGTCGGCCATGACGAAAACTTAGCATCAAGAATTCATAATTACAACCACAGGAAACCCGCAGAACCCAGGCGTAGCGGCGTGGCACGCAGTGAAGCGCGTCATCGAGCGGCACGCCGGGTCTGCGCGGCGACGACGACCCGGCGGTCGTCGATCGAGGCCCCGGCACAGCGGCTTCGCCTCGCTCGCCACCATTTCGCCACAAAGGGCACTCCACGCAGTGCGGCAGCACATCCTGTGGATCTTTCATCGCAACCGGAACGTATGGCGTTGCAAGGGAGTGCTTGATGTCGGGCTGTGGAACTTCGGGGGTCGGCCGAGGCGGCGTGTCGCCTGCCAGGGGGCCGGTCGGCACGCAAGGCACCGAAGGATCGTCCGACGTCGCCCGCAGCGGCACGCCCACGACAGCCGCCTCGGCATTGCTGCCACATCGTCCTTTGCCCCCCTCTTCCGCAGAATCGGGTGCGGCCCAGGAGGCCAGGAGGGTGGACCTGCCGAGCCTGCGCCCGGCGGAAGCGGCGTCCAGCAGATCGACTCGCAACGATCCCGCATCGGATTTCAGAACGCTCGCATTGCGGCTGCAGGTCGCCCACAACGTTGTCACCAGACAGGATGACCCCGCCCGGGCCGAGCAGGTGCTGCAAGCCGAACTGCCATTGGTGAAGCAGGCCTTCGACCTCTACAAGGCTCTGTCCAGGCTGGGAGATGGGGCCAGCCCTGAGGTCAAGGCCGCCCTGCAGAAGCACGGCCACGGACTCCCGCGGTATTGCTACACGCTCGCCATGCGGCGGCTGCTTCAGATAGACGAGGTCATGAAGGCATCCAGCCCCAAGGACTTGCCCGCGTTGAAGCAGGAATGCGCAGCCTGCGCCGACCTGATAAGGAAAGCCCGCCACACGCTCGAATCGGAGAAGAGCTCCTCCGAAGAACTCGCCGCCGGCACGCTCATCCTGCCGGCAAGGAAGAGGGAGGAAGCGACGGTTGCAGAAGTTCGACGCCGCATCGATAGACAACTGATGCTGGCGAACCTCACACGCGTCCTGAACTTCCAGACGCTGCCGACGGCGTTGCGGCATTCGGCCAACGAACTGACGTTGGCCGCAGGTGAGGCCGCGACGTTGACAACAGCAGCTGGCGAGGCCGATGGCAGCGAGGGCCTCGGCAAACGCAAGGCGGCCTTGAGGGCCATCGAAAACGTCGACGACCTGGCCGATCGTTTTGCGGTGCAGGTCGTGCAGAGCTGGGACTGCCCGGCCGACCAATGGCAGGGCATGATCGACTTCGCGCACTCGTTGAAAGACGCCTTGACAGGGTTGCGTGAAATGGCTGACCTGCACGCGGCGCATGTGCCGCTGGGTGAAGCACAGGAGCCTCGAAAGGCGCCCTCCGACGCACCATTGCCGGCTGCCTCGCCCGATGCGGCTGAGCCATCGAAGAGCAAGAAAAAAAGAAGCAAGGCCGCCACAGGCGCCCCGACCTCGCTCGCTCAGCGGGACACGGTTCTCAACAAGGTTCACGAGATGCTGGACCAGCGCAAGCTGTCGCTGGAATTGACCGATCGGTTCAATGGCGACCCGCCGGCCATTGCCCTTGCCATGGGCAGACTGACCGTGGCCGACACAGCAGACGGGCCGCCCACCGGCAACCCCATCGAAATCGCCAACGAGGCCCGGAAGTCAGCCAGGCGCTGGTTCGGCCGCAAGGAGCCGCTGAACGCCCTTCGTCAACAACTGCAAACGCAGCTGGAGGCACACCCCGGCGACGGCAAGCTGCAGGACGCGATCTCGCAGATCGAGGATCGCCTGCAGGCACTGAGCAGGGTGAGCCAGCGCATCCACCACGACGAGGCCGATGCACTCAAGAACCATGAAGCACCGATCGCGGCGCATTTGCAACGCCTGCTGAAGATGAGCGAGATCGCCGGCGTCAGCGAGCCGAAGAAGCTGGACTCCTTCGGCGACGAGGGTGACCGCGGCAGGCTCTTCGAGATGGAGATCCGGCCCCAGCCGCTGGCCACCGGAGAAGAAGCCTTGCCGTTGTTCCTGCACGTGCACACGGCGCAGCCTGTGACCGCCGAGGAATGTCTGGCCGTGCCCTTCGAGTCCTTCACCGCGGTTCACGTCAAGACGCAGGCGCAGCGCGGCCTGGGCCGCCGGTGGGAAGAGTTTCAGAGGGCGCTCGGCCACGCTGATGCCAAGGTGCACCGCGGCGAGGTGGACGAACAGCTGCTGAAGCAGCTGCTGGAGGCCGGCCCGCTGGCGCCGCCCCAGTAGCGCGAAAGGGCCTGCGGCGCGGCCGCCTACTGAGGCATGAGGCCCCGCCCCGCAAAGCGGCTTCCCGGCACCACGCGCACGTCGTCGGCGAACGGGCTGAGCGCTTCCCACGTGCCGGGGTTGGCAGCGGGCGCCGCACCGGCCGGGCACGGCGAGAGCTTGCAGCGGTAAGGCACGCCCATGTGCATGACGATGAAGCCCTGCTCGTAGGTCACCGGCACGTTGCCGCCGCGCGTGGCGACGTCGGTCCACATCTCGAGCTTCAGGTAGTCGAAGCCGTCGGGCAGGCCGGCGTTCACGAAACGCACCGCTTCCTCGTCGACGCGGGTGTTGCCGCTGCCGCTCACGTTGCCACTGGTGCCCACGCCGCTGGCCAGCACGTTCACGTACTTGGCCGGGTTGCTCCACGTGTCGCCGGTGAAGCTGGTGGGCGTGGTGGTGTTGGCGATGCGCAGCAAATGGTCGGGCGCGGTATCGCTCGTGTAGACCTGGTTGCGTTCGAAGCGCCAGGCACGCCACACGTTGCCTTCGAACCGGTAGCTCATGCCCGGCAGTGCCGTGTTGTTGACGTACATGCCCAGGTTGCGCATGTCCGAGAAGTAGTTGCGGCTGAACGTGACGCCCACGTTGCCGGCGGTCGCATCGCCGCTCACCGCCTGCGCGAAGAACGACACGGTGCTGCCGGCCGAGCCGATGAAGACGTTGTCGTGCACGCGCAGCTCGCCCTCGCGGATGCCGACCTGGAAGTTGTTGTCCTGGTAGTCCTGGAAGGCCGCGCGCCAGTCGATGGCGGCCGGGCCGAACACGTTGTGATGGACTTCGTTGGTGCCGCCCAGCTGGCCGAGCTGGATGGCTTCGGTGCCGGTGCGCAGGATGCGGTTGTTGTAGATGCGCCAGTCGCGGATCTGGTGCTGCGGCTGGGCCTGCGTGCTGCCGATGTAGAGGCCCTCGCTGCCGGTGTCGTGGATGTAGTTGTCGTGCAGCGCCACGTTGGCCATGGTGGCCGATGCCGTGCTGTCGGTCTTGGCCATGATGCCGGCGAACTCGACGCGCGCGATCTCCACGTATTCGATCTCGAAGTCGGTGGCGCCCCCGCGCACGGCGAGCCCGGAAACGTCCGAGCTCGTGAAGGCATCGTCGATCACGATGCCGTAGCGGCCCTGCGTGTTGGCGAAAGCGCCTCCGCGGTGGCCGGGGTAGGCGGCGTCACCCGTCTTCGACACCGGGTCGTAGCGGCCAGTGAGCACCCAGTTGGCGCCGCCCGCGAGGTTGAACAGGTAGTAGTGCCCGAGCGCCCCCACGCGCACCTGGCCGCCGGTGTTGCTGATCACCAGCTTGCGGCTGGCGCTGCGCACCGGCAGGTTGCCGATGAAGATGAACTTGTAGTGACCGGCCGGGATGTAGAGCCGGTCGAGGTTGGCCCAATCGACCTGCGGGAACGTGGCCTGGATGTCGGCGAGGTAGATGGAGTCGGAGGTGATCTTGCCGGCCAGGGTGGCGGGCAAGGTGAAGGTGGTGGCCGGCGTGCCGAAGGCACCGTCGCCGGTGGGCCAGTCGGTCACCGGGGGCGGGGAGGGCGCCGGCGGGGCGCTCGGCGGCGGGGTGTCGTCACCGCCACCCGAGCCGCAGGCGGCCAGCGCAAGCGCCGCCAGCCATGCGGTCAGCCGCCAAAGACCCGCAGCGCCCGTTCCCATCACCGCATCACAACTCGAGCGGCGACTTGGTCACCGTGACCACCGCCGAGGACTCGACCACCTGACCAGTGGTGTTGGTGTGCTGGAGCTTGACGATGCCGAAGCCCCGGGCGAACCAGAAGGTCGACGGCCCGTCTTCCGTGTTGCCGGCCTCGACCACCCTGACCCTGCAGGTGTTGGTGAATGAATGGCCGTTCAGGGTCAGCGACTCGAACCCTTCGAAGGTCCAGGTGGCTTGGCGGGCGATGGTCTCCGTCTGCCCGGCGGTGGGGCCGGTCAACTGGGTGACCGTGTCGGTGAAGCTCAGGTTGGCGGACTGTCCGGCCGCGACGTTGAGCGGCAGGAGGAACCCGGCCGAATGCACCGTCTTCGACTCCGCAACGCCACTCTCGTAGTCGAGGTCGCCCCAGAAGCGAATGCCGTTGGACTCCGTCGTCCAGTAGGTGGCGGCACTGCGGGTCGTGGAGGTGTTCACCATCTCGACCAGGGCGGTGCGGGTCGCACCTTCGAAGGCTTCCTTGACGACGGTGGTGGCGTCGTCAGCCCCTCCCTGGTCGGGATCGCTCATCGTGTAGGCCACGCCCTCTGAAAGCGCGAAGCAGTCGCCGAAGGTCGCGGCCGCCGGTGCCGCAGGGCTGGTCGGCGCGGGCTCGTCGTCGCTGCCGCCGCAGGCGGCCAGGGTGGCGCACAAGGCCGCGATGAGCAGAAGGGGCTGGGTCTGGGGAAGCTTCATGGAAGGTGTGTACAGCGTTGGGAGGGTCATCACGGCCTCATGCCGCCGCAGCGGCACGGGTCGTTCGGCGCCCGGACTGGCGGGTAAGCCAACCGGGTCTGGCTGCAGACTACCGAGCTTCTTTTCCAGAAGATTGCGCCTGCATTCGTGGTTCGCTGTCGCACCTGCGGTCGTTCAGTCCTGAACCAGCCGGTGTTGCGCGGCATACACAGATCGTCGCTCCGTCGATCGCGGCCGGAGCCACAGGACGACCGGCTCAGCGCGACATCGCGAGCGCCCACCCCTGACGCTCAAGCCTTCAGGACAAAAGTCCGTCACCGAACGCTGATCGTTTCTTGATGTTTTCAGGTCACCCATTTCATACCCTCCCCCCGTTATGAGGGCACTCCCAGCCCTCCTCATCCAGCCCTCCTCACGATCAGGTCATGAACACCTTGGAGATTCCGAAGCTCGACCGCGAGAGAGTCTTGAGTCACGTGCTCCAGCATCGTGTCGACGGCCCGCGGCCCGCGAGCCGCACGGCGCCTCTGGGCATGGGCAGCGTATGCGGCCGTGCGCAGATCGCACATGGTGACGAGGCTCATCTCACCGTGATGATGGTGGCTGAGGGCAGCGAGACCTTGCGCTTCGGCAGCGGCGACGACGAAGTGCACCTCACCGAAGGCATGTTCGTGCTGTGGAACAGCTCCCGCCCGATGGCCTTTGCCACCGGCGAATCTCTTCAGATGTCTCTGCAGATCCCTGAAGCGGAGCTGCTGCGCCGCCTACCGCGGGTACGCGACTTCTTGGGCCGGCCGATGGGCGGCCTGCATGGTGCCGGTGGCCTGTTCGTGGATCACCTGCGCTCGCTGATACGCCGCTTCGGCGAGTTGCCGCCAACCAGCCGCGAGCCCGTGCTCAACGCAACGCTCGACCTGTTGAGCGCATGCCTCGGCGAGCAACCCGAGCTGCCATCGCCTCGTGTGCGACAGCTCATGCTCCAGCAGGTGCAAAGCCACATCGAGAAGCGCCTCGCGGACCCGGCGCTTTGCGTGGCCTCGCTGGCACGCAGCTTTCGCATGTCCGAACGCAACATCCACAAGCTGTTCGCCGGCACCGGCACCACGGCGTCGGCTCACATCCGCGACCGGCGTCTTGCCATGTGCCGGCGCGACCTCGTCAGCAGCAGCCTGAGGGCCCGGCAGGTCGCGGAGATCGCCCACCACTGGGGGTTCACGGACCCCGGCCACTTCAGCAAGGCCTTTCGCACGGCCTACGGCATGTCACCCAGCGAGTGGCGCGCGCACATTCCAGCGGGCTCCACGATGGAAGCATCATTGCAGGCGGTGTGAGGGCCACACGACGGCATCGACCTTCAAGCCCCCATCGCTTGAGACATATTCACGGACTTCATCGCGGCCCGATGGCGTCGAAAACGTAGTATTGATTGACAAGAAGCGGTGGGACCTCGCCGACCGAGCGGCTTCTCGCACCTCAAGTTTCAGGGCGCGTCGTTGTAGCTTTGCGCGTAGCATGAAAGTAGAGATATTCAGGTTTGGCCGCTGCGAGGTGCGCGTGCATCACCGGCAGGTGGTTCTGGATGGGTTCGACCAGCCCATCGAGCCGCTGCCATTCGACCTGCTCGTCTTCCTGATCCGGCATCGCGACCACGTCGTCTCGAAAGACCAGCTGATCGAGCAGATCTGGAAGAGCCGCTACGTCACCGACGGCGTCATTGCAACGGCCATCCAGAAGGCTCGCCGCGCCATCGGCGATCACGGTAGCAAGCCCTCGTTCATCGTCACCAGCCACCGGCGCGGCTATCGCTTCGTGGCTGAAGTGAATGAGATCGGCGACATCGATCTGCTGGCCATCACGCAAAGCCCGAAGCTGCTGGCGAACCGCTTCGGCTGGATTCTTGAAAAGACGTTGGGAGACAGACGTGAAATCACCGGGCTGCTGCACGCATTGATGCTGGCGGACCACGACGCCGCGATGTCACTCGCAAAGATGCTGCTGGACGGCAAAGCCGCCAAGAGCGCCCCCACCCAGGCCGCCGTCCACCGCGCGCTCAGCCGGATCCATGAAAACCGGGGCGACTATCCGTCTGCCCGGCTTCACCTCGCACAGGCCCACCAGCTGGTGAATACGAAAGGAGTGCCCGAACATCTGGACGAGTTGCTCAATGAAGAACGAGGCAGGCAAAGCGTCGTGGACGAACTGCGCAGTGCCAATACCTCGCTCTTCAACATGATCGATTCGATGCCCGACCCCGTGTTCGTGAAGGATCAGGACCACCGCTGGGTATTCCTCAACCATGAGTTCTGCCGGCTGATCGGGCACCACAAGACGGATCTGCTCGGCAAGTCGGACTACGATTTCTTTCCCGAGGCTCAGGCCGACATATTCTGGAAAATGGACGATCTGGTTTTCCAGTCTCACACGGAGAACGTCAACGAAGAGGCTTTCACGAGGCCTGCCGGGGCAACGCATATCGTCACCTCAAGGAAAAAGATCTTCGTCGACCCCAGCCACGAGATATTCCTGATCGGCACGCTGAGATTCGGCCGCTGACGGGCAGGACGGGAGGTGGCGGAGCCATCCGGTTCGTCATCGAACCATCATCGTTACGTGATGCCTTCGGCTCGAGCATCCAATACGCTGCGACCAACCCGAAACACCTTCTCCCGCCCGCCAGCAAACCGGCCATGAGTTCCGCAAGCCCCCACGAAAGCGCACCGCAGGTGTGGACCACGTCTGCCCTGCCGCCTCGCAGCCAGTTCGAAGCCTGGCGCGAAGTGATCGTCGATGCGCACCTGAGCTGGGACATCCCCAAGATCGACTGCGAGCACTTTCCGGCCTACATGCGCCAGCACCGCTTCGAAGGCGTGCGGCTGACGGACTGCACGGCCCCCATTCGCGTGAGCGGTACGCGCGGCCGTGCGCAGATCGCACATGACGACGAGTCCTACCTCACGGTGGTGATGGTCGCCGAGGGCAGCGAGACGCTGCGCTTCGGCAGTGACGACGAAGTGCACCTCACCGAAGGCATGTTCACGCTATGGGACAGCACGCGCCCCATGGCGTTTGCCACCGGCACGGGGCTGCGCCAGATGTCGCTGCTGGTGCCCGAAAGCGAGTTGCTGCGCCGCATGCCGCGCGTGCGCGACCTCGTGGGCCGCCCCATGGGTGGCCGGCACGGCGCGAGCGGGCTGTTCGTGGACCACTTCCAGTCGTTGATGCGACGCTTCGGCGAGCTGCCGCACGCCAGCCGCGAACCCGTGCTCGACGCCACGCTCGACCTGCTGGGCGTGTGCCTCGGCGAACAGCCTTCGCTGCCCGCACCAAGGCAGCGGCGGCTCCTGCTCGAACAGGTGCAACGCCACATCGACAAGCACCTGGCCGACCCCGCACTCGGCGTCACCTCGCTGGCGCGCGCCTTCCGCATGTCGGAGCGCAACCTTCACAAGCTGTTCGAAGGCAGCGGCGGCACCTTGTCGGCCTACATCCGCAGCCAGCGCCTGGCGATGTGCCGGCGCGACCTGGCCAGCCGCGCGCTGATGTCGCGGCAGGTGGCCGAGATCGCCCGGCACTGGGGTTTCACCGACCCTAGCCACTTCAGCAAGGCCTTCCGCGCAGCCTACGGCATGTCGCCGAGCGAGCTGCGCGCGCAGGTTGCTGCGGCTAGCGCCGGGTGAACAGCAGATAGTCGGCCGTGTAGCCCACGCGTTCCTGCTTGCCCAGCGAAGCAGGCGTGCAACCGCTCCTGGGGGCCATGCCGCCTTGCGTGTTGACGCGCTGGATGCTGCTGACCTTGGCAAATGCACCGGCCGGCCCCGCCGAACGCGTGGTGAGCAGCAGCCACGGGATCGCGTCTTCTTCCGGCGCATCGGCGCGCGCCTTCACGGCGCCCACGATCTTGCTGCCGTCCGTCGATTCCCAGTGCGGGCCGGCGTAGTGCTTGCCGATGCGCTGCCCTTTCTCGTCCAGCAGCTCGGCTTCGGGGGCCACGAAGGTCCATTCCGCGGCCGAAGGCTGGTCTTTCCTGGCGCGGCACTCGTAGACCTGCACACCGGTCGCGGCCACCACGGCCAGCAGCGATTCGTCTGCGCCGACCTTCAATGCGTCGGGCACCGCCACGGCAGCAGGCGGCTTGGCCGCGGGGCCGGCAGCACAGGCCGCCAGCATGGCGGGCATGCAAAGCACGAGGATCTTGCGGTTCAGGTTCAGCATCTGAGCGGCTCCTTGAAGGCGTGGATGAAAGGTCCGCAACTGCAGCGCTCCGGCGGCACAGTGTTGCGCACGGAAGCCACTTACGGCGACGCCCACCGCTTCAGACGCACGATCGATGCGCGTTGTTACGCCGCCTGACTCGCTGCTGACGGTGCCGCTGGCCTCACTTCAGCGCAACCCGTCCCACAGCAGCTTGGAGCCGGTGAGGAACATGCCCAGGTAGATGAGCCGGTAGAACAGCTTCTGGTCCACACGCCGCACCAGGCGCACGCCCACCCACACACCCAGCGGGGCGAGCGGCATCAACACCACCGAGGTGGCCATGTTGGTGAGGTCGATGAGCCCGAGCCACGCGTACGGCCCCCACTTCGATGCGTTCACGGCCGCGAAGAACACGGCCATGGTGGCGGTGAACACCACCGGCGTCAGCCGCAGCGGCAGCATGTATACGCTCACCGGCGGGCCGCCCGCATGGGCCACGAAGCTGGTGAAGCCCGAGGCCGTGCCGAGCGTGAAGCCCAGCCAGCGGGGCGGCGGTGGCGCGTCGGCATGCGGCGGGAAGAACAGCCGTTGCGCCAGGAACAGCAAGGTGAGCGCCCCCACCACACCGGCCACCACGTGTGCCGGCAGCAGCCCGAACAGAACGGTGCCGATCACCGTGCCCAGCAGCCCCGCGGGCAGCAGCAGCTTGAGCAGGCCACGATCGGCCTCCTTCATGAGCGCTGCCAGGCCCAGCGCGTCCATCACCGCCAGCAACGGCAGCAGGATCGCAGCGGCCTGCGGCACCGGCACGGCCAGCGCCATGAGCGGCACGGCGAGTGCGCCGAAACCAGCCCCGAAGCCGCTCTTGGAGATGCCCATCAGCAGCACGGCCGGTACGGCCACTGCGTAGAACACCGGGTCGGTGATGACAGACACCAAGCTTTCCCTCCACGGCTGCACCGAAGCAGCTCTTGTGACGCATGAGACAACCACAGCCGGCTTTGCCGGCCCGCCGGGGGGCGCGCCGCAGGCGCTCCGGGGTGGGCTAGACGACTCTGCAGACCTCTTCAAAAGCCAGCCGCGGGTTGCGCGGGAACAGCTTGGCCTTGTCGCCGTAGCCCAGGCTGCACACGAAGTTGGTCTTCACCGTGGTGCCGGCCCAGAAGGCCGCATCGACCTTGGCGGCATCGAAGCCGCTCATCGGCCCGCAGTCGAGCCCCAGCGCCCGCGCGGCGATGATGAAGTAGCCGCCCTGCAGACTGCCGTTGCGAAACGCGGTCTCGGCGATCTTGGCCTCGTTGCCCACGAACCACGAGCGCGCGTCGGTTTGCGGAAAGAGCTTGGGCAGTTGCTCGTAGAAAGCCATGTCCATGCCGATGATGGCGGTCACCGGGGCCTTGCCGGTCTTTTCCTGATTGCCCGGGCTCATGAGCGGCACGAGCCTGGCCTTGGCCTCGGGCGACTTGCAGAAGATCACGCGCATCGGGCTGCAGTTGGCCGAGGTGGGGCCCCACTTGAGCAGGTCGTAGAGCTGGTGCAGCAGTTCGTCGGACACCGGCTTGTCGAGCCAGACGTTGTGGGTGCGTGCTTCGGTGAACAGCTGTTCGGTGGTGACGTTCATGGCGGCAGGGGTTTGAAGGGGGAAGCGACAATTGTGGAATGTTCGAACCCAGCCAGCATGAAGTGCGCCTTTTCTTCTGCGAAGCCTTTCGCAAGGAGCGGGCGAAGGAGCCGTTGACGCCGCTGGAGGCGCTGGCGGCCGATTGGATCAGCCAGCACCCGGAATACTTCGAAGACCTGTCCGACGCCGATGCAGCCCTGGCGGCGAGCTACACCGTCGAAGAAGGCCGCACCAACCCCTTCCTGCACCTGTCGATGCACCTGTCGATCACCGAGCAGGTGAGCATCGACCAGCCGCGCGGCATCAAGCAGGCGGTGGAGCTGCTGGCACACCGGCGCGGCTCCATGCACGAGGCCCAGCACGAAGTGATGGAGTGCCTGGGCGAGATGATCTGGGCCTCGCAGCGCAGCGGGCTGCCGCCTGATGGCGAGGCCTACATCGAAGCCGTGCGGCGGCGCGCTACGCGCTGAGCCGCCGGCTGTCGTCACTCGAGCTTGAGCCCCAGTGATAGCCGCGAAGACCATGCCTGCGGGTTCAAACGAGGCGAAGCATCAAGTCGTGCGGCTGCAGGTTCATAGCTCGGCCGCCAGTTCCCACGCGATGGCCTTGCGCCCCAGGTACTCGCCGTGCGGGCCGAGCTGCAGGCGGTAGGGCGCGACATCGCCGGGCAGTAGCACGACATGGAAAGCATCTTCATCGTCCGCGCTGTCGTCGGCCGGATCACGATAGCGCCCGTGCACGGCGCAGGCATCGCCGGTCTTGAGCTTCACCCGCTTGGCGGGCTGCCTGCCCAAGGGCTTCTTGCCTAGCCCGATAAGGCTGGCCGGTGGCCAGATGCCCGGTGCATCGAAGCGGCGTATCCAGAGGTCGGAGGTGCAACGGTCGAAGTGCAACTCGCCGTTCGTAGAGCCACACCCCATCGAGCCAAAATTGCCGTTGCGCAGCGGGCGAAGCGCGGCATTGGCCTTTACGTAGGCTTCGGGTGGTGGTTCTGTCACAGGGCCGAGCTCCGGCATGTCGCCCGTGCGCACGATATAGCCCTGACCGCTGCGCTGTGGCGTGATGCCGAACCGCTGGCAGTAGCGCTCGAACGCCTGGGAGCCGCCGATGCGCTCGCACAGGACATCGCTGATGAACGTCAGCCAGTTGATGCCTTTGATGCCACTCTGTCCCTGGGCATCGTCGTATTCATCTCCGGCATAGAGCGCCAGATAGCGGGTTGCGACATCCAGTTCTTCCGGTTCCCACGCGATGCCTTGTTCGGTAGTGACGGTGGAGAATCCGGCTTGCCCATGGAAGGGCTGCAGACGCTCATGGCAGAAGTAGATGAGATCGGAAAGCTGCTTCTGCCGGGGTTCGTCGAAGGCAAAGGCGCGTGGCACCTGAAATCGAAGCGATGACATCTGTCCTTGCATCCATCCGCGCTCGGTCAGGCAGGACAAGGCATATTCGTTGGCAGCTTCGTCGTCATCGCCGGATGCGACGTACCACTCGATGGCGTCGTCTTCGTCGAGCGTGCGAACGTAGTCTCGAAAGCGCGGATGCTTGTTGTCGGCGAGCCGAAGCATTCCCCAGTTGTCAAGGTCTCGCGCCCAGGTCAGGTTGCCGCCATATGTGGCTTCAAACGCTTCAACGCATTCAACCACGGCCTGTCGCTTGGTTGGCGTATGGCCCTGCCAGAAGCAAAACGAAGCCGTGAAGCCGACGGTCAGGACGATGCGGTCGCCGTCCACATACTGGAAGTCAGGTAGCAGGGCTTCAACCTGTTCGAGAGTCATGCTCATGCGTCCGTATCCTTGCGAGATGATTTGTGCGTTGCGCTGCCGACAGCGGCACCGGTCACGATAAGGGCAACACCGGCTGCCACAGCCTCGCCACCGGCAAGCGTGCCCGCACCCGCTGTGAAGTAGACGAGCGCGACAGCTCCCGCAATGAGCGCCACCCCGCCGACGACGTTGGCGCCGGACTTCAGATAGTCACTGAGCGGAATGCCGTCCGATTCCGGGGCCACAGGGCCATAGGAGGGACGCACCGGTTGCGGCGCGGGAACAGGGGCGGGAGCCGGGCCGATGAGTGGTGGCCTGCGCCCACCAAGGGGCGGCAGGATGGGCGTGATAACCGGCGAGCGCTCCGGCGCCCTTTCCGGCTCACGGCGGTTGTCGCCGTTACCGCAATCACAGGCGCTCGCCTCAAGCAGGCGCAACTTGTCCGGTCCTGCGATCAGCCGATAGGCTCTGCGCTGCTCACGCCTGAAGTTGTCCCTGTCAAACTTCATCTCCACCACGGTTTCGATGTTGGCTTGGACAGGGATGAGACGTTTCCAGTCGATGTTGCGACTGGCCCGCATGGCGGCCAGCTCCGCGCCGGTGACCTTGAGGATGATGCAGTCAGGAATACGCAGCAGGCCCTTTTGAGGCTTGCCTTCCAGCGTGCGCTTCAGCAACCCGTCTCCCATGGCACGCCCCAGCGGAAACCGGCTCGGCCGGTTGGGCTGCTCCTTGCTCATCAACGGCGAAGGCGGATTCGTTGCCATGTTGAAGCCAACCTCGGCCTTGTAGCGCCAGACGAGCTGATTGACTTCCTCGTCGGCCCAGATGCGCGCCGTGGCGCAGCGCTGCTTGAGGAATGCGCCTGACTTGCTGATGATGGCCGTGCGCTGGCCGCAGGCGCACACCTTTTCGCACAGATAGCCCTTGCCCATAGGGTCATCAAAGGTGACGTCGCGGCCTGGCGATCGTTTCCGCGTGACGGATCGCCCGACCGTACGGCCGGCCGGTGTTTGCGGTGCTGCCATGGCCTACAGCCCCTCGTAGGCATTCGTGCCGTAGTGATACGGGTCGTCGTCTTTCCTGCGAAGCGGTTCAGCCTTGACCTGAACCGGCGCGGGTGAGTCGGTCCAAACGACTTCCGTTCGGCCTTGAGCGTCCGTCTCGCCTTCGATCTGCTGGCCTTCGGCGGTGATCACCGTGTATTGCCATCCCACAAGAGGCTTCCCGGTCCCGCTGTCACGAAGGATGAATGCTCATCGAAGCGCGGGGCTTCGCGTGGCGTGTAGACCTCTGAGTCAGAGGAGGTTGCACGGGCGGCGGCGGTGTCGCTGCTCCCGTCATCGTGTCCTGCATGGCCGTTGTGGCGCGAGTAGAGGACTGCTCCGCAATCAGTGGTGTCCTGATCGAAAGCAACGGGCCGGCCACTGTCAATCGTGTTCGAGAAGCGACTCGTGGCAATGGTCGTGGTCCGCTTGCAGCGCGGGCATGTCACCTGGTCTCCGACCCGCGCGACGGGTTGCCCGTCGATGGCCCATGTGGGGTCCGCCGTGATGACCGTGCGACGTGCGGTCGCCCAGCACGACAAAGCCGATGATTGCCATGAATTCCATCCCTGATCGTTGTGCTTGCCCGCCGCGTCGAGGCGGCGGCAAGGTTGCCCGGCGAAGGCGAACATTTCCGCCTTCTGCCGAGACGCTGGATCTATGCCGACATCAGCGGAACTGCTCGAAATACGCGTCCAGCTCGGCCACGTAGCGCGCCTTGGTGTCTGCATCCACGAAGGCTGCCTCGAAGCTGTTGCGCGCCAGCGTGTAGGCGTGCTGTGCGCCCAGGCCCAGCGCGCTGAAGGTCTCGGTGAAGTTCTGGTTCAGGTAGCCGCCGAAGTAGGCCGGGTCGTCCGAGTTCACCATGGCCTTGAGGCCGGCATCGAGCAGCTTGCCGAGGTTGTGGTCGCGCAGGTCCGGAAACACGCACAGCTTCTGGTTCGACAGCGGGCACACCGTGAGCGGGATCTCGTCGCGCACCAGCCGGGCCACCAGCTCCGGGTCTTCGACGCAGCGCACGCCGTGGTCGATGCGCTCGACCTTCAATACGTCCAGCGCGTTCCAGATGTATTCCGGCGGCCCCTCTTCGCCCGCATGCGCCACGAGGTGGAGGCCCAGTTCACGCGCCTGGTCGAACACGCGCGCGAACTTCTCCGGCGGGTGGCCGCGCTCGCTCGAATCGAGCCCCACGCCGATGAAATGCTCGCGATACGGCAGCGCCTGCTCCAGCGTTTCGAGCGCCTCGTCTTCGCTCAGGTGCCGCAGGAAGCACAGGATCAGCTCGGCGCTGATGCCCAGCTCGCGCCGCGCCCTGGAGGTGGCGCTCGTGAGGCCCTTGATCACCGTCTCCATCGACACGCCGCGCGCGGTGTGCGTCTGCGGATCGAAAAAGATCTCGGTGTGGCGCACGTTCTCGGCCGCGGCCTTGGTGAGGTAGGCCCACGCCATGTCGTGGAAGTCGGCCTCCTTCAGCAGCACGGAAGCGCCGGCGTAGTAGATGTCGAGAAAACTCTGCAGGTCGGTGAAGGCATAGGCCGCGCGCAGCGCTTCCACGCTGGGGTAGCTCAGGTTCACGCCGTTGCGCTGCGCGAGCTGGAAGATGAGCTCGGGCTCTAGCGAGCCCTCGATGTGGATGTGCAGCTCGGCCTTGGGCATGCCGCGCAGCAGTGCAGGCAGGCGCTCGCGAGCAAAGTGATCGAAGTTCATGGGTCAGTTCTCTAGTTCTCTATAGGGCTTGAAACATCAGGCTCGACGCAGGAATCAGCGTAACCCAGCAGACGCCGCGGATCCGGCTTCGCCGGTCCGCTGGGGTGCCTTGCAGGCCGCGCCGGGCACGGCGGCCCGGCCGCTCGCCAGGCACGAAAGGTCCACAGGACCTTTCGTGTCCGGGCTCGCCACCCTCGAGGGAGAGCGGCGCAGCCGCTACGGGGGTGGGTCACTTCAACAGACTCCGTGGGTGATGCCTTGCTCGCGCAGGTAGCGTCGGTAGGCAGCGGCGCTGCGGTCGGCGGCGCAATGCACTTCGCCGCCGGCCAGAACCGGCAGGCGCTTGGGCACCTGCGATTCGAGCACCGGTTGGTCCTGGGTGAAGATGGTGTGCTGGAAGGCTCGCAGCTCGTCGTCGCTCGAGGCGAAGTCGGGCACGGCGAGGCGAAACCACACGCGGCTGCGCTCTGGCTCGGTGGGGCACACGAAGAGGCCGATCGACTCGCGGTAGCCCTGCTGCTGCTCGGGTGCCTTGCTCAGCAGCGCCGTGTAGGGGCCGGTCACCGCGTAGTCGTAGGCCACCCACGAGCCGTCCTGCGACAGGCGGTTGCTGCGCGGCTGCCAGGCCTGCACGTTGCGGATCTGCACGCCGCCCGGCGCCACCTCCACCTCGTAAGGCGCCACGCCGGTATGGCCGCACTCGCCCAGCCAGCCTTCGTGCACGAAGCCGAAGTGCGCCACGTCGAGGAAGTTCTCGACGATGCGCGGCGCGCTGGTCGCCACGTCGTAGGGGCCGCACAGCAGCTTGCGCAGGCGCGTGTCGCCTTCTGCGTCGAACACCGGCAGCTCGGGTGTTGCGGCATCTGCCGTGGGGCTGGCGAGGCGCACCCATACCAGCCCGTAGGCCACCGCCGTTTCATGGCGGCGGGCTGCATGCGTGGCGGGCGGCGTGAAGTCAGGTACGGCAGGAATGTGCACGCAGCGCCCGCTGCCTTCGAAGCGCCAGCCGTGGTAGGGGCATTCGAGCTGCCCCTCGCACACGCGGCCCAGCGACAGGCGCGTACCGCGATGCGGGCAGCGGTCGGCAAACACCTGGAGGCCGCCGGCCGCATCGCGCCACAGCACGAGGTCTTCACCCAACAGCCGCACGGGCAGCGGCGCGGCCGCCGGCACGTCGCCCGGCTGGGCGACGGGGTGCCAGTGGAGGTGTTCGACCAAGTCGGCTGGTTGCATCGAAAAAGGTTCAGCGGATCGTCATGAAAAGACAAAGGCCGCCGCAGCCTTGAGCCGCGACAGCCTTGTCAGAGCGTGACACGGGCCGCCCCAGGCAAGGCCCGCCCCCCTTGGGAGAGAGCTTGCGAGGGGCCGTCATCTCACTTGCCGGTCGGGACCTTGCCCTCGACGCCCTTGACGTAGAAGTTGATGCCGCCCAGGAACTTGTCGTCGGCGACCTCGTCCTTCTTCAGCACTTCCTTGCCGTCGGCGCCGACGATGGGACCCTTCCAGATGGCGAGGCTGCCGTCCTTCAGGCCGGCCTTCGCCGTCTCGACCTTCGTCTTCAGGTCGGCAGGCACCTTGTCGGAGATCGACACGATGTCGATGGCGCCTTCCTTCACGCCCCACCAGGTGGCCTCGCTCTTCCAGGTGCCGTCGAGCGCGTCCTTCACCGCCTTCTTGTAGTACGGGCCCCAGTTGATGATGGCCGAGGCCAGGTGGGCCTTCGGGCCGTAGGCGGTCATGTCGCTGTCCCAGCCGAAGGCGAGCTTGCCCTTCTCTTCGGCCTTCTTCAGCACGGCCGGGGAGTCGGTGTTCTGCATCAGCACGTCGGCGCCCTGGTTGATCAGGCTTTCGGCGGCTTCGCCTTCCTTGGGCGGATCGAACCACTTGTTGACCCACACGACCTTGGTCTTGATCTTCGGGTTCACGCTCTGCGCGCCCAGCGTGAACGAGTTGATGTTGCGGATCACCTCGGGAATGGGTACCGAGCCCACCACGCCCAGCACGTTGGTCTTGGTCATGCCGCCGGCGATCACGCCGGCCATGTAGGCGCCTTCGTAGGTGCGGCTGTCGTAGGTGCGCATGTTCTCGGCACTCTTGTAGCCGGTGGCATGCTCGAACTTCACGTCCTTCATGTCGGCGGCCACCTTGAGCATGGACTCCATGTAGCCGAAGGTCGTGCCGAAGATGAGCTTATTGCCCTGGCTGGCCATGTCGCGGATCACGCGCTCGGCGTCAGCGGCTTCGGGCACGTTCTCGACGAAGCTCGTCTGCACCTTGTCGCCGAACTCGGCTTCGACGGCCTTGCGGCCCAGGTCGTGTGCATAAGTCCAGCCGCCATCGCCCACCGGGCCGATGTAGGCGAAGGCCACCTTCAGCGGCTCTGGCTTGGCCGGCGCAGCTGCCGGGGCCGAAGCCGGTGCGGCGGCCGTGGGCGCCTCTTCCTTCTTGCCGCAGCCCACCAGCGCAGCCGTCGCTGCGACGGAAGCCAGGGCCGAGAGCTTGAGCAACGAACGCTTCGTGAGCATGGTCATGTCGTCTCCGGGTGAAAAACGTAAGCGGCGATGATATTTCGGTTCATTCAGGCGGCGACCTTCCCGGCTGCCCCGAGCAAGGCTGGCACCGCTCCCGGAGCGTGCCGTCATCACCCTCCAGGGAAGAACGGCTTGCCCAGCGAGGCTGGCATGTTGACGCGGATCCACGTCGGGTTGCGCGAGATCAGCACCAGCACGACGATGGTGGCGAGGTACGGCAGCATCGTCAGCAGCTGGCTGGCGATCTCGACACCCTGGCCTTGCAGGTGGAACTGCAGCATCGTCACGCCGCCGAACAGGTAGGCCCCCAGCAAGAGCCGGGCCGGCCGCCACGTGGCGAAGGTGGTGAGTGCCAGCGCGATCCAGCCCTTGCCGGCCGTCATGCCTTCGACCCAAAGGCCGGTGTAGGTGACCGAGATGTAGGCCCCCGCCACGCCGCACAGCGCGCCGCCCACCATCACCGCCAGCAGGCGGATGCGCCGCACCGGGTAGCCCAGCGCATGCGCCGACTCGGGTGACTCGCCCACCGCACGCAGCACCAGCCCGGCGCGCGAGCGGTAGAGGAACCAGGCGAGCCCCGCGGTAAGCGCGATGGAGATGAACACCATGGGGTGCTGCTTGAAAAGCGCCGGCCCGAAGAACGGGATGTCGCCCAGCAGCGGCAGCTCGAAGCGCGGCATGGCCGGCAGCTTTTCCTGCGTGTAGCGGATGCCGACGAAGGCCGAGAAACCCACGCCGAACAGCGACAGCGCCAGGCCCGAGGCGTACTGGTTGGTATTGAGCCAGATCACCAGCACGCCGAAGGCAGCAGCCATCAACGCTCCGGCGGCCGCGCCTGCACCGAAAGCGAGCCATTCATTGCCGGTGTGCACCGCCGTGGCGAATCCGGCAATGGCGGCCACGAGCATCATGCCTTCGGCGCCCAGGTTCACGATGCCGGCACGTTCGTTGATCAACAGGCCCAGGCCGGCGATGGCGAGCACGGTGCCTGCGTTGAGGGTGGCAGCGATGAGGAGTGCGAAGGAGTCCATCTCAAGCCTCTTTCACGACTGCAGATTGCGATGCGGCAACTTGCGCAGCTGCCACCTTGGGCACGCGCGCCCACCTCACGCGGTAGTGGATCAGCGTGTCGCAGGCCAGCAGCGCGAACAGCAGCAGCCCCTGGAACACGCCGGTGATGGACTTGGGCAGGCCCAGGCGCGACTGCGCCAGCTCGCCGCCGATGTAGAACATGCTCATCAGCACTGCCGAGAACACGATGCCCACCGGGTGCAGCCGGCCGACGAAGGCCACGATGATGGCGGCGAAGCCGTAGCCGGCCGGCACGTGCGGCGTGAGCTGGCCCAGGGGACCCGCCGCTTCGAGCGCACCGGCCAGGCCGGCCATGCCGCCCGAGAGCAGCAGCGCCGTCCACAACGCGTTGCGCGAAGAGAAGCCTGCATACCGTGCCGCCGCGGGCGCCAGGCCGCCCACCTGCAGCTGGAAGCCGCGGTAGGTGCGGAACAGCAGCACCCAGAACGCGACCACCGCCGCCAGCGCGACCAGCACGCCGATGTTGACCCGGTAGCTGGCGAACAGCCTGGGGATCTTGGTGGCGGCGGCGAAGGTGATGGTCTGCGGGAAGTTGTAGCCCTGCGGGTCTTTCCAGGGGCCGTAGACCAGGTAGCTCAGCACCATGTCGGCCACGTAGACCAGCATCAGGCTCACCAGGATCTCGTTGGCGTTGAAGCGGTCGCGCAGCAGCGCGGTGATGGCCGCCCACAGCATGCCGCCCAGCACGCCGGCCACGAGGATGGGCAGCACGATCCAGCGCGAGGTGTCAGGCCCGGCCTGCATGGCCACCCAGCCGCCGGCCAGCGCGCCGAGGATGAACTGGCCTTCCGCGCCGATGTTCCACACGTTGGAGCGGAAACACACCGCCAGGCCGAGCGCGATGAGCACCAGCGGCACGGCCTTCACGCCCAGCTCGGACAGCGCATAGGCGCTCTTCACCGGCTCGACGAAGAACACCTGAAGGCCGCGCAACGGGTCCTTGCCCAGCAGCAGGAACAGGCACACGCCGATGACCACGGTGATGGCCAGCGCGATGAGCGGCGAGGCGAACGACATCGCCTTCGAAGGCTGGGGCCTCGCTTCAAGCTTGAGCATGGGCCACCTCCGCCGCTGCGCCGTCCGCAGCGGCCGCGCCGCCGCTGCGCGGCCACAGCCCGCTCATCCACTCGCCGATCTGTTCCACCGTCGCCTCGCTCGTCGGCACGCTGGGCGACAGCCGCCCCTGTGCCATCACCACCAGCCGGTCGCAGATCTCGAACAGCTCGTCGAGTTCTTCGCTCACCACCAGCAGCGCGCAGCCGGCGTCGCGCAGCTTGAGCAGCTCGCCGCGGATCTGCGCGGCCGCGCCCACGTCCACGCCCCAGGTCGGCTGCGAGACGATGAGGAGCTTCGGGCTCGCGTCGATCTCGCGGCCGACGATGAACTTCTGCAGGTTGCCGCCCGACAGGCTCTTGGCCGCCGCGCCCGGGCCGCCGGCCTTGACGTTGAAGCGGGCGATCAGCGCCTCGGCCAGCCGCTGCACCTCACCCGTGCTGACCCAGCCCGAGCGGCGCGACACGGCCTCCGTGCGGGTGAGCAGCGTGTTCTGCGCCAGAGAGAGCGTGGGCACCGCGCCGCGGCCCAGCCGCTCCTCGGGCACGAAGTGCAGGCCGGCCTTGCGCCGATGCCGCGGCGAGTGCCTGGCGATGTCTTGCCCGAACAGCGTGATCGAGCCGCGCGGCGCGCGCGTGTCCTCGCCGGACAGCGCGGCCATGAGTTCCTGCTGGCCGTTGCCCGACACGCCGGCAATGCCGACGATCTCGCCGGCGCGCACCGACAAGCCGATGTCGGAGAGCGTGGTGCCGAAGGGCGAGGCCTTGGGTAGCTGCAGCTGCTTCACGTCGAGCACCACGTCGCCGGCCGCCACCTGCTGGTGCTTGAGCTGCGGCGGCTCGGCGCCGATCATCAGGCGCGACAGGCCGGCGTTGCTCTCTTGCGTTGGGTCCACCTCACCAGTGACCTTGCCGCCGCGCAGCACGGTGCAGTGGTGGCACAGCGCGCGGATCTCGTCGAGCTTGTGGCTGATGTAGAGGATGGAGCAGCCTTCGTTCGCCAGCTGGCGCAGCGTGACGAAGAGCTTGTCGACCGCCTGCGGCGTGAGCACCGAGGTCGGCTCGTCAAGGATGAGCAGTTGCGGCTTCGTGAGCAGCGCCCGCACGATCTCGACCCGCTGGCGCTCACCCACCGACAGCGTGTGCACCGGCCGCAACGGGTCCACGTCGAGCCCGTAGTCGCGCGAGACCCTGCGCACCCGCTCGGTCACCTCGGCCAGCGAGATGGACTTGGCCAGCCCCAGCCACACGTTCTCGGCCGCGGTAAGGGTGTCGAACAGCGAGAAGTGCTGGAACACCATCGAGATGCCCAGCGCCCTTGCCTCGTGCGGATTGCGCACCGCCACCGGCTGGCCATTCCAGCGCACTTCGCCCTCGTCGGGCCGCACCGCACCGTAGATGATCTTCATCAGGGTGCTCTTGCCGGCGCCGTTTTCGCCCAGCACGGCGTGGATCTGGCCGGGCAGCACGCGAAGGTTCACACCATCGTTGGCGCGCACGGCCGGGTACTGCTTGGATATGCCCAGCAGCTCGAGGCGGGGGATCATGTCGAGGAACTCCTGCATGGCCGGCATTTTGGCCCTGGCGGTGACCAGTCACCAGTGACTGGCCACTGGTCACTGCTCAATGCCCGGCAACGTAGATGAACTTGAACAGGAAGATCCCACCGATGATCCAGACCATCGGGTGCGCCTCGCGCCACTTGCCAGTGAAGAGCTTCAGCACGGCATAGGTGATGAAGCCGAAGGCCAGACCGTTGGCGATGGAATACGTGAGCGGCATGGCCAGCGCGGTGACGGTGGCCGGAATGACTTCGGTGGTTTCGTCCCAGTTCAGCTCGGTGAGCTCCCTGAGCATCAAACATGCCACGAAGAACAGCGCCGGGGCCGTGGCATAGGCCGGCACCGCCCCGGCCAGCGGCGAGATGAACAGGCAGGCGAGGAACAGCACTGCCACCGTGACGGCGGTGAGCCCGGTGCGCCCGCCCGCCTGCACGCCCGAAGCGCTTTCCAGGTAGGCGGTGGTGCTGGAGGTGCCCAGCAGCGAGCCGGCGAAGATGGCACCGCTGTCGGCCAGCAGCGCCTTGTTCATGCGGCCCATCTTTTCTTCGGACAGGAGCCCTGCGCGCTTGGCCACGGCCATCAGCGTGCCGGTCGCGTCGAACAGCTCGACCAGGAAGAACACCAGGATCACGTTGAACACGCCCACCGCCAGCGCGCCCTTGAGGTCGAGCTGCAGGAAGGTGGGCTCGATGGACGGCGGCGCCGAGAAGATGCCGCTGAACTGGTTGCCGGCGAAGAAGAACGACAGCACCGTGACCAGCAGGATGCCCACCAGCAACGCGCCGCGCACCTTGAGCCGGTCGAGCACCACCACGGCGAAGAAGCCGATGATGGCCAGCACCACCGAGGGCTGGTGCAGGTCGCCCAGCGTCACGTAGGTGGCTTTCGACGGGCCCACGATGCCGGCGCTCTTGAGCGCGATGATGGCCAGGAACATGCCGATGCCCACGGTGATGCCGATGCGCAGCGATTGCGGTATGCCGCGGATGATGGTCTTGCGCAGGCCGAACAGCGTGGCCGCGAGAAACAGGCAGCCCGAGATGAACACCGCCCCCAGCGCCACCTGCCACGTGTAGCCCATGCCCAGCACCACCACGTAGGCGAAGTAGGCGTTCAGGCCCATGCCGGGCGCCATGGCGATGGGGTAGTTGGCATACAGGCCCATGATGGCCGTGCCCAGCGCCGCGATCAGGCAGGTGGCCACGAACACGGCGCCCTTGGGCATGCCGGCGTCGCCCAGGATCGACGGGTTGACGAAGATGATGTAGGCCATCGTCAGGAAGGTGGTGAGCCCGGCGATCAGCTCGGTGCGCACGGTGGTGCCGTGGGCCTGCAGCCGGAAGAAGCGGTCCAGCCATGAAGGGCTGGCATGGACGGCGGGGCGGGCGGGTTCGCCGCTCGCGGCGCCGGGCACCGCGCCGTCGGCGTGGGGGGTCGTGATCTGCATGTTGTCTCCTGGGTGCATGCCGCCCGTTTTCGGGTCTTGTGCATCAGTCGTCGGTATCCGTTCGGGCTGAGGTATCGAAGCCCTTCGACGTTCGGTTGCGGCCTTTCGATACCTCAGGGCGAACGGGTATGTTGGCTCTCGGTCAGGCCCCCTGGGTTCTCTGGTATCCCGGCACACCGGCCACGTAGGCCGTGTGCAGCAGCCGCTCGTCGCCCAGCGTCATCCAGGCAAAGAGCTTCTCGTGCAGGTCTTGCGCGAGGCCCACGCGGTGGGTCTGAAGCGGTGTGGCGCTCCAGTCCCACACGCAGACGTCGGCGTGCGTGCCCACGTCGAAGCTGCCGATCTCGTGGCCGAGGTGCAGCGCGTGCGCGGCACCTCGCGTGGCGCCGTACAGGGCCTTGTAGGCGGTGAGCTTGACGCCGCGCATGGCCTGCACCTTGTAGGCGTCGGCCAGCGTGCGGATCATCGAGAGGCTGGTGCCGCCGCCCACGTCGGACGCCAGCGTCACGTGGGCGCCCTGCCCTTCGGCGCCGAGCCAGTCGAACAGGCCGCTGCCGAGGAAGAGGTTGGAGCTGGGGCTGTGCGCGATCTGCGCGCCGGTTTCGCGCAGCAACACGCGGTCGGTGTCGTCGAGCCAGATGCCGTGGGCCAGCACCGCGCGCTCATTGAGCAGGCCGTGGCGGTAGTACACGTCGAGGTAGCTGCGCGCCTGCGGAAAGAGCTCCGCCACCCAGCGCACCTCGTCGCGGTTTTCGGCGACGTGGGTCTGCATGTAGGTGCCGGGGTGCGCAGCCAGCAACGCGGCCGCCATGTCCATCTGCGGGCCGGTGCTGGTGGGCGCGAAGCGCACGGTGAGCGCATAGGCCAGCCGGCCTCGGCCGTGCCAGCGGCCGATGAGGTCCACGCAGTCGCGCTCGGCGCCCGCCACGTCGTCACGCAGGCCGTCCGGGGCGTGGCGGTCCATCAGCACCTTGCCGGCCACGAGGCGCATGCCGCGCCGCTCGGCGCTCGCGAACAAGGCCTCGGCCGAGACCTTGTGCACGGTAGGGAACACCACCGCCGCGGTGGTGCCGTGCGCCAGCAACGCATCGGTGAAGCGCTCCGCGCCCGCTTCGGCCACGGCCGGGTCGGCATAGCGCCGCTCGGCCGGGAAGGTATAGGTGTTCAGCCACTCGAGCAGCTCGGTGCCGTAGGAGGCGATCACGTCGAGTTGCGGGCTGTGCACGTGGGTGTCGATGAAGCCCGGCAGCACGAGCTTGCTGCGGTGGTCCACGCGGGCCCAGGTGGTGTCCGGGACCTCGGCCTGCACCCCGGCCACGCGGCCGTTGTCGATGAGCAGCCAATGGTCGGGGCGGAAGCGCACGCCCGGCGCATGGGCCGGCGCGGCAAAGCCGGGGTCGGCGTCGAAGTCGAGCAGGTCGCCGCGCAGGGCGATGCGGGTGGGAGTGGCGTTCATCGTTGCAAGGGGAAGTTCTTCAATGCATGGGCAAGGCGTGCGCCACGTCGCGCACCTGCTCTCGCAGCCAGCGGCCGGCCGCCGAGTGGTGGCTCAGGTCGTGCCACAGCTGGTAATAGGTGAGTGAAGGAAAGCTCACCGGGCAGCGCACGATGCGCAACGGGAAGTTGTTGACGTAACGCGAGCAGAACAGCCGCCCGGTGGTAAGCACGAGCCGCGAGCGCGACAGCATGAGCGGCGTGAGGCCGAAATGCGGGTTGCGCACGACGATCTGCCGCGAAAGGCCCAGGCTGTCGAGGTGCTCGTCGATCACGCCGCGCGCGCCGGGGTGCAACGGCGTAGGTGCGATGTGTTCGCTGGCGAGGTAGCGCTCGGTGGTCCACCAACGCGGGTTGCGCACCGCCGGGTGGTCTTCGGCCACGAGGCAGACGATCTCGTCGGCGAGCAGGCGGCCGAGGTGCAGTTCGCCCGGGGGTTCGAGCCAGTTGCCGATCACGAGGTCGACCTCGCCGCGCGAGAGGCTCTTGCGGTAGTCGAACTCGCCGGAGAGCGGCAGGATTTCCAGCTTCACGTTGGGCGCCGCTTCCTTGAGCTTGACCACCAGCTCGGGCAGGAACAGCGGGTCGAGGTAGTCGCTGGCGGCAATGCGGAAGGTGAGGCTCGACTGTGCTGCGTCGAACTCGAGCGCCTTGGCCCTTGCGCCGAACATCAACTGCGCATTGCGCAGCATCTCGCCGGCGGGCTCCAGCAGCTCCTGCGCCACGTCGGTAGGGGCCATGCCATGGCCCGAACGCACCAGCAGCGGATCGCCGATGAGCGTGCGCAGACGCTTCAGCTGGGCGCTCACGGCCGGCTGGGTGGTCTGCAGCCGCAAGGCCGCGCGGGAGACGCTGCGTTCGGTGATCACGGTGTGGAAGACCCTGACGAGGTACAGCTCAATCTTGTCGAAAACGGCCCGTTCCGCCATATGTCTGCCTTGATACGCAATATGCGCTCGAGCATATACAGATCGGCGTTGAACGGAGTACCTTTCGGGTATCTCCCGACCCGATGGCTCCCCCTCACGAATGGACACGAACACCCGGCCGATCCGCTTCTATCACCACGACCGCGGCGAGGTCGTCAGCGTCGATGGCATGGCTCCCACACGCACGGTGCTGAACTGGCTGCGCGAAGACGCGCGCTGCACCGGCACCAAGGAAGGCTGCAACGAAGGCGACTGCGGCGCCTGCACCGTGATCGTGGCCGAGCTGGCCGACAGCGCCCGCGCGGTCGGCACTGCCTCGGCCAACGCCACCATCGTGGGTGAGCTGTCGCTGCGCACGGTGAACGCCTGCATCCAGTTCCTGCCCACGCTCGACGGCAAGGCCTTGCTGACTGTCGAGGACCTGCAGCGCATCGGCGGCGGCTCGCTGCACCCGGCACAGCAGGCGCTGGTCGAATGCCACGGCTCGCAATGCGGCTTCTGCACGCCGGGCTTCGCGATGTCGCTCACGGCCGCCTATGAACGCCATTGCGAAGCGGGCACACGCCCCACGCGCCAGCAGATCGCCGACGACCTCTCGGGCAACCTGTGCCGCTGCACCGGCTACCGGCCCATCATCGACGCAGGCCAGCGCATGTTCGACCTGCCGGTGGCGCGGCTGCACACGCGGCCCATCGTGAAGGCGCTGCGCGAGCTGCAAGGCGATGGCCTCGCCTACGAAGGCCCGAATGCCGATGGCGGCTCACGGCGCAACCGCTACTGGGCACCCAGGGCGCTGGCCGATTTCGCGACGCTGCGCGAGCAGAACCCCCAGGCACGGCTGCTCGCCGGATCCACCGACATCGGCCTGTGGGTCAACAAGATGTTCCGCGACGTGGGCGACCTGCTCTACATCGGCGACGTGGGCGAGCTCAAGCGCATCGAGAAGCAGGACGGCACGCTGCGCATCGGCGCTGCCGCGCCGCTGGAAGACGCCTGGGCCGCTCTGGTGGCCGAGGTGCCCGCGCTGGCCGACATGTGGCTGCGCTTCGCCTCGCTGCCGGTGCGCAACGCCGGCACCATGGGCGGCAACGTCGCCAACGGCTCGCCCATCGGCGACAGCGCACCGGTGCTGATGGCGCTGGGGGCCAGCATCGTGCTGCGCCGCGGTGCCATGCAGCGCACGCTGCCGCTCGAAGCGTTCTATCTCGACTACATGAAGAACGCACTCGAAGCCGGCGAGTTCGTCGAGGCGCTCGAAGTGCCGCTGCCGACTGCCGGTACCGAGGTGCGTGCCTACAAGCTCTCGAAACGCTTCGACTGCGACATCTCGGCCGTGGCCTGCGGTCTCGCCGTCACGCGCGATGCGAACGACGTGGTGACGGCCGCGCGCTTCGCCTTCGGCGGCATGGCGGCCATCGTGAAACGCGCAGCCGCCGCAGAGGCCGCGGTGCTCGGCCGTCCCTGGAACGAAACCAGCGTGCAAGCCGCGATGGCCGTGCTCACCACCGACTACCAGCCGCTCACCGACATGCGCGCCAGTGCGGGCTACCGCCTGCGCAGCGCACAGAACCTGCTGCAGCGCTTCTGGCTCGAGACCCGCCGCGACGCACCGCTGGGCACTGAACAGACCAGCGTGTGGAGCGTGATGCCGCATGCCGTGCTTGCTGCCGTGGCGGGAACCTGAACACCATGAACAAGCAAGTCGAAGCTTTTCTGCTGCAACCCGACCAGGCCTGGGCCGACTACCTGCGCAACACGCGCGCTCGCATCGATGCCGAAGGCGAAGCGCAACGCCAACAGCAAGGCCAGCGCGTAGGCATCAGTCGCCCGCATGAATCCGCCCACCTGCACGTGGCCGGCAGCGCGGCCTACATCGATGATTTGCCCGAGCTGGCCGGCACGTTGCACGCCGCGCTCGGCCTCTCGCCTGTAGCCCACGGCAAGCTGAAGGCGGTGGACGTGGAGAAGATCCGCGCGCTGCCCGGCGTGGTGGCGGTGCTCACGGCCGCCGACATTCCCGGCGTCAACGACTGCGGGCCCATCGTCCACGACGACCCCATCCTCGCCGAGGGCGAAGTGCACTACCTCGGCCAGCCGGTGTTCGCCGTCATCGCCACCGACCGCGACCTCGCGCGCCGCGCTGCCGCATCGGCGAAGCAGGTGATCAGCGTGGAGCCGCTGCCGGCCCTCCTGACGCCGCTGGCCGCGCATGAGGCGAAAAGCTACGTGCTGCCGCCCATGCACATGCAACGCGGCGACGCGAAGGCCGCCATTGCCGCGGCGCCGCACAAGCTCGAGGGCACGCTGAGCGTGGGCGGGCAGGAACAGTTCTATCTCGAAGGCCAGATCTCCTACGCCATCCCTACTGAAAACGATGGCCTGCGCGTGCACTGCTCGACGCAGCACCCGAGCGAGATGCAGCACGCCGTGGCCCACGCGCTGGGCCTGCATGCGCACCACGTGCAGGTGGAGTGCCGGCGCATGGGCGGTGGCTTCGGCGGCAAGGAATCGCAGTCGGCGCTGTTCGCCTGCGTCGCGGCCGTGGCCGCGAAGAAACTCAAGCGCCCGGTGAAGCTGCGCGTGGACCGAGACGACGACTTCCTGGTCACCGGCCGACGCCACGGCTTCGAGTACGCCTACGAAGTGGGCTACGACGACGAGGGCCGCGTGCTCGGCGCCGAGATCGACATGGTGTCGAACGCAGGCTTCTCGGCCGACCTGTCGGGCCCGGTGATGACGCGCGCGCTGTGCCACTTCGACAGCGCCTACTGGCTGCCCGACGTGGCCATCCATGGCTACAGCGCCCGCACCAACACGCAGAGCAACACCGCCTTCCGCGGCTTCGGCGGCCCGCAGGGGGCCATCGCGGCAGAGGTGATCCTCGACTCCATTGCCCGCGCGCTGGGCAAGGACGCACTCGACGTGCGCCGCGCCAACTTCTACGGCGTGGAGGAACGCAACGTCACGCCGTATGGGCAGAAGGTGGAAGACAACGTCATCCGCGAACTGGTGGACCAGTTGGCCACGCGCAGCGACTATGAAGCGCGCCGTGCGCAGATCACCGCGTTCAACGCCACGAGCCCGGTGCTGAAGAAAGGCCTGGCGCTCACGCCGGTGAAGTTCGGCATCTCGTTCAACGTGTCGCACTTCAACCAGGCCGGTGCGCTGGTGCACGTCTACAGCGACGGCTCCATCCTCGTGAACCACGGCGGCACCGAGATGGGCCAGGGCCTGAACACCAAAGTGGCGCAGGTGGTGGCCCACGAGCTGGGCGTGAGCTTCGATGCCGTGCGCGTGACCGCCACCGACACCACCAAGGTGGCCAACACGTCGGCCACCGCGGCCTCCACTGGCAGCGACCTCAACGGCAAGGCCGCGCAGGACGCAGCACGGCAGATCCGCGAGCGGCTGGCAGCGTTTGCAGCGCAGAAGTTCGGTGGCGATGCGAAGGACGTGCTGTTTGCCAACGACGTGGTGAGCGTGAACGGCAACGCGATCGCATTTGCGCAGTTCGCGCGGCTGGCTTACGAGGCGCGTGTACAGCTGTGGTCCGACGGGTTCTATGCCACGCCGGGGCTGCACTGGGACCGCGAGAAGCTGCAGGGGCGGCCGTTCTACTACTTCGCGTATGGCGCGGCGGTGAGCGAGGTGGTGGTGGACACGCTGACGGGCGAGTGGAAGCTGCTGCGCGCGGACGTGCTGCACGACGTGGGGCGCTCGCTGAACCCGGCGGTGGACATCGGGCAGGTGGAGGGGGCGTTCATCCAGGGGATGGGGTGGCTCACGATGGAGGAGCTGGTGTGGCACCCGGTGAGCGGGCTGCTGATGACGCATGCGCCCAGCACCTACAAGATTCCTACTGCCAATGACTGCCCGCCTGTGTTCAACGTGCAGTTGTTCGAGAACGCGAATGTGGAGGACAGCATTCATCGGTCCAAGGCAGTGGGGGAGCCGCCTTTGTTGTTGCCGTTTTCGGTGTTTTTGGCGATTCGGGATGCGGTGTCGAGTGTGGGGGGGCATCGGGTGGATCCGCCGTTGCGGGCGCCGGCGACCTGCGAGGCGATCTTGGATGCGGTGGAGGCTGTGCGAGTGGCTGGGTGAGCGTTGTGGCTCGGTTGTTTGAACGCGAGAGAGCCCGCCGGGATGTGCGCCCGGCAGCGCAGTGCCTTTCTTTTGCGTGCCCAAAAGAAAGGCACCAAAGAAAAGGGCACCCCGACTGTGCACGGTCGGCCCTGAACGGGCCGACTACCCTGCGCAGCGTGCGGCCCGAGGGCGAGCAAAGAACTCGCCCTCAGCCTTTGGCTTCGGAGCTCAGACAGCTTTGCTCGACCCGCTACGCGGGCAACCCTCGGGCCGCAACGCCGCGCAGGCGGCACAGACGGGGCCCCGGTTTACGAGATGACGGACAAGCCGGCCTAGGGGCCGGCCACACCGAGGCGGCGAGCCACAGATCTCCGTTCGGGCTGAGGTATCGAAGCCCTGCGAGAGACCGGTGCGGCCCTTCGATACCTCAGGGCGAACGGGGTGGGGCGGTTCGCAACGAACCAAGGACAAAGGCCAGGAGCCTGACGCGCCGGCCTGGGAGGCCGGCACCGGCGGTGGGTCAGAGAAGCCAGCGCAACGACGGTACCTTGGGCGAGAAGGCCAAGGCGTATCGCAATGAATGTCGGGCGGGGCCTCAACAGAAGCAGGGCTCGAATGCGTTCAGGCCCTCTTCTTTGGTGACTTTCTTCTGGGCCCGCAGAAGAAAGTTACCCGCCTGCCGGGGCGGGACCCGGCGCGGTCTCGCAGACACAAGGCAAGCCCAGCGAGGAGCAATCAAGTGAACCTCCACGCAACGGCGATCGCGTGGCTACACGCCCACACCCCCACCATCCTCATAGAAGTCACCGAGACAAAAGGCTCCGCCCCCCGAGAGCAAGGCACCCGCATGCTCGTCTCCCCCACCAGAGCCGAAGGCACCATCGGCGGCGGCCACCTCGAACTGCTCGCCATCGAAACCGCCAGAACCCTCCTCTCACAGCCAGACAACGCCCCCTTCCACCGCCACTACCCCCTGGGCCCCGCCCTCGGCCAATGCTGCGGCGGCGCGGTAACCCTGCGCTACTCCCGCCTGACGCAGCAGTCATTGCAAACCTGGCCAGCAACACAGCCCCGCTTCTTCCTCCAGCTCTACGGCGCCGGCCACGTCGGCCGCGCCATCGTCAAGCTGCTCGCTGGCATCGACTGCCAGGTGCAGTGGATCGACGAGCGCGAAGACGAGTTTCCGAAAGAGAACGACCTGCCCGCCCACATCGAAAAGGTCTGCGTCGAGCCCGTCGAAGCCGAGGTCCGCATCGCCCCGCCCGGCGCGTGCTATCTCGTGCTCACCCACAACCACGACCTCGACCTGCGCATCACCGAAGCCATCCTGAAGCGCGCGGACTTCCACTACCTCGGCCTCATCGGCTCCAAGACCAAGCGCGCCCGCTTCCTGCACCGCTACGAAGCACGAGGCATCCCGGCCGACGTGCTGCAACGCATGACCTGCCCCATCGGCGTGCCGGGCATCGAAGGCAAGGAACCCGAAGTGATCGCTGTCTCGGTGGTGGCGCAACTGCTGCAGCTCACGCCCCAACCTGCTACTGCTGCGGCAACATCGCCTGCAGCTCCTGCTTCATCCACTCGATGAACACCCGCGTGCGCAGCGGCAAGAGCCGCGCGCTTGGGTACACCAGGCTCACGTTGCGCGGCGGCTCCTCGAACTCCGGGAGCACGACACGCAGGCGCTTCTCGCGCACGTAAGGCACTACCTGGTACGACTGGAAGCGGCTCAAGCCCAGCCCCGCCGCGCAGGCCTCCAACCGCGGTGCACCCAGGTTGCATTCGAGGTTGCCTTGCACCGGCACCGAGAAAGGCTTGCCGTTCTCGTCGACGAACGTCCACTGCCTGCCTTCCACGCCGGTGATGCAGTTGAACTTCGACAGCTCGCGCGGGTGCCTGGGCGTGCCGTGGCTGCGCAGCCATTCGGGGCTGGCCGCCACCACGCGACCGATCTTGCCCACAGCCTGCGCCACGAGGCTGGAATCGGCCAGGTGGGCAATGCGCACGGCCACGTCGTGGCCTTCCTGCACGAGGTCGACCACGCGGTCGAGCAGCACGAGGTTCACGCGCATCTTGGGGTAGCGCTGCAGGAAGCGCGCCACCGCCGGCGCCACGTGCATGTGGCCGAAGAGCACGGGCGCCGTCACGCTGACGGTGCCGCCGCTGGGTTCGGCCTCGTAGGCGGCGCTGCTGGCCAGCAGCGAGCGGTCGGCCTCTTCCACGTCGGCCAGGATGCGGCGCACGCGCTCGAGGTACAGGCGCCCGTCTTCGGTGAGCGAAAGCCGCCGCGTCGTGCGGTGCAGCAGGCGCACGCCGAGCTGCGACTCCAGTGCCGCCAGCTGCCGCACCACGGCAGGCAGCGATGAATCGAGCGCATCGGCCGCCGCCGTGAGGCTGCCGCAGTCCACGATGGCGACGAAGGTTTCCAGGGCTCTGAGCTTGTCCATCGGCGGCCATCATTGCTCCGGCAACCGGAGTAGTCAAATGCAGACAGGCCGCTTTATTGCATCGGCGCTCGAACGAAGAATTCCTGCATTCCCACCCCTTGCAGGAGACCTCCATGACCACCCCGCCCCGGCCCGAGCGCGCCATCAAGCTCTACCGCCATGCGCTTTCAGGCCACTCGCACCGCGCAGAACTGTTCCTCAACCTGCTGGGCCTGCCCTATGAAGGCATCGACGTGGACCTGCGCGCCAAGGCGCAGAAGCGCCCCGAGTTCCTGGCGCTCAACGCTTTCGGCCAGGTGCCGGTGATCGACGACGCGGGCACCGTGGTGGCGGACTCCAACGCCATCCTCACCTACCTGGCGCTCCAGTACGGCGCCGCGCACTGGTTGCCGCGCGAGCCGTTCGCGGCGGCGCAGGTGCAGCGCTGGCTCTCGGTGGCCGCAGGCCAGCTGGCGGCCACGGCGGCGCGGGCGCGGGTGATCCAGGTGTTCGGCCTGCCGGCGGATTGCAGCAACGAAGTGGCCGGTGCGCAGGCGCTCTTCTCACTGGTCGAGCAGCACCTGGAGGACCGCGCGTTCATCGCGGGCAGCGAGCCCACCATTGCCGACGTCGCGCTCTACAGCTACACGGCCCATGCGCCCGAAGGCAACGTGTCGCTCGAGCCTTACCCTGCTCTGCGTGCCTGGCTCGGCCGCATCGAGGCGCTGCCGGGCTTCGTGCCGATGCAGGTGTCACGCGTGGGCCTGCGGGCTGCGGCCTGAGCGAAAGGCAGGCAAGCCATGTCCACATTGCCCGGCTGGCCCCGCACGCACGTGCCGCCCTTCCATGCCGGCGAGCGCGCCGCGCAGGCGAAGGTGGGCATGGCCGAGCGCATGGCCGAAATCGGCCAGCGCGTGGTGCGCGGCGTGATGCCGCAACAGCATCGCGAGTTCTTCCCGCTGCTGCCCTTCGTGGTGCTGGGCGCGGTGGATGCGCAAGGCCAGCCCTGGGCCACACTGTTGAGCGGCAGCGCGCCGGGCTTCGTGACGTCACCGAGCGAAACCGCGCTTCGCATCGACGCGCTGCCGCCGGCCGGCGACCCGCTGGCCGGCTTGCTGGAGCCTGGGGCGCCGCTGGGCCTGCTGGGCATCGAGCTGCCCACACGCCGGCGCAACCGCGCCAACGGCACGGTGGCCGAGCGACGCGGCAATGGCTTTTCGCTGGCCGTGACGCAGAGCTTCGGCAATTGCCCGAAGTACATCCAGACGCGCGAGCTGGTGGCTTCGCCTGCGTCAACAACAGCTCGCAGCCCGGCGCGGCCCGCCCCGCGGCTCGATGGCGCCATGCAAGCGCTGGTGCGGGCAGCCGACACGTTCTTCATCGCCACCCACGCCGTTGGGGAAGGCGCCAATGGCGGGGCCGACGTGTCGCACCGCGGAGGCCGGCCCGGTTTCGTGCAGGTAAGCAACAGCGGCGCCACGCTCACCTGGCCCGACTTCACGGGCAATTCCTTCTTCAACACGCTGGGCAACCTGGTGTCGCAACCGCGAGCGGGCCTCGTGGTGCCCAACTTCGAAAGCGGCGACCTGCTGCACGTCGCCGGCCGTGCCGAGATCGTGTGGGAAGGCCCGCAGGTGCAGGCCTTCGCGGGCGCGCAGCGGCTGGTGCGGCTGCAGGTGGACGAGGCGCTGCTGCGGCCCGGTGCGCTGCCATGGCGCTGGCGGCTGCTGGAGCAATCGCCAGCGCTGGAAGGCACGGGTACGTGGTAACGCCACCTTCAGAGGAACATGCCGCCTGACGCCTCGATGCGCTGCGCGTTCACCCAGCGGTTGTCTTCACTGAGCAGCGATGCGATCACGGGGCCGATGTCATCAGGCACGCCCACGCGGCCCAGCGCCGTCTGCGAGGCGACGAAAGCGTTGAGCTCCGCGTTGTCGCGCACCCGGCCACCGCCGAAGTCGGTTTCGATGGCACCCGGCGCCACGATGTTGGCCGCGATGCCGCGTGCGCCCAGCTCCTTGGCCTGGTAGCGCGTGAGCACTTCCATCGCGCCCTTCATCGCCGCGTAAGCCGCGTAACCCGGCAGCGCAAACCGCGCCAGCCCGCTGGAGATGTTGACGATGCGCCCGCCGTCGTTGAGCAGCGGCAGCAACGCCTGCGTCAGGAAGAACGGGCCCTTCAGGTGCACGTTCACCAGCTCGTCGAACTGGGCTTCGGTGGTGTCGGCAAACGAGGCGTGCACGCCCATGCCTGCGTTGTTCACGAGGTGGTCGAAACGCTCACGCTGCCAGTGCTTGCGCAGCGCTTCGCGCACGGCCTCGGCAAAGCGCGGGAACGACGCGCTGTCGCCCACGTCGAGCTGCAGCGCCACGGCGCGGGCGCCGAGCTTTTCGGCTTCGGCGACCACGGTGTCGGCCTCGTCGCGCCGGCTGCGCCAGGTCACGATGACGTCGCCGCCGCGTGCCGCCACGGCGAGTGCGGCATTGCGACCCAGGCCGCGGCTGCCGCCGGTAATGAGGGTGATCCTGCGGGAGGTGGAAGTCGGGGTGCTCATTGCGAAGATCCTTCAAGGGTGGGTGCCGGAGATGGCATGAAGGACAGTCTATTGAGCGACCATCGACGGATAAATGCATCGCTGGCGACCAGACTGTTCAAGGCATGACGACAATCCCGCCCATGAACCCACTCGACGCCATGCTCGCCTTCGCCCGTGTGGCCGAGCTCGCCAGCTTCACGCAGGCCGCAACCAGCCTGGGCCTGCCCAAGGCCAGCGTGTCGACCTCGGTACAGCGGCTCGAAGAGATGCTGGGCACCCGGCTGCTTCACCGCACGACCCGCCGCGTGGAGCTCACGCAGGACGGCCGGGCCTTCTACGAGCGCTGCCGCGACCTGCTGGCCGACATGGAAGAGCTGCAGACCATGTTCCGCCCCGCGCACGAGGCGTTGAGCGGCCGGCTGCGCGTGGACATGTCGCTGGGCGTGGCACGGCAGGTGGTGGTGCCGCGGCTGCCCGAGTTCCTGGCGGCACACCCGCAGCTCGAGGTGGAGCTGAGCAGCACCGACCGGCGCGTGGACCTCGTGCGCGAGGGTTTCGACTGCGTGCTGCGCGTGGGCCCGCTGTCCGACTCCACGCTGGTGGCCCGGCCGCTCGGGCACTACGTGCAGAAGAACTTCGCAAGCCCTGAATACTTGGCGCGGCATGGCGTGCCGCGCACGCTGGCCGACCTGGCGCAGCACCGGCTGGTGCACTACATGCCCACGCTGGGCGGCAAGCCGATGGGCTTCGAATACGTGGACGCGGCCAGCGGCGAAGCCCGCTCGCTGCCGATGGCCGGCGCACTGACCGTCAACAACTCCGAAGCCTACGAGGCCGCATGCCTGGCGGGGCTGGGCCTCATTCAGGCGCCGGAGGTGGGGCTTGCCCCCATGGTGGCGGCCGGCCGGCTGGTGGAGGTGATGCCCGAGTTGCGCGCGCCGCCGCTGCCGGTGTCACTGCTCTATGCGAACCGCCGGCACCTGCCGAAGCGGGTGCAGGCATTCATGAATTGGGTGGCGCAGGTCATGAAGCCATACCTCGCCTGAGTGCGCCCATTGCGCTTGCGTCGTCTGCGCCGCATGGAACGCAAAGCCCGACAGCCTTCACCGTACAGACGCGGAGAACGCAGAGGGACCGCAGAGAAGCCTGTATCCGCCTCTGCGAATCTCTGCGTCCCCTGCGCCTCTGTGGTGAATGAACCCGGGTTCGTCAGTCCTGCGGCATCACCGCGTTCGGGTCCATGTAGGCCAGCTCCCAGCCGTGGCCGTCCAGGTCTTCGAAGCCGTGCTGGTACATGAAGCCGTGGTCCTGCGCGGCATTGGGCGTGCTGCCGCCCGCGGCCACGGCCTTGGCCACCAGCTCATCGACCTGCGCGCGGCTTTCGCACGACAGGCACAGCAGCACCTCGGTGGTCTTCTTCGCATCGGCCACCGGCTTCTTCGTGAAGGTCTGGAAGAACGGTTCGACGAGCAGCATCACGTAGATGCTGTCGCTCACCACCATGCAGGCGCCCTGCTCGTTGGTGAACTGCGGGTTGAAGCTGTAGCCCAGCTTCGCGAAGAACGCCTTCGAGCGTTCGAGGTCCTTGACCGGAAGGTTGACGTAGATCTGCTGTGCCATGGCGGGCAACTCCTTGAGTGGTCTGTCGTGAAGGGGCGAAAAGGAAGAACTGCGAAAGCGTGATCGGCATGCGGCGCTCCTGAAGTGGGCCCTGGCCGAGGGGGTACCGCGTCCAGGCGGCAGGTCGCTCAGGAGCGCTCGGCCACCGTCTTCAGGTTGGCCAGCCCTGCTTCGAAGTCGCGGCCGATCATGTGGTCCATGTCGAAGAACACGCCCATGAGCTTGCTGATGAAGTTGGCCGGGCCGCGGATGGCCCAGGTCACTTCGGTCGCCGCCTCGCCGCGCGGCACCAGCGTGAACTCGACCACGTTGTGCGCTTCGAAGGGCTCGTACATGTCGAGCTTCATCTCCACGCGGTGCGGCATGCGCGAGTCGGTGATCTCGATGCTGCCCGCGCCCACCTCCTTGTTGCCTGCGAAGTCGTAGCCCGCGCCGGGGCCGCTGGCGTTGCCGCGGTAGCTGCGGCGCATGTTCGGGTCCTTGCGCTCGTAGGGGTTCCAGGTGTTGAAGCGGCGCAGGTCGTTGATGAGTGGGTGGATCTTCTCGGCGCTGGCGGCGATGGTGGCCGAGCGCTGCACGGCAAAGGTGTCGGGCCGGGTGGCGGCGTAGACCATCAGGGCCGACAGCGCCACGACGGCCACGAGGGCGGCGATCGTCAGGGTCTTCATGAGGTGCTCCTTTCGCGAGGGTTGTTGTTCATTGCGGCGCCTTGCGCCTACGAACCCACGACGAACGGAACGCGCCGGCTTCGACATGCCGGCACTTAGGTGAAAACCCTAGCGCCTGTTGATGCTCAGGCGGCAGCGGCAGCAGCGGAGGCCGCCGTCGATTCCTCGTAGCAAGGCGCCAGCGAGCGCACTTCCACCGTGCACCACTCGGCCGCCGGGCAGCGCGCCGCGATGGCGAGCGCCTCTTCACGCGTCTTGCAGTCGATGAGGAAGAAGCCGCCGACCATTTCCTTCGCTTCGGCGAAGGGGCCATCGACCACGCGGGTCTTGCCGTTGCGCACTTCCACGCGCGAGGCCTGGTCGTGCGAGCGCAGCGACTCGGTCGCCAGCAGCAACCCGCGTGCCTTCAGCTCGTCACCGAAGCGCACCATGCGCGCGTAGCATTCGCGGCCTTCTTCGGGGGTGCGGGTCTGGCGCTGGCCGGTGGGCTCCACCATCAACAGCATGTAGGTCATGGTGCCTCCAAAAGAGAAGCCAGGGATTTGATCACGCCTGTTTGAAGCCTGTGCATGGAGCCCCTGAAGGAGGGAGGCTGATGCGCACGATTGACGCTAACGGCAAATCAGCGCTGTGACGACACCGATTACCACGCTCATGAACCCAGGTGGCGTTGCCGTCCCCGCTGCACAGTCCTATGCTCCCGCGGCACCACACCAACGATCAGGAGGGTTCGATGACTTGCATCAAGACGCAACACAGGCCAGACCAAGCCCCGCCACGCCTGTGCAGGTTGCCTGGCCTGCTGTTCCTTGCACTGTCCCTGGCGGCCTGCGGTTCCACGCATGCAATGCCGCGCGCCGGCCAGTCGGCTGCCTTGTCGCAAGACAGCGTGGCGCTCTCTGCACGGGCCTTCTTCGCCGAATTTGGCAGCACCGACGAACAACGTCGCCATGCCGCACGGCTCTATCTGCTGGGCGTGCTCGACGCCACCGAAGGCCGCGCCTGGTGCGACTACAAGACGCTGAAGACCGTCTCGCTGCGCGAGTACCTGTACGAGCACTTTCGCAAGCTGCCGCCCCCGCGGCTGGACGAACGCGCGTCCGACGTCATCACCGAGGCGCTCGGCCTTGCCTTCCCCTGCAAGCCATCGAAATGAAGCCGGCCTACCTCACCCTCAAGAGCCAACACTACTCCTCCGAGTTCTACAAAGCGGGCTACGTCTCCGCCGAAGCCCTGTACAAGGAAATCGGCTATGACATCGAAGACCTGAAAAAGCAGAACGCCGGCTACGCCAACACCTGCGCCACTCGCTTGAGCCTCGCGCTATTGAAGTCCGGCGTGCAGTTCTCCGGCCGCCTGCGCATCAAGGACGGCCCGTACAAGGGTCGCATGGTCGAACCCGGCGCCAAGCTGCTCGCCGACCAGCTCGTCGGCATCCTCGGACGCCCGCTGATCCTGCAGCGCCCCACCACGGCCCCGAAGGAATTGGACGGCAAGCAAGGCGTCGTCTTCTTCTGGAAGATCAACGGCTACGACGGCGGACACATCGACCTGATCGAATCTGCCAACGGAGCGCAGGTGTGCAATTCGCATTGCTACTTTGCGTGCAAGGAAGTGTGGTTCTGGGAACTGGAGTAGCCCACACCAGCCCCCCGGAAGATCGTCAGGTAGTCGCCGATGTGCGTTTCATCGCATTCGGTCGCCCACCGCGTCGCCACGACGGCGCACCTCAGGAAGGAGAACGGGAATGGACGCTTACGCCAAGCAGCCGCAGTACCAGGAATCCAAGATCGAAGACGAGCCCATCCTCGGGCCCGTGCTCATGTTGCCCGACGGGCGCATCCAGCCGCTCACGTGGTTCGAGCGCCTGCTGGTGAGGCTGCACCTCACCGATGCCAGGCACCTCGAAGCACGCTACCTGAAGGCGACCGCGCCCTGAGCCGCGCGGCCAACGCCGCAGGTGCGGTCGACGAACAGGTCGACGCCGCGCTGGCCTGGTTGCGCCAGCACGCCACACGCGCCACGCGCGACGGCATGGCGCGCTTTGCCATCCCATCCGACAAGGCCTTCGGCGTGTCGGTGGCAGACGTCCGCAAGATCGCCAGGCAGCTCGGCCGCAGCCACGAGCTGGCCGCGGCGCTGTGGGCCACCGACCGCTACGAAGCGCGCCTGCTGGCCATCTTCGTGGATGAACCTGCGCGCGTGAGCCCGGCGCAGATGGACCGCTGGTGCAAGGACTTCGACAGCTGGGCGCTGTGCGACACCGCCTGCTTCGCCCTCTTCGACCACACGCCGCATGCATGGCACAAGGTGGCGCCCTGGGCCGTGCGCGAGCCCGAATTCGAAAAGCGCGCCGGCTTCGCGCTGCTGTGGGCACTGGCCGTGCACGACAAGGCCTGCGGCGACGCACCGTTCCTGCAGGCCCTGCCGCTCATCGAAGCCGAGGCCGGCGATGGGCGCAACTTCGTGAAGAAGGCGGTGAACATGGCGCTGCGCGCCATCGGCAAGCGCAATGCCGCGCTGCATGCCGCGGCCTGCGAAGTGGCGCAGCGACTGGCGGCTTCGCAAGACGCCACCGCGCGCTGGGTCGGCAAGGGGGCTCTGCGCGAGCTCACCAGTGCCAAGGTGACCGAGCGCGCGGCACGCCGCGCTCCAGCGCCCTGAGCCGCCGTTCAAGGTCTTCCAGGCTGGCTGCACCGCGCAGGAACTTCTCTTCTTCGGTGCGACATGCACCTCGCCACCACGAAACCGCACGGCCCAGCCAGGCAACGGCAGCGGCAAAGCGCCCCGCCCGGCGGGCCGACAAGGAGGGGCGAGTGATCAAGGCTTCCATGCCCCGGACGATAGGCAGGCCGGCGCTTGCAGCACAGGCACAACGACGGGCCTGCAGTCAGATGCTGTGTCACCCGGCAGACCGGCACAGCAACGGCGGCCAGCGCATGGGTGGCCGGCCTATTGCCTGACCCGACAACAAGAGAGCCTATGAAAAAGAGCCCACGATGTCGGAATCGTTGAAGCACTTCGCCGGGCCGAAGCGCAACATGCGCGTTCATGGATACCACCACTCCCCGCCCCCATAAGCAGCCCCTAGCCTCACGGCCCACCCCGCCCGGCCCCAGCCACCGCTGGTGGGGCCTGCCCTTGCTGCGCGAAATGCGCCGCGACTACCTGGGTTTCACCAGCAACCTGCAACGCCAGTACGGCGACGTGACCTTCATGCGGCTCGGCTACGAGCGGGCCATCGACGTGTTCGACCCCGAGCTGGCGCGCCGCCTGCTGGTGGACCACGCGCAACACCTGGTGCGCTGGGAGCGCGGCATCGAAGTGTTCGAGCAGGTGTTCGGCCAGAGCGTGCTGGTCACCGAAGGCGCCACCTGGCAGCGCCAGAGCCGCATGCTGCAGCCCGCTTTCACGCCGCGCCGCGTGGCCGGCTATGCAGCGTTGATGCGCGAGGCCGCGCGCGAAGCGCTCGACGCCGCGGTGCCGCAGTGCCGCGCCGAGGCCTGGGTCGGCATGGACGCGCTCTTCTCGCAACTGGCCATGGACGCGATCCTGCGCACCCTGTTCAGCACCCGCGCCACGAGCGACGTGGAAGCCGCCTCCGAAGCGACGCAGACGCTCTCGGCCGTCGCGATGCACGAGATGTTCCGGCCCATGACGCTGCCCGATTGGCTGCCGCTGCCCGGCAAGGCTGCCAAGCGGCGCGCGATGCGCACGCTGCGCGAGCTGGTGGAGCGGCACATCCGCCAGCGCCACCAAGCCGGCAGCAGCGCCCCGCAAGACGACCTGCTGGCCATGCTGCTGTCGCTGCGCGACGAAACCACCGGCGAAGCGCTCTCCGAAACCGAGGTGTTCGACCAGTGCATGGTCAGCTTCCAGGCCGGCCATGAAACCAGTGCCACCGCGCTGCTGTGGTGGAGCCGCCTGCTGGCCGGGCACCCCGCCGCCGCGGCCCGTGCGCAAGCCGAGGTCGACACCGTGCTCGGCACGCGCGAGCCCGGCCCAGACGACCTGGCCGCCCTGCCCTGGCTCACCGCCACGTTGAAGGAAGCCATGCGGCTGTACCCGCCCATCGCGGCGCTGATGACGCGCCGCGCCACGCAGGACATCGAGCTCGGCGGCTGGCACATCGCGCGCGGCACGATGCTGCGCCTCACGCCCTGGGTGCTGCAGCGCGACGCCCGCGTCTACAGCCGACCTGACGAGTTCATGCCGGAGCGATTTCTGCCCGATGCCTCCACCCTGCCGCGCAGCGCATGGATGCCCTTCGGCACCGGCCCGCGGGTGTGCATCGGCCAGCACTTCGCCATGCTCGAGATGACGCTGGTGGCAGCCATGCTGCTGCAGCGCTACACGCTCGCGCTGCCCGCCGATGCACCGCCGCTCGTGCCCGTGCTGAACGTGACGCTGCGGCCCGCGGGCGGCGTGCGCCTGCTGCTCGCCCGCCGAATGCCGGCCCGGATGTAACAGTCGCGCGGCCTGTCGATTGCGAAGGCTCCCGTCCGTCGTGCCTATGCCACCTACTCCACGTGAAAGGACACACCATGGCCGCGCTGCAGAAAGTCACCACCTGCCTCTGGTTCGACCACAACGCCGAGGAGGCGATCAACTTCTACGTCTCGATCTTCAAGGACTCGAAGATCCTGAGCATGCTGCGCAACGGCAGCGACGGCCCGGGCCCCAAGGGCTCGCTGCTGGCGGCCACCTTCCAGATCGAAGGCCAGCAGTTCGAAGTGATCAACGGCGGGCCCACCTTCAAGCTCACCGAGGCGGTGTCGCTCTCGGTGAAATGCGGCACCCAGGAAGAGGTAGACCGCTACTGGCAGGTGCTGGGCGAAGGCGGCAAGTACCTGCCCTGCGGCTGGCTCACAGACCGCTTCGGCCTCAGCTGGCAGATCGTGCCCACCGTGCTGTACGAGATGCTGCAGGACCGCGATGCCGCAAAGGCCGGCCGCGCCATGCAGGCCATGCTGAAGATGGGCAAGCTCGACATCGCCGAGCTGCAGCGCGCCTACGAGGGGCGATAGGCCAGGGCCCTGATGGGCCACGGCCTCGGCGCTAATTCGGCGCTATTTCGGCGCTAATCGCCCGACACGCGCGGCGCCCACAGCATGCGCGTGTCCGCCGGCACCACGGGCGCCACGCACACGCGTTCGAGCTGCGCCAGCGGCATGCTGGTGATCGCCAGATCACCAGGCTGCAGCGGCGTGCAGCCGTCCCAGTCGTTGAGCACCCGCACACAGCCCAAGCGGCGCATCAGGCCGGGAGTGTCGTGTGTGGTGGTGTGGCCCGGTGGGCCGAAGACGATGGCCGGCGGTGAGCCGGCATGACGAAGGCAGGCGTCCTCGTCGAGGTTGTTTGACATTCTTCGCTCCCTTTTGACCGGGGCGAATATAGCCTCGCTATCGAGCGGCCGCAATAGCGAGGCTATCCAGACGTTGCACGCCGGCTCCGGGGTTTGCCCGGCTTGGCAGACTCGAGACGGTCGAGCACGTCGAGACTTTGCGCCAGCTCTTCGGCAGAAAGGCGTGCACGCCCCTTCACGGCCAGCATGCGCAACTCGTCGAGGATGCGCTGCCGTTCTTCCTGGGGGGCCTGGCGCAGCAGCTGCACGAGCACCGCACCCTCCTGGGCTGCCGTCTCGCCTTGAGCGGTGCTGGCGGTGACATAGGGGCGCGGCTCCGGCTCGCGCGCATGCAGCACCACCTCGGTCGCGTCTTGCGCCACGGCCTTGGCCTGGGCGGCGAGCCGGGGGCTGAAGTCCTGGATCCGCACGCCCAGCCCCTTGGCGAACTTCACCGCCGCCTGCAGGTTCAGCGGTCGATGCCCGTTGAGGTATTGCCAGACCATGCCGGCAGTGCCAAGGCCGTGTTCCTTTCCGAACCTGGCTTGGCTGACTTTGCTTCGCTCCTCGAACAGGCGCTTCAGCGCGTGGGCTTCCTTCTCACGCGTCGATGTGGCTAGCACTGGCATAAGCAATGCTATCGTTTGCCGCGAGTAGCCTTGCTATATATTCGCAAACCTCGACAACTAGCAAAGCTACGCCAGGGAGGCGCACCGATGAAGCTCTCGATGTACCTGAGCGCCGAGCGCGGCCGAACCGCCGCCGTTGCCCGCGAGGTGGGCATCGCGCCCGCCTACCTTTCCCAGATCGCGAACGGCACGCGCCCCGTACCGGCCGAACACTGCGCGGCACTCGAGCGCGCCACCGGAGGCAAAGTGCGCCGGTGGGACCTTCGCCCCGAAGACTGGCACCGCATCTGGCCCGAGCTCCAGGGCACCGAAGGGGCGCCGCCTGCACCGGTGCACGAGCCCATCGCCCGCGGGCTGCAGTAGCCGCCCGCGCTCACCGCCCGGCCAGCTTGATGCAATGCGCCGATTGACTTTATCGATCCACCGCCGGCTCAACCAAGGCGATCACAAACACGGCAGCCCCATGCATGCCGATAAACTCGCCGCCCCATGGCGCCAAAGAGCGCGCGGAACGCACAACACAGGGAGTTCCAGTTGACGACCATCAAGAGTTGCACCCCCACGTCGCGGCGTGATGCCGCTGCTCACCCCGTGCGCCGGCACCCTGCCCGCAGCAGCCATCCACAACCCGCTGACACACCGCACGCCTTCGGAGGGCTACCAGCATGAACATGGTGAAGCGAGTCTCGATCGCCATCGCACTGATGGCGGCATTGATGGTGTTGGTGCTCCTGGGCGCGCCCCCCACGCAGAAGACCATGGCCCTGGCCTACCTGGCGCACGTGTGCGACCACGGCAATGAGCGGCACTTCAGCCAGCCCGACCCGCAAGACCAGCTGCCCGCCGATTCATTGCTGCGCACCATCTCGTCCACTTCAGACGCTGGCGCGCTGCGCACGGCATTCAAGGGCAACGACCTCAATGCATTGCGAGGTCACTCCACGGCGCTGACGCATGCCGTCACGGTGGGCAACTGGAATGCAGTGCTCGAACTGCTGGCCGCCGGCGCCAACGTGAACCGTGCCGATTGGTCCGGTGAAACCGCAGTCGGCCTGGCGATATCGCTGACGCACCTCGACATCGCCTGCCAGCTCGTCGCCAACGGCGCCACCGTTCCCGCACCCACCAGGCAGCACATCCACCTGCTGCCCGCCGCGGCACGCGCCCCGTGCGGGGCCGACGCCGTGGCGATGGTCCGGCTGCTGCTCGAATCCGGCTACCCGGTCGATGCCCAGCTGGCGCCCCAGCAGCAGACGGCTTTGCACATCGCCGCCTCGGGCGGCAACGCAGAGCTCACGCGGTTGCTGCTGGACCACAGCGCCGATGCAACGCTGAGCGACGCCGAAGGCCAGACGCCGCTGCAGGTGGCCCAGGCGAAGGGGCATGAAGACGTCGTGCGCCTGCTCAGCACGGCGCAAGGGCACTGAGCGGCCCGCTGCGGGGCGCAAGGCCACTCGCGCAGTAGCAGCAGTAGCGAGCCCTATGGCCGCTGCGGCTGGCGCACCGGCGGGTTGTCCTGCCGGTACGTTCGCTTGGGGTTGATGACGAGCCGCCTCACCTGCACGTCCAGCTCCTTGCTGTGGTACAGGTCCAGGCACTTCAGGAGATCGAACCTGACACCCTTGACCTCCGGCTCGGCCAGCGGGTTCGAATAGTCGCGAGCCAGATACCGGTCCACCAGGGACTTGATGGCGTCGGGCCCTTTCTCCAGGTCGTAGTACGTCCAGTCCCGCAGCGCGCTCACGCTGCTGCCTGCGTCAACGGCGGCGCCATTGCTGCCTTGGTATGCGGTTGCGATGCATGTGGAGAGCACCAGGTCTTTGTAGTTCTGTGCAGACGTTCGCCCGCCTGCCTGGGGTGAGGTGACCGGCACGTCCTTCGCGTGGCAGATGGATGCTCCGAGCAGCAAAACGCAGAGCAAAAACTTCGTCATGCCGCCGATGACCTGCACAACCCTTTCTGCTGCATTCGCCGGGCCGTAGATTCGTGACGATGCAGCCCAAGCTGCAGCAAAAGACAGACGCGCCATCGCCCCCTCCCGAGTGTTCTTGATGATGGCGGACGATTCTGCCGCTGAAGCATTCGCCAACGCGCTGCGGTTCGAGAACGTCGATGCATCGACTGAGTGCGCAACGGAATCGACGGCGCCGTCAAACTCATGAGCTGCGTCGCTTCATGACCCATGCCACGCAGTGCGGCAACATGATCATTCGCTCTGATCGTTTGCAATGCAGCGGGGTGTGGTCAGCGGCGCAGACCTCGAGCTCGTAGTTGCGGTTCGCATTCCGGTCATTGGGGCGTCGGCAGGATATCGACAGCGCGCGGTTTCGGGGTACTGCTGGACCCGCACCGCATACTTGATCTAGCACGCTGACGGAGCTGACGCATCACTCCAGGGCGCATCCTTCAAGTAGGGCCGTGTATTGGAAAGCTGCACCCCCAAATGGGTGTTAGTTGAGGTTTCCCCGCTGCGCCAAGACTGCAGGTTTGTTACAAAGCGTCTTCGCGCACGATCGGCCGGAAAGGCCACCACGGGAGACCAGCGCATGCAAGAGGACACCCCTTCTTCGCCGGACGGTGCCGATATCAGCACCGTCAGCAAGGACGCTGACGGGCCAGTCACCGAAGTCCGGCTTCAGGTCAGCGCGGTTGTCAAACTGAACTTGGCAGACTTTCAGAACGCCGTGCCTGCGCTGCACGAACTGGCCGTCGTCAATGAGACATCGAGCCCGATCAGCGAGCTGGCCATCAGCCTGTCGTCCGAACCCGCATTTATCAAGCCACGAACCTGGTCGCTCGACGTTGTCGGTGCCAGAGAAACCTATCACCTCTCAGAGCTCGACGTGCAGCTCGACGGTGCCTTGCTGTCGCGCCTGACTGAGGCCGAGCCCGCCACACTGTCGTTCGAGTTGCGAAGCGGCAAACAGCCCGATGTGGTGCTCGCCCGCCATGAACGTACCATCGAGCTGCTGGCGCGCAATCAATGGGGCGGCATCGGCTACATGCCTGAGATGGTGGCTGCCTTTGTACAGCCAAACGATCCGGCCATCGACCGGCTGCTCAAGGCTGCGGCAACTGCACTGCAAAGCGCCGGTAAGTCAGGGGCCATCGATGGCTACACGCACGGTGCGAAACGGGCTTGGGAACTCGCCTCAGGCATATGGACCGCAGTCCTGCAACGCAAGCTCAACTACGCTCTCCCACCTGCCAGCTTCGAACACGCCGGGCAGAAGGTTCGCAGTCCCAGCCAAGTGCTGGATGCGGGACTCGCCACTTGCCTGGACTTGGCGCTGCTGTTCGCGTCGTGCCTGGAGCAAGCACACATCAACCCCCTGCTGCTCTTTACGCGAGGGCATACGTTCGTTGGCTTATGGCTGCGCGATGAAGAGTTCTCCAACGCCGTTGTCGATGACATTACGGCTGTTCGTAAGCGCCTCAAGCTGCAGGAACTGTTGGTCTTCGAGACCACACTCGCTGCTCAAGGCCAAGCGGTAGGTTTCAGCCAGGCGATCGCCAACGCCAACAGGCAACTCTCCGAAGAAGAGGAAGACAAGTTCGAGCTGGTGGTCGACGTAAAGCGCGCTCGGATGACCCGCATCAAGCCGCTGGCGCTGGCGCAGCCAGTCGCCGATCAGGTGCCGCCACCCGAGCAGCCCGCCCCGATCATCACGATCGAAGATGCGCCCGACTTGCCGGACGAAGCCGTCACGGACATCCCAACCGCCGAGCTCGACCCGAAAGACCGGCTGGCACGCTGGCAGCGCAAGCTGCTCGACCTTTCTCTGCGCAATGCCCTGCTGAACTTCAAATCGGGCAAGAAGGCGATGCTGCTCGAGGTTGCTGCTCCAGCACTCGAAGACGCCTTCGCGGACGGACAAACCATCAAGCTGCTGCCGAGCCCTGAGCTGATGCAGGGTCGAGACCCGCGAAGCCAGCAATTGCACGAATCACGAAGCCTGGAGGACCTGCGCCGCGAACATGCCACCGATGCCCTCAAACGTCGCGAGGTCTTCATCCGGCTCGAAGAGCAGGATCTCGAGGGCCGTCTGGTCGACTTGTACCGAGGTGCCCGTAACGCCATGCAGGAAGGTGGCGCCAACACTTTGTTCGTGGCGCTCGGCTTCCTGGCCTGGACACGTCCTGACAAGCCGGAGACCCGCGTCAAGGCCCCGCTGATCCTGCTGCCCGTCACCCTCAACCGCAAGAGCGCGCGGTCAGGTTTTACGCTGCAGGCCCACGAGGATGAACCCTTGTTCAACCCGACGCTGGTCGAGATGCTGCGCCAGGACTTTCAGCTGGAACTCGGCGTCCCCGCCGGCGACCTGCCGCGTGATGAGTCCGGGCTGGACATCCCAGGCATCTGGAAACGCGTGCGTGCCGCCATCAAGGACATCCGCGGATGGGAGGTCAGCGAAGACGTCGTGCTGTCGATGTTTTCGTTCGCCAAGTACCTGATGTGGAAGGATCTGGCCGAGCGCACGGACGATCTGCGGAAGTCGCCGGTAGTCGCCCACCTGATCGACACCCCGCGCGAGCCTTACCAATCGACGGTGGCATTTCCGGAGGCCCGCCGGCTCGATGCGGACTACTCGCCGCAACAGGTGTTCAGCCCGTTGCCCGCCGACTCGTCACAGCTCTCGGCGGTGATGGCTGCCGCCAAAGGCAAGGACTTCGTGCTGATCGGCCCGCCAGGCACCGGCAAGAGCCAGACCATTGCGAACCTCATCGCGCAGTGCCTGGCAGAGGACAAGCGCGTCCTGTTCGTCGCCGAGAAGATCGCCGCGCTCGACGTGGTCTATCGGCGCCTGCGCGAAGTGGGCCTGGGCGAGTTCTGCCTGGAGCTGCACTCCAACAAAAGCCGCAAGCTCGATGTGCTGAGCCAGTTGCAGAAGTCGTGGGAATCGAAAGGCGAGGTGGACTCGACCGGATGGGTGGCGAAGGCGCAGCAGCTCCAGCGCGTGCGCGAGCAGTTGTCGACCTACGTCGAGCGTCTCCACCACCGGCACGGCAACGGCTGGACGATCTACCGGGCCATCGGGTGCGTCGTCGGAGGCGACGATATTCCGGACCTTCGATTCAGTTGGCCCTCCCCCCGCGCGCACGACGAGACGGCATTGGCCGCCCTGCGAGAGCTTGCGGGCCGTCTGCAAGCCAATGCCGTTGCGGTGGGCGCCGACCAGTTGACGACCGGGCCGCTCGCGACGGTCCACGCCACGGAGTGGTCGGCCAAGTGGCAGCAAGAGATCGTTCGATCCGCTCAGGCGCTGCAAGCAGCGAGCAAAGCCTTTGCCGCAGCCGCAACAGAACTCGACCAGCACCTGGGCATCGCGTGGCCAGATTTGCACCGCCAGACCCGATCTGCGTTGGGCGTCCTCGCCAGGGTTTTGCCACAGGCGTCGAACCGGGATTGGAGCTTCTGCGCGCTGCCTGACAGCGAAGTCATCGTGTGTGAGCTGAAAGCTGGCCACGAGTTGCTTGCACAGCACGGGGACCTCTCGGCGAAGATGTCTGCACCTTGGCCTGCTGAACGGCAGGCGCAGTTGGTGCGGGCCTTGGATCTGCTGGAGCAGCGTCGGCGCCTCCACAGTGAGTTGGGTACGCCGTGGCCCATCGCCGTGAGCGACGAAGTCGAACGCGGCGTGCAGTGGATCGATGAGCTGACTCAGCTGAGAAACGGCTTGTCGGTCAAGTACGGCGCGGGGGTTTGGCAGCTCAACGTGGCACAGCTCCAGCGCGAGTGGGCCAAGGCTGAGAAGTCGTTCTGGCCGGTCTCCTGGCTCGGCAAGCGCAAGGTCCGAGGTGCACTGGAGGCGGTGGTCGAAGGCACTGGCGACCCGCGTGTCGCGGAGGATCTGGCCGCACTGGTGCGCATCAAGAGCCTGCAGGAGGAAGTCCACCAGCTCAACCCGGGCGCCGCAGCTGAGGGCCTGTGGGCTGGCGTCAAGACGCGCACCGACCATGCCCGAAGTGCATTGACGGCCAACGCAGCGCTGCAGGCGGCCCGGTTGCAGAAGCCGTTCTCGGTGGACGGCCTTGGTGCGGCACTGGAAGGATATTGCGGCGAACGCTGGGCTCGCGAAGCACAGCGCCTGAAAGCGTTGCTGGACCTCGACCAACGCCTTGCAGAGTGTGCGGCACTTTCGGAGCCCAGCCATAGGCTCTGGCGCGGCCATGACACCGACGCCGCACTGTTGCGCGCTGCACTCGCATTCGAGCGCGAGCGACTTGGGCTGCGGCAACGGGGTGCTCTGCAGGGGCCGTACCCCGAGATTTCGGAAGGACGCTGTGGGCCTGAGCTCCAGCAGCAGCACGCGCAGTTGCAGGCGCGGGCCGCCATCGAAGTACGACTGCTGACCATGGGCAGCTTGTCTATGCGATGCCCAGATGTCTGGAACGGCCTGGACACAGATGGCGAAGGCGTCGTCCGAGTCTGCAAGTTCCACTCGTCGCTGCAAGCCGGCCTGTCGGGTCTGGGTTTCGCGCCCGGCGCGGCGGCGCAGGCCCGTGAGCGCCTGCATGAGGTGCTAGCCACGCGCCGCGCAGAGCTTGTCGAGACGGCCCCCATGGGACAAACCTGCCTGCAACTGCTGGCGCGCCTGACCGAACTGCACAGCGCGGCCGACCAGTTCAGCGCCACTGCGGCGCAACCCGACCCCGTTCGTCGCACGTTTGCCGACCTTGCTCCGGCTGAACTGGCCGAGGCGGCCTCTGGGGTGGAAGGGCACCACCACGGCCTGCACGCCTGGTGTGCCTGGCGTCATGCCCAGGCCGACGCGTGTAACGCCGGGCTGGCAGCGCTGGTCGGTGCCATCGAAGCTGGCGATGTCCCGCCGCTAAAAGTGCCGACCGCCTTCGAAGTGAACTACGCCCGATGGTGGCTGGCCGAGGCCGTCGACGAGGACGAGGTGCTCAAGCGCTTCGTGTCGGCGGAGCACGAGCGCCGCATCCAGGAGTTCCGTGCCCTGGACGACGAGTTCACCGACGTCACCCGGCAGTGGATCCGCGCCAAGCTTTGTGCCAGCCTGCCGGCGGCCGACGGCATCCAGCGCAACAGTGAGTGGGGCATCCTGCGCCGCGAGATCACGAAGAAGCGGATGCACCTGCCGCTGCGCCAGTTGCTGCAGGAGATCCCGTCGGTTGTGCTGCGACTGACGCCATGCCTGCTGATGAGCCCCTTGTCGATAGCGCAGTACCTCTCGGCCGACGCGAGCAACTTCGACCTGGTTGTGTTCGACGAGGCCTCACAGATTCCCGTGTGGGATGCCATTGGCGCCATGGCGCGCGGCAAGCAGGTCGTGATGGTCGGTGACCCGAAGCAATTGCCGCCCACCAACTTCTTCGGCCGATCCGACAGCGCCGATAACGATGAGGAAGTCGTGGAAGGCGACCTGGAGAGCATCCTTGACGAGTGCCTGGGCGCCAGCCTGCCGACGCGCAACCTGTCATGGCACTACCGTTCCCGCCACGAAAGCCTCATTGCCTTCAGCAACCATCGCTACTACGACGGTGGCCTCGTCACCTTTCCGTCGCCCGTGACCGAAGATCGGGCTGTCAGCTTCCACCTGGTGAAGGGGCGATACGAGAAGGGGGGCGCCCGCATCAACCAAACAGAAGCGCAGGCGCTGGTGGCCGACCTGGTGGGCCGCCTCAAGTCGCGGGGCTTCAGGCAGTCTGGCCTGACCATCGGCGTGGTGACCTTCAACTCGGAGCAGCAAGGCCTGATTGAAGACCTGCTCGATGAGGAGCGCCGCAAAGACCCCAGCCTGGAACCCTACTTCTCCGAGGTGGAACTCGAGCCGGTGTTCGTGAAGAACCTCGAGAGCGTGCAGGGTGACGAGCGGGACATCATGTACTTCTCGATCACCTACGGGCCTGACATGGCCGGTGCCGTGTCGATGAACTTCGGACCACTGAACCGCGACGGAGGTGAACGCCGCCTGAACGTGGCGGTGACGCGGGCCAGACATGAACTGCGCGTGTTCTCCAGCCTGCGCGGTGAGCAGATGGACCTGTCGCGCACCAAGGCAGCCGGCGTGCGCGACCTGAAGCACTTTTTGGAGTTCGCGGAGCGCGGGCCGCGCGCATTGGCCGAGGCGCACCACGGCAGCCAAGGGGACTTCGACAGTCCGTTCGAGGCCAGCGTGGCTGCAGCGCTCGGCCGTAAGGGATGGCAGGTGCATACCCAGATCGGCGCCTCGTCGTTCCGCGTGGATCTGGGCGTGGTGCACCCCGACTTCGCCGGCCGATATCTGGCAGGGGTGGAGTGTGATGGCGCCACCTACCATCGATCGGCCACCGCGAGGGACCGTGACAAGCTGCGTGAGCAGGTGCTGCGGGGATTGGGCTGGGAGATTGTGCGCATTTGGTCCACCGACTGGTGGGTGGATCCGGGCGGCACGTTGGAGCGCGTGCATGGCAAGCTGACCGAGCTAATGGCACGCGATCGGGATCGACGTGCAAACGACGCCGACCGACAGTCCGGTGAGACTGGAGCCAAGCCTGCTGCCGACGGAGCCACCAGCGCCCAGGCGATGGAAGAAGCCGATGCGGCCATCGCGCGGGCCGCCGCACGGTCCATGCCCGCCGACGAAGACGACTCCTTCGCGGTAACAGGCTCAACGACCGAAGCGGTCTACGCCCGGTCGGTAACGATGCCGGTAGTGCCAGCCCAGGGAGGCACAGGCGCGAAGGGAGATCGCTACTTCCGGGCGTCGCAGCCCGCCGATGCGGTGCCCGCCGGGGCCATCTCGGCCGAGCTGTTCTACGAGGCCAGCTACGACAGCGTGGTGCAACCGATGGTGGAGTGGGTGGTTCAGCACGAGGGACCTGTCCTCGATGCGGTGCTCGCGCGGCGCATTGCCCGTGCACATGGGTTCCAGCGCACGGGGAGCCGCATTCAGGAGCGGGTGGAGCAGATTGCGCAGAGGCTGTTCCAAACGACGGAAGAGATGGGCGGGACGTTCTATTGGCCAAGAGGTGCAGCCTTGTCCACCGAAGTCGACTTCCGGTGGCCGATAGGCGACGACAACACGCGTGGCGTCGAAGAGATCTGTGAACCTGAGTTGGTGTCGCTTGCGCGCTGGGTACTCGGCAACGGCAAGGCTGGAGAAGAAGCTCTGATCATGATGGCGCGTGAGATGGGTCTGCAAAAACTCAGGGCAGCAAGCAGAGGCAGATTGGAAATTGCGCTTGTGCGGGCTCGGGCCTAGACATGCTGGTGTGTTCGATCATGAGCGGTTCACGCCTGACTGCTTTGGGCAATGAACCTGAGCCGTTCTCCTTCCTTATGGGGAAGGGAACGAACGGGCAGCAGCACCGCGCACCGACAGTAGCCTTCTGCAACGTGCGGTGCCATCGGCAATAGAGGTCGGCAGGACAGCCCTGCGCCGAGGCGAAACCCTTACAAGAGAAATCACCGGTTGGGAGGGAGCTTTGAAGAAGATTGACCTGCACATTCACACTGTCTCGACGATCAGTGACAGGGCGTTCACCTTCAGCCTCGATACCTTCAAGAGGTATGTCACCGATGCAAAGCTGGATGCCGTAGCCGTCACCAACCACGATGTCTTTGACGGCACTCAGTTCCGGCAGATCCAACAGGCACTAGCTGCCACGGTGTTCCCGGGCATTGAAGTCAACGTCGAAAAAGGTCACGTTCTCGTCATCGGGAGACCGTCGGAACTCGACGACTTCGAGTCCAGAGCGGCTCTGGTGACGCAACGAGTTGCCAAGATCGGTGACAGCATCTCCGTCGAGGAACTGATCAGAATCTTCGGGAACCTGCAGAATTACCTCGTCATTCCGCACTACGACAAGGGACCGTCGATCGCCGGCGAGACGCTGGAAAAGCTCAAGCCCTATGTCTGCGCCGGCGAGGTGGACAGTGCGAAGAAGTTCGTGCGCAACATCAAGGACGCAACGAAACTGACGCCGGTGCTCTTCAGCGACTCGCGAATGATGGTCGACTTGGTGACATTGCCGACCAGGCAAACGTTCATCGATTGCGGCGAGCTGACACTCGAAGCCCTGAAGAACTGCCTCCAGGACAAGGCCAAGGTCGCCCTATCCGAGCGCGACGGGAACAAGTTGTGGCAGGTATTCGACAACGGGCAGAAGCTTTCGTCCGGCCTGAACGTCCTGATGGGCGCTCGATCGACCGGCAAGACCTACACGCTGAACCAGATCAGCAAGGCGATCAAGGGCGTCAAGTACATCGAACAGTTCTCGCTGGTCCAACAAAACGAGGCCTTTCACGAACGCGAGTTCAAGCACAGTGTCGAGCGAAGGCGCAGCGCTTTCGTTGACCAGTACCTTGCCGGCCTGAAACGAGTACTCGACGAAGTGACCAAGATAGATCTGGCCGGGAACGATCGCGAGGTTGCAACGTACCTGGAAACGCTCTTGAGGTCGGCCGAGGAGGCGGATAGACGGGACGCATTCTCGAAGGCGACCTTGTTCGACGAAGTCGAGTTCCCCATCGGGAATGCGGCCACGCTCCAGGCCCTTATCGAGTCTGTTCGCCAGGTGATCGAGAACGTCGAATACCGCTCGATCATCGAGAAGCACGTCGATCTATCGGCGTTGAAGCGGCTGGCCCGCGAGCTGATCGATGTGTTGAGGAACAAGTTGCTGGACGCGGAGAAGAAGCGGGTCGTCAATGGGCTCGTGAGGGAGATCAAGCAGGGCCTGAAGATCCGGACTGCGGCCGTCCAGGTTCAGGACGTCGATCTCTATGCCATGGCGATGGACAAGAAGCGGGTGACGAGGTTCTCGGAAATCGTCGGCTTTCTCAAGAAGGACGCGATCATCTTCCAGGAGACCCTCCAGGGCTTCAGGATCGAAGCGAGAAAACACCCGTATGCGGGCGCTGGCGAGATCAAGGCGGCCAGCGGGGCGAAGTTGGCATTCAGCGACGCGTTTCGCAAGTACGACAACGCCTACAGCTACCTTCGCGAGTTGATGCAGAACGAGGGCCTGCCTCCCGCCGACTTCTACAAGCTGTTCGTGAAAATCAGCTACCGCATCCTGAACAAGGATGGCCACGAGGTTTCGGGTGGGGAGCGGTCTGAATTCAGGCTCCTGCAGGAAATCGCCGATGCGCAGAACTATGACCTCCTGTTGATCGACGAGCCAGAGTCGTCGTTCGACAACCTCTTCCTGAAGAGCGAAGTCAACCAGATCATCAAGAGCATCTCCGAGACGATGCCAGTCATGGTCGTCACGCACAACAACACAGTCGGAGCATCGGTCGGGGCTGACTATCTGCTGTACACCACCAAGGAGTTGGAGAACGGGGTGCCGAGGTACCGCATTTTTTCAGGCTATCCGACGGACAAGAAACTGGTGGCTGTCGATGGCAAGGTCATCAACAGCCACGAAACGCTATTGAACTCCCTGGAGGCTGGAGTGGACACCTACGAAAAGAGAAGGCAAGGCTATGAAGCTATTAAGGGTCAGTGACAACGTCGGACAGTTCCTGGCTGCGAACGGCGACTACAGCCTCATCGACAAGATCGGTAAGGATGATCTGTTGCGGTTGGTGGATCGCACTCTCCATGAGGATGAAGTCGAGTTGGACCCGTACGACGATCAGGCCATCAAGAACCAGGCTCACCAGGTGATCTACAAAAGCATCTTCCTAAAGCTGACCGATCTCAGGAAGCGAAGGCAGGAGTTCATCGACGAGTCCGCACGGCTCTTCCTGGACGAGTACGAGAGGTACCGCGAATAGATCACAGGGCGTGCGCCTCTGTCAGCAAACGACGGTGCTGAGTCGCGAAAGTGTTCCTCGTAGTCGAGAAGCATTTCTCACCGACCAGTCTCGACGACCGCCGTCATTCGCCGAGCAAGATCGATCGACAGTACTCAGCCTGAACCGTCGTACGCCAACCACACGATCGCTGCCAAGCCGCGCCCCCAACCCCTCAAGTCACCGGCGCCGGGTTGAACAGCGCCAGCGCGTTGTGCAGCTTCCACTGTTCGGCCCAGGTCTTCTTGCGGCCGCTGGCCACGTCGAGCATCAGATGGAAGAGTTCCCAGCCCACGTCTTCGATGCTCGCTTCGCCATCCGCAATGCGCCCGGCGTTCACGTCCATCAGGTCGTGCCAGCGGCGGGCGAGGTCGGTGCGGGTGGCCACCTTGATCACCGGCACGGCGGCCAGGCCATAGGGCGTGCCGCGGCCTGTGGTGAAGACGTGCAGGTTCATGCCGGCAGCCAGTTGCAGCGTGCCGCAGATGAAGTCGCTGGCCGGCGTGGCCGCATACACGAGGCCTTGCTCGATGCCGCGGTCGCGCAGTTTTTCGCCGGGTGAGAGCACGCCCGAGATGGGCGCACTGCCGCTCTTGACGATGGAGCCCATGGCCTTTTCGACGATGTTCGACAGGCCGCCCTTCTTGTTGCCCGGCGTGGTGTTGGCGCTGCGGTCCACGCGGCCCTTGTCGAGGTAGGCGTCGTACCAGGCCATCTCGCGGATCATCGCGTCGGCCACTTCGGGCGTGGTGGCGCGCGAGGTGAGCTGGTCGATGCCGTCGCGCACCTCGGTCACTTCGCTGAACATCACGGTGGCACCGGCGCGCACCAGCAGGTCGGTGCAGAAGCCCACCGCCGGGTTGGCCGTCACGCCGCTGAAGGCGTCGCTGCCGCCGCATTGCACGCCCACCACCAGTTCGCTGGCGGGCACGGCTTCGCGCCGCCGTGCGTTCAGGCGCTCGAGGTGTTCTTCGGCCGTGGTCATGATCGAGTCGATCATCGACATGAAGCCGACGTGCGCATCGTCTTGCAGGCACACGACGTCGAGCTTGGCGTCTTCGGTGGCACCCACGTCGGCCACGTTGCGCTCGTCGACGATGGTGAACGACCCAGGCGGCAGCAAGCGTTCGGGCTGCAGCTTCTCGCAGCCCAGGCTCACCACCATCACTTCGTTGCCGAAGTTCGGGTTCATCGAGATGTTGCGCAGTGTGCGAATGGGCACGATGGCATCGGGCGCGTCGATGGCCACGCCGCAGCCGTAGGTGTGTTCCAGGCCCACCACGTCGTCGACGTTGGGGTACCTGGGCAGCAGCTCTTCCTTGATGCGCTTGACCGCGAACTCGACCACGCCCGACACGCACTGCACGGTGGTGGTAATGGCGAGGATGTTGCGCGTGCCCACCGTGCCGTCGGCATTGCGAAAGCCCTCGAAGGTGTAGCCCTCGAGCGGCGGCAGCAGCGGCGCCTTCACGTTGGCGATGGGCAGGCCGTCGAGCGAGCGGGCCTCGGGCATTTCGAGCAGGCGCTCGTGCACCCAGCTGCCTTTGGGGATGTCGCGCATGGCACGGCCGATGGGCACGTTGTAGCGCCGCACCGCCTCACCAGCAGCGATGTCGACCAGCGCGACCTTGTGCCCTTGCGGCACCTTGTCGACCAGCACGAGGCCGGACGTGAACTGGGTGCCCGCCGGCAGCCCGCCGTCGTTGGCCACGATGGCCACGTTGTCGGCCTCGTGCATGGTGATGTAGAGCGGTTCGACCAGGGCAGGGTTGGCCATGACAGTTCCGTAGGGTTGGTTTATCCAGAGCAAAACTCAACAGCCTTCACCGCAGAGACGCAGAGGACGCAGAGGTTCGCAGAGCGATCAAGTCAGCTTCTCCGCGGAACTCCGCGTCCTCTGCGTCTCTGCGGTGAAGGGCTTTTGCGTCTTGGCTAGTCTGCGGTGATCTTTCCGGTCTCGATGACCTGCTTCCAGCGCGCGAACTCGCTCGCCTGGAAGGCAGTGAACTGCTCGGGCGTGTTGCCCACGATCTCGAAGCCCAGCTCCAGCAGCTTGGGCTTCACCTGCGGGTCGTTGAGGCCGGCCACCAGCGCCGCATGCAGCTTGCTCCTGATGTCGGCCGGCAGCCCCTTGGGCGCGGCAAAGGCCTGCCATGAATACACGGTCACGCCCTTGTAGCCCAGCTCTTCCATCGTGGGCACGTCGGGCAGCAGCGGCGAGCGTTTCGAGCTGGTGATGGCCAGCGCGCGCAGCTTGCCGGCCTTGATGCTGGGCAGGCCGGTGTTGATGTTCATGAAGCTCGCATCGACCTGGCCGCCGATGAGGTCTGACAGTGCGGGCGCGCCGCCCTTGTAGGGGATGTGCACCGCGCTCGTGCCGGTGGTCTGCCAGAAGAGTTCGGCGGTGAGGTGGTCGCTGGTGCCGTTGCCGGCCGAGGCGAAGGTCATCTTGGCCGGGTTGGCCTTCAGGAACGCCATCACGTCGGCGAGCGACTTGTGCGGCGAGGCTGCGGGCACCGCCAGCACGTTGGGCGCCTGCACGGCCACCGTGAGGTAGTCGAAGTCCTTCAGCGGGTCGTACTGCACGTTCTTGATGAGGTGCGGCCCGATGACGAAGGGCCCGAGCGACGACACGAAGATGGTGTAGCCGTCGGGCGCCGCGCGCTTGGCCAGGCCCGCACCCAGCGTGCCGCCGGCCCCGGCCTTGTTGTCGACGACGAAGGTGCCGCCCAGCTGCTCTTGCAGCCTGGGCGCGAGCGAGCGTGCGATGAGGTCGGTGGAGCCGCCGGGCGGGAACGGCACGAGCAGCGTGACGGGCTGCTTGGTAGGCCACTGCTGGGCCTGCGCCGTGGCGGCGAGCGCGAGGCCGCAGGCCAGCGCGGTGAAGAGTTTTCTCATGGGGCTGTCTCCTGTGTTGGCGGCGCACTGCCGGCGCCGTTGATGGAAGGCTGCTGTGCCAGCAGCGCAGTTGAAACCTTTCACCGCAGAGGCGCAGAGGGCACGGAGAGTCCGCAGAGAAATGCCTGAGATCACTCTGCAGTCCTCTGCGTCGCTCGGCGTCTGCGCGGTGAATGCATCGAGGTCTTTCAACGGCTTGCTAGGGCCGTTTGCCCACCTCGGCCTGCTCGCGCGTCCACGCACGGGCCTGCTCGCTCAAGCTCACGCCGAGGCCCGGCTGCCTGGGCACGAGCATGCGGCCGTTGCTGATGTGGAGGCGCTCGTTGAACAGCGGCTCGAGCCAGTCGAAGTGTTCGACCCAGGGCTCGGTGGGGTACACGGCGGCCAGGTGCACGTGCAGCTCCATCGCGAAATGCGGCGCGAGCATGAGCCCGGCGTGTTCGGCCTGCGCGGCGATCTTCAGGAAGGGCGTGATGCCGCCGACGCGCGGCGCATCGGGCATCAGGTAGTCGGCCGCGCGGTGGCGAATGAGTTCGCCGTGCTCGGCCACGCTGGTCAACATTTCGCCGGTGGCGATGGGCGTGTCGAAGGTCGCGGCCAATGCTGCGTGGCCTTCGTTGTCGTAGGCGTCGAGCGGCTCTTCGATCCACACGAGGTTGAACGACTCGAAGATGCGGCACATGCGCTGCGCGGTGGGGCGGTCCCACTGCTGGTTGGCGTCCACCATGAGCGGCATGTCGTCGCCCAGGTGCTTGCGCACGGCTTCGACGCGCTTCACGTCGAGCTTCGTGTCGGGCTGGCCCACCTTGAGCTTGATGCCGCCGATGCCGCGCTCACGCGAGGCCGCGGCATTGACGAGCAGTTGATCGAGCGGCGTGTGCAGGAAGCCGCCCGAGGTGTTGTAGCAGCGCACCGAGTCGCGCTGCGCGCCCAGCAGCTTGGCCAGCGAGAGGCCGGCGCGCCTGGCCTTCAGGTCGTACAGCGCCACGTCGAAGGCGCCGAGGGCCTGCACGGCGAGGCCGCTGCGGCCCACCGAAGCACCGGCCCAGCAGAGCTTGGTCCACAGCCGGGCGATGTCGCTCGGGTCTTCGCCGATGAGCGCGGGCGCCACTTCCTTCGCATGCGCAAACTGGCCCGGGCCGCCGGCACGCTTGGAATAGCTGAAGCCCAGGCCCTCGTGGCCCTGCTCCGTCTTGACCTCGGCGAACAGCATCGCGATCTCGGTCATCGGCTTCTGGCGGCCGGTGAGCACCTTCGCGTCGCTGATGGGCGTGGCCAGCGGCAGGTAGCAGGACGACACGCGCACCCAGGCGATGCGGTCTTCGGAAACGGTGGCTGTGTTCATGTGGGGCTGATTGACAACGTTGTCATCAAAAGGCCAAACAAAGGGGAAACCCTGATTAATCCTCCTGAAGATCGTCTTGCCTGCGGCCTTGCGATGGATGATAACGTTGTCATTTTCCGAATCAAGAACAGCCCCAGACCGCTGTCGGACAATCCGCTGCCCTGCCCCGCCGCGCTTCTCTTTTCTTCTCTTTCCACATGACCGCTCGCACCAAGTCGATCACGCTGCACGACGTTGCCAAGGCCGCCGGTGTGTCGCTCATCACTGCGTCGCGCGCGCTGGCCAACCCCGAGGTGGTGTCCAAGGCCACCATCGAGCGGGTGCGCAAGGCGGTGGAAGACACGGGCTACATCCCGAACTTCCTGGCGGGCGGCTTGAAGTCCAAGCGCAGCATGACGGTCGCGGCGCTGGTACCGGTGATCTCGGTGCCGCAGTTCCTGCCCACCGTGCAGGCGCTCACCGAAGAGCTCGACCGCGCGGGCTACCAGCTCATCGTGGGCCAGACCGGCTACGACCATGCACGCGAGGCCGCACTGCTCAACACCATGATCGGCCGGCGGGTCGACGGCATCGTGGTGGCCGGCCTGCTGCACACGGCCACGCAGACCGACCGCCTGCGCAAGCTGGGCATCCCCGTCGTCGAGACCTGGGACCTGAGCGACCGGCCCGTGGACATGGCAGTGGGCTTTTCGCACCTGAAGGTGGGCGCCGCGGTGGCCGGCTACTTCTTGAACAAGGGCCTCAGGCGCGTGGCCATTGCCACTGCGAACGACCAGCGCGCGGCCGTGCGGCGCGAGGGCTTTCTTTCCGTGATGGGGCAGGACGTGCCCACCGCCGTGGTGCCCGCGCCCAGCAACCTCGCGCTCGGCCGCAAGGCCTGCGCCGAGCTGCTGGCGAAAGACCCGCACATCGAAGCGATCTTCTGCAGCTCCGACGGCCTGGCGCAGGGCGTGCTCACCGAAGCCCACGCGCGGGGCTTGCGCGTGCCGCAGGACCTGGCGGTGTGCGGCTTCGGCGATGCGGACTTCGCGGCGCACCTGGAACCCGCGCTCACCACGGTGCAGGTGGACGGCGCGCTCATCGGCCGGCAGTCGGCCGAGCTCATCGTGCAGCGCTGCCGCGGCGAGGCCGTGGCGCAGCGCATCCACGACGTGGGCTTTCGCATCGTCGAGCGGGCCTCCACGGCGGGCGGCTGAGCCGCAGGGGGCGTTGGGCCGCGCTACAGGCTGCGTGCGTTGTTGTCGATGGCTCACAACAAGGGCAACCCCCGCTACGGGGGGCTGAGTCGGCAGCCCACACTCCCGATACTTCGCCATCACGCCGCCACCGCCGCCACGCCCTCCATGACCACGACTCGCGCGCCACGCAAGCCCGCAACGCTGCGCCTGCCGACGTTCCTGCTGCACACGGTGTGGCTGCTGTTGCTGTGCATCGACCCCGCCCGGGCGCAAGGCGCCGGCTGCGAGCAGTTCAAGGAGACGCTGGCCGGGCGCATTCGCGTTTCGGGTTTCAGCCTCGAGACGGTGCCCGCCTCCACCAAGACGCCCGCGGGTGCCAAGGTGGTGGGCACCTGCGAAGGCGGTGCCTACAAGATCCTGCTGGTCCGCGGCGGCGGTGCGGGGCTGCAGCAGGCGGCAGACACGGCGGCCAGCGCCCCGGAGGCCGTGGCGCCCTCGCCCACACCTGCTGCCGCCAAGGCCGCTGCTGCTGCAACAGCAACACCCACGCCCACAGCGACACCGGTGCCAACACGCGCGCCGACGCCCACGGCCACTCCAGCCCCCACCGCTACGCCGACCCCAGTTCCCACGCCGGCAGCCACACCGCAGCCGACGCCCGCGGTCAGCAGCACCACTGCCGCCGCAGCGCCTGCTTCGGCCACCGAGGCAGCGACGACCGAAGTCACCCACCCCGAAGACATGCCATGGACGGAGCGTGCCTCGGAGTTCCTCAGCCGCCACTGGCCGTGGGTGCTGTCGCTGGCCGGCTTGCCGTTGCTCATCTGGCTGGCTGCGTGGATCACGCGCCGCCGCTACTACGACGAAGCCGGCCTGCCGCGCGGCCCGCGGCTGAACTAGCGGCCAACAAGCCGCAGCAGCCCATGCGCGTTGCCGCCCTCGCACTGCTGGCCGCGTTCACCGTTTCGTTTGCACCACCACCCGCACTCGCGCAGGACGGCCCGGTGCGCCAATGGCTCAAGGAGCGCAGGCAGCAACGTCAACAACAACAACAACAACTGCAGCAGGAGCCATCAAGCGCCCCGCAGCTCACGCCGGGTGACCACCGCTTCACGCTGCAGCACGGCGGCCTCACGCGGGCCTACCGAGTGCACGTGCCCGCCAGCTACCACCGCGACACGCCGGCTGCGTTGCTGGTGGCGCTGCACGGCGGTGGCGGCAACATGGACTACCAAGCCGACGATTCGAAGTACGGCCTCATCGGCAAGTCCGAACGCGAAGGCTTCGTCGTCGTGTTCCCCAACGGCTACAGCAAGCTCGCCAGCGGCAAGTTCGCCACCTGGAACGCCGGCCGCTGCTGCGGGGCCGCACGCGATGCCGACGTGGACGACGTCGGCTTCATTCGCGAGGTGACGGCGCGCGTGAGATCACAGCTCAACATCGACCCGCAGCGCATCTACGCCACCGGCATGTCGAACGGCGGGCTCATGACGTATCGGCTGGCGTGCGAAATGTCCGATGTGTTCGTGGCCATCGCGCCGGTCGCCGGCACCGACAACACGGTGAGCTGCACGCCGGCACGGGCGGTGTCGGTGCTGCACATCCATGCGAAGAACGACACGCACGTGCTGTTCGACGGTGGGGCCGGGCCGGACTCGGTGGCCAGGCACTTGGTGACGGACTTCACTTCGGTGTCCGGCAGCGTGGCGAAGTGGGTGAAGCTCAATGGGTGCGCTGGAGCTTTGCCGAGGCGGCTGCTGGAAAAGGCCGGGGCTTATTGCGAGGTTCATGAGCCTTGCCGTGATGGGGTGCGGGTGCAGTTGTGCGTGACCGAGACCGGGGGGCACTCGTGGCCGGGTGGGGTCAAGGCGCGGGCTGTGGAGTTGCCTTCCAAGGCGATTTCGGCGAATGAGGTGATGTGGGAGTTTTTCAATCGCCGCTGAGAGTGGCTTGCCTCACGCAACTGCGGTGGCAAACTACGCAGGTTCCCAGCAGAGGTCCTTCATGAGCACGAAGCCGAGCAGCGTCAAGACGACCAAACGCCAAGCCGTCACAGGCCAGGCCGTTGCCACACTCGGTGCCCATTTCGTGCTGGTTCGCGTCGGCGGCAAGGCCGGCGGCCAGAAGCAGGAGGTTCGGCCCGGCGATACGGCCTCCGTCCTCGTCACCAAGGCCGGCCAAGCCCTCAAGAAACCCGGCATTCCCAAACAGGCCGTATTCGGCAGCCGAGACCGGAGTGGGGTCTACGCATATTCGGTCTATCCCGCCGACCCCTCCAAGATCGTGCGTGAAGCATCGGACGGCTCCCGCACGATCGGCCGTCTTGTGAACGGCAAATTCCAGGCACTCAAAGCCAAGGCCGCGTGAGCCGGCGGCCACCCTCGCTCGACCGGCTGCTGGCCGAAGCCCTGAACGGGGAGTCCCGCCCACCGGCCTTCGTGCTCGCCGGGCACAACGGCTCCGGCAAGTCCACCCTGTGGTACGAGCGGCTTGCGAACAAGCTGCATCTGCCACTCATCAATGCGGACCGCCTGACCGCCTCGATCCTGCCCCAGCCAGACGCCGAGTCCGGACAGCTGCCATCGTGGGCCCAGTCCCTGCGCGACGATGACGATCGCTGGCAGAGGCTGTCGCAGCAGGGAGTGCGCGCCTTCAAGTCCCTCGTCATGGATGAGCGGATGCCCTTCGCCTTCGAGACTGTTTTCTCGCACTGGAAGGCACGACCGAACGGTGGCTACGACTCCAAAGCCGACGACATCCGCCAGATGCAGGACGCCGGCTACTTCGTGGTGCTGCTCTTCGTAGGCTTGACCTCACCCGACATCTCGGTGTTCCGTGTACTCACCCGCCAGCAACAAGGGGGCCACGGCGTACCACTCGAAAAGCTCCAGGAGCGGTTCCCACGGACACAGGCAGCCATCGGCCATGCATCGACACTGGCCGACATGACGCTGATGTTCGACAACAGCCGCACGCCCGACAAGGCCTTCGCCCTGGTCAGGGCGCAACGCAAAAGCCGCGTCCTGTTCGACGCACGCGATCTCGCCTACAAGATCGATCCCGAACTGCTCGTCGTGGCGCGCCCCTGGCTCGACAAAGTAGTGCCCTGGAGCGCGAAGCGCGCAGCAGTACGCGCTCGTTGAGCGCGCTGTCGCGCTCAACGAGCCGTTTGACTCACCCCTGCGCCACTTCGTGCGCCGCCATCAACTCCAGCGCCTTCACCACCGCCGAGTGATCCAGCTGCCCCCACCCCTGCGCCGCACACGCCTGCATCAGCTGCGCCGCCCCCGCCGTCTGCGGCAGCGCCACTCCCAGCTGCTTCGCCCCCTGCAACGCCAGGTTCAGGTCTTTCTGGTGCAACCCGATCCGGAACCCTGGCTGGAAGGTCCTCTTGACCATCCTCTCCCCGTGCACCTCCAAAATGCGGCTCGCCGCAAACCCCCCCATCAGCGCCTGCCTCACCTTCGCCGGGTCCGCCCCCGCCTTGCTCGCAAACACCAGCGCCTCCCCCACCGCCGCTATGTTCAGCGCCACGATGATCTGGTTCGCCACTTTCGTGGTCTGACCGTCCCCGTTGCCACCCACCAGCGTGATGTTCTTGCCCATCAGCTGGAACAACGGCAGCACCTTGTCGAACGTCTCTTGCGTCCCGCCCACCATGATGGTCAGCGAGGCCGCCTTCGCACCCACCTCCCCACCCGACACCGGCGCATCCAGGTATTCACACCCGATCTCGTTGATCCTCTTCGCGAACCCCTTCGTCTCCAGCGGCGAGATCGAGCTCATGTCCACCACCACCTTGCCCTTGCTCAGGCCCGCCGCCACGCCGTTCTCGCCGAACAGCACCGCTTCCACGTCCGGCGTGTCCGGCACCATGGTGAACACGATGTCCGCCTGCCGCGCCACTTCGGCGGCATTGGCACAGCGCTTGGCCGAGGTGGCCGCAATGGCTTCCGGCAGCTCGCTGCGCGTGTGAACGAACAGCTGGTGGCCGCCTTCGACGAGGTGCAGTGCCATGGGCGCACCCATGATTCCGAGGCCGATGAATCCGAGGTTCATGTCTTGTTCTCCTTCAACTTTCTCAATACGAGTCCGAAGTCTTGTTGGGTGCCAGGCCCGCGCGCATGCGCGCCATCACCGCCTGGGCACCAGCGGCGATGAGCCGCGCGTCGGAGCTGATGGTGACGAACTGGAAGCCCTTGGCGATGCGGGCCAGCGCCGCTTCTGGCGTGCCGTTGTGGATGCCGGCCACCAGGCCGTGCGCCTTGGCGCGCTCGACGATGTGGTCGATGGCCTGTGCGGCCTTCGGGTCCACGTCGTCGAAGGTGGGTTTGCAGCCGAGCGAGAGCGACAGGTCGGACGGGCCGATGTAGACCGCGTCGAGCCCCTCGACCGAGAGGATGTCGTCCAGGTTGTCGAGCGCCTGCGCGGTTTCGATCATCGCGAAGCGCACGATGGTGTCGTTGGCATGCTGCGGGTAGTCGGCACCGCCATACAGCAGCGCGCGCACCGGGCCGAAGCTGCGCGTGCCGCGCGGCGCGTAGCTGGTGTAGGCCACGAACTTCTGCGCATCTTCGCGGGTGTTGACCATGGGGCAGATCACTGCGTAAGCCCCCGCGTCGAGCGTCTTCATCAGGATGCCGGGCTCCAGCCACGGCACGCGCACCACCGGCACGGTGGCCGTGGTGGAAATGGCCTGCAGCATGGTGACCATGGCCTGGTAGTCCACCACGCCGTGCTGCAGGTCGATGGTGAGGCTGTCCCAGCCCTGGTGGGCCATGGTCTCGGCCGAAAAGCTGTTCGGAATGGCGAGCCAGCCGTTCACCGCCGCACCGCCGCGCTTCCACAGCGCACGCAAACCGTTTTCTCTCATCGTCATGCCTCCTGGGGTCTCGTCTCGTCAATTCGGTGACCACGGCACCGGCGTCTTCAGCTGCCCGGTGGTGAAGAAGCTGCGCAGGTTCTCGACCACCAGGTCGGCCATCGCAGCGCGCGTCTCTTCGGTACCGCTCGCAATGTGCGGGCAAAGCACCACGTTGTCGAGTGCGAGCAATGCCTCGGGCACCCGCGGCTCGTCGGCAAACACGTCGAGCCCCGCTCCCGCAATGCGCTTGTGCTGCAGGGCCTCGATGAGCGCGCCTTCATCGACCACGCTGCCGCGCGACACGTTGACGACGAACCCGTGCGGGCCCAGCGCATCGAGCACCGCGGCATCGACGAGGTGGTGCGTCGATGCACCACCGGCCGCGGTGACGACGAGGAAGTCGCACCAGCGTGCCAGTGCCAGCGGCGTGGCGTAGTAGGCGTAAGGCGCGTCGGCCGCGGGCCGTGTGTTGCAGTAGCCTACGACCATGCCGAAGCCGCCGGCACGCTGCGCCACCGCACGGCCGATGCGGCCCATGCCCAGCATGCCGAGCTTCTTGCCGCTCACGCGCGTGGCGATCGGGAAGCGGCCCTTGAGCCAGTCGCCTCGTCGCACGAAGCGGTCGGAAGCCGACACGCCGCGGGCCACGTCGAGCAGCAGCGCGAAGGCGAGGTCGGCCACGCAGTCGTTCAGCACGTCGGGCGTGTTGCTCACCTTCACGCCGCGGCGGCGGGCCGCCGGCTCGTCGTACTTTTCATAGCCCACGCCGAAGCCGGCGATGACCTTGAGGCTGGGCAATGCATCGATCAGCCCGGCACTGGCGCCCAACGGCGCTGAAGTGACGAGCCCATCGAACGACGCCCCGTGCGCCGCAAGAAAGGCCTCACGGTCGGCCTCTTCGTACAGACGATGCAGCTCGTAGGTTTCGGCCAGCCGCGCTTCGAGCGCGGCCTGCGGCAGCTTGCCGGCAACGAGCAGGCGGGGGCGTCGATTCATGGCGGGCGTCTTCAGTTGACCTGCACGCCGCCCTGGGCCACCACGGCCGCCCAGTTCTTGCGCTCGCGCTCGAAGAAGCTTGCGAACTCGGGCGGCGTCATCGTGTAGACCTCGGCGCCTTGCGAAACGAGCCGTTCACGCACTTCAGGCAGGCGGATGATGCGCGTGAGCTCGGCCGAGAGGCGGCTCACCACGGCCGGCGGCGTGTTGGCCGGCATGAGCACGCCCTGCCAGGTGCCCGACTCGAAGCCCTTCACACCCTGCTCGGCCAGCGTGGGCACGTTGGCCAGCAGCGGCACGCGGCTCGACTTGGACACACCGATCACCTTGAGCTTGCCCGACTGCACGTGCGGCAGCGTGGCCAGCATGCCGTTCATCAACACCTGGGTCTGCCCCGCCACGGTGTCGCTGATGGCCTGCGAGCCGCCCTTGTAGGGGATGTACTCCCACTTGGCCTTGGTGGCCTTCTCCACCGCCACGCCCGCCAGGTGCGGTGCGCTGCCGATGGCGGTGACGGCGAAGTCGACCTTGCTCTTCTGCGACAGGGCCACCAGCTCCTGCAGGTTGTTGGCCGGCACCGAGGGGTGCACCACCAGCAGGTGCGGCGAATAGGCCAGCATGGTCACGCCACGCAGGTCTTTCGAGGGGTTGAACGTGAGCTTCGAATACACCGAGGGCGAGATCGCCAGCGCACCCACGTCGCACAGCAGCAGCGTGTGGCCGTCGTTGGCCTTGGCCACGAAGTCGGTGCCGGTGTTGCCGTTGGCACCCGGCTTGTTCTCCACGATGACGGTCTGCTTCAGCGCTTCGGACAGCGGCTGGCTGATGGCGCGGGCGATGATGTCCGACGAGCCGCCCGGCGGGTAGGGCACGACGAGGCGCACGGCCTTGGTGGGCCAGGCGGCCGACTGGGCCAATGCAGCGGGCGCGGCGAAAGCGGTCAGGGCACAGGCCAGGGTCGTGCCCAGGACCTTGCGACGGTTCAGTGTCATTGCAGTCTCCTTGTGGGTGATGTGCGGAGCGCGCGGGTGTTCAGGTGGCACCGTGGCTTTCGACGTAAAGCGCATACAGCGCGTGGCAGCTGGCCATGTAGAGCCGGTTGTTCTTGGGGCCGCCGAAGGTGAGGTTGGCGCAGCGCTCGGGCAGCTTGATGAAGCCGATGGCCTTGCCTTGCGGGTTGAACACCATCACGCCGTCCAGGTCCTCGGACTTGCCGCGCAACGGGTAGACCTTGCGGCCGTTCATCTCCACCGGCTCTGCGGCCAGCGCGCCGTTGCTGCCCCAGCCGCACCACAGGTTGCCGTCGCGGTCCACGCGGAAGCCGTCGAGCGCGCCCTGGTCGGCCGCGTCGATGAACTTGGTCTTGTTCGAGACGCTGGTGCCGTCGGCGCTGACGTCGTAGCTCCAGATGCTGCGGTTGGGCGTGCCCTTCCACTCGACGACGTAGAGCTTCTTCTCGTCGGGCGAAAACGCGAGGCCGTTGGGGTTGACGAGATCCGTGATCACCGCGCTCACCTTGCCGTCGGGGCCGATGCGGTAGACGTTGGTGGTGGCCTGCTCGGGCTTGGCACGCGAGCCTTCCCATTCGCCGTTGATGCCGAAGGTGGGGTCGGTGAACCACACGCTGTCGTCGGACTTCACCACCACGTCGTTGGGCGCATTCAGCCGCTTGCCCTCGAAGTTGTCGGCCAGCACGGTGATGCGGCCGTTCGACTCGGTGCGCACTACGCGCCGCGTCACGGAATGCTCGCAGGTGACGAGGCGGCCCTGCCGGTCTCGCGCATTGCCGTTGGCGTAGTTGGCGTTGGCGCGGAAGACGGTGAAGGCGCCCGTCTTCTCGTCGAACTTCATGATCCGGTTGTTCGGGATGTCGCTCACCAGCACGTAGGCGCCTTCAGGAAAGTACACCGGCCCTTCGGCCCAGCGCATGCCCGAGGCCACCTGCTCCACGGTGCTGCTGTAGATGCGGTAGCGCGTGAAGCTGGGGTCGAGGACCTGGATCGCCGGGTCGGGGTAGCGCTGGTTGGGCGTGTACGGGAACGACTGGCCGAGTGCCGCGCCGCTGAAAGCTGCGAGGCCGGCGCCGGCGGCCGCGGTCAGAAGGCGGCGACGGTCTGCCTGGGGTTCTTCCTGCTGCATGCTCTTGTCTCCTGGTCGTTGTGGTTCGGCCGGTCGCGATCAACGCACCATGCAAGGCCGCTTGGGGTCGAACTTCCAGCCCGGCACGAGGTACTGCATCGCGATGGCGTCGTCGCGCGCGCCCAGGCCGTGTTCCATGTAGAGCTTGTGCGCCGCTTCGACCTTGGCCATGTCGAGCTCGATGCCAAGGCCCGGCTTCTTCGGCACTTCCACGAAGCCGCCCTTGATCTGCAGCGGCTCCTTCGTGAGGCCCTGGCCGTCCTGCCAGATCCAGTGCGTGTCGATGGCCGTCACCTTGCCGGGCGCGGCCGCGCCCACGTGCGTGAACATCGCCAGCGACACGTCGAAGTGGTTGTTCGAATGCGAGCCCCAGGTGAGTCCCCAGTCGCGGCAGCTCTGCGCCACGCGCACCGAGCCGGCCATGGTCCAGAAGTGCGGGTCGGCGAGCGGGATGTCGACCGACTGCAGCGCGAGCGCATGCGCCATCTGGCGCCAGTCGGTCGCGATCATGTTGGTGGCCGTGGGCAGGCCGGTGGCGCGGCGGAACTCGGCCATCACCTCGCGGCCCGAGTAGCCCTCCTCGGCACCGCACGGGTCTTCGGCATAGGCCACCACGCCGCGCATGTCGCGCATCAGTCGCACGGCGTCTTTCAACAGCCAGCCGCCGTTGGGGTCGAGCGTCACGCGGGCCTTGGGGAAGCGCTCGTGCAGCGCGACGATGGCCTGCACTTCCTCTTCGCCGCGCAGCACGCCGCCCTTCAGCTTGAAGTCGTTGAAACCATAGCGCTCGTAGGCGGCTTCGGCCAGCCGCACCACGGCCTCGGGCGCCATGGCCACTTCGTGCCGCAGGCGAGACCACGCATCGGGTGCATCGGACTCGCTCTGGTACGGCAGGTCGGTCTTTTGGCGGTCGCCCACGAAGAAGAGATAGCCCAGCATCTCGACCTTGTCGCGCTGCTGACCTTCGCCGAGCAGCGCCGCCACCGGCAGCTCCATGTGCTGGCCCAGCAGGTCGAGCAGCGCCGACTCCACGGCCGTGACCGCATGGATGGTGGTGCGCAGGTCGAAGGTCTGCTGCCCGCGCCCGCCGGCGTCACGGTCGGAGAACTTCGCGTTCACCTGCTGCATCACCGCGCGGTAGTTACCCACCGGCTGCCCCACCACGAGGTGGCGCGCGTCTTCGAGCGTCTGGCGGATCTTCTCGCCGCCGGGCACCTCGCCCACGCCGGTATGGCCGGCGTTGTCGGTCACGATGAGCAGGTTGCGAGTGAAGAACGGCGCATGCGCCCCGCTCAGGTTAAGCAGCATGCTGTCGCGCCCGGCCACGGGCACGACGCGGTATTGGGTGACGATGGGGGTGGACATGGCGTGGTGCTGTATGTGTTGGCTGCTGAATTCATTCACCGCGGAGGCGCGGAGAACGCGGAGTTCCGCAGAGGAACAACTCGAATTTCTCCGTGAATCTCCACGCCCTCCGCGTCTCCGCGGTGAAGGGCTTTCTCGTCCTGGCTAGTCTGCAGTGATCTTGCCGGTCTCGATGACCTGCTTCCACCGCGCGAACTCCTGCGCCTGGAACTTGGCGAACTGCTCCGGCGTGTTGCCCACGATCTCGAAGCCCACCTCGGTGAGCTTGGGCTTCACCGCCGCATCGTTGAGCGCGGCCACGATGCCGTCGTGCAGCTTGCTGCGCACGTCGGCCGGCAGCCCCCTGGGCGCCACCACGGCCTGCCACGAGTACACGTCGACGTTCTTCACGCCCGATTCCACCAGCGTGGGCACGTTGGGCAGCAGCGCCGAGCGCTTGTCGCCCGTCACGGCCACCGCGCGCAGCTTGCCGGCGTTGATGTGCTGGATCACCGAGTTGATGTTCATGAAGCCCGCATCCACCACGCCGCCCAGCAGGTCGGTGATGGCGGGCGCACCGCCCTTGTAGGGCACGTGCGAGCCGCTGGTGGCCGTCTGCTGCCAGAAGAGCTCGGCGGTGAGGTGGTCCGACGAGCCGTTGCCCGACGAGGCGAAGGTCATCTTGCCGGGGTTCTTCTTGTGGAAGGCCAGCACGTCGGCCACCGTCTTGTGCGGCGAGGTGGGCGGCACCACCAGCACGTTGGGGGCCTGCACGGCCACGGTGATGAAGTCGAAGTCCTTCGTCGCGTCGTACTGCACCTGCTTGATGAGGTGCGGCGCAATGACCAGCGGCCCGAGCGAGGTGACCAGCAGCGTGTAGCCGTCAGGCGCGGCGCGCTTGACCTGCGCGGCACCGATGGTGCCGGTGGCACCGGCCTTGTTCTCGACCACGAAGGTCTGCCCCAGCCTTTCCTGCATCTTGGCTGCCAGGGTGCGGGCGATCACGTCCGACGAGCCGCCGGGCGGGAACGGCACGACCAGGGTGACGGGCTTGTCGGGCCAGGCAAAGGCCGGCGCGGCAAGGGCGAACGAGGCGGCCAGAGCGCAGATCAGCTGCTTCATGACGTTGTCTCCTGTCTCTCAGGGGTGGGGATGACGAGCCGGGTGCTCTTCTTTGCGGCACCTCTGCGACGTTGTCAGTCATCGTACAACCATGACAACCAGGAGACCATACGTATTCCTACTGGAGCTCGGGGTTGTGCCCGCCGGGCGGCAGCCCCGCCGAGCGACCGCCGCGGATCCGGCTCCGCCGGTCCGCTGGGGGGCCTTGCAGGCCGCGCCGGACCTTGCGGTCCGGCCCTTCGCCAGGCACGAAAGGTCCACTGGACCCTTCGTGTCCGGGCTCAGCCCCCTTGAGGGGGAGCGCCGCAGGCGCTACGGGGGTGGGCCCTACTCGCCCGCTGCGCGGCGACGGCGTTCGCGGCTGTTGGCGAGGTGGGTGCGCATCGCGGCGCGGGCGGACTCGGCGTCTTGCGCGGCAATGGCGTCGAGGATGCTCTGGTGCTCGCGGTTCACGCCATGCAGGTAGTTGCGCCGCTCCTCGCTCATGTCGGCCGGCGTTTCGAGCCGCGAGCGCGGGATGATCGAGCTGCCCAGCGAGGCCATGATGTCGGCGAAGTGCGGGTTCTGCGTGGCGCGCGCGATCTCGAGGTGGAACTGGAAGTCGGGCCCCACCGCGTCGCGCCCTTCTTCGATGGCGCGCTCGAAGGCATTGAGCGCCGAGCGCATGTAGACGAGGTTCTGCTCGGTGCGGCGCAGCGCCGCCAGGCCCGCGGCCTCGGTCTCGATGCCGATGCGCAGCTCCAGCAGCGCGATCACGTCGCGCAGCGTGGCCAGCTGCTCGGGCGCCACGCGAAACGGCGCCGAGTCGCCCAGCCCCACCACGAAGGTGCCGATGCCGTGGCGGGTTTGCACCAGGCCCGCAGCCTGCAGCTTGGAGATGGCCTCGCGCACCACGGTACGGCTCACGCCGAACTCCCCCATGATCTCGGCCTCGGTGGGCAGCTTGTCGCCTGCGGCGAGGCTGCCGTCGCGAATGCGGTCGCCCAGGGCGTCGACCAGTTCGAGGGCCAGGGAGCGGGGTTTGCGAAGCGGAGTCGCGGCGGGTTGGTTCATGGGGTGGGTGCCGTCACTGGCACCAGGTTGTACGACAACATAGGCTCAACGGCAAGCCCGCGCCGGCAGCAGCTTCTGCGCCGAGAAGTACAGCGAGATCGGCCCCACGTCGACATATCAATTTTCCATTGCGCTGCGCACCACCCGCGACGCATGAGACGGTGAAAGACCAACAGCCTTCACCACAGAGGCGCGGAGGACGCAGAGGTTCGCGGAGGAATACGAGTCTCCTCTGCGGATCTCCGCGTTCTCTGCGTCTCCGCGGTGAATGAATTGGGGTTTCGCTTCAGCGCTGCACCTGAAACGCGATGCCGCGGGCTGCTCACTGCTCGTAGAAGAACAGCTCGCCGTTGTCCTTCATCCGGCAGGGAAACTCCACGCGGTTGCCTGCCGGGTTGGGCTCCATGTAGTCGCGCTGGGGCACCAGCGTGGCCAGCCACTCGGCCACCGGCGCGCCGCCGGCACTTTCGACTTCAACCACCTCGTTGGGTGCATCGGGCTGCCTGAGCTTGAACTTCGCCTGGATGGGGCAGAGGCCCGCGCCGCTGATGTTCTTCGGCAAGGCCGGTGCGCCCTGCGGTGTGCGGAACGCATAGAGGCCGAAGCCTTCCTCCTTGGGCATTTGCCCTGCCCCGCCTTGCACGCCGGAGAAACCCATTCGCACGTCGAGCAGGGTCTCGCGCTGGTTCTCGGCGCAGCCCTTCCACTTGCGCACCAGCGGCACCCACACGCGCGCATGGCTCGACCCACCGGCCTCGCTGACCACGCGAACGTCCGTCACCGGCACGGCGCCTGGCCGCACATGCATGCGCAGGACCACCCAACCCGGCCTCAGCATCAAGCCGTTGTCTGTCTGTAGCACCGGCGGCAACGTCGGCCCGCTGGGTGGGCACCAGTGGACCTTCGCGGCCTCGCCGCCGTCTTGCGCCATGGTGTGTGCACACAGCAAGGCCAGGCCCCACAGCGTGGCGATACGCAGGCACGGGAAGAGGCGGTAGGTCAGCATGGGAGAAAGGAGTCGTCACTGCAGGGGCCGGCCCTTGCAGCCGGCGGCGCGGCATTGTGCCCTCGTGGCCCTGTCGACAACCGAAAGTCACATCGGTTGCACCCTTGTGCCATGAACCACTCGCTTATCCCTAGTACGCGGGGGAAACAGTCCTCTCCATTGATGACTCCCCCCGAATGAGCCATCGCCACGAACCGGCTTGTCCGCTAAATATGCGGCCATGCTTCGATTGATCTTCTTCACTGCTTCAGCCTTGAGCCTGCTGCTGGCCGGCCAGGCTGTGGCCGCGCGCGACACCATGAAGATCGGCTCGGCCCATGCGATCGTGGTGGACGAGGCCACCGGCGAAGTGCTGCTGAACAAGAACGCCGAAGCAGCAGCGCCCATCGCCTCGCTCACCAAGCTGATGACCGCGATGGTGGTGCTCGATGCGAAGCAGGACCCGGAAGAGGAACTGCGCATCGAAGAGGCCGATACCGACCGCCTCAAGCACACGAGGAGCGGCGTGGCCGTGGGCACGGTGCTCACGCGCACCGCGTTGCTCGAGCTGGCGCTCATCACCTCCGACAACCGCGCTGCCGCCGCACTGGCGCGCAACTACCCCGGCGGCCCGCCCGCCTTCAAGCTCGCGGTACGCCGCAAGATCCAGGCGCTGCAGATGCACAGCACCTCGATCGAGGAGCCCACCGGCTTGTCGCCCAACAACGTGTCGAGCGCGCAAGACATGGCCAAGCTGCTGCGCGCTGCGGCCGGCTACGACGAGATCTCGCGCATCAGCAGCCAGTTCCGCCACACCACCGTGGTGAACGGCCAACCGAAGGAAGTGCGCAACACCAACTGGCTCACCGGCGAGCCAGGCTGGGAGATCCTGCTGTCGAAGACCGGCTTCACCAGGGAAGCCGGCCGCTGCCTCACGATGCGCATGCGCGCCGCCGGCCGCACGGTGCTGATGGTGTTGATGGGTGCCGGCGGCTCCGCAGAACGGGTGCTCGATGCGGTGAACATCCGCCGCTGGCTGGCCAATGCCGCATCGACGTTCGCCGCCGCACCGGTGCCTGCCACGACACCGGCCACGCGAGGCATGAAGAGCCGGCTCGCAGCAGCCACCGTGCCGCGCGCCAAGCCCATCGCCATCGCGTTACGCGGCGGCTACCGCAGGGGTGACGGCGCGCTCGTGCCCACGCCGGAGCAAGTGGCCGCGCTGACCGCTGCCGCAACGGCCACGGTGTCGCAGGAAGGTGGCGGCGAAGAAGAGCCGGTACCGGCCGAGCCCGCTGCCAACGAAGAAGAAACAGACATCGTGTCCACCCAGTCCTTGCCCACCGCGACACCCGCCAACGCTGCTGCAGAAGAAGTGCCTGCGCCCAGCGGCAACGAGGGCGAAAAACCCTCAGTGCCTGTGCCTGGGCAGTGACGTTCAGACGACCAGCAGCGCGCGGAAGTCGTTCACGTTGGTGAACGTGGGCCCCGGCACCACGAGGTCGTTCAAGGCCGCGAAGAACGTGTAAACGTCATTGCGGTCCAGGAACTCCTGTGCCTTGAGGCCCTGGGCCGCTGCGCGCGCCAGCGTGTCGGGCGTGACGATGGCGCCCGCGTTGTCTTCCACGCCGTCGATGCCATCGGTATCCGCCGCCAGCACCCACACACCCGGCTGGCCTTGCAGCGCGATGCCGCACCCCAGCAGGAACTCACTGGCCCGCCCGCCGCGCCCGCCCTTGTGCTTGACCGTGACCGTGGTCTCGCCGCCGGAGAGGATGACGCAGGGCTTCGCGAACGGCTGCCCATGCCCCTTGGCCACCGCACGTGCAAGCGCCGCATGCACCTTGCCCACCTCGCGCGACTCACCTTCGATCTCGTCGGACAGGATGTGCGCCTCGATGCCCGCCTGTCGCGCGAGCGCCGCCGCCGCTTCGAGCGACTGCTGTGGCGTGGCGATCATGTGCACTTCGTGGCCAGCAAAGACAGCGTCACCCGGCTTGGGCGTTTCGAACGAGCCGCTTTCGAGGCCGGCGCGAGCGGCCGGTGGAATGTCGATGCCGTAGCGCTCGAGGATGGCCAGCGCGTCGGCGCAAGTGGTCGCGTCAGGCACCGTGGGGCCGCTGGCAATGACGGCCGGTTCGTCGCCCGGCACGTCGGAGATGAGCAGCGTGACCACCTTGGCCGGCGCACACATGGCAGCGAGCCGCCCGCCCTTGATGGCCGAGAGATGCTTGCGCACGCAGTTCATCTCGTCGATGGCCGCGCCGCTCTTGAGCAGGGCCTTGTTGATGGCCTGCTTCTCTTCGAGGGTGATGCCTTCTGCCGGCAGCGACAGCAGCGCGGAGCCTCCGCCGGAAATGAGGCACAGCACGAGGTCGTCGGCGGTGAGGTCCTTCGTGAGCTCGACGATGCGCTGGGCGGCACGGCGGCCGGCTTCGTCGGGCACGGGGTGGGCGGCTTCCACGACTTCGATGCGGGCCTGGCCTTGTTGCTGCTGGAGTGCCTTGTAGGCGGGGGGAATGTGGTCGTAGCGGGTGACGACGAGGCCGGAGATGGGGGCGTCTTGCGGCCAGAGGGCATTGACGGCTTCGGCCATGGAGCCGCCTGCCTTGCCAGCGCCCAGCACCAGGGTGCGGCCCTTTGGGGGCTTGGGGAGGTGGGGAGCGATGCTGTGGGCTGGGAGGGCGCGCTGGACGGCGGTGTCGTAGAGGGCGCGGAGGAAATCGCGGGGGGTGGAGTGGGGTGAAGGGAGGGGCTTCATGTGGGGATCATCGCAAAGGGCGTGTGGGGGCTCATCAGGAGTCTCCACAACTGGGTTCTTTTTGGATTGCTTTCGTGTTGATTCATCTTGTCGAGGTGGCAGCCCGCCGGGAGTCCGCCCCGGCAGGCGGGTAACTTTATTTGCAGGGCCCAAATGAAAGTCACCAAAGCAAAGGGCCTGAATGCAACACCATGCACTCTCACCGTTCGCAGTGGAGGCACGGTCCAGCGGGCCA
>CAMLLU010000020.1 GCA_946480925.1 uncultured Rivibacter sp.
TTGCTTGAAGCAAGTGCGCATAATGCCTTGACTTTACTAACATAGTAAGACTAGGTGTCTGCGGCGTTCTGCTGTACACGCACGTTTTGCAACTCAGGAGCGCACTCCGTGACCAAGAGGAAAGCAGCAGCCAAAGCGAACGACAAGCTCGACAAGGAGACCTATCTCGAGCGGCTAGAAGAACTCCAGCTCGAACTCGATCGCGTGGCGCGCTGGCTGCAGCACACCGGCAAGCGCCTGCTGGTGCTCATTGAAGGGCGTGACACCGCTGGCAAGGGAGGCGTGATCGGTGCCATCAGCGAACAGCTCAATCCGCGCCAATGTCATGTGGTGGCATTGGCCAAGCCAAGCGAACGAGAGCGTGGTCAATGGTACTTCCAGCGCTATGTGGCGCACTTGCCGTGCGCCGGCGAGATCGCCCTGTTCGACCGCAGCTGGTACAACCGCTCGGGCGTCGAGAAGGTGATGGGCTTTTGCACCGAGGCCGAGTACCAGCTGTTCCTGAAGCAGGCGCCTGTCTTCGAGAAACTGCTGGTGGACGACGGCGTGCTGCTGTTCAAGTACTGGCTCACGGTGGACCAGGAGCAGCAGGAGGAACGCTTTGCGGAGCGGCAGGCCGATCCGCTCAAGCGCTGGAAGCTGAGCCCGATCGACCTGAAGGCGCGTGAGCAGTATGCCGAGTACGGCCGTGCACGCGACGCGATGCTGGAGGCCACCCACACCAGGCACGCGCCGTGGACGCTGGTGGACTTCAACGACCAGCGCCATGGGCGGCTCACGCTGATCCGCCATCTGCTCGACCGCATCCCTGAGCGGGATGTGCCGCAGCAAGTCGTCGAATTTCCGCCGCTTTCAGGCAAGCCGCAGAAGGAGCGGTTCAAGGGGCCGCTCAAGCCGATCAAGAGCGTGGGCTGACGCCTGACGCTCTTGATGGAGCGATCCGACTGCTACAGCACGTCGGAAGCGAAGTCCGCCAGGCGCGAACGTTCGCCGCGAGCCAGCGTGACATGGCCGCTGTGCGGCCAGCCCTTGAAGCGGTCCACCGCATAGGTGAGGCCCGAGCTGCCTTCGGTGAGGTAGGGCGTGTCGATCTGCGCGAGGTTGCCCAGGCAGACGATCTTGGTGCCCGGGCCGGCGCGTGTGATCAGCGTCTTCATCTGCTTGGGCGTGAGGTTCTGTGCCTCGTCGATGATCACGTACTTGTTCAGGAACGTGCGCCCGCGCATGAAGTTCAGGCTCTTGATCTTGATCTTGCTGCGCACCAGTTCATTGGTTGCGGCACGACCCCACTCGCCGGCGCTGGTGTCGCTCTTGGCCAGCACCTCGAGGTTGTCGTCCAGTGCGCCCATCCACGGGCCCATCTTTTCTTCTTCGGTGCCGGGCAGGTAGCCGATGTCTTCGCCCACGGGCACCGTCACGCGGGTGACGATGATCTCGCTGTAGCGGCGGTCATCGAGTACCTGAGCCAGGCCGGCCGCCAGCGTCAGCAGCGTCTTGCCGGTACCGGCGGTGCCGGTGAGCGTGACGAAGTCGCATTCCGGGTCCGTCAGCAAGTTCAGCGCGAAGTTCTGCTCGCGATTGCGCGTGGTGACGCCCCATACGGCGTTCTTGCCGTGGCTGTAGTCCTTCAGCGTCTTGAGCACCGCGGTCTTGCCAGTGATCTCGGTGACCTTGGCATACAGCGGTGCGGCTCCCGGCGTCTCGAGGTAGACGAACTGGTTGATCATCAGCACGGGCACCAACGGGCCGCTGATGCGATAGAAGGTGGCGCCGCCCTGGCTCCAGCTTTCCATCGTCTTGCCGTGGCGGTCCCAGAAGTCGGCTGGCAGGGGCAGCACGCCGGTGTAGAGCAGGTCGCCGTCGTCGAGCGTCTTGTCGTTGTAGTAGTCCTCGGCAGGCAGGCCCAGCGCGCGTGCCTTCACGCGCATGTTGATGTCCTTCGACACCAGCACCACGTCCCGCCCGGGATACTGCTCGCGCAGCGCGTGCACCACGCCCAGGATCTGGTTGTCGGCCTTGCCTTGCGGCAGCCCGGGCGGCAGCTGCACGTTCAGCATCTGCGTCTGGAAATACAACTTGCCACCCGCCTCGCGGTGGCCTGTCTTGGCCAGCTCGATGCCCTTGGCCGGATCGGCGAGATGGCTGCTGTCCGCCGCCAGCTGGTCGAGTTCGCGGCTCACCTGGCGCACGTTGCGAGCCACCTCGCTCATGCCTTTCTTGTGGCCGTCCAACTCCTCCAGCGTGATCATCGGCAGGTAGACGTCGTGCTCCTCGAAGCGGAACAGCGACATCGGGTCGTGCATCAGCACGTTGGTATCGAGCACGAAGAGCTTGGCCGGACCGTCGCCCCGGGGCTTGCGGGCACGGGGCTCAGGAGCGGTGACGGGGGTACCGCGCGAAACGGCCTTGACGGGCAGCGAGCCTTGGGGGCTGGGCGCAGGCGTTTTGACGGCGGGGGGCTTGACAGGAGGAGTCTTGGCCTCGACATCGAAGAGATCGAGCAAGGCAGGGGCCGCGGGCTCGTTTTTCGAAGAACGTTTGCCCGGTTTGGGCGCGGCCTGGGAGTCGTAGTCGGCGGAGCTGAGGATGGTGGCTTTCTTGGCAGGCGGCTTCGGCAGTGGCATGAAATGCTGGCTTTTCAGGGCGGCTAAAAAAGCAAAAAGCCGCACAGTCGCCTGTGCGGCTTGCCGGGTGGATGCTGCGTTTGAAACGTCACGAGCATGCGGCCATTATGCACATGCCGTGTTTCGCAGCAATGACCAGATCAGGCCGGCTTCTTGAGCCCTTTGACTGCCTTCAACACCTCGTCCACGTGGCCCGCGACCTTGATGCCGCGCCATTCGGCCACCAGCATACCTTTGGGGTCGATGAGGAAGGTGCTGCGCTCGATGCCCTTGACCTTCTTGCCGTACATGATCTTGTTCTTGACCACGCCGAACATGTGGCAGAGCTTCTCCTCGGTGTCGGCTACCAGCTCGAACGGCAGCTCGAGGTTCTGCTTGAATTTGTCGTGCGAGGCCATGTTGTCGCGCGACACGCCGAACACCACTGCACCGGCCTTCAGAAAGTCCTTGTGCTTGTCGCGGAACTGCATGGCTTCGGTCGTGCAGCCGGGAGTGTTGTCCTTGGGGTAGAAGTACAGAACGACCGTTTGACCGAGAAAGGCCTGCGGCGTGAACTTCACGCCGCCGGTGGCCAGCGCTTCAAATTCCGGGAGGGGTTTGTTGAGGGCGGGCGTCATGAAGGGAGTCGGATAGTTGCGCCCTGTCGGGGCGTAGCCTGCGATTATAAAGCCGAGGGCTTGATGAACCCGGTCCCCCCAGTGGGTGGTTTCCCGGGCGCGAGCCTCATTTGAGGGGCCGTCAGGCCGATTGCAAGAGAAGTGCCGCCACCACGTCGCGCCCTTCAGCTACGAGGATGTTGTACGTGCGGCAGGCCGCTGCGGTATCCATCGTTTCAATGCCTACGTGCTGCTCGATCAAGGGGCGCAGCAACTCCGGTTTTGCGAAGTGCAGTCGCGCGCCGCTGCCGAAGATCACCAGTTCCGGCTTGAGTGCTGCGACCGCTTCGAAATGCGAAACGACGAGGTCTTCGAACCGCTCGCAGGACCAGCTCGAAACCCTGCCCCTTGCAGGCAGCAAGAGGCTTTCGCGCCAGGGTTGTCCGTTCACCGTGATGCTCGTTGCGGTGTAGGCGGCGATCACGTTGACGCCGTCGATGCGGTCGGGGTGCAGTTTCAAGTGAGGAACTCGCTTTGATGCTGCTTTTTGCAGCGCGGTGGCGCATGCACCGTGTGGTTAAATTCTATCTTTCGCACTGCAGCAACGCCTCGTGCGAAGCCCCCGGAGGAGAGAGCGTCTTGAAGCCGATCGCGAAGTCCAGCAAGCTCGCCAACGTGTGCTACGACATCCGTGGCCCCGTGCTGGAAAAGGCCCGCCAGATGGAGGAAGAGGGCCACAAGATCATCAAGCTGAACATCGGCAACCTCGCGGTGTTCGGGCTTGAGCCGCCCGACGAGATCGTGCAGGACATGATCCGCAACATGCCGCATTCGGCGGGCTACACCGACTCCAAAGGTTTGTTCGCGCCGCGCAAGGCGGTGGTGCACTACACGCAAGAAAAGCACATCACGGGCGTCACGGTCGATGACGTCTACCTGGGCAACGGCGCCTCCGAGCTCATTGCGATGAGCATGAATGCGCTGCTCGACGACGGCGACGAGGTGCTGATCCCGTCGCCCGACTACCCGCTGTACACCGGCGTGGTGGCGCTCTCGGGCGGCCGGCCGGTGCACTACATGTGCGACGAGCAGAGCGACTGGATGCCGGACATCGCCGACATCAAGTCGAAGATCACGCCCAACACGAAGGCCATCGTCGTCATCAATCCGAACAACCCGACCGGCGCGCTGTACCCGGAATCGGTGTTGAAGGAGCTGGTCGAGATCGCTCGAGCACACCAGCTCATCGTCTTTGCCGACGAGATCTACGACAAGACGCTGTACGACGGCCACACGCACACCAGCATCGCCTCACTGGCCGACGACGTGCTGTGCCTCACCTTCAATGGCTTGTCGAAGAACTACCGCTCCTGCGGTTATCGCGCGGGCTGGATGGTGGTGTCGGGCGAGAAGCGCCATGCCAAGGACTACATCGAGGGCCTGAACATGCTGGCCTCGATGCGCCTGTGCCCCAACACGCCGGGGCAACTGGCCATTCAGACGGCGCTGGGCGGTTACCAGAGCATCAAGGACCTGGTGGCGCCCGGTGGGCGGCTGTGCCGTCAGCGCGATCTCGCGTACGAGTTGCTGACGCAGATTCCGGGTGTCAGCGTCGTGAAGCCCAAGGCGGCGTTGTATATGTTCCCCAAGCTCGACGCGAAGCTGTATCCCATTGAGGACGATCAGCAGTTCGCCTACGAGTTGCTGGCCGAAGAGAAGGTGCTGATCGTGCAGGGCACCGGCTTCAACTGGCCGACGGCGGACCACTTCCGTCTCGTGTTCCTGCCGAATTCCGATGACCTCACCGATGCCGTCGGCCGCATCGCCCGCTTCCTCGATCACTACCGCAAGCGCCATTCACGCTGAGCTGAAAAGAGTCCTATGAAACCGATACGTTTGGGCCTGCTGGGAGCAGGCGTGGTTGCCAGTGGCGTGGTCAAGGTCCTGCAGCGCAACCAGGCTGAGATCCTTCGTCGCGCCGGGCGCGGCATCGAAGTGGCGGCGGTGGCCGCGCGCAATGTCGAGAAGGCCCGCGCCGCACTCGGCAATGAAGTCGAAATCGGCGACGACTTCGATGTACTCGTCACCCGGCCCGACATCGACATCGTGGTCGAGCTGATCGGCGGCACGGAGCGTGCACGCGAACTCGTGCTCAAGGCGCTCGCCAACGGCAAGCACGTGGTCACGGCCAACAAGGCATTGCTCGCAGTGCATGGCACCGAGATCTTTGCGCAGGCTCGTGAGCGCGACGTGATGGTGGCCTTCGAGGCGGCAGTGGCCGGCGGCGTGCCCATCATCAAGGCGTTGCGCGAAGGCCTCACTGCCAACCGCATCGAGTGGATCGCCGGCATCATCAACGGCACGACCAACTTCATCCTGTCGGAGATGCGTGACAAGGGGTTGGATTTCGACGTGGTGCTGAAGGAGGCGCAACGCCTGGGGTATGCCGAAGCGGACCCGACCTTCGACATCGAGGGCATCGATGCGGCGCACAAGCTGGCCATCATGAGTGCCATCGCCTTCGGCGTGCCGGTGCAGTTCGACAAGGCGTACATCGAAGGCATCACGAAGCTGCAGGCCACCGACATCAACTACGCCGAGCAGTTGGGCTATCGCATCAAGCTGCTGGGCATCACGCGCCAGCAGGCGCGTGGCATCGAATTGCGTGTGCACCCCACGTTGGTGCCGGCCAAGCGGCTGATTGCCAACGTCGAAGGGGCAATGAACGCCGTGGTGGTGCAGGGTGACGCCGTCGGCTCCACGCTCTACTACGGCAAGGGCGCCGGCTCCGAGCCCACCGCTTCGGCCGTGGTGGCCGACCTCGTGGACGTGACGCGGCTGCATACGGCCGACCCATATCACCGCGTGCCGCACCTCGCCTTCCAGCCCGATGCGCTGGCGAGCACGCCCATCCTGCCGATGGACCAGGTGGTCACGGCCTTCTACCTGCGGCTGCGCGTGGCCGACCAGGCCGGTGTGCTGGCCAACATCACGCGCATCCTGGCCGACAACGATATCTCGATCGATGCCGTGCTGCAGCGTGAAAGCGATGAGGTGGGCGGCGACGGTGAAAACCAGACCGACCTCATCATCCTCACGCACGACACCCTCGAAGGCCGCATGAATGCCGCCATCGCCCAGATGCAGGCGCTGCCCACCGTGCTCGCGCCCATCGTGCGCATCCGCAAGGAAGAGCTGAGCTAATGAAGTACATCAGCACGCGCGGCGACCAGACGCCGCGCCGCTTCTGCGAGATCCTGCTCGAAGGCCTGGCGCCGGACGGCGGCCTGTACCTGCCGGTGAGCTATCCAGCCGTCGATGCCGCTACCTTGGCGCGTTGGCGCACGCTGCCGTATGCCGACCTGGCCTTCGAGGTGTTGTCGCTCTACATCGACGACATTCCGCCCGAGGACCTGCGCGCACTCGTGCGCAAGACCTACACCCGCGAAGCCTTTGGCACCGATGCGATCGTGCCGCTCAAGCCGCTGGAGCCCGGCGTGCAGCTCGAAGCCCTGTCCAACGGCCCGACGCTGGCCTTCAAGGACATGGCGATGCAGCTGCTGGGCAACCTCTTCGAGTACGAGCTCAAGCGCCGCGCTGAAACGCTCAACATCCTCGGTGCCACGTCGGGCGACACCGGCAGCGCCGCCGAATATGCGATGCGGGGCAAGCAGGGCATCAACGTGTTCATGCTGAGCCCGCACGGACGCATGAGCCCGTTCCAGCAGGCCCAGATGTTCAGCCTGCAGGACGCCAACATCTACAACCTCGCGGTCGAAGGTGTGTTCGACGATTGCCAGGACATCGTGAAGGCGGTCTCCAACGACCTCGCCTTCAAGCGCCAGCACAAGATCGGCACCGTCAACTCGATCAATTGGGCGCGCCTCGTGGCCCAGGTCGTCTACTACTTCGCCGGCTATTTCCAGGCTACGAAGAGCAACGACGAAAAGGTCGACTTCACCGTGCCGTCTGGCAACTTCGGCAACGTCTGTGCTGGGCACGTGGCGCGCATGATGGGCCTGCCCATCGGCAAGCTGGTGGTGGCCACCAATGAGAACGACGTCCTCGACGAGTTCTTTCGCACCGGCAGCTACCGCGTGCGCGGCGCGGCCGAGACGCACGAGACCTCGAGCCCTTCGATGGACATTTCGAAGGCCTCGAACTTCGAGCGTTTCGTGTTCGATCTGCTGGGGCGAGATGGTGCCCGCACGCTGCAGTTGTTCAAGAGCGAAATCGAGCAACGCGGCAGCTTCACGCTCACGTCGCTGGAGTCTTCGCGGGTGCGCAACTACGGCTTCGTCTCGGGCAAGAGCACCCATGCCGATCGCCTGGCCACCATTCGTGATACGTGGGACCGCTTTGGCGTGATGATCGACACACACACGGCCGACGGCCTGAAGGTTGCACGCGAGCACCTCACACCTGGTGTGCCGATGGTGGTGCTCGAAACAGCGCTACCGGCCAAGTTCGCAGAAACCATCCGCGAGGCGCTGGGCCGTGAACCCGAGCGGCCGGCCGCGCTGCAAGGGTTGGAGCAACTGCCCAAGCGCTTCAAGGTGATGCCGGTTGATGTCAATGCCGTCAAGGCTCACATCGCGCAGAATGTCTGAACGCCGGCACTGAGCGGTCGGCGCTTCTGGTTGCCAATGAAAGTCGTCGGCTTCTGCGGTTATTCCGGTTCAGGCAAAACCACGCTGATCGAGCAGCTCATTCCGCGGCTGCGTGCTGCTGGTCAGCGTGTGTCGGTGGTGAAGCACGCACACCACGCGTTCGACGTCGACAAGCCCGGCAAGGATTCGTACCGTCACCGCGAGGCAGGCGCTTTCGAAGTGCTGGTGGCGTCCAGCAGGCGGTTGGCCTTGATGCGTGAGTACGAGGTCGAGGGCGACCCTGACGTGCACCAGCTGCTGGCCGGGCTGGCACCGTGCGACTGGGGGCTGGTCGAGGGCTTCAAGCATGCAGACCTGCTGAAGATCGAGGTCTGGCGTGCAGCCAACGGCAAGCCGGTGATCTACCCGGACGACCCCTATGTTTCGGCCATTGCCACGGACAGCCCGGCAGAGTTGCCGTCCGTCACGCAGCTGCCATTGCTGGATCTCGGCAACCCCGACGCCATTGCACAGTTCCTGCTCACGCAGGCCTCGCGCTATGAATACACCCGCCCCACGCCGTGAGTTGTTGCCGCTGACCGCAGCGATCGAGCGCCTGCTGGCCTCCACCCGACCGATCGCCGAGACGGAGGAGGTTTCCACCTTCGAAGCGCTGGGTCGCGTGTTGGCCCTCGACCTGGAGTCCACGCTCGACGTGCCGCCGCTGGACAACAGCGCGATGGACGGCTACGCGCTGCGCGTGGCCGACGTGCCGGCCGCCGGCACCGTGTTGCGGGTGAGCCAGCGTATTGCGGCGGGGCAGGTGGGTACGCCGCTGCAGCCGGGCACGGCAGCACGCATCTTCACAGGCGCCCCGGTGCCGCCCGGCGCCGATGCCGTCGTGATGCAGGAGCTGTGCAATGCGCAAGGCGACTCGGTGCGCGTCGACACCCTGCCGCAGCTGGCCCAGGCGATCCGCCGGCGCGGTGAAGACGTGCGTGAAGGCTCCGTGGTGCTCACGCGTGGTACGCGCTTGTCACCGCAGGCGCTGGGCTTGGCCGCCACTATAGGAGCCGCCAGCCTGACCGTGACACGCCGCCCGCGTGTGGCGCTGTTTTCCACCGGTGACGAGTTGGCCATGCCGGGCGAGCCGCTGAAGCCGGGCGCCATCTACAACTCCAACCGCTACACGCTGCGCGGGCTGCTGCAAGCCATGGGCTGCGAGGTCACCGATCTCGGCATCGTGCCCGACAAACTGGACGCGACCCGCGAGGCGCTGCGGCGTGCAGCCGAAGGCAACGATCTCATCGTCACTTCGGGTGGTGTCTCCGTCGGTGAAGAAGACCACCTGAAGCCTGCCGTGCAAGCCGAAGGCCGGCTCGATCTCTGGCAGGTGGCCATCAAGCCAGGCAAGCCGCTGGCTTTTGGCGAGGTGCGCACAGGCCATGGCCGCCCCACGCTCTTCGTCGGGCTGCCCGGCAATCCGGTGTCGAGCTTCGTGACCTTCCTGGTGAGCGTGCGGCCGGTCCTGATGGCACTGCAGGGTATGGCTTGGCAAGAGCCGCAAGGCCTCCCGATGCGGGCGGATTTCGACTGGCTCAAACCCGACAAGCGGCGCGAGTTCCTGCGGGTGCGCCGCAACGCCAGTGGTGGGTTGGAGCTCTTTGCGAGCCAGGGCTCGGGCGTGTTGACCTCGGTGGTCTGGGCCGACGGGCTGGTGGACCTGGCTCCCGGCCAAGCCGTGCGAGCCGGTGACATGGTGCGGTTCCTGCCGATGCCGGAGTTGCTAGCGTGAAGTTCACTGTCCGTTATTTCGCTTCCATCCGCGAAGCCCTGGGTGCCAGCGAGCAAGTCGAACTTGAAGCTGCATCGTGCACGCTCGCCGAGCTGCGCGAGCAGCTCATTGCACGTGGCGGCCGCCATGCCGAGGTGCTGGCCCGCGGGCGGGCCTTGCGGGCAGCAGTGAACCAGGTCATGGCCACGGGCGAAGCCGTGGCTTTGGCAGATGGCGCCGAGGTGGCGTTCTTCCCGCCCGTGACGGGCGGTTGAGCTTCAGCACAGGGCCGCCAGCCGATCCACGAGCGCTGGCGTGGCGGCCGTCAGAGGCGGGCGCAACTCGTCGCCAATCAACCCCATTCGCCCCAGCATGGCCTTGAGCGGCGCAGGGTTCGGCTCGGCAAACAGCAACCGGATGAGCGGCGCCAGCGCATGGTGCAAGGCCCTCGCTTCGGCAAGCTTGCCTTGCCCGATGGCACGGCACATCGCGACGAACCGTTCGGTGTGTAGATGGGCAGCAGCGGTGATCGCACCGTGCCCGCCCTGGCACAGCGTGCCGAAGATCTGGGCGTCTTCGCCGGCGAGCACCTGCAGCCGGCCTTCGGCGATGAGGGTCTGCGTCTTCTCGGGTGAGCCGCCGCAGTCCTTGACCGCACGGATACGCGGGTGTTGGGCCAGCACGCGATAGCTCTCCAGCTCGATGGCGACGCCGGTGCGGTAGGGAATGTCGTAGAGCACCACGGGCACCGGCGAGGCATCAGCCAGCGCGATGAAGTGCTCGATGAGGCCGTGTTGAGACGGCCGCACGTAGTAGGGCGCTGGCGTCAGGAAGCCGGCGATGGGGCGCTCAGCGCAGCGGTGCAGTTGCGTCAGCAGCGAAGGCCGGTGATTGCCTGCCAGGCCCATCAGCACCGGCAGGCCGGTGTTGCAGGCCAGCACGGTGTCGAGCACGGCGAGTTGCTCGTCGTCATCCAGCGCTGCTGCCTCGCCGGTGCTGCCACACGCCACGAAGCCGGCAATGCCGCTGGGCGCCAGGTGCGCTACCAGGCGACGCAAGGCCGCATGGTCGATGGCGCCTTGGTCGAAAGGCGTGACCAGGGGAATCCAGAGTCCGGAAAAGTCGGTGGAAGGAAGAGATGGCATGGGACGCTCCTTGTGGGCTGGAGATGACCGATGGGTCCGTTCCAGAGGAGCGCAACGAAAGGGAGCAGGGATGCCGCCGAACCGTTCCGTCGCTCATCTGACGACGGAACAGCTGCTCCGGTCAGACGAGCTGCTGTTTTTTTGCTTTGACCACCACCGCCGTGGCCGCGTCAACGTGCTGCGCCGGCAGCACGTGGGCGTGGATATCGAGCGGGAGGGGCATGCGGCGCATTCTAGGGGCGGGGCACAATCACAGGCATGAGCGACAGCCCGCGCGTACGCATCCAGACCGAAGACTTCGATCTCGGGGCCGAAGTGGCCGCCTTGCGAGCCGGTGACCCGGGTGTGGGCGCGGTGGCCAGCTTCGTGGGCACGGTGCGTGAGCGCAGCGAGGGCGCCGATGTGCACCGCATGGAGCTCGAGCACTACCCCGGCATGACCGAGGCCGCCATCGAAGCGATGGTCGACGAGGCTCGGCGCCGCTTCAACATCCGCCGCGTCTGCGTGATCCATAGGGTGGGGCCGCTCGAGCTGGGTGACCAGATCGTGCTGGTGGCCGTGAGCTCGGCCCATCGCGGTGACGCCTTCCAGGCCTGCGAATTCCTGATGGACTACCTCAAGACGCAGGCGCCGTTCTGGAAGAAGGAACACACGGCCGAAGGCGCGCGCTGGGTCGATGCCCGCGTGGCCGACGACGAGGCGCTCAAGCGCTGGGGCATCCAGGCGTCCAACGCCGCCTGAGCGCACGTCGTTTGGCCTGGGTCAACCCGGGTGCGGCGCTTGCCTTGAAAACTCGGGGCCAGCCCCGAAGTCGGCAGCAATCGGAGGATTCACCCCCATGCGAATCGACAAACTCACCACCAAGTTCCAGGAGGCCCTGGGCGAAGCGCAGTCGCTGGCCATCGCCCGCGACAACCCCTACATCGAGCCGGCGCACCTGCTGCTGGCCATGCTGCATCAGACCGACGGGCCGAAGGCGCTGCTCGCACGCGCCGGCGTCAACACGTCGGGCCTGCAGGCGGTACTGGAAGCCGAACTCAACCGGCTGCCCAGTGTGCAAGGCGGCGAAGGCGTGCAGGCAGGCCGCGACACGGTGGCGCTGCTGCAGGCCGCCGAGAAAGAGGCGCTGAAGGCAGGCGACCAGTTCATCGCCAGCGAGATGTTCCTTCTGGCGCTCACCGACCACAAAGGTGACATCGCCCGGCTGGCGCGCGAACACGGCCTGACGCGCAAGTCGTTGACCACTGCCATCGAGGCGGTGCGTGGCGGCCAGAAGGTCGAAAGCGCCGAAGCCGAAGGTCAGCGCGAGACGTTGAAGAAGTACACGCTCGACCTCACCGATCGTGCCCGCCAGGGCAAGCTCGACCCGGTGATCGGCCGCGACGACGAGATCCGCCGTGCCATCCAGGTGCTGCAGCGTCGCAGCAAGAACAACCCGGTGCTGATCGGCGAGCCGGGCGTGGGCAAGACCGCCATCGTCGAAGGGCTGGCGCAGCGCATCGTGAACGGCGAAGTGCCCGAGTCGCTGAAGGACAAGCGTGTGCTGGTGCTCGACATGGCAGGCTTGCTGGCTGGTGCCAAGTACCGCGGCGAGTTCGAGGAGCGCCTGAAGGCGGTGCTCAAGGAAGTGGCCCACGACGAGGGCCGCATCATCCTGTTCATCGACGAGCTGCACACCATGGTGGGCGCCGGCAAGGCCGAAGGCGCCATCGATGCGGGCAACATGCTCAAGCCGGCGCTCGCGCGCGGCGAGCTGCATTGCATCGGCGCCACCACGCTCGACGAATACCGCAAATACGTCGAGAAGGACGCCGCGTTGGAGCGCCGCTTCCAGAAGGTGCTGGTCGACGAGCCCAGCGTGGAGGCGACCATCGCCATCCTGCGCGGCCTGCAGGAAAAGTACGAGGTGCACCACGGCGTGGAGATCACCGACCCGGCCATCGTGGCCGCGGCGGAGCTCAGCCACCGCTACATCACCGACCGCTTCCTGCCCGACAAGGCCATCGACCTGATCGACGAGGCCGCGGCCAAGATCAAGATCGAGATCGACTCCAAGCCCGAGGCGATGGACCGGCTCGACCGTCGGCTCATCCAGCTCAAGATCGAGCGCGAGGCGGTCAAGAAAGAGAAGGACGAGGCTTCGCAGAAGCGCCTGGGCCTGATCACCGACGAAATCGCCAAGCTCGAGCGCGAATATGCCGACCTCGAAGAGATCTGGAAGGCCGAGAAGGCCACCGCCCAGGGCTCTGCACACCTGAAGGAAGAGATCGACAAGATCCGCTTCCAGATCGAGGAGTTGAAGCGCAAGGGTGACTTCAACAAGGTCGCCGAGCTTCAGTACGGCCGCCTGCCCGAGCTGGAAAAGAAGCTCAAGGAAGCGCAGGCCAAGGAGGCCGGCAAGGCCGAAGGCGGCAAGCCGCAGCTGCTGCGCACGCTGGTGGGCGCCGAAGAAATCGCCGAAGTGGTGGCGCGGGCCACTGGCATTCCGGTGTCCAAGCTGATGCAGGGCGAGCGCGAAAAGCTGCTGCAGATGGAAGCCAGGCTGCACGAGCGGGTGGTCGGCCAGGAGGAGGCCATTCGCGCGGTGAGCGATGCGATCCGCCGCTCACGTGCGGGCTTGAGCGATCCGAACCGGCCATACGGTTCGTTCCTGTTCCTTGGTCCCACGGGTGTCGGCAAGACCGAACTGTGCAAGGCGCTGGCCTCGTTCCTGTTCGACAGCGAAGATCACCTCATTCGCGTGGACATGAGCGAGTTCATGGAAAAGCACTCGGTGAGCCGCCTGATCGGCGCGCCACCGGGCTACGTGGGCTACGACGAAGGCGGCTACCTGACCGAGGCCGTGCGTCGCAAGCCTTACAGCGTGGTGCTGCTCGACGAGGTGGAAAAGGCCCACCCGGACGTCTTCAACGTGCTGCTGCAGGTGCTCGACGATGGCCGCTTGACCGACGGCCAGGGCCGCACCGTGGACTTCAAGAACACCGTGATCGTGATGACCAGCAACCTGGGCTCGCACCTCATCATGCAGATGGCGGGGCAGGACCCGGAGCTGATCAAGGACTCGGTGTGGGCGGAGGTGAAGCAGCATTTCCGCCCAGAGTTCCTGAACCGCATCGACGAGACAGTGGTGTTCCATGCGCTCGATGCCAAGCACATCGAATCGATCGCGCAGATCCAGCTGCGCCAGCTCGAGCAGCGGCTCGAGAAGCTCGAGATGAAGCTCGACGTGTCACAGGCCGCGCTCGCTGAGCTGGCCAAGGTGGGCTTCGACCCGGTGTTCGGTGCGCGGCCGCTCAAGCGGGCCATCCAGCACCGCATCGAGAACCCGCTGTCGAAGCTGTTGCTGGAAGGCAAGTTCGGGCCGAAGGACGTGATCCCGGTGGACGTGGATCCGATCCGCGCGCCGGGCGAGTTCCACTTCGAACGCGTGATGCACTGAAGACGCCGAGACGATGCCGGCGCCCTGGGTGATCAGGGTGCCGGCTTGCGTGCGTTGACCTGGGCCGAGAGCTCGGCGTCCAGCTTGTGCATCTGGGCTCGTACCAGCGTCACGTTGACGTGGGGCTTGTCGAGCACGGCATGCAGCACGAGGCCCGGGTGTTCAGGCACCGGGCGCAGCACGAGGTGGTGCTGGCCGAGGGTGATCATCGCGTCGGGCACGGCATAGCCGAGCCCCAGGTTGCGGCTGCCGGCCAGCATGGCGGCCAATATGCCGCCGCCCTGGCGAGCGAGTTCGTCTCCGCCGGGGCGCGAGCCGGCATGGGCGAGCGTGCGACCGCTGGCCTGCTCGAACACGCAGCAGCTCACCATGCCGGCCACTTCGGCGAGCTGATAGACATAGCGTTCCAGCGGCGATGTAGGGGCAGCCGCGGCACCCACCACGGGCATGGGGGTCACCACGGGCTCGGCCGGCGGCCGGGCAGCCGCGGCCGGCGCCGGGCTCAGGCGTGCCAGCGTGGCACCGCCGCCGGCAGGGTGCAGGCGGTCTTGCAGCCGGTTCCACGTGGCGCCGAGGAAGGCCCACGCTTCCGCGGGTCGTGTGACCTGGGGTGTCGTGCGCACCTCGACACCGGTGCCCATGCCCAGCTCGGCCGCGTGGCTCGCGATCATGTTGCTCGCGTGCAGCGGCAGCACCAGCATGTTGCGATTGGCCCAGTGGCCGGCGAGCATCGCGTCGCGCAGCGGCTTCAGGCTCGCGTCGAGCGCATGGGCGGGCAGATCGCCCACCATCAGCACAGCCAGCAGGCTGTGGCCCAGCAGCGTGCGGGCCATGGCTTGGCGTGCCTGCGTGTCGGCATCCACCTCGGTGGAATACAGCCGCACGTTGTGGCCGTTGCCGGCCGGGCAGTCGACGAATTCGAGCGTGGCCAGCGTGGTGCCGTAGCCCTGGCGCCGGATCAGCAGCTTTTGCGGCTTGCGGCCCGCAGCGGCGGCAATGCCTGCCAGCAGCTTGCGCGAGGTGGCCGTGCCGACGTCGTGCACCGCAATGTATTGCGGCGCCAGGTGTTCGAACTGCTGCTCCAGCGCCTCGGCCGGATCGCACGAGACGAACAGCTCGCGCGTGTCGCTGCCGATGGCTCGGCCGATGTCGCGTTCACGTTCGGTCTGGAGATAGTCCTGCTCGTCTTGCAGGATCTGGGTGGCCACCGCAGTTTCTGCACGAGTTGCTTGCCATTCCTCGCGGGCCATCGGCTGTGAAGGGGTGGAGCTTGGCCAGGCCGAACGCTCAAAAGGCAGTGCCGCCATGGGTCGACTCCTTCGAAACTGCAGGTGAATCGGGGCTGCCGTCAGGCTCAACGAACGGGAGCAGGCGAATCGAGTGTAAGTTGGTGTTTCAAAATGTGCCTGACCGTGACGTGCATGATTTCACGTGGCGTCGCGCTGCCGCCATCCCCCTGATGGACGATGACAACACGCGGTGCCTTGCAGCCGGGCAGGGGCCGTGAAATATGCCCGCTCGATAGAATCGGCGCGGCCTTTCTGCTGCCTCTGACCACCATGCCCGATGCGATGCCTGCAAAAACCGCTCCTCCTGTCGTGATCGTTGGAGCGGGTCTGGCCGGGCTCACGGTCGCCCTGCATCTGGCAGACCGCCACCCCGTGGTGGTGCTGGCCAAGCGCAACCTCGAAGAAGCGGCAACGGCCTGGGCGCAGGGCGGCATCGTGGGTGTGCTGGGCAGTGACGACAGCATCGAGTCCCATGTGCGGGACACTCGGGACGCTGGCGCCGGTCTGGTAGACGAACACACGGCACGCTTCATCGCCGAGAACAGCGCCGCCGCGGTCGAGTGGCTGGTGGCGCGCGGTGTACCGTTTTCGAGCGACCCGGAAGGCCCGCTCGGGCTGCACCTCACGCGAGAAGGCGGCCATGCCGTGCGGCGCATCGCCCACGCGGCCGACGCCACGGGCAAGGCCATCCACGAAGTGCTGCTGCAAGAGGTGAAGCGCCACCCCAACATCACGCTGCGCGAGCGTTGGATGGCGGTGGACCTGATCACCTCGCGGCACCTCAAGCGCGAGGAATCCTCGCGCTGCTACGGCGTCTACGCGCTCGATATCGACCGCCAGCGCGTCGAGACGCTGCCGGCGGCGGCAGTGGTGCTGGCCACGGGCGGTGCCGGCAAGGTGTACCGCTACACCACCAACCCCGAGACGGCCACCGGCGACGGCATCGCCATGGCATGGCGCGCGGGCTGCCGTGTCGGCAACATGGAGTTCATCCAGTTCCATCCGACCTGCCTGTATCACCCGCAGGAGCGCAGCTTCCTCATCACCGAGGCATTGCGAGGCGAGGGTGGGCAGCTGAAGCTGCCGATCGTCGGAAACGGGGGTGACAACGGTGGTGTGCGCTTCATGCACAACCACGACGAACGCGGCGAGCTCGCGCCGCGCGACATCGTGGCCCGTGCGATCGACTTCGAGATGAAGAAGCACGGCGTGGACCACGTCTGGCTCGATGCCACGCACCTGGGTGAAGCCTTCCTGAAGGAGCATTTCCCCACCATCCATGCGCGCTGCCTGTCGCTGGGCATCGACATCGCCAGGCAACCGATTCCCGTGGTGCCCGCCGCGCACTACACCTGCGGCGGCGTGGTCACCGACCTGGACGGGCGCACGGACCTGCCGGGGCTCTACGCCGTGGGTGAGACCACCTACACCGGCCTGCACGGTGCCAACCGGCTGGCCAGCAACTCGCTGCTCGAATGCGTGGTGCTGGGCCGCACCTGCGCCCACCACGTGCTGGCGCATCTCAATGGCCCTGGGCCCGGACTGCCGGCGTGGGACGAGAGCCAGGTCGAGAACGCCGACGAGCAGGTCGTCATCTCCCACAACTGGGACGAGCTGCGTTTGCTGATGTGGAACTACGTGGGCATCGTGCGCACCACCAAGCGGCTGGAGCGCGCCCGCCATCGCATCAAGTTGCTGCGCAACGAGATCGACGACTACTACGCGAACTTCCGCGTCAACCGCGACCTGCTGGAGTTGCGCAACCTGGTCGATTGCGCCGAGCTGATCGTGCGCTCAGCATTGATGCGGCAGGAAAGTCGCGGGCTGCACTACAGCCGGGACTTCCCGCACACGCTGCCGGTGAGCTTCCCGACCATACTGGTGCGGCCGGCCAGAAGCGGTGCTGCTGACGGCAAAAAGGAAAAGAAGGCGAAGGCCCTGGGGCTGAGCGGCTGATCCGTCAGTGACTGGTGGCCGGTGACCAGTGTGGCCACTGATCACTGATCAAGCGTCAACGCCGTGCACGCATGGCCGTGCGCGCCTGCACGAACTCGAAAGCATGCTGCACGGCTTCGACGATGGCCCGCTCGTTTTCGACGCGTTCCTTGTCAGGCATGTAGAAGGCCAGGTCCACTGGATGGCGGATGTAGCGTGTGGGCAGGCGGTTCAGCGCCACGCAGGCCACGTCGGCCAGCAGGTCGCCGCTCAGGTGCGGATACCTTGCCGCCGAGGCCAGCACTGCATCGAGCACCGGCTGCTCGTAGAAGTTGTGGATCGATTCAAAGCTGTCGCTCATGGCGCTCTCATCGGGCCGAGTGGTTTCCGGTTTTCGGCAGAGGCGCGCGCGAGTTGAGCCTCCGGCTACAGGCGTTCCAGCACGCGCATGGAATAGTCCACGGCCTTCACGTCTTTGGTGAGGCGGCCGATGGAGATGCGGTCTACGCCGGTGGCGGCGATGTCGCGCAACTGCTCGATCGCCACACCGCCCGAAACTTCGAGCAAAGCGCGCCCGGCGGTGATCGCTACTGCCTCACGCATCTGCGGGTAGGTGAAGTTGTCGAGCAGCACGCTGGTGGCGTCGGCGGCCAGGGCTTCGCGCAGCTGGTCCAGCGTTTCGACCTCGACCTGGATCTCCACGCTGGCATTCAGCGCCTGGGCGGCCTGCAGGGCTTGCGTCACGCCGCCGGCCGCCGCGATGTGGTTTTCCTTGATGAGGATGCCGTGATAGAGCGCCAGCCGCTGGTTCTGCCCGCCGCCCACGCGCACCGCGTATTTCTGCGCGAGGCGCAGGCCCGGGATGGTCTTGCGGGTGTCGAGGATGGCGCAGCCCTTCGGGTTGGTGGAGGCACCGGCCACCGCTTCGACGTGGCGGCGCGTCGCAGTGGCGGTGCCTGAGAGCAACTGCAGGAAGTTCAACGCTGGCCGTTCGGCCGCCAGTAGCGCGCGCGCATCGCCCTCGATGTGGCACACCAGCGTGTCGGCCTTCATCCACGCGCCTTCGTCGTAGTGCCATTCGATGCGCGCCTGCTTGTCGAGCACCGTCACGCAGCCCTCGAACCAGTCTCGCCCGCACAGCATCGCGTCTTCACGCACCAGCACGCGGGCACGCACGCGCTCGCCTTCGGGTATCAGCTGCCCGGTCCAGTCGCGTTCGCCGAGGTCTTCGAACAGCGCCTCATTGATGTTGCGGGCGCGCGCTTCGTCGAGGGTTTCGTTGTGGTCAAACATTTTGGGTAGTGACTTGTGACCGGTGATCAGTGACTGGTGAACTCACGAGCCAGCGGCCACTGCAGATCAAGCGGCTCCGACGTTCGGCACGAAGCCCTGCGCGGGCTTGGCGATGCTCGAAGGATTCTTCGCCACGAAATCGAGCATGCGGTCGATGCAGCCGAGTGCCTGGCTTCGCGTGGGCTCGGGCACAAGGATCTCGCCGGAGCCCTGTTCCAGGCAGTCCACCACGCCCTGCAGTGCATTCATCGCCATCCACGGGCAGTGGGCGCAGCTCTTGCACGTGGCACTGTTGCCGGCGGTGGGCGCCTCGATCAGCGTCTTGCTCGGCGCGAGCTGGCGCATGCGGTGCAGGATGCCGTTGTCGGTGGCCACGATGAAGCTTTCCGCGTCCATCTTGAGCACCGCATTGAGCAGCTGCGAGGTCGAGCCCACCACGTCGGCCTGATCGACCACGCTCTTGGGCGACTCGGGGTGCACCAGCACCTTGGCGCCAGGGTGCTGCTTTTTCAGCAGGTCGAGCTCGATGCCCTTGAACTCGTCGTGCACGATGCAGGCGCCGTTCCACATCAGCATGTCGGCGCCGGTCTGTTCCTGGATGTAGCGGCCGAGGTGCCGGTCGGGCGCCCAGAGGATCTTTTCACCCTGGTCTTTCAGGTGCTTCACGATGGCCAGCGCGCACGAGCTCGTCACCATCCAGTCGGCACGTGCCTTCACTGCGGCGCTGGTGTTCGCGTACACGACCACCTTGCGGTCGGGGTGCGCGTCACAGAAGGCGGCGAATTCATCAGGCGGGCAGCCCAGGTCGAGCGAGCAGGTGGCTTCGAGGTCGGGCATCAGCACGCGCTTGTGCGGCGACAGGATCTTGGCGCTTTCGCCCATGAAGCGCACGCCGGCCACCACCAGCGTCTGGCTCTCGTGGTCGCGGCCGAAGCGTGCCATCTCCAGCGAGTCCGCCACGCAGCCACCGGTCTCGAGCGCCAGGTCCTGCAGGTCTCCATCGACGTAGTAGTGCGCCACCAGCACCGCCTTGTGCTGCTTCAGCAGGGCTGCGGCGCGCGCCTTCCATTCGCGGCGGCCTTCGGGGCTCAGGGGCTCGGGCACCTTGGCCCAGGCGCGGGCGGTGCAGGAGGCGCCTTGCGCGTCCTGCTTCGTGTAGTCGAACAGCACTGCTTCGCTCATGACATCGGTCCATCGTGGGGCTCTGCGGCCCTGGAAAACCGATGGTAGCCGAGCGGCCTCGCCCTCACGGGCGGTGCAGGATCAGGCCAGCGCCTGCTGCGCCTCCATGATGCGAAAGCGCGCCATCGCCAAGTTGCTGCGCAGCTTGTCGAGCAGTGCCAGCACGAAGTATTCGTGGTGGGCCGTGACGGTGCGCATCACGTGGTAGCGGTTACCCGCGGTCACCAGCACTTCGTCGACGTGCTCGCCGGCGTGGTGGTGGCCGAAGTGGCGCAGCGAGCGCCGGTGCGCGCGCATCACCTCGCTGGCCGCAGCCGCCGCCAGTTCCAGGTCGTCCTTCGAGCCTTCGCTGGCGAGCACCTCCCCAGTGGGCCCGTGGACCACTGCGCAGCCGAGCATGCCTTCGATGTGCATCAGCTCGGGCAGCACCAGCGCGGCCCGTTCCGGCTCGATGGCTCGCGGCGCGTGCACTTCGATGACGTGGGGCTGCGGCAGTGGTGCCCCGTCAGGCGTGTCGGGCTCGGTGTCGTTGCGGGGCAGGTCGGCCACCTTGATGGGGAAGTCACCGCCAGCCATGGGCGATGCATGCGCCATGGCCGTGTTCCATGCCGGTGCGGCTGCCTTCATCCGGCCCCAGTGCGAGAGCAGGGCGTTCCAAACGGCCGATGCGCTGGTCAACGGCTCGCTCACGATCTGCACCTGCAGGCGCTTGGGCCAGGGCGCCGCGGTCACCTTGTTGGCGATCCACACGGCGCCCACCGGCAGCAGGAACAGCAGAGTGGGGCAGCGCCAGGCAGGCGATTGGGCCGCGGTGCAAAGCATCGACAGCATGGTGTCGATGGTGGTGGGGTGCAGCGGGCCGACGATCACGGCGGTGAGGTGGCTGCGTTCCATCAGCGCGAACGGAATGGCGGCGCTTTCGCGGCCTTCGGCCCGCACGTCGGCGTAGTAGATCTTCAGCGTGTCTTCGAGGCGCCGCGGCAGCGTCGTGCGCTCGATCATCGCCAGCGTTGCCAAGGTGGCCTGGTCACGCAGTTGCAGCCGCTCGATGGGCTGGCCGCTCGCATCCGAAAGTGTCTTCACCACGCTGCCGGCCCACATGCGGGTCGGGTCGTAGAGCGTGATCATGCGCGCCGTGGTGTCGAGGTCCGGCCGCTGCGATGCGAAGTGCTCTCGCATGGCTTGCGCCGGCGAGCCGGTGACGAAGAGGTCCTGCAAATGCCGATCGACGATCTGGCCGCGATCGTTGACCTCTGCCGCGGTGCTTTCGAGGATGGCAGTTGCGGCGAAGTCGCCGCTGCGCTGCGGCTCACGATCCGGGCTGACGGCGCCCAGTTCACCGAACAAGGACTTCAGCATGGTTGGCTCCTGCTGGCGGCGGCCCCAGCCTCCCCGACCATGAGCCGCCTAGTGCTCGGCCAGTGTAGGGAGGCCGCCCGCCGCCTGCATCCCCATTCGTGGGGGACTGAGCGAAAGGTAGGGACAAGCGGACAACTGGTTACCGGTTGCCTGCCTGGGCCGAAGCGAAGAAGCGGCTGGGCGGCATGCCCACCGAGCGACGCACCATGGCCGTGAAGGCGCTGGCACTGGCATAGCCCAGCTCGGCGGCGATGAGGCCCATCGGCCGCTTGCGCGCCGCCAGTGCCACGGCCTTGGCCAGCACGACCTGCTGGCGCCACTGCGCGAAGCTGGTGTTGAGCTCCTGGCGGAACAGCCGTGCCACGGTGCGGGGGCTGGCGCCGCTGTCGCGTGCCCAGGCCTCGAGCGTGTCATGGCGCGCCGGGTTTTCCAGCACGGCCTCGCAAAGCACGCGCAGCCGCTTGTCGCTGGGCAGGTCCACGCCCAGCCGTACGGGCCTCGCGCGGCGCAGCTCGTCGAGCACGAGATCCGCGAGGCGACGCTCGCGACGCAGTTCCTCAGGCGACAGCTCGAGGCCGGGGCCGTCAGGCCGGGTGTCCATCTCGGAAGCCAGCGCGCGCAGCAGGTCAGACACTTCCAGCACCCGGCACTGGCGCCATGCGGCCTCTTCGGAGCGCGGCACCTGCGGGCCGCAGCGGCCGCGGGGCTGGTGGATGTAGAGCGTGCGCAGCTCGGTGTGCTCGATCACCGTGACCGCGTGCTCCACGCCGGGCGGCACCCACAGGGCACGCGACGGCGGCACGATGAAAGTGCCGTGTTCCACGGTGAGCCGTGCCACGCCGGTGCTCGAAAACGCGATCTGCCCCCATGGGTGGCTGTGCGGCACCACGTGCACGTCGGGGCGCAGCGGCACGAGCTTGGCGCGCACTGGCCGCGCCGCCGTGGGCGTGTAGAGATACGGCGTGACGGGGCCGACGCCGGCCTGCGCACGGCGAGGCGGCTTGAAGCTGGTGATGGCGCGCTTTGGCATGTTCTCGATAGAAGTTGGCCTCCTATCGTAATCGTGCCGAGGGGCCGCCTCCTAACATCCACCGCATGACGACCGCGACCGTATCCGCTGCACCCCAGGTGCCCTGGCGCCAGGATGCCGGCACCATTGCGCTGGTGGGCATGGCCCACAGCATCAGCCACTTCAGCCAGCTGTTGCTGGCGCCGTTGTTTCCCTGGCTCAAGGACGCCTTCGCGGTGAGCTATGCCGAGCTGGGGCTGCTGATGTCGGTGTTCTTCGTCGTCTCGTGCGCGGTGCAGGCGCTTTCAGGCTTCGTGGTGGACAAGCGCGGCCCGCTGCCGGTGCTCATGGGAGGCCTCGGGCTCATCGCGCTGGCTGCGCTGGGCTTTTCGATCAGCCAGCAGTACTGGCACCTCGTGGTGTTCTCGATGGTGGCAGGCGTAGGCAACGGCGTCTTCCACCCGGTGGACTACACGCTCATCAACCACAAGGTCAGCAAGCCGCGGCTGGGCCATGCCTACAGCGTGCACGGCGTGACCGGCAGCCTGGGCTGGGCGGTGGCGCCGGTGCTGCTGGTGCCGGTGACGGTTGCATCGTCGTGGCGCGTGGCCATGCTGTGCGCCGCGGGCCTGGTGCTGCTGGTGCTGGCCACCATCTGGCTGAACCGGCGCCATCTTCACCTGCCATCGCTCGTGCAGGCCGCGCCAAGCGGCGCCTCGGCTACCAAGGCGGACGGCAGCTTCGCGTTCCTCACCATTCCCGCGGTCTGGATGTGCTTCGCGTTCTTCCTGTTCTTTGCCATGTCGCTTTCTGGCGTGCAGAGCTTCGCACCCGAGGCCGCGCGGCTGTTGCACGGCGTGAGCAAGGATCTGGCGGCGATGTGCCTGACCATCTACATGGTGTGCAGCGCCGGCGGCATGCTGGTGGGCGGCTTCCTGGCCAGCGACCCAGTACGCTGCGAGCGCATCGTGGGCATCGGCTTCGGCGTGGCCGCCAGCGTGGCCCTCACGATGGGCCTTGCCGACGTACCGGCCGCGATGGTGCCGGTGCTCTTCGGCGCGATGGGCTTCTTCGCCGGTCTGGCCGGGCCGTCGCGCGACCTGCTGGTCAAGCGCTCCACGCCCGACAACGCGACGGGGCGCGTCTACGGCGTCGTGTATTCGGGGCTCGACATCGGCCAGGCCATCGCGCCGCTCGCCTATGGGCTGCTGATGGACCATGGCCTGCCGAGCGCCGTGTGGGTCGGCATCGCAGTGGTGCAGGGGGTGTTGATCGTGAGTGCCTTCAACGTGCGGCGGGTGCGCCGCACGGCCCTGGTGTCCGTGCCGGCCTGACGCGCGTCAGACGGCGCTGCGGTGGCGCTCGATGCAGGTGGCCAGCACCTCGTCGCCGCCGCGCTGCCACCAGTTCGCGACCGAGAAGATCTCCACCTCGCTGTAGCCCGCATAGCCTTGGGCCTCGACCCAGCCGCGAATGCGTGGGATGTCGATCACGCCGTCGCCCATCATCCCGCGGTCGAGCAACAGGTCGCGGGTGGGCGTGAGCCAGTCGCACACATGGAAGGCCAGCAGCCGCTCGCGGCCGGCGCGCTCGATCTGCGCCTGCAGCTTCGGGTCCCACCACACGTGGTACACGTCCACGGCCACGCCCAGCGCGCCGGAACGGGCAGGGTCCAGTTCGTCGCACACGTCGAGGGCCTGTTCCAGCGTGTTGATGCAGGCGCGGTCGGCCGCATACATGGGGTGCAGCGGCTCGATGGCCAGCGGCATGCGGCGCTCGCGGGCCTGCTCCAGCAACTGGGCGATGCCGTCGCGTACCTGCTGGCGGGCACCGGCGATGTCCTTGTGCGCAGCCTGGCCGTTCAAGGCGCCGGGCAGCCCGCCCACCACGAGCACGAGGCAAGGCGCGCCCAGCTCGCACGCTTCGTCCAGGGCCCGAAGGTTGTCGTCGCGTGCGTCGGCGGCCGTGAACATGCCGCCGCGGCAATAGCCCGAGAGTTCCAGCTCGTGCGCCCGCAGCGTGCGGGCCGTGGCCTGCAGCCCGGCTGCGGCCACCTGGTCTCGCCAGGGGGAGACGGCCCGGATGCCGTGGCGCGCGCACGTGTCCAGGATCTCCAGCAGCGGCCATTCCTGGCCATGCTGCTGCCGCACGGTGGCCGTGTTGATCGACAGCCCGCGATGGTCTTGCGAGAAGTCGCGCATATCGTGGCCTCAAGCCTCCATGCCGTGGAGCGCGAGCAGCGTCTTCATGCGGAGCACAGCGAGCTCGGGTTGCTCGAGCAGGTTCGCGGCATCGGCCAGGCGGAACAGCTCGCACAGGTGCTGCAGTGACCGGGTGCTCTGCTGGCCGCCCACCATGGTGAAGTGCGACTGGTGGCCGTTGAGCCAGGCCATGAATACCACGCCGGTCTTGTAGAAGCGCGTGGGCGCCTGGAAGATGTGGCGCGACAGCGGCACGGTGGGGCCGAGGATGGCGTGGAAGCTTTCCTCGTCGCCTTGCGCGAGTGCACCCAGCGCGGCACTGGCAGCCGGGGCGATGGCGTCGAAGATGCCCAGCAGTGCATCGCTTTGGCCGTGCGTGGGTTCCGTGCCGTGGCCGTCGCCCGCAATCAGCTCGGCGTAGTTGAAGTCGTCGCCCGTGTACATGCGCACGCCCGGCGGCAGGCGCCTGCGCATGGCGATTTCCTTGTTCTTGTCGAGCAGCGAGATCTTGATGCCGTCGACCTTGCTCGCGTGTGCCGCGATGATGCCCAGCGCCGTGTCCATGGCTGCGTCCAAGTCGGCGCTGCCCCAGTAGCCGGCCAGTGCGGGGTCGAACATGTCGCCCAGCCAGTGCAGGACGACCGGCTGCCGCGCCTGCCGGAGGATGCGGTCGTACACGCACTCGTAGTCCGCCGGGCTACGCGCCACGCGGGCCAGCGCGCGGCTGGCCATCACGATGAGCCTGCCGCCCAGCGCTTCTATGGCCTCCATCTGCTCTTCGTAGCCGCGGATCACGTCATCGACGGTGTTCACTGAGGCAAGGTCCAGATGGTCGGTGCCGCAGCCGCTGGCGACCAATGCTCCCGGCACGTCCTTCGCGGCGTCGAGAGAACGGCGGATGAGTTCCAAAGACGTGGGCCAGTCCAGCCCCATGCCGCGCTGCGCAGTGTCCATCGCCTCGGCCACGCCCAGCCCCAGCGACCAAAGCCGGCGGCGGTAGGCGACGGTGGTGTCCCAGTCGATGGCGCATTGCAGCCACGGGTCCACGCTGGCCAGCGGGTCGGCCACCACGTGGGCCGCCGAATACGCGATGCGGTTGAACTTCACGCCGGGCGCGGGCCGGGCGGGCGCTCGGCCGCGCAGCGTGTAGCGCTCCAGCGTGCGGGCCGCGGTGGGCAGGGTGATCGCGATTGCGTGTGCCATCGTGGGCGGCCTCAGACTTCGAGCGCCGGCACGTCGACCCAGCGGCGTTGCTTCCACGATTCGAGCGCGGCCTCCACCAGCTGCACGCCCTTGGCGCCTTCGGGCAGCGTCCACTCGTACTGCGCGTTCTCGGCCACGTGGCGGATGAAGTGCTCCCACTGGATCTTGAAGCCGTTGTCGTAGGCCATCGTGTCCGGGATCTCCTGCCACTGGTCGAAGAAGTTCATCGTCTGCTTCTCGTCCGGATTCCACACGGGCCGCGGCGTGGCCACGCGCGACTGGGCACGGCAGCTCGAAAGGCCTGCGACTGCCGAGCCGTCCGTGCCGTCCACGTGGAAGGTCACCAGGTCGTCTCGCCGCACGCGGGTGGCCCAGCTCATGTTGAGCTGCGCGATCACCGGCTCGCCGCCGTGGCCCTTGAGCTCGCAGGTGGCATAGGCCGCGTCGTCGGCAGTGGCCGCATAGGGCTTGCCGCTTTCGTCCCACCGGCGGGGAATATGCGTCGCACCGATGCACGACACCGACTGCACCTCGCCGAACAGGTTGTCCAGCACGTAGCGCCAGTGGCACATCATGTCGAGGATCATCCCGCCGCCGTCTTCCTTGCGGTAGTTCCACGACGGGCGCTGGATGGGCTGCAGGTCGCCCTCGAACACCCAGTAGCCGAACTCGATGCGCACCGCCAGCATGCGGCCGAAGAAGCCGGCGCGCCGCAGCATGTCGAGCTTGCGCAGGCCAGGCAGGAAGAGCTTGTCCTGCACGGCGCCGTGCTTGATGCCGGCGCCCTGCGCGAGCCGTGCGATCTCGACGGCCTCGTTCAGGTTGGTGGCGATGGGCTTTTCGCAGTAGACGTGCTTGCCGGCGCGTATGGCCCTGGCCAGCAGCTGAGGCCGCATCTGGGTGGTGCCGGCGTCGAAGAACAACGTGTCGGCCGGGTTGGCCAGCGCCGCGTCGACGTCGGTACCCCAGCGTTCGACGCCGTGGGCCCTTGCCAGTGCCTCGATCTTCTCGGCGTTGCGGCCGATGAGGATGGGGTCGGGCATCACGCGGTCGCCGTTGGCAAGCGCCACGCCGCCTTGCTTGCGGATCGCGACGATGGAGCGGACGAGGTGCTGGTTCATGCCCATGCGTCCGGTGACGCCGTGCATGATGATTCCGAGTCGTTGGGTGGCCATGTGAGCGTGCAGGGGCTGGGTGGAAAGATGACGGCGCGTCACTGCGCGGGGGCCAGGCCGGCCGCCTTCACGAGCTTCGCGTTCGATTCGATCTCGCTCTTGATGTAGGCGTCGAACTGCTGCGGTGGCAGCGTCCACGCGTCGGCGCCGAGCTTGGCGAAGCGCTCCTTGACCTCGGGCGAGGCGAGGGCCTTGACCACCTCTTCGTGCAGGCGATTCACGATGTCGCGCGGCGTCTTGGCCGGCGCCATCATCCCGATCCAGAAGTTGAACTCCGAGCCCGGCACGCCGGCTTCGGCGGTGGTGGGTACGTCGGGCAGGGCGCTGGCCCGCTTGGGCGAACCCACTGCGAGCGCGAGCAGCTGGCCGTCCTTGATGTGGCCGATCACCGGTGCAATGGGCGAGAAGTAGTAGTCCACGCGGCCGGCCATCACCTCCGTCACGGCTTCGGCCGAACCCTTGAACGGGATGTTCGTGGCGTTGATGCCGGCGGCCATCTTGAACTTCTCGGCGTTCAGGTGCGTGGCGCTGCCCTGGCCGGCCGAAGCGAAGTTCAGCCCGCTGGGCTGGCTCTTGGCCAGGGCCAACAGGTCCTTCACCGACTTCACGTTCTTCGACGGCGAGATCACCAGCACGTTGGGCGTGGTCGAGATCGGCGTCACGCCGGCGAAGTCGGCCACCGTGTCGAAGGGCAGCTTCGCGAAGGTGGAGGGGCTCACCGTGTGCGACGACGAGTGGACCATGATCGTGTAGCCGTCCGGCGCTGCGGTGGCCACCGCGGCCTGGCCGATGGTGCCGCTGGCGCCGGCCCGGTTGTCCACCACCAGCTGCTGGCCCATGCTGGCTGCGAGCTTGTCGGTGATGGCGCGGGCAATGATGTCCGTCGTGCTGCCGGCCGCGAACGGCACGATCACGCGGATGGGCTTGTTGGGGTAGCCGTTGGCTTGGGCCGGTGCGGCCATGGGGGCGAGGGCGGTGAGGCAGGCGAGTGAAGCCAGGGCGAAGGCGCGGTGCAAGGCCATGGTGGGTGTCTCCTCGGTTGCGTGTCAGGGCACGGTTTAATTCACCGAATGGTGAATTGATTCTAGGCAGCTGGGCAAACGAGCGTCAACCCGCGCGAGCCGTGTGCGGGCTGCGCGTTATCCCTGGCAAGCGAAAGCGGATGTGACTGCCAGGGCGTGTGTGGCGCGTATCGTGCGCGATGTCAGTCGCGCAGCAGGTAGCCGAGGATGACGTCGGTGATGTGTGACAGGCGCTCGTTGCGCGCCTTGGGCGTCATCAGGTTGCGGCCGAACACGGCCGACAGCGTGTGCCTGTTGGAAAGATAGAAGTAGGCGAGCCCGGCGATCGAGATGTAGAGCTGCACCGGGTCCACGCCGCCGCGGAAGGTGCCTTCGAGGCGGCCACGCTCGAGGATCTCGCCCAGCGTCTGGATCAGCGGCGAGTTCATCTCGCGCACGCGCTGCGACTGCTCCAGGTGCTTGGCGCGGTGCAGGTTCTCGCTGTTGAGCAGCGTCAGGAACTCCGGGTGATCGAGGTAGTAGTTCCAGGTGAACTCGGTGAGCTTGCGCACCGCGTCGACGGGGCGCAGGTCGGCGAGGTGCAACTGTCGCTCGGCCTCGCGGATGTGCAGGTAGGCGTCTTCGAGCACCGCGAGGAAGAGGTCTTCCTTGTTGCCGAAGTAGTAGTAGATGAGCCGCTTGTTGACCCCCGCGCGCTCGGCGATGCGGTCCACCCGCGCGCCGCCCAGGCCATGTGCCGCGAACTCCTCGCTGGCCGCGGCCAGGATGGCCTGCTGCGAGCGGTCGGCGTCGCGCGAACGAGGCGCTTCCATGGCGGCGGAGGGGTTCTTGCTCATGGCTGGCTGGATGTTAACTATCTGGTGAATTGTGGCGCCGCTTTGACACCGCTTTGCGCCGGGGCGGCGAGCATCATCGCAATGAATGCCGCTTGATAATGGCTCGGATCTTCCAGCACGAGACCATACGATGACTGCACGCCTAGCCGGCCATGCACTGGTGGAATGCCTGATCGAGCAGGGAATAGATACGGCCTTCGGCGTGCCCGGCGAGAGCTTTCTCGCGGTGCTCGACGGGTTTCATGAACACCGCGAGCGCATTCGCTTCATCGCGTGCCGGCAGGAAGGCGGGGCCGCCTTCATGGCCGAGGCCCAGGGCAAGCTCACCGGTCGACCCGGCATCTGCTTCGTGACCCGCGGCCCGGGCGCCACCAACGCCAGCATCGGCCTGCACACCGCCTTTCAAGACAGCACGCCGATGGTCCTGTTCATCGGCCAGGTGGCCAGCGACCAGCGCGATCGCGAGGCGTTCCAGGAAGTGGACTACCGCCAGATGTTCGGCCCAGGCACGCTGGGTTTCGCCAAGTGGGTGGCCGAGGTGCACGACCCGCATCGCCTGCCTGAATACCTTGCGCGTGCCTTCCACACCGCCATGCAGGGCCGCCCCGGCCCGGTGGTGCTGGCGTTGCCCGAAGACATGCTCACGCAAGCCACGAGCGCCCCGGCACTGCCGCGGGTGGAGCCGGCCCAGGCCTGGCCCGCACCCGGTGCTCTGCGCGACCTGCGTGCCATGCTGGTGGAGGCGAAGCGCCCGTTCGTCATTGCCGGCGGCAGCGGCTGGACGGCTGAAAGCACCATGGCGCTTCAGCGCTTTGCCGAAAACTGGCAGCTGCCGGTGGGGTGCGCCTTCCGCTTCCAGGACACCTTCGACAACCGCCACCCGCTGTATGCCGGCGACGTGGGCATCGGCATCAACCCGAAGCTGGCCGCGCGCATCAAGGAGGCCGATTTCATCATCGCCGTGGGCCCACGGCTGGGCGAGATGACCACCAGCGGCTACACGCTGCTGGAGCCGCCGCGGCCGAAGCAGAAGCTCGCGCACGTCCACGCCGGCCCCGAGGAACTGGGCCGCGTCTACGCCGCCGACCTCATGCTGCTGGCCAGCATGGCCAATGCCGGCAAGGCGCTGGAGACGTTGACCGCACCGTCGCAGCTGCCCTGGAGCGAGTGGACTGCCGCCGCCCATGCCGACTACGAAGCCAACCTCGTGCCCGCGCCCGTGGCGCCGCTCGACATGGCCGAGGTGGTGAAGGTGATGAGCCGCCTGGCGCCCGATGCCGTCTACACCAACGGCGCGGGCAACTACAGCGGCTGGCTGCACCGCTTCCACCAGTACCCCGGCTTGCAGCACCACGGCCGCACCCAGCTCGCCCCCACCAGCGGCGCCATGGGCTACGGCGTGCCGGCCGCCGTGGCGGCGAGCCTGCTGTGCCCGCAGCGCGTGGCGATCAACATCGCGGGCGACGGCGACTTCCTCATGACGGGGCAGGAGCTGGCCACGGCCACCGGCTACGGCGCGGGCCGGCTCATCAGCGTGGTGGTGGACAACGGCACCTACGGCACCATCCGCATGCACCAGGAACGCGAATACCCGGGCCGCGTGAGCGGCAGCGACCTGTTCAACCCTGACTTCGCGGCACTGGCCCGCGCCTATGGCTGGCGTGCCGACACGCTCAGCCGCACCGAGCAGTTCGAGCCGGCCTTCAAGGCGGCGCTCGACAGCGGCAGGCCCACGCTGCTGCACCTGAAGCTCGATGCGGACGTGAGCACGAGCCGCACCACGCTGGCGGCGATCCGGGAATCGGCCAGGCAGCGCCTGGGCCGATAGAAGCGGTACCCGGGAAGGCGTAGGTACAGCCACCTGCGGCGCTGGGCATTCGAGGCCACACGGATAATCCCGCGATGTCCGCCAAGATCCTCTTCGGCTTCCATGCCGTCACCGTGCGCCTGAAAACGGCCCCGCAATCCATCGTCGAGCTCCATCTCGATGCCGAGCGACGCGACCAGCGCATGCGCCAGTTCGTCGAGCGGGCCAAGGAGGCCGGCGTGCGCCTCATCGAAAGCGACAACGAACGCCTGCACAAGCTGTGCGGCACGCACCGCCACCAGGGTGTGGTGGCCAAGGTGCTGCCGGTGCCGCAAGCCAAGTCGCTGGACGATCTGCTCGACGCGGTGGAAGGCCCGCCGCTGCTGCTGGTGCTCGACGGCGTGACCGACCCGCACAACCTGGGTGCCTGCCTGCGCGTGGCCGACGGAGCAGGGGCCCACGCGGTGATCGCGCCGAAGGACCACTCGGTGGGCATCAACGCTACCGTGGCCAAGGTGGCCAGCGGTGCAGCCGAGACGGTGCCTTACTTCATGGTGACCAACCTCGCGCGCACGCTCAACGAGTTGAAGGAACGCAACATCTGGATCGTCGGCACCACCGACGACGCGCCCGGCACGCTCTACCAGTCCGACCTCAAGAGCCCGACCGCGCTGGTGCTGGGCGCAGAAGGCACCGGCATGCGCCAGCTCACGCGCAAGACCTGCGATGCGCTGGTGAGCCTGCCCATGCTGGGTGCTGTGGAAAGCCTCAACGTCTCGGTGGCCAGCGGCATCTGCCTGTACGAGGCCGTGCGGCAGCGGCAAGCCGTGGCATGAACGAAACCGAGCAGCAGGTACGTGACTGGCTGGCCCAGGCCGCGTCGATCTGCGTGCTCACCGGTGCGGGCATGTCGGCCGAAAGCGGCATCCCCACCTTCCGCGATGCGCTCATGGGCCTGTGGTCGCGCTTCGACCCGATGCAGCTCGCCTCCGAAGACGGCTTTCGCGCCAACCCGCAGCTCGTGTGGGACTGGTACGCGAGCCGCCGTGAAGGCGTGCGCGCGGCCCAGCCCAATGCCGGGCACCTGGCGCTGGCCGGTTTCCAGCGCCTCCACCCCGGTCGGTTGACCATCGCCACCCAGAACGTCGACGACCTGCACCAGCGCGCCGGCAGCCCGGGCGTGATCCGCCTGCACGGCGACATCCTCGAAGATCGCTGGTTCGGCCCGTGCCGTCGGCACCAGCAGCGCACCGAAAACGTCTGCGACCCCGCCTGGGCACAAGCGGGCAGCCCGCCGCGTTGCGCCGAGTGCGGCAACCTCGTGCGCCCGGGGGTGGTGTGGTTCGGCGAGATGCTGCCGTTCACCGCGCTCCAAGCCGCTGAAGAGGCGGCGCGCGACTGTGAGCTCATGCTCGTGGTGGGCACGTCTGGTGCCGTCTACCCGGCTGCCGGCCTGGCGCACACCGCGCGCCGTATCGGGGCTCGCGTGGTGGTACTCAACCCGCACGCCAGCGAGCTCGACGACGTGGCCCACGTCCGTTTGCAAGGCACCGCCGCCGTGCATTTGCCAAGGCTCCTGCAAGCCCAGCCTGCCTGAGTGCGGCACAGGGCCGACGCAGGCGCGCCGCTACACTGCGCCCAGCTTCCACGCCCCACGCGGGCACTCATTTCAAGAGGCACACCATGCCCGTCATCGACGTCCGGCATCCCCTGGTCAAGCACAAGGTCGGCCTGCTGCGCGAAGCCGACATCTCCACCAAGAAATTCCGCGAACTCACCTCCGAAGTCGCACGCCTGTTGGCCTACGAGGCCACGGCCGACTTTCCGCTCGAGCGCGTGGAAGTCGAATGCTGGAGCGGCCCTACGCAGGTGGACCGCATCAAGGGCAAGAAGGTCACCGTGGTGCCCATCCTGCGTGCCGGGCTGGGCATGCTCGACGGCGTGCTCGACATGATCCCGAGCGCCAAGGTCAGCGTCGTGGGCCTGTCGCGCGACCATGAAACGCTGCAGCCGGTGCACTACTTCGAAAACTTCGTCGGCCACCTCGACGAACGCACCGCGCTCATCATCGACCCCATGCTCGCCACCGCCGGCTCCATGATCGCCACGGTGGACCTGCTCAAGCGCAAGGGCTGCACCGACATTCGCGCCCTCGTGCTGGTGGCCGCGCCCGAAGGTGTGAAGGCCCTGAACGACGCCCATCCCGACGTGCGCTGCTGGACGGCGGCCATCGACAGCCACCTCAACGAGCACGGCTACATCATTCCCGGCCTGGGCGATGCAGGCGACAAGATCTTCGGCACCAAGTAGCCACCCACCGCACCCGTCGCACCCGTAATAGAACGAGGAAGAAAGACCCGATGAAACGACTCCTCCTGCCGCTCGCAGCCGCGCTGCTGCTCGCCGCCTGCACCCAGGAACGCCAGAACCAGATCCGCCGCGACATCCAGAACTGGACCGGCACCAACGGCGTGCTCGAGGTGTACGCCGGCGACAAGGTGGTCAAGCGCTTCCTGAAGGTCGACAAGCTCAGCACCGCGCTGGGCACGGACGACAGCCTGCCGCGGGCTTACCGCTTCGGGTACGGCGTGCTGGACGAAAACCTGAACGGCACGGTGGATTCAGGCGAGAAGCGGGTGTACTTCGAGGTCAGCGACTATTCGCACTACGTGTTCTTCGAGAACCCGCACTGAATTTCTATCCGGTGGCGTCTTGCTTCGGGGGTACAAAGCCTTGAAGTAAAGATGCGACATAGGTCGCTATTTCCGTTGCATCGGACGAATCCATAACCAATAGATTCTCTTTTGCAAAAACCACCCAATTGAATTCTGCTTCGGACAGCGCCCTGTTCAGTTCGGCCTTCAGGCAGTTCAGATCAATGAAGCCAGCCTCGATATCTTTTTCCAACAGACAGTGCCTTTGTGCGTTGTCTAGGTCGATATCTGAGCGATAAGGATATAGCGCCGCGATCAGGGTCTTGTAGTTTTCCACCTTATATCTCCCGCACCAACCGCCTGCTGACCCACAAGCTGGTCGCAAACGCCGCCGCCAGCCACGCCAATCCCACCCACGGTAACGGCGCATAGCCGCCGTTCGCCACCAGCCAGCCGCCGCCGGCGGCACCAGCGGCCTGGCCGAAGTAGATGGCCGACGTGTTGAGGGCCATCAGCGCTGGAGCCAATGCCGGCGCGGCCATGCCCAGCCGGGCTTGTTGTGCCGAATTGCTGGCAAAGCAGCCCAGGCCCCACGGCGCCACCACCGCGGCCATGATCCACACGTTGGTGGCCAGCGGCCACAGCAGCAGCGTCGTGGCGATGCACAGGATGGTGATGGCCACTGCGCGGCCGGCACCCACGCGGTCGATCGTGCGTGACAGCAGCACGTTGCCGAGCAGGCCGAAGGCGCCGAAGAAGGCGAACAGCAGGCTCACCTCCTGCGGGCTGGCACCCAGCATCTGCCGCAGGTAGGGGGCCATGTACGAGAACAGCGTGAACTGCCCGGCACCGGCCAGTGCGGTGACGGCCACCATGGCCATGAGCACCGGGTGGGTGAACACGTCTTTCCAGGCTTGCCACGACAGCGCCGCGGGCTTCACGCCCGAAGGCATGGCGCTCCACACCCAGGCGGCACCCAGCATTGCCAGCGCCGCCACGGTGTGGAAGCTCCAGCGCCAGCCGAAGGTTTCGCCGATCCACGCCGCCAGCGGCAGCCCGGCCACCGAGGCGATGGACCAGCCCAGGAAGATGAAGGTGATGTCGCGGCCGCGGTGTTCGGGCGCTGCCATGAAGCCCACCGCGGCGGCGGCCTGCGGCGTGAACACGGCGGCGGCCAGCATGGTGACGGCGCGCACCGGCCACAGCGTCGCGTAGCTGGGCATCAGCGCGCACAGCACGTGGCCCGCGGCATACCAGAGCAGGGCAGCGGCGAGCAGCTTGCGCCTGTCCCACCCGGCCACGAGGCCGGCCAGCAACGGGGCGCAGAAGCACATCACCACGGCGGCAATGCTGATGAGCTGCCCGGCCAGCGCCACCGAGACCTGCAGCGAGCGCGCCATGTCGTTCAGCGTGCCGGCCACCGACATGACGCCGCTGCCGATGACGAAGTTGCCGTACAGCAGCGCCCACAGCGCGGCCTTGGGAGCAGAGCGCGCCGTTGCAGCCGTGGAGGCGGGCAGGGCGCTCATGACATGAGGTGCGCTAGATGCGATGCACGCGCAGCGCGTCGGGGTTCACGATGCCGGTGGGCTCGCCCTTGATGAAGTTGACGACGTTGTCGAAGGCGGCGCTGAAGTAGAGCTCGTAGCTGTCCTGCTCCACGTAGCCCAGGTGCGGCGTGCACACCGCGTTTTCGAGCCGTAGCAGCGGCTGGCCCTGGAGGATGGGCTCGGCTTCGTAGACGTCGATCGCGGCCATGCCGGGGCGGCCGCGGTTGAGCGCGGTGACCAGGGCGTTTTCTTCCACCAGCTCGGCACGCGAGGTGTTCACGAACAGCGCGGTGGGCTTCATGCGGTGCAGGTCGTCGAGCTTCACGATGCCGCGTGTGCCGTCGTTGAGCCGCAGGTGCAGCGACAGCACGTCGCTTTCCTCGAAGAAGGCTTCGAGCGAGGTGGCTGCCACGTTGCCTTCTGCGGCGGCCTTGTAGCGCGAGGCCTCGCTGCCCCACACCAGCACCTTCATGCCGAAGGCGCGGCCATAGCCGGCCACCAGCTGGCCGATCTTGCCGTAGCCCCAGATGCCCAGCGTCTTGCCCTTGAGCACCATGCCCAGCCCGAAGTTGGGCGGCATGGAGGCCGACTTGAGGCCCGACTGCTGCCAGGCGCCGTGCTTGAGGTTGCCGATGTACTGCGGCAGCCGGCGCATGGCCGACATGATGAGGGCCCAGGTCAGCTCGGCCGGTGCCACGGGCGAGCCCACGCCTTCGGCCACTGCGATGCCCAGGCGGGTACAGGTCTCGACGTCGATGTGCGAGCCGGCGCGGCCGGTCTGGGCGATGAGCCGCAGCTTGGGCAGCTTTTCGAGCAACTGCCGCGGGAAGTGGGTGCGCTCGCGGATCAACACCAGCACCTCGGCGTCGCGCAGCCGCACCGAGAGCTGGCCGATGCCCTTGACGGTGTTGGTGAAGACCTTGGCGTTGTAGCCGTCGAGCTTGGCGGCGCACTTGAGCTTGCGCACCGCGTCCTGATAGTCGTCCAGGATGATGATGTTCATGTCGTCGGCGGAATGGTCGCCCTGATTGTGCACGGGCAATGGCGTGCCAGTAGCATCCGGGCTTCCCCGACCCGTATCAAAAGGAGACCACAGTGGCGATCAGCATGCATTCGGCCAGCGTGCCCATCTTCGTGAAGATGCTTGGCAACCTCTCTCACTTTCTCGACAAGGCCGCCGCCTTCGCCGAGGCCAGGAAAGTCGACCCCGCCGTGCTGCTGGGTTCGCGCCTCTACCCCGACATGCTGCCCATGAGCCGGCAGATCCAGATCGCCTGCGACAGCGCCAAGTTCGCGGTGGCCCGCCTCACCGGCCTGGAGGCCCCGAAATTCGAAGACACCGAAACCACCCTTGCGCAGTTCAAGGAGCGCATCGCCAAGACCATCGACTACGTGAAGAGCGTGCCGGCCGACGCCTTTGCCGGCAGCGAAACGCGCGAAGTCAGCGTGCCCCGGCGCGACCGCGACCCACTCAAGTTCGAAGGCGAGGCGTACCTCAAGCACTACGCGCTGCCCAACTTCTTCTTCCACGTGACCACGGCCTACGCGATCCTGCGACACAACGGCGTGGAGCTGGGCAAGAGCGAATACCTCAACGGGTAGTGACCAGTGACCAGTGACCTGTGATCAGTCGCTGGCCCCATGAGTCACTTCCCAATCACCTGTCACTGGCCACAAGTCACTATGCCGGATTTGCCTATTCACCACCTGCCGCTGTTCATCACGGCTGGCCTGCTGCTCAACCTCACGCCGGGGCCCGACATGCTCTACGTTGCCGGCACCTCGGCAGCGCGTGGCACGCGGGCTGGCATTGCGGCTTCGCTGGGCATAGGTGCCGGCTGCATGGTGCACATCGTGCTCGCCACCGTGGGGCTCTCGGCCGTGCTGGCCACCTCGGCACTGGCCTTCACGGTGGTGAAGTGGCTGGGCGCGGCCTACCTGCTGTGGGCCGGTTTCAGCATGCTGCTCAAGCGTGACAAGCCTGCGAGTGCCGAAGCGGAAACCCGGCCGGTCGAGGCCGGGCCGCTGCACCGCGTGTTCGCGCAGGGCGCCTTGATCAACACGCTCAACCCCAAGGTCGCGCTGTTCTTCCTGGCCTTCCTGCCGCAGTTCATCGACGCCGGGCAGCCCGGCCAAGCCTGGGCTTTCGTGGTGCTGGGGCTGGTGTTCAACGTCGGCGGCACGCTGGTCAACGTGGCGGTGGCCGTGTTTGCCGGGGCGCTGCGTGCTCGCTTTGCCGGCCGGCCCGGCGCAGGGCGCCTGGGTCGTTGGCTGAACAAGGTGGTCGGAGGCCTGTTCATCGGCCTCGGGGTCAAGCTGGCCTTGACCTCTACGCAGCGCTGAAGGCTTCGCCGGGAGCGGCATTCCAAATGCATGGGATGCCGTCTTGCAGGCAGTCCATGCTATGCGTGGAAGCTCTCCGGTCGAAACAGGTCTGGCCGGGCGGCACCGCCGGCAAAGCTGGCGATGCAAACCATCGAATACCGGATCGACCGGATCCGGTATCGGTTCGAGTCGCTGGCTTGCATGGCGGTCCGTCCTTTCGCTCTGCGTGAAGCGGCCCATGGGGGCCAGATGCTGCATAGCTTAGGCAGCGCCCCGGCGAAAGAAAAATTCCCAAAGTCACACGCAACCGGGTGTTTCGGAGGTGGCTTGGCAGAAAGCGGCCTGGCGATCAGGCACTCAGGCGCGCGCGAGCAGCGTGTTGGCCAGGGCCATGCCGATGGCCGTGAGCAATAGCGAGCCGAAGAGGTGCAGGCTGGCCGCGCCCAGAGCCCAGGCGTATTCCTGCCGGTTGATGAGGTTCACCACTTCGGCCGAAAAGGTGGAGAAGGTGGTGAGTCCGCCCAGGAAGCCGGTGATCACGAAGAGCCGCCATTCCGGGGCGAACGCCGTGCTGTGCGTGAAGAAGGCGCTGGCCAGGCCCACCAGCAGGCCGCCGACGAGGTTGGCAGCCACCGTGCCCAGCGGCACCATCGGAAACACCGGGTTGAGCCAGCTGCCCAGCACCCAGCGCAGCAGGGCGCCGAGGCCGGATCCGACGAAGACCGCAAGGATGGGAAGGCCGCTCATGGTGCTCCTCGTTCAGCGAGGGCGCCATTCTGCCGGGCAGCCCGCAGCCCGGGTCAATGCATGCGCAGGATGTTGCGGTAGGCCGGCTGGATCTCCCACACCATGCCGTCGTCGAGGTTGGTGTCCACCTGCAGCAGGTCGGGCCGCGCCTCGTACGACACGAACTCGTGCACGTCGAGCGAGGCGGCTTCGCTGTTGTGACCGGTGATGAAGCCGCACTTGAAGAGAAAGTGCGCGATCTGCCAGCTGTCGCGGTAGGCGGTGCCGTCGATGGGCGGGATGTTCTTCGCGCTGGTCTTCTTGATGTAGCCGTCGATGATGCGCTGCATCAGCTGGTCGGTGGCGTACTTGCGCGAGCCGCCGCTGAAAGACTCGACCAGCCGCTTCATGTCGGCGAACTGGTGGTTGTGTTCCTTGTAGAGGTCGGCCAGGCGCCTGCGGCCGAACTCGCCCATCACGTGGTTGATCTGCTGCACCCCGATGCGATCGGCATGCGAGCGCGCCGCATGCACGCCGGCCAGCCGGCACAGCTGCGTCATCCAGCGTGGCCGCCCGCCGGCCAGCACGCGCAGCACCTGTGCCGCCGGGGCCGACGAAGCCCCCCAGCGCATGCGGCGGTCGAACACGAGCTCGATCAGCGGATCGGCCTCGTCGCGGGCGCTCCAGTGGCGTGCCACCTCGCTGCCCGGCGCATTGCGCCGGATGTAGCCGAGGATGCGGTTGGCCAGCAGCTCCTTCTGCTGCGCGCCCGACCAGTTGATGTCGGTGAGGTACTGCTCGAACTTGTCGAGGTCTTCGGCGTTGCGCAGGCTGCTCCACACGTCGGTGCGCACGGTGGCGCGAATGCCGATGCCCGCGATCTCGCGCACGAGGTGCCGGCAGGCCGAGAAGAACGAAGAGATGTAGGCCTGCTGCCCTTGCGAGTTCTCGAACTTGGTGTCGATGTCGTCGAGCAGGAACCACACCGGCCGCCCCGTGGTGCCTTCGCGGTCGATGCGCTGCAGCAGCTGCTGGTGGTTGGCCGCGGCGCGCGGTTGGGCCTGCGCCTCGAGCTCCACCACACCTCCCAGGCTCAGCTTGGCCGCCACGCGCGAGAGCAGGGCGCCCAGCAAATTCTTGCCCTTGAAGCCCGCGATCTCGGCGCTTTCGACCAGCGCGATCTGGTCGTCCTTCCAAGCGAAGCCGATGTCGCGCGCCAGTTCCATGTTGATGGCGCCGCAGATCACCTGCTTCCAGTAGTTTTCGAGCACGACCGAGTTGTCGGTGGAAGGCGGCTCCTTCAGGGCCGCCAGGCCCGAGGGCACCAGGTGCAGCACGATGGGGCGCGGCGCCTGTTGCTCGCGCAGCTCGTGTGCAAAGCGCACCAGCAGGGCCGATTTGCCCGTGCCCTTGCGGCCCTTGGCCACCTGCAGCCGCACGCCCGCATCCAGAAACTCGGCGAACGCCGGCTGGTTCACGAAGTACGACATCAGGACGGACTCGTCCTCGTCTTCTCCGGCGTCGTTGCCGAAGAGGGTGCGGTCATCGAGGGGAATCTTCATGCGGTGCGCAGCGAGCCCGTGCGCAGTCTTGACCCGCACCCGCGTGCGTGCCATCCCCTCGCTTAGGGAAGGGAAAACCTTCCTACCTTCTTCCTACCAGCGCGCGACCTTGCCGCTGTCGAGCGCGCCGAAACCCGAGCCCGCGGCGCGGATGGGGAAGTGCCGGTTCAGTGCCTCGAGCCGGGCCTGTGCGTCGGCCTGGCCGTGGTACATCGACACCAGGCTGAACAGCTCGGAGCGCAAGTGCCACAGCTCGCGCAGCGAGCGCGCCTTGCGGATGCGCTCGTGCAGGTCTTCGGCCTGCGGTGTGTACAGGTCGGCCAGCGTATCGGCAAAGTCGAGTCGTGCGTCGTCCAGCATCGCCTGCGAGCGTGCACTGAGAAGCGGTCGCCCGAGCAGTTCGTCCCAGCGGGTCTTCAGCCACAGGCGCCAGGCAGGCACTGCGCGTTGCCAGCCGCTGGGCGGGCACACCTCGACCCGCGACGGGGCAAGCGGTGTGGCCAGCGGCGGCACTTTGCTGTCGCGGCGCGATGAAGGGGCGGGCATGATGCGAGGGTTCGGACGACGGGGCAGATTTCATTGTGGGCAGGCTGCCCCTTGGCCGAAACCGTGAAATGCGCCACTGGGCACGCGTTTTTCGGTGCTTGCCGCGGTGGGCGATCCCAAGAAGAAGCAGGAGACAAGAACGATGAAATGGCTCAAGCGAAGCCTGTGGCTGTTGCTGGCGCTGGCCGTCCTGGTTGCGGCGGCGGCGTGGATCTACCGCAGCCGCGCGCTGCCCGTCATTGACGGCAGCCTTTCGGTGAGCGGACTCAAGGGCGAGGTGCGCATCGAGCGTGACGCGCACGGCATCCCGACCATCCGCGCAGGCTCGATCGAAGATGTGGCGTTCGGCCTGGGCTTTGCCCATGCGCAAGACCGCCTCTGGCAGCTCGAAACCCACCGCCGCATCGGCGCCGGCCGCCTGGCCGAAGCCTTCGGGCCCGCGGCCGTGCCGAGCGACCGCTTCCTGCGTGCCCTGGGCGTGCAGCGAGCCGCGGCCGCGCAGTGGCCCAACGTGAAGGGCGAGGAGCGCCGCGGCCTGGAGGCCTATGCCGCGGGCATCAATGCCTTCGTGCGCGAGCACCTGCGTGCGCGGCCGCCGGAATACCTGCTGCTGGGGCTGCAGCCTGAAGACTGGACGCCGCAGGACAGCATCGCCTGGGCCGTGATGATGGCGTGGGACCTGGGCGGCAACTGGTCGAACGAGCTTGCGCGCCTGCGCCTTTCCCTCAAGCTGCCAGTCGAGCGCATCAACGAGGTGATGCCGCCTTATCCGGGCGACAAGCCGCTGGCCACGGCCGACTACGCGGCGCTGTTCCGCAGCCTGGGGCTCAACGGCGAAGTGGTTCGGCAGGCACTGCTGGCCGCGCCGCCTTCAGGCGTGGAAGGCGCAGGCTCCAACAACTGGGTGGTGGCCGGCTCCCACACTGAAACCGGCAAACCGCTCCTGGCCAACGACCCGCACCTCAAGCTCACGTCGCCGGCGCTGTGGTACTTCGCGCGGCTCGAAGCACCGGGGCTCAAGGTGGCAGGCGCCACCATGCCGGGCCTGCCGCTGGTGGTGCTGGGGCAGAACGAGCACATCGCCTGGGGCTTCACCAATACCGGGCCCGACGTGCAGGATCTCTACCTCGAGCGCATCAAGCCCGACGACCCCACGCAGTACCAGACGCCCACCGGCTGGGCCAGGTTCGACACCTGGCAGGAAGTCATCAAGGTCAAGGGCGCGGCCGAAGTGCCCATCACCGTGCGGGCCACGCGGCACGGCCCGGTCATTTCGGACGCCGGCGAGACGGGCGAAGGGGTGACCGGCCCCAAGGCCAGGCCGACCTACGCACTGGCCATGCGCTGGACTGCGCTCGATGCCGACCCCGGCACGGTCGAAGCCTCGCTCGCCTTCAACCGCGTGCGCTCGGTGGACGAGTTCATCGCCGCCTCGGCGAAATACGCAGCGCCGATGCAGAACATGGTGGTGGCCGACCGCGCCGGGCGCATCGCCTTCGTGGCGGCGGGCAAGGTACCGCTGCGTTCACCCGAGCACGACCTGAAGGGTCTGGTGCCGGCCCCGGGCTGGGAGGCCCGCTACGACTGGACCGGCTTCGTGCCGGCGAGCCAGACGCCGCGCGAGGTGGACCCACCGCGCGGCTGGATCGCTACCGCCAACCAGCGCATCCACCCGGCCGACTACCCGCACTTCCTGACCAGCGAGTGGGCCGTGCCGTACCGGCAGCAGCGCATAGAACAGCTGCTTGCGGCCAAGCCGAAACATTCACTCGACAGCTTGGCGGCCATCCAGCGCGACGAGCTGTCGCTCGCCACGGTGCGCCTGCTGCCACAGCTGCGCGCGGTGCAGTCCGACCACCCGCTGGCGGCTGCGGCACAGAAGGAGCTGGCGGGATTCGACGGCGTGATGGCCGCTAACCGTGCAGCACCGGCCATCTTCTATGCCTGGGCGCGGCACCTCACCGAGCTGGTGTTGGCCGACGAGCTGGGCGCCGATCTCTACAAGCAGCAGCTGGGCAACCGCGCGTTCCGCGACGCGCTGGAGCTCGTGCTCGAGCGCAACGACGCCTGGTGGTGCGACGACAAGGCCACCCCGGCCGCCGAAACCTGTGCGCAGCAAAGCACCGAGGCGTTCAAGCGCGCGCTCGACGAGCTTCAGGCGAAGCTGGGCAACAGCGTGCAGGCCTGGCGCTGGGGCGCACTGCACATCGCGCGCTCGGAACACCGGCCCTTCAGCCGCGTGAAGGCGCTGGCCAGCTGGTTCGAGCTGCGCTCACCGGTGGGCGGTGACACCTACACCGTCAACGTGTCGCGGGTGGGCCTGAAGCCCGACAACACTACCGGCGAGTACTACCTCGACGAACACGGGCCTTCATTGCGTGCGCTGTATGACCTGGGCGATGCGAAGCAGTCGCGCTTCATGCATTCGAGCGGGCAGTCGGGGCTGGTGTTTTCGCCGTGGTACCGCAGCTTCGTGCAGCCGTGGACGGCAGTGGAGTACGTGCCGGTGTGGGGTGGCGGCGAAGGGCCAAAGCATTCGCTGGTGCTCCAGCCGCGTTGAGCAGCCGCGTGGTGCTCAGCGCGTGGGAGCGTTCTTCCACAACGCCTTTCGTTTACCCAGATTAACCTCCCCGAAACGCACGGCGACGGCGGGCGGTTCTAGGATGCGCGCACCTTGAACATTGCGTGTGCACATCGACTTGGCTCCGTTCAGCGGGCCCCTCTGGTGCTGGTTGGCACCAGGGCTGGAAACGGTGGCGTGGCGCGAGACGACCACCATGGATAGCGAGCGTCCCTACCATCTCTTCGTCGTGGAAGACGAAGCGGCCTTGCGCGACATGCTGTGCAGGCTGAAAGAGGGCACCTTGCACGTACTACATCCTTGTAGGTGGGTGGGCGGCCGCGCCGTCGTCTCAATTCACTCTGTCTTTCAGCGTAGGCACGGAACCCGTGAAGTCCACCCACGGATTCGTGTTCAGCAGATGGCCATGGGGAATAGTCGGTTCGTCGAATCGGATCACGAAGTTCTCGGGGCCATGAGCGAACGCGACGATGAGGCCTTGCTTTGGGTCCATGTAGCCGGCGTGCATCCGAAGCCCTGGGTAGCTGAGGCGAACGGCTGGCCCCTTGTCGCTGATTTCGAGGACCGTCAGGCGGGCGAGGACGCCGTCCGGCAAGACGAACATCCAGGTAAACGGGCCACCGGAGACGACCGTCATCACTTCGTCGATGCCGGCGCCGTTGTCCGACGAATTGACGTGCAGTCGGCCGTAGCGGTTCAGGGCCCAGATCTGCATGTCGGGCGTCATGGCCTTCATGTCGTAGACCTTCGGATACGGTGCGGTGTCACCTTCGCGGGTGCCCAGCAGCCCACCGCGGTGCACCTCGGGGACGCGCCCGGCCAGTTGAATCTGTTCGAGCAGATCGGCTCGGTTCAGGTTGAACAGGCCGATCAGCTTCTTCTGTTCCGCCTCGTCAACGGGCCGGCTCAACGAAGCCTTCAGGGTGGGCTTCGCAGCGTCGGGGATGGCCACCGTGCTTGCTCGCACGCCTACAGCGCGCAGCACGGCATTGACGTTCTCGATTCCGACCGCGTTGGGGCGGCCATCGCTGAACTGCAGCTTGACGAAGTCGGCAGCATTCGCGGCTACCGTCGACATGGCGAGAGACGCGGATACTGCCGCCACCGAGGCGAGGCGCTTGAGAGTCGTGGTCATGATGCTTCCTTTCGTGGGAGAGGGAGTGAATACGAGCAGCACTGCCCGTTAGGGATGAGAGCGCGAAGCGACGGCACCGGTGCCTTGCACCAAGAAGGCACCGCCGAGAATCAAGGCCACACCGACGAGGCGGGTCACGCTCACCGGTCTGGAAGCGAGACCCATGAGTCCAAAGTGATCGACAAAGACGGAGGCGACCATCTGGCCGGCGACAACGCAGACGAGGAAGCCGCCAGCGCTGAGCTTGGAGGTGACCGACGCGGCCGCGGCAACGTAGATCGCGCCGAAGAGGCCACCAATCCACAGCCACCAAGGTCCGCGCAACGCCGCCGCGACTGCAGGCGAGGGAGCCTTCAACAGGGCGAGCATCGGCAGGATCGCGAGCACGCTCACGGACAGCGACGTCAGAGCACCCCACAGCGGATGGCCCAGTGCTCGCCCAACGGCAGAGTTGCTCGCTGCCTGGAACGGAAGGACTGCGCCCGCCGCCAACGCGAAAGCGGAGGGAAGCAGAGCCAGTAGTGCAGTCCTGTTGAGCATCTCGATCTCCTGTGGCGACGCCGATCGTTGCGATGGAGAAATGTTCGTTCATCAGCCGTTTCAATGGAAATCGAATATGTGCACGGCTACCATTCGTGGCATGGATGATCTCCGGCGCATCGACTTGAACCTCCTGCTCGCGCTTCACGCGCTGCTTGAGGAGCGACACGTCACGCGCGCGGCACTGCGGCTGCACCGCAGCCAACCGGCGGTCAGCCACGCGTTGGCCCAGCTCCGCGCGCACTTCGACGATCCGCTGCTCATCCGCAAGGGTGGCCACATGGAGCTGACGTCGCGTGCACTGGTCCTGGCCACGCCTTTACAAGAGGCGCTCACGGCGCTGAATGGCCTCCTTAGCGATCGGCCGTTCCGCCCCGACGAAGCGACGGGGCGATTTAGGGTGGCGATGTCGGACTACGCCACGCGGATCTTTTTGCCGGGCTTGGTGCGCACCGTGCGGGAGCAGGCCCCCGGGATCGACCTCGCGATCAGCCAGGGAAGTCGAGAGGCGATGCTTGCGCAGCTTGCAGACGGAGAACTCGACCTCGCCTTCGGCGTTTTTCCCAAGCCGCCGGAAGGGATCCGTACGCAAGACCTGTTCGGCGAACGGTTTGTCAGCGTCGCCGACGTCGATCGCTTGCCCCGCGGGTCAACATTGACTTTTAAGGCTTGGATCGAACGGCCCCACGTCATGGTGGCGCTACGGCCGGACGCCAAGGACGAGATCGAACAGGCCTTGGCCGCGCAAGGCATCACACGTCGGATAGCTGTGGCTCTGCCTCACTGGACGCTCGCTGCACAGTTGGTTCCGCACACCGACCTTGTGCTTACTGTCGCAAGCCGAGCAATGGGGCCAATGAATGAACACCCGCGCCTACGTGCGTTCGCTCCGCCAATGGAGATTGACAGCCTCAAGTACCAGCAGGCTTGGCACGTTCGCCGAGACAGTGATCCAGCGTTGCACTGGCTTAGGGAGTCTGTCATCGGCCAGTTCAGGTAGGCATCCTGTTGCGGCCCTTTTCGCTGCGAAGCGGTTAGCTGGGTCTCCGTCGGGGGAGGGCGGTTCAGGGTTGAGTGAAAAAAGTTCAGCCTTCAATGAAAACCGACAAAGGTGCCGCTGCTGGGTGACATTCCTGTACTCGGCATGCTGTTTCGCCAGAAGACGACCAGTGACGACAAGTCGGAAATCCTGGTGTTCCTGACTCCCCGCATGGTCCAGGGGAAGAACCGGTGAAATCCCGCGCAGCGGTTTCCCGGCACTGCTCAAAGCGCCAGCTGCCGCGCCAGCTCGAACACCGACAGCGGCGCGCTGCCTTCGGCCTTGTTGTTGACCGTGACGAACACCGGGTGGCCTGCTGCCGCGGTGGCTGCAATCACGCGGGCCAGTTCGGCGCGGTTGGCCGGGTCGGGCGCGGCCAGTTTGTCGAAGGGCTCGAACAGATCCTTGGCCTGCTGATAGCGGTAGCCGCGCTGCAGGTTCCAGCGGCACACCAGCGCGCCGGGCCACATGGCGCGCAGCATGGGCAGCTGCTCGGCCACGGTGGGCATGCGGTCGTGCAGGCCCAGGCAGTAGCGCACGCCGTGGCGCTTGAGCAGCTGCGCGAGCTCGGGCGTCAGCAGCTCGGCGTCGCGCACTTCCAGCGCCAGCAACGCGTGTTCGGGCAGCTCGGGGCGCACTGCCGTCCACAGTGCGTCGAGCCGTTCGAGCAGCTCGACGGGTCTGTGCAACCAGCGCGGCGGCAAGGGCGAGAGCTGAAACACCAGCACGCCCAGTGCGGCGCCCAGCCCTTGTGCCGCCGGCCGCAGGCAGCTTTCCAGCGCCGACTGCGGGTCGAGGAACAGCGGGTTGGCCTCCATTGCCTTGCCGCTGCCGGACTCGCGCACCGTGGCGTCGGTGACCATGGCCGCGGCCTTCACGACGAAGCGGAAACCGGGGCTGACCTGCGCCGCCAGCGCTGCATATTCGGCCGCCGCCATGGGCCGGTAGAAGCTGCGGTCCAGGCTCACGGTGCGCAGCAGCGGGTGGCGACCATAAGCAGTGAGCCCGCGCTTGGACAAGGTGGATTCGGCGTACTCGCGGCCCCACACGAGGCCGTGCCAGCCGGGGAAGTTCCACGACGAGGTGCCCATGTGCAACAGGTCGCCGTAGCGTGCAGCCAGGGTGTTGGCCACCTGGCTCAGGTCGTCGTCGACTTGTGCGGGTAGCAATGAGCCGTCGCCGCTGGGCGCCGTGGCCGGCTTGGTGCGTGGTGGCGGCTTGTCCTCGGGCTCGGGCTCGGGGTTGCCGAAGAGGTCGTCCTGAGCCGCCATCTCAAGCTGCAACGAGGCGCAGCTTGCGCTTGGGTGCGGTGACCGGCTCCGCGGGTGCCTTCAGGCCGCTCAGGTAGGCGTCGATCACGTGCTTGCCCACGCGCACGAGGTCGAAGGACTCGGGGTCGAGCATCCAGTTCTGGATCAGCCCATCGACCAGCGCATGCAGGCCCAGCGCCACCGAGCGGGCAGGGGCCTTGCTGCTGATGTGGCCGCGCTGCTGCGCGGCCTTGAGGGCGAGTTCCACGTGCGCCAGGCATTCGTTGCGACCGGCGAGGTGGCGGTCGCGCACGGCCAGCAGCTCGTCGACGTATTCGACCTTGTGCGTGGCGATCTCGAACACGCGGCGCGCCTGCGGGCTGGTGGTGGTGAGCTTGAGTGCGCTGAGCAGGTTGCTGCGAATGTGTTCCAGCGGGTCTTCGACGTCGGCGAAGTCCAGGCGGCACACCGATTCTTCGAGCGGCAGCGTGGCGCGTTCCATCATCGCGTTGAAGAGGTCGGCCTTGTCCTTGAAGTGCCAGTAGATGGCGCCGCGCGTGAGTCCGGCGGCCTGCGCAATCTCGTGCAGCGATGTGCGCGACACGCCATGCTGCTGGAACAGCAGCTCGGCGGTATCGAGGATGAGATTGCGCGTGGCGAGCGCTTCTTCTTTGGTTCTGCGGGCCATGGTTACTTCCGGGGAACGGGCGGGATTGTCTCTTGTGGGAGCGCTTGCGGGCGGTTTGGTTCTGACCGCCGTCAACATACATTCAAAAATGTATGTAAACTGCCGCGCACTGTTGCACGGTTTGCACGCCAAGATTGTCACCAATCGCACTGCTGCAACGTCTCGGCTGTTATCTCACCGCCGCCCAATTCCCCGGCGGAATCTCCTGAAAGGTCCAACGCATGCCCGCGCCCAGGCTCGCTCTGCGCTTTTTGTCATTGGCCCAGCCCTCCATCCGGCAGGTGTCCTTCGTTCCCTTGGTGATCGTGGCGGCCGTGCTGGCTGGCTGTGGAAAAGGCGGTGCCCAGGACGGCCATGGTCCCGGCGGCGGCATGCCGCCCGCGGCCGTGTCGGTCGAGAAGGTCGCGCCCTCCGACCTGCAGACCACTTTCGAATACGTCGGCCAGACCGCCGGCTCGCGCGACGTGGAAGTGCGCGCGCGGGTGGCGGGCATCCTGATCAAGCGCAACTTCAAGGAAGGCGCTCCGGTCAGGAAGGGCCAGTCGCTCTACACCATCGACCCCGCGCCGTTCCAGGCTGCCTTCGCCCGTGCCGACGCCGACGTGACGGCCGCCGAGGCCCGCTTGGCGCAAGCCACGCGTTCGCTCAACCGCCTGAAGCCGCTGTGGGAAGCCAAGGCCGTGAGCCAGCGCGAATACGACGACTCCGTGTCGGCCGAGCAGGTGGCACGTGCCGACCTCAAGGGCGCGCAGGCCCGCCGTGCCGAGTCGGCGCTGAGCGTGGGCTACACGCGCGTGGAGTCGCCCATCAGCGGCGTGGCGGGGCGCTCGGTGCCTTCTGAAGGCTCGCTGGTGTCCGGCCCTGAGGTGCTGCTCACCACCGTGACGCAGACCGACCCGGCCAAGGTGCGCTTCGGCATTGCCGACACCGATCAGATGCGCTGGCGCAACGAGGTGACGGCCGGCCAGCTGAAGCTGCCGCCCAGCGAGGCCTTCCAGGTGGAGGTGAAGCTGGCTGACGGCAGCACCTATGCCCACAAGGGCAAGCTGCTGTTCTCTGACACACGCGTGTCGGGCAACACCGGCACGGTGGAAGCCGAGGCCGAGATCCCCAACCCCGACGGCGTGCTCAAGCCCGGCCAGTTCGTGCGCGTGCGCCTGCTAGGCGCGGTGCGGCCCAACGCCGTGCGCGTGCCGCCGCGTGCCGTGCTCGAAGGCCCGCAAGGCAAGTTCGTCTACGTGGTGGCCGACAACAAGGCCATGCCCAAGCCGGTGACCGTGGGCGACCAGCACCCCGAGGGCTGGATCATCACCAAGGGCCTGGCCACGGGTGACAACGTGATCGTCGACGGTATGGCGCGCATCTTCTTCCCGGGCGCGCCGGTACAGGTCGTGGCTCCGGGCACGGCTTCGGCGCCGGCCGGTGGGCCGGGGGCTTCCGCGCCCGCGCAGGCCGCCTCGAAGTAAACGAGGGGACGCCACATGTTCTCGCGGTTTTTCATCGACCGGCCGATCTTCGCGGCCGTGCTGTCCATCTTCATCGTCATCGCCGGCCTGGCCGCGATGCGCTCGCTGCCGATCGCGCAGTACCCCGAGATCGCGCCGCCGGTGGTGAGCGTGGTCGCCGTCTACCCCGGCGCCAGCGCCGAGGTGATCGAGCAGACCGTCGCCGCGCCGCTGGAGAACGCGATCAACGGCGTCGAGAAGATGATCTACATGAACTCCACGTCGACCTCCAACGGCGTGGTGACCATCCAGGTCACGTTCGACATCGGCACCAATGCCGACCAGGCCGCACAGCTGGTCAACAACCGGGTCAAGCAGGCCGAGGCCAAGCTGCCGCAGGAAGTGCGGCGCCAGGGCGTGACCGTGGAGAAGGGCTCCTCGGCCTTCCTGCAGGTGCTGGCCTTCTTCTCGCCCGACGGCAGCAAGGACGACCTCACGATCAGCAACTACGTGACGCTGAACGTGCTCGACGTGCTCAAGCGCGTGCCCGGCACCACCAACGTGCAGATCTTCGGCGCCAAGGACTACGCGATGCGCGTCTGGGTGCGGCCCGATCGCCTGGCGCAGCTGCGGCTCACCACCAGCGACCTCGCCCGCGCCATCAGCGAGCAGAACGCGCAGTTCGCCGCCGGCAAGGTGGGCCAGGCGCCCACCGCGGGCGACCAGGAGATGGTCTACACCATCACCACGCAGGGCCGCCTGTCCGACCCGAAGCAGTTCGAGGAGATCATCGTCCGTGCCAACCCCGACGGCAGCACATTGCGGCTGAAGGACGTGGCGCGTATCGAGCTGGGCTCCAAGGACTACGACTTCATCGGCCGCATCAACGGCAAGTCGGCCACGCTGGTAGGCATCTTCCTGCAGCCGGGCGCCAACGCGCTCGACGTGGCCAAGGAAGTGAACAGGACCGTCGCCACGCTGAAGGAAGGCTTCCCGCCCGGCATCGACTACTCGGTGCCCTACGACACCACGCGTTTCGTCGAGGTGTCGATCAAGGAGGTGGTGAAGACGCTGCTCGAAGCCATGGCCCTGGTGATCCTGGTGGTGTACCTGTTCCTGCAGAACTGGCGCGCCACGCTGATCCCGGTGGTGGCGGTGCCCGTGTCGCTGATCGGCACCTTCGCGGGCCTGCTGATGCTGGGCTATTCGATCAACACGCTCACGCTGTTCGGCATGGTGCTGGCCATCGGTATCGTGGTGGACGACGCGATCGTGGTGCTCGAGAACGTCGAGCGGATCATGCACGAGGAGCACCTGTCGGCACGCGAGGCGGCCATCAAGGCGATGCGCGAAGTGTCCGGCCCGGTGATCGCCATCGTGCTGGTGCTGTGCGCGGTGTTCGTGCCGATCGCCTTCCTGGGCGGCCTGACCGGTGAGCTGTATCGCCAGTTCGCGGTGACCATCTCGATCGCCGTGGTGATCTCGGGCATCGTGGCCTTGACGCTCACGCCGTCGCTTTGCGTGCTCATCCTCAAGCGCGAGCACAGGAAGCCCGGCCGCTTCTTCACCTGGTTCAACGACTGGTTCCACCGCGTGACGGGGCACTACGTGAGTGGCGTGGGCTTCATGGTGCGCCGCGCCGGCATCGGCCTGCTGCTGTTCGCAGGCATGGTGGCCGTCACGGTGGGCCTCCTGCGCTTCACCCCCGGCTCGCTGGTGCCTGACGAAGACCAGGGCTTCTACATCTCGGCGGTGATCCTGCCGGACGGCGCTTCGCTGGAGCGCACCGACAAGGTGGTGGGCGAGGTGATCGAGATCATCAAGTCCAACCCGTTCAACCAGGACGTCATCGCCTTCACCGGCTTCGACTTCCTGGGCGGCGGCTACCGCAACAACGCGGCCACGATCTTCGTGACGCAGAAGCACTGGGACGAGCGGCCCATGCCGGTGCAGGCCTTGATCGGCGAGCTGTTCATGAAGACCGGCCACATCAAGGAAGCGCTCGTGCTCGCCTTCAACCCACCGCCGATCTTCGGCCTGGGCACCGCGGGCGGCTTCGAGTTCTACATCCAGAACCGCGGCGAAGGTGGGGCCAAGCGGCTGGCCGAGGTGATGCAGCAGTTCCAGGGCGCGGTGTCGCAAAGCAAGATGCTGGGCGGCGTGCAGAGCCTGTGGCGCGCCAGCACCCCGCAGCTGTACGTGGACGTGGACCGCGAGCGCGCCAAGGCGCTGGGCGTACCGGTGGATGAAGTGTTCAACACGCTGTCGGCCACGCTGGGCAGCTACTACGTGAACGACTTCAACAAGTACGGCCGCGCCTGGCAGGTGCTGATGTCCGCAGAGCCCGGCTACCGCCAGCGGCCCGACGACGTGGGCCGCATGTGGGTGCGCTCCGAAAGCGGGCAGATGGTGCCGGTATCGGCGCTGGCGACGGTGAAGTATTCGTCTGGCCCCGAAACGCTGGACCGCTTCAACAACCTGCCGGCGGTGAAGCTGTTCGGCCAGGGCGCGCCGGGCGTGAGCTCGGGCCAGGCCATCGCCGAGGTCGAGCGCATCGCCAGGCAGGTGCTGCCGTCGGACTTCAGCTTCGACTGGGGCGGCGCGTCCTACCAGGAGAAGCGTTCGTCGGGCACCTCGTACCTCGCGCTGGTGCTGGGCGCGGTGATGGTGTTCCTCATCCTCTCGGCGCAGTACGAGAAATGGTCGCTGCCGTTCTCGGTGCTGCTGGCGCTGCCGTTCGGCACCTTCGGTGCGCTGGCGGCGGTGTGGCTGCGCGGGCTCACCAACGACGTGTATTTCCAGATCGGCCTGGTCACGCTGCTCGGCCTCGCGGCCAAGAACGCGATCCTGATCGTGGAGTACGCATCGATCAAGCACCACGAGGGCCTGTCGGCCTCGGCTTCGGCGCTCGAGGCGGCACGCCTGCGCTTCCGGCCGATCATCATGACCTCGCTGGCCTTCATCCTCGGCGTGCTGCCGCTGGCCATCTCCTCCGGCGCGGGCGCGGGTGCGCGCGTGTCGGTGGGTACGGGCGTCATGGGCGGCATGCTGGCCGCCACCGCGCTCGCCATCTTCTTCATTCCCATGTTCTACAAGATCATCACGGCCCGGAAGCTGCGCGAATCGCGCTCCACCGCCGAGATGCAGGCCGAGGCCGCGCACCACGCGCCTGCGCACCTGCCCGGCGTGCATGGCACGCACCAGGCCGAAGGAGGCCACGCATGACACGTGACAAGCAACTTCCGAAGCACCTGCGCCTGCTGTCCGCTGTAGCACTCGCGGCGGCGCTGGCGGGGTGCGCCGCGCCCGGCGGCGCGCCCAACACCGTGCCGGAGCAGGAGCTGCCCGCCAGCAGCGCCAACGTGCCCGCGGTGGCGGCCGATTGGTGGAAGGCCTACGGCGACCCGCAGCTCGACGCCCTGGTGGACGAAGCGCTCAAGAACAACCGCGATCTCGCCCGTGCAATGGCGCGCATCGACGAATCGCGGGCCGCTTTGCGCCTGGCCCAGGCCGACCGTTACCCCACCGTCAGCGCCGGGCTCTCGGGCGCACGTGCCCGTGCCAGCGAAACCGGCCCGGCGACGGTGGGCGGTATCGGCAACGACTTCCGCGCCACCATCAACGTGGCCTATGAAGTGGACCTCTGGGGCCGCGTGGCCAACGCCAGCAAGGCCGCTCGCGAAGAGCTGCTGGCCACCGAGTACGCCCGCGAAACCCTGCGCACCGCGCTCGCGGCGCAGGTGGTGCAGTCGTATGCATCGCTGCAGTCGCTCGACGCCCAGCTGGATCTCTTCACCTGGGCCGTGGCGGCCCAGCGCGACAGCGTGAAGCTGCAGCGCGTGCGTTTCGATGCCGGAGACCTGTCCGAGCTGGATCTGCGCCAACTCGAGGCCGAGCTCGCTGCCAACGAGGGCCAGCTGCCCAGGCTCGAGCGTGCGCGAGGCGAGGCCGAGCGGGCGCTGGGTTTCGTGCTGGGCCGCTCGCCGAAGGCGGTGCTGGAGCAGGCCGTGTCGCGCAACGCCACACCGTTGGCCGTGGGCACCGGGGCCACCGGTGGCTACCTGTTGCCGGAGGGGCTGCCTTCCGACCTGCTGCTGCGCCGCCCCGACGTGCAGGCCGCCGAAGCGCGGCTGCGCGCCGCCGGCGCCCGGGTGGACGCGGCACGTGCCGCCTATTTCCCCAGCATCTCGCTCACCGGCGCGTGGGGGCGCGAAAGCAGCGATTTCTCGAAGCTGATGGACGCGCCTTCGCTCATCTGGAGCGTGGCGGCCTCGTTGACGCAGCCCATCTGGGCGGGCGGGCGCATCGACGCGCAGAACGACCTCGTGAAAGCGCAGCGCGTGCAGGCCGAGCTCGACTACCGCGATAGCGTGGCCAGCGCCTTCAGGGAGGCGCGTGACGCCTTGGGCGCCTATGCCGAGGCGCAGGCCACGGTGCAGCTGCTGGCGCAGCGCGTGCAGGCGCTGCAGCGTGCCGAGCAGCTGCAACGAGTGCGTTTCGAAGGCGGCGTGGCGAGCCGGCTCGACCTGATCGAAGCCGAGCGCTTCTCGCTTTCGGCGCAGGCGAGCCAGGCCGATGCACGGCGCGCGCTGGCAGCCGCGCAGGCCGACCTCTATCGCGTGCTGGGCGGCGGTTGGCAAGTGCCTGGCAGCCAGGCGGCGCGCAACACCGGCACGGCGTCCTGAGCGCCTGCAGGCCGGGGCACGCCCGGCCCGGTTTCCTTTGGAAACCATCGCCGCACCAGCGGCGATTTACGGGCGACCGATGGGAGGGCCGGGGCGACCTGGCCCTCATAGCATCCGGCGCATCCGCATGAAAGGGCGCACGGATGGACTCGCTGGGCTGGGTGCTGTTCCTGGTGTTGTTGGGCCTCGTGGCTGCGGCGTACTTCAAGTTGCGCGGTGGCGCGGCGAATGAAAACGGCCCATGGCCGGTGTTCGCGAAGAAGCCGCTGTCGGCGCCCCAGCAACTGCTCTACTTCCGGCTCGTGAAGGCGCTGCCCGAGCACATCGTGCTGGCGCAGGTGCCGATGTCACGCTTTCTCGGCGTGAAGGGCAGCAAGAACGTGCATGCCTGGAACAACCGCATCCACCGGCTGGGCGTCGATTTCGTGGTGTGCGCCAAGGACGCCCGCGTGCTGGCCGTCGTCGAACTCGACGATGCCGCGCACAAGTCCGCAGAACAGTTGCGCACCGATGAGAAGAAGAACCGCGCCCTCGAATCGGCCGGCGTGCGCGTGATCCGCTGGCAGACCCGCTCGCTGCCCGATGAAGCTGCCATCCGCACCGAGCTCTATTCGCACGCACAACCCAGTGCCGGCAGCATGACGCCGGCGCGAAGCCCTGCTGAAGGCAGGGGCGTGGGCCTCGGCGTCACCGCAAAGGCGCATGCTGGCCGCAGCGTGTAGCGGGCGGCCCAGCCAGACCACAACCACCACTGCTCCGGCGTGCGCAAACCTTGCGCACCAGCCGGCAGCCGGGCGCCCCGCGAAGGGATGTCGCCATGGCAAACACAGGGCGGTGCTGGAAGCCGGAGCTGCGGCGCGTGGCCGCGGGGCTGTTCGTCGGTCTGCTGGCCCTGGGCTCGGCCTGGGCTCAGCAACCCGACGGCATCACAGAGCTGCTACGCCACGTCAACGAAACCACCAACCGACGCTTCGTGCAGGTCGAAGAGGTGGCCAACCGCTGGTCGGCTCCGCATGAACTGCTCGGCAGCGGCCGGGGTGACTGCGAGGACTTCGCGATCTCCAAGTACTTCGCGTTGCTGGATGCCGGTGTGCCGATGCAGCGGCTGCGCATCGCCTATGCGCTGGTGCAGCTGGGCGGAGGCGACCTGTGGCGACCGCACATGGTGCTGGTCTATCTGGCCGGCGACGAAGTCGACGCAACGGCACGGCCCCTGATCCTCGACAACCTGATCAGCGAGGTGCGCCCCGCGTCGCGCCGGCCGGACCTTCGACTGCTGTTCAGCTTCGGGCTCGACGGGCTGTGGGCTGGCGTGGACGGGCCGCACCTGGGGGCTGCGCAAGACCGCCTCGACGCGTGGCGAGGCGTGCTCGAGCGCATGGCGCTGGCGCCGTACTGATCACGGCCCGGAAGCGGGAGCCGGCGGTGGTGAGGCCTCCACGGGTGGCGAAGGCGTGGGCTCGCCGATGTAGACCGGCTCACCATCGCGCCCGGTGAGCACGCCCTGGGCCGGCGGCACCGCCGCTTCCTCGGTGGGGATCGACGCCGCGTCCTGCGGCTCCTCGGCCCAGCCCTCAGGCGCGGAGGCCGCTTCGGGCGGCGGCATGGGGCGCACCGGCGGCGGGAAGGCCGCCTGCGCATCCACCAGCTTGGCCTTCAGCGCCTGCCTGAAAAAGTCGCCCACCAGCAAGATGGCGTTGTGCCCGCCCTGGCCCCAGTAGCTGCTGCGCATCGTCACGCGTGCGTCGTTGAAGCCCACCCACGCGCCGGCCACCAGCTGGGGGTGCATGAGGATGAACCAGCCGTCGGTGTTGTTCTGCGTGGTGCCGGTCTTGCCGGCCACGTCGGCCATCACGCCGAAGCGCGTTTTCACCTGGGTGCCGGTGCCGCGGTTCACCACGCCTCGCAGCATGTCGATCAAGTCCACCGCCGAGTCGCGCGACATCGCGTCACGGCTTTGCGGCACGAACTCGGCCAGCACATTGCCCTGGCGGTCTGCGATGCGCGTGACGAACAGCGGCACGTGGTGCCGGCCCTCGGCTGCGATGGTCGAGTAGACGTTCACCATTTCGAGCAGCGTGACGGGGCTGGTGCCCAGCGCGAGCGAGGGCACCGGGTCGAGCTTGCTCTCGGTGACGCCCAGCGTCTTGGCGAAACGCACGACGTTGTCCACGCCGACGTCCTGCATCACCTGCGCGGTGATGGTGTTCTTCGAGCGTGCCAGGCCGTCACGCAGGGTCACCGGCTCGCCCGTGGTGCCTGCCATGTCGGTGGGGCGCCAGACCTTGCCGTCCGGCAGCGGTATCTCGATGGGCATGTCGACGAAGGTGCGGTCCGGCGGAATGCCTTGCTCGAGCGCCGCGCCATACACCACGGCCTTGAAGGTGGAGCCCGGCTGGCGCTCGGCCTGCGCCACGTGGTCGAACTGGTCGCGCGCGAAGTCGCGGCTGCCCACCCAGGCCTTCACCGCGCCGGTGGTCGGGTCCATGGCCACGAAGCCCGCTTCCAGGCGCGTCTTGCCGGCGCGCACCTTGGCCATGAAGGCGGCATCGGCCATGAGCTTTTCGAGCGCGGCCTGGGGGCTGGCGCCGGCGGCCGTGGCCTTTCTGAATTCCGCCGTCTCGCGCACGGCGGTGGCCAGCAGGGCGGGGCGCTCGGCCCAGAAGTACGAGAACGGCTCGCCCTTCGCGTTCGCATAGGCGCCCGGGTCGCCCGAGACGGCGCGCAGGCGGCGCTGGCTCCATTCAGCGCCGGCCACCTGCTGCAGCTGCTCGGTCTGCCGCTCCAGCGCCTGCGTGGCCGCTTCCTGCAGCTTGCCGTCGATGGTGGTGTGCACCACCAGGCCGTCGCGGTAGAGGTCGTAGCCGTGCTGCTCGGCCCAGTCGCTCAGCCACTTGCGCGCGTGGGCGGCGAAGTGCGGCGCCGCGCCCAGGGCTTCGTCCTGCACGGTGAAGTCCAGGCCGAGCGGCCGCTCCTTCAGCTGCTCGAAGTCGGCCTGCTGCAGGTCGCCGGACTTCACCATCTGCGCGAGCACCACGTTGCGGCGTTCGAGCGCGCGCTTCGGGTGGATCACGGGGTTGTAGTAGTAGGTGCCCTTGAGCATGCCGACCAGCGTGGCGGCCTGCAGCACGTCGAGCTCGGCGGCGGTCTTGTCGAAATAGGTGCGCGCGGCCATCTCGATGCCCACCACGTTGTAGAGGAAGGGCGCGGTGTTGAGATAGGTCACCAGGATCTGCTGCTTGCTCCAGGCCTTTTCGATGCGGCGCGCGACGATCATTTCCTTGAGCTTGCGCGTGGGCGTGCGCGAGCGGCCGATCTCTTCCGGGAACATGTTGCGCGCCAGCTGCTGCGTGATGGTGGAGCCGCCCTGCATGTCGCCCGTGAGCGTATAGAAGAAGGCGCCCAGCGTGCGCCACAGGTCCACGCCGTCGTGCTCGTAGAAGCGCCGGTCTTCGGTGGCGATGAGCGCCTTCACGACGAAAGGCGACACGCGCTCGAGCGGCACGTCCTGCCGCTGGCCGCGGCGATACACGGCCAATACGTTGCCTTCGTTGTCGAGCAGGGTGCTGGGCTCGGCTGCCTGTTCGGCTTGCAGGTCGCCCACGTCGGGTACCGAGCAGGCCGTGGTGAAGAGCGCGGCCAGCATGAGCAGCAGCGTGGCGAGGCGGCGCCATGAGCCGGCTGACGCGGCGGTGGGGGAAGAAGCAGGGTTCATGTCGGCATGTTCGCAAAAACGCATGGCCATCCTGCCTTCGACACGTCAGCCGTGACGCCGCGCAGCAGGATTTACCGCAGATTTCGTCTGTGGCCATTCGCAACGCCGGGCCGGCGGGCCGCAGGCATGCATGGGCACGGTGATTGCCCATCCAGGCGTATGTCTTTGGACGCGCGGAGCACACCATGCAAAAGGCCGAGGAGGGCGAAGCCCGGGCCACACAAGCCTACCTGGTGGCCACCACACTGGGCCTGCTGTGCATCGTGCCGCGACCGTTTCTGGACAGCGCCTTCGGTGCCCAGGTAAGTTTCCTGCTGGTGATGCCGGCCGTCGTGGTGGCCGGCTGGTGGGGCGGCGCGGGGCCCGCCATCGTGACGGCCACGCTGTCGGTGTGCGGCACCATCGGCTTCTACCTGGCACGCGGCGGCTCGCTGCTCGACGCCGGCGCGGCGGGCACGTTGATCTTCATCCTCATGTCGATGACGTGGCTGTGCTGGTTCGGCGCGCAGCTGTATCGGCTGCGCCTGCGCGCTGCCGAGCAACGATCACTGCAGCCCGAGGCCGCCCTCGAGGAGCCGGCGCACACCGAAGCCGCCGTGGCGCAGACGGCCTTCGAGCTGAACCAGCAACTGCAGGCCGAACAGGCCCGCTTCGACGCGATGCGCCGCACGCACGAGGCGGTGATCGCCAAGCTCGGCCACGAGTTGCGCACGCCGCTCAACACCATCCTCGGCTGGGCCAGGCTGCTCGATGCCGACCCGGCCAGCACGCCCACCGTGCGGCACGCGGCCGAGGTGATCGCACGAAACGCACACCACCAGGCCGAGCTCATCGACCGGCTGTTCGATCTGCATGGCGTGCTCAACGGCAGCGTCCCGCTGGACATCGAACCCATCGATGCCGCCGAGGTGGCCGGCCGGGCAGTGCAGGGCGTGGCGCAGCGCGCCGCCGAAAAGCACCTCAGCATCGGCAACGGCGTGCCGTCGGGCTCGCTGGTACAGGCTGACGCATTGCGCCTGCAGCAGATGCTCGGGCACCTGCTCGACAACGCGGTGAAGTTCACGCCGGAGGGCGGGCACGTCCAGCTGGGCTGCGAGCGCCACGAGCAAGCCTTCGTGATCTCCGTCACCGACAGCGGCGAAGGCCTCGCGGCCGAGTTCCTGCCGCAGGCTTTCGAGCGCTTCCGCCAGGCCGACGATTCGGTGACGCGGCGTCACGGCGGCCTGGGTCTCGGTCTGGCCCTGGTGAAGGCATTGGCCGAGCTGCAGCACGGTCAGGTGCGAGCCTTCAGCGAAGGGCCCGGGCGCGGTGCGCGGTTCGAGATCGAACTGCCGGCCCATGGCCCCGTCGCGGCACCGGCCGAAGCCGTTGACGACGACGCAGTCAATGGCTGGCCGCAGACGCTGGCGGGCTTGCGCGTGCTGGTGGTGGACGACGAAGCCGATGGGCGCGAGCTGGTCGGCGAGATCCTCACACGGCACGGTGCCGAGGTGGACCTGGCGGCCGACGCCGAAGCGGCCTTGCAACGCCGTGCGCAGGCGCACTACGACCTGCTGGTGTCCGACGTGGCCATGCCGGGCATGAATGGCTTCGAGTTGCTGCGGCAATGGCGGCGACAGGAAAGCGGCAGCCCGCGCCGGGCCATTGCGTTGACGGCGTTTGCCGGCGCCGAAGCCCGGCAGCAGGCGCAGGAGGCGGGCTACGACTGCCTGCTCAACAAGCCGGTGGAGCCCGGCGAACTGGTGCGTGCCGCCGCGGTGCGGCGCATGGCCGCCGATGCGCGGCCGCGGGGAGCGTTGCGCGCGGGAGGAGGAAGGGCGGCACTGCAATGACTTCCGCCGCGCTGTTGGAAGACAGTGAATTCGACCTCGACGATTTCTTCACCACGGCGGCGCGCCGGGTGCAAGGCGAGGCCGGTGCGCGCGGTGTGATGCTGCTGTTCGACTACGAAGGCCCGCTGGTCACCGTGCGCGGGCCGCAGCGGGCTATGGCCGAGCTGATGGAGCAGGTGCTGCTGCATTCGTTGTGGCTGGCGCCGCCATCGACCCACGTGTTCCTGCGTGCACAGGTGGACTGCTCGCCGCAGGCCCAATGCGCCATCGACGCGCACGTGGTCGGGTCGGCCGTGGATGCATGGCAGGCCATCGAGCCGCGGGCGCTGCAAGCCATGTCGGGGCTGAGCTGGACCGTCGCACCGCCCGACATGCGACAGGGGGCGATGGCTCGGGGCCACAGCGCTGCCGCGCGGGCCAGCGTGACCATTCATGCCGCGCCCAGTGAAGGCACTGTGGTGCGGGTGCAGACGCAAATGCTGGCCACCGGCCTGGACGAAGAACTGGCCATGGTCGATGCCCACGGCATACGCGCATGGCTCATCGCCGACCCACCGTTCGCCCACGAGGCCCTGGCTCGCAGGCTGCAGCGCCTGGGCTGGACCACCACGCAGTTGTGCGACGTCTCCGAAGCGCTGCAGCGTTTGCCGCCCATGGACGGCGCAGCGGCACCAGCGCTGGTGGTGGCCTCGCAGCAGTTCGGCGTGTCGCCGCTCGACATGACCAGGCTGATGCGTTCGCTGCCACCCACCACCCTGGGCATCTACACCATGCCGGCGGACGCGCCCGAATACCTGCTGGGCCTGGACGTGCCGGTGGAGCTGCACACGCCGGTGTTTGCGCCCCGCGAGCTGACCATGCTCACGCTGCAGGTGCTGCAGCGCGCCCACCCCTTGCCCACGGGCGACACGCAACCGGCGCCGCTGGGCCTGCACGACCGCAGGCACGTGCTGGTGGTCGAAGACAACCCGGTCAACCAGATCCTCGCGCGCGAGATGGTGCAGCTGCTCGGCTTCGAGGTCGACGTGGTGGCCGATGGCGCGCAGGCGCTCGAATACTGCCGTTGCCGTGCCCCGCATGCGGTGCTGATGGACATCAACATGCCCGGCATGGACGGCTTCGAAGCCACGCGGCGGCTACGCGAGCTGCAGCGCGACGGGGTGCTGCCGCACTTCTCGATCGTGGCGGCCACGGCCAGCAACGCAAAGCCTGAAGAATGCATGGAGGCCGGCATGGACGGCTTCATCGCCAAGCCGTTGAACCTGACGGAACTGGGCGTGCTGCTGCGCGGCTCGGTGGGGTAGGGCTCGGTGGGGTAGAAGAGGCGCCGGTCAATACTGCGGCGCGTAGTCCTTCGAATGGATGCGCAGCAGCGTGTGGCGGCTGCCCGGCGCCGACAGCATTTCGACGTGCACGGCGTCGGCCTTGCCGCCCCACGACACCATCGCGGCAGAGCGCAGATGGGGCGGACCATAGGTGCGCTGGAACTGCGGCACCATGTCTTCGCGCGTGGCGTCGGCCTCGATCATCACGAGGAACAGGCGGTCGTTCCGGAAGCAGTAGCGCACGTCCTTGAGAGGGCTGTCGCCGAACATCAGGTTCTCGCGCTCGCGCCGGTAGCAGCGCAGCTCGCCTTGCTCATGCACCAGCTTCGCGGCGCCCAGGAGACTCGCGTCGTCACCCCAGGACACACCGCGAAAGCCCTGCAGCTCGAACGCATGGGCCGTCGCCATGCCGGCGACGCCGAAGCACAACGCCAAGGCGGCCTTGGCAAGGTGGCTGGCATGCGACTTCATGGGGAACCTCCGCGTGGCTGGTCTGCTGTCGATCGATGGCACGCAGTCTCCGGCCAGTGCCGACTTCGTGTCAATTCGTAACTGAATTGAGGTGCGGCGTGGAACGTGCAGTGATGCGCACAACCCGTCGAATTGACGTTTCTTGCCCACCTCGTATCAGCTCGTAAGGCTGCTCAAGGTGAAGCTCGCAGGGGCCGATGACGGGTGGCGCGCAAGCGCAGCCATTCAAACAAACACAGGGAGCATGAATGAAGCGTAGAAGCTTGGTATTCGCCAGCCCGGCAATGATTGCGGGCAGCATGGTTAGTGGCCTTTCGTTGCGTGCTGCCGCCCAACAGCCGGTGATCCGTTTTGGTCAGTCCGCGTCACTCACCGGCAGCCAGGCCAGCTACGGCAAGGACGTGCGGGACGGCATCCTCGCGGCCTTCGCGGCCGCGTCGAAGGCCTCCGGCCCGCGGTTCGAACTCACGACGATCGATGACGGCGGCGTGCGCAACCGCTGCTCGCAGAACGTGTCGACCCTCATCGACTCGGGCGTCACGGCGCTCATCGGCCTGACCAGCGGTGCAGGCGCCGAGGCCTCCATGACTGCGGTCGAAAAAGCGCAGGTCCCGATGCTGGGCACGGCCAGCGGCAACATGGGCATCCGCACGGCCGGCCCGTCCCTCGCGTTCCACGTGCGCGCGGGCTACGACCTGGAATACAGCCGCATGGCCGCCTACATCAAGGACTTCGGCCTGCGCCGCGTGGGGGTTGTGCACCTGGACGACACCTCGAAGGCCAACATGGACGTCATGGCGCAGGCGCTGTCGAGCGTTTCCGTCACGCCCAAGACCAGCTTCACCATCGACCGCAACGCGGCTTCCTTCGACACCGTGGCGGCTTCGCTGCTGGAGGCCCAGCTCGACTGCGTGCTGTTCACGGCCAACGCCGCGCCGGTGGCCTCGATCATCGACAAGATGAGCGCGGCCAAATACCCGGGTCTCTTCTATGCCTCGTCGTTCGCCGGGCAGGACCTGGTGGACACGCTGGTGACACGCAAGCAGGGCTGCGTGATGAGCACCGTGGTGCCGCGCACCAACTCCGCTGGCGTGGCCGTGGTCAACCGTTGCCAGCAGGACCTCGCGGCCCTGGGCAGCGGCGCCAAGGTCGGCATGACCACGCTCGAGGGCTACATCGCAGGGCGCATTGCCGTGGAGGCGGCCCTCGTCGCCGTCAAGAACGGCAGCGTGAGCCGTGCGCGCATGCGCGAGGCGCTGGCGAACCTGCGCGCCGACCTGGGCGGCTACCGCGTGGACTTCGCCGCCGGCAACGGCGGCGGCCAAGGGTCGCGCTACGTCGATTTGATCGCTGTCGACCGGTACGGCCGCCTGGTCGGTTGACGAAACCCCAATTCATTCACCACAGAGGCGCGGAGAACGCGGAGAACCACGGAGAAATTCGTATTCCTCCGCGAACCTCTGCGCCTCCGCGGTGAAGAAGCCTCGCAGGCTTGTTCGCCCGCCTCTATCCAAAGACCCGCTCGCGGTTGCACATCCACCGATACCCCGACCCATTGAGCCGCACACGCATCGGCTGGCCCGGCGGCGGGGGCACGTAAGGCGCGTCGGACAGCAGGTCCACGAGGCCGTGCAGGTCCTCGTCGCGGATCTCCACGTCCAGCGGCTGCTCCGCAAGGTTGGCCAGCATCAGCACAACGCTCGACTCGGTGTCGTGGCGCAGCGCCAGCACCTCGGGCCGGTTCACCGGAACCGCACGGCAGCGGCCATGCCCCAGCTCCTGCAGGCCCTGGCGCACGCGAGCCATCTCGCCGGTGCGCGTGAGCAATGAGCCGTCACCGAAGCGCTGCGCATACACGTTCACGCGCTCGTAGCCGAACGCTCCGCCGCTGATGACGACCGGTGCCGCAGGCCCGGGCGGGCCCGCGAATTCGAAGAAACCGGCGTTGCGTGCGTCGGACCATTGCATCGGCGTGCGCACGGCCAGCCGTTCGGGCAGCGAGAGGTCTTCTCCCATGCCGATCTCTTCGCCGTAGCGAATGATCGGTGTGCCCGGCAGCGAGAACAGGATGGCGTGCACCAGCGCGAGCCGCTTCGCATCGCCCTTGAGCATGGGCGCCAGCCGCCGGCGGATGCCGCGGTTGTAGGCGCGCATGCCGGGGTCGGGCGCAAAGGCCTGCATCACCTCGTCGCGCTCGGCTTCCGAGAGGCGGCCCAGGTCGAGCTCGTCGTGGTTGCGGACCCAGATCGCATAGCGCGCCGGCTGCGGCGCCTCGGGCTGCTGGCCCAGGGCGCGCAGCAGCGGCTCGGCGCTACTGCGCGCCAGCGCGAGGAACAGGTGCATGTTGACCCAGAAGTTGAGCAGCAGCGTGAGCCGCTCGCCGCCGGGGCCGAAGTAGTCGCCGAACTGCTGCGGCGGCACGTTCACCTCGCCCATGAGCACCGCGCCGGGCCGGCGCAGCGTCAAGAAGTCGTGCATCTCCTTGAGCAGCCAGAAGCCGTCGTCGCGTGCATCGGCCAGCTTGGCCTGCTCGACCATGAACGGCGCCGCATCGATGCGAAAGCCCGAGACGCCCAGGCGCAGCCAGTAGCCCATGACGCGGTACAGCTCCTCGCGCACGCGCTCGTTGGCGAGGTTGAGGTCGGGCTCGTGCGCATAGAACACGTGGCGGTAGTACTGCCCGGCCATCTCGTCCCAGGTCCACACGTCGTCTTCGATGGGCGGGAACACCGGCTGCAGCGCGCTGTCCGGCGAGTCGGCCCAGATGTAGTAGTCGCGATAGGGCGAGTGGCGGTCGCGTCGCGCCTGCTGGAACCAGCAGTGCTGGTCGGAGGTGTGCTGCATCACCAGCTCCACCAGCACGTGCAGGCCCAGTTCTTCGGCCTTTTCGAGCAGCGCCACGAAATCGGCCACGTCGCCGAAGCGCGGGTCGATCTGCAGGTGGTCGGCCACGTCGTAGCCGCCGTCCTTGTGGGGCGACTGGTAGAAGGGCATGAGCCACACGCAGGTGACGCCCAGGCCGCGCAGGTAGTCCAGCCGCTGCGTGATGCCGCGCAGGTCACCCCAGCCGTCGGCATCGGCATCGCGGAACAGCGCGGGGTCGATCTGGTAGACGACGGCGTTGCGGTACCAGTGGGGCGCCATACGTCTACAGCGCCAGCGGCTCGAGCAGCAGGGCCTGCTCGGGCCCCAGCCGGCCGTTGAAGCGGTGGCCCGCGCCGCCGGGCTGGCTGCTCAATGCCACACGCCAGGCGCCTTCGAGCACCAGCTCGCGCGGTTCGTCGGCGAAGTTGATGCAGACGGTGCGCACGTCGTCTTCGTGCTCGCGTCGCCAGGCCAGAACTTCCGGCGGCGAATCGAGCTCCTGCCACGAGCCCCAGCGCAGGGCCGGGCTGGCGCGCCGCAGGCGCAGCAGCTCGCGGTACAGCTGCAGCATGGAGTCCGGGTCCTGCGCCTGCCGCTCGGCCGAGAGCTTGCTCGCATCGGGAGGGAATGGGAGCCACGGGGGCACGCCATGCCAGCCGTGCGGTGTGTCGAACTTCCACGGCAGCGGCGCGCGGCAGCCGTCACGGCCGCCCGGGTCCGCGCGCTGGTCATGGCCGACTTCGGCGTCTTCCAGCCCGAGCTCTTCGCCCTGGTAGAGGAAGGGCGTGCCGCGCAGCGTGAGCAGCAGCACGGCGGCTGCGCGGGCGCGGCGCATGGAGCCGTCGTAGCGCGTGCGGTGGCGTTCGTTGTCGTGGTTCGAAAGCACCCAGGTGGGCCAGGCCTCGGCCGGCCGCAACAAGGCTTCGACCTCGCGGATGCAGGTGCGAAACACCACAGGGTCCCACGGTGCATCCAGCGGCGGGAAGTTGAACGACATGTGCAGCTCGTCGCCCGCGCCGTAGTACTGCACCACGCTCGAGGTGGCGCGGATGTTCACCTCGCCCACCAGCACGCGGTCGCCGGGGTACCCGTCGACCAGCTTGCGGATGCCGCGCAGCACCTCGTGGCTGTAGGGCTGGTCGTTGAAGTCCGACAGCGGCTCGCCGGCCAGGCAGCGCGGGTGGTCGGCAAAGGTCGGGTCCTTGCCGGTGCAGTGGGCCACGTCGATGCGAAAGCCGTCCACGCCGCGGTCGAGCCAGAACTGCAGCACGCCGTGCATCGCGGCCACCACGTCGGGGTTGCGCCAGTTGAGGTCGGGCTGCTGCGGCAGGAAGAGGTGCAGGTAGTACTGCTGGGTGGCTTCGTCCCACGTCCAGGCGCTGCCGGCGCCCAGGGCCGCGCGCCAGTCGTTGGGCTGGTCGCGCCAGATGTACCAGTCGCGCCTGGGGCTGCAGCGTGCCGAGCGCGACTCGATGAACCAGGGGTGCTGGTCCGAGGTGTGGTTGGGCACGAAGTCCACCAGCAGCTTCATGCCGCGCTCGTGCACCGCCTCGATCAGGCGATCGGCGTCTTCGAGCGAGCCGAATATCGGATCGACGTCGCAGTAGTCGCTGATGTCGTAGCCGGCATCGGCCATCGGCGAGCGGTAGAAGGGTGACAGCCATATCGCATCGGCACCCAGCTGTGCGATGTGGTCGAGCCGCAGCAGCAGCCCGGCAAGGTCGCCCACGCCGTCGCCGTTGGCATCGGCGAACGAGCGTGGATACACCTGGTAGACGACGGCGCCTTTCCACCACGGCGTGTGGGTCAGCTCGGTGGTCACGGTGGTTGTTGCGGCAACGGCAGTGTCCATGGGGCGGAACCTCCATCACTGTCGTTCGGCAACGGCCGTGCCGCCAGCGCGCGTGCCCGGCTGCCCTGCGCGGCGTGGTGAGGGCGCCAGAAACGCCTGTTGCCACAGGTCACGCACGTCGCGCGGCACCACGTGGCGGCGTTGCAGCACCCAGCCCAGCCCTCGCACCGACGCCGCCACGCAAGGCACGAGCACGCCATGGCGAGCAGCTTCGCGCAGCAGGGTGCGCGTGCGCGCAGCGGCATCGGCAAAGGGCAGGCGCAGCCACGCGATCCACAACTGGTTGCGCAGCAGCATCACGCGGCGCCGGCCCGCCTCGCGCGCTGGAAGGGTGGTGGTGCACCACCACCTTGTGCGAATACATCATCTGCCAGCCCAGCACCAGCAGGTCCAGCGCCATCAGCGCCTCTTCTGCGCCGAGGAAGAGCCGCTCGTCGTAGCCGCCCACCTCGCGGTAAGCGTCGGTGCGCATCACCACCGCGCCGGCCATGAAGGCGGCGAGCCGCAGGCCCGGCAGCCCCGCGGGCGGCAGCGGGCTTGCGGCCATGCGCTCGCAGGTGGGGTCCACCACTTCGCGTTCGCCCACCAGTACACGCGCGGCCACGGCGGCGAGGTGCGGGTGCCTGGCCAGCAGCGCACAGGCCTTGTGCAGCGAGCCTTCGGCCCACCAGGTGTCGTCGTCGCAGAAGGCGACATAAGGCGTGTCCACACAGGCCACGCCGAGGTTGCGCGCGGCCGCGCCCAGGTTCTTCTCGCAGTGCACCAGCTCCACCCGCGGGAAGTGGCGCTGCACGTGCGTGCCCGTGCCGTCGGTGGAGGCGTTGTCCACCACGACGATGTGCGCCACGTCGGCAAGGCCTTCCAGCCGGTGCAGCGTGCGGGCCAGTTCGCTCACGCGGTTGTGCGTGAGCACCACGACGTTGACCTGCCCAGTGGCGTTCATGACGGCACCCCGCTCGCCGGGTACGGCGATCGACCCTCCGAGAGGGTCGGGCCTTGCTTGGGGCGGCCCGGCGCGGCGGCCCGGGGGGATGACGACACCCCGCTCGCCGGGTACGGCGATCGACCCTCCGGGAGGGTCGGGCCTTGCTTGGGGCGGCCCGGCGCGGCGGCCCGGGGGGATGACGACACCCCGCTCGCCGAGTACGGCGATCGACCCTCCGAGAGGATCGGGCCTTGCTTGGGACGGCCCGGCACGGCAGCCCGAAAAGTACAGGTTGACACTGAATGTCTCACCATGCGGCGCTCGTGGTGGTGAAGGGAAGGGGCATGCGCACGCCCGGCGGACGATAGGCCCAGAGCCGTTCCGCGTCTTCGATGCGTGCCACTGCATGCGGACCCAGCGCTTCCACCTGGCTGCGGTAGGCACACACGGCCTGGTGCTTCAGCGAGCCGTTGGCGGGCGCGTGGCCCGGCTGCGGCGTGAGTTGCGCGCCGGCTTCGGTGAGTTCGTGCAGGCGCTTTTGCAGCACGCCATCGAGGTGCCGATAGGGCGAGTCTTCATAGACCAGCAGTTCGGCGCGCGGGCCGGCCGCCCAGGCAGCGACGCCGGCACGGTGTGCCAGCAGATGGTCTTCATGAAACAGGCCCAGCGGAATCACGAGGCGTTGCGGCCGGTTGTGCTGCAAGACTTCCTTCAGCGCCGCGACCAGCACCTGCGTGCTCATCCAGTGGCCGCAGCTGAACACCGCATCGTCGTAGTGGGGCGAAATGACCAGCACCTGCATTGCCTTTGCATCGGCAACGGCCATGCCCCGCCTGGCAGGCGTCTCGGGCTCGGGCATGGCGATGCCGCGGCAGGCGGGGGCGTCACACCGTATGGCGCTTCGCGGCGAACAGGCGGGCCAGCACGCCGGCCGTTACCAGTGCACCGGCCGTCAGCGCGAGCAGCCGTGGGCCTGGAGGCCAGTTGCGCGGCGCCCGCACGGCAGGCGTGCGGCTGCGCGAGTTGCCGCCTTGCAGCCAAGGCACGCCGTGTGGTGTTTCGTGCCGCAGCAGCCGGTCTTCCACGGCCTGCACACCCCGCACGGACTCCACGCCTTGCAGCACGAGGCCGTGTTCGCGCTGCAGCACATGGCCGCTCAGCGTGACGCGGCCCCCGTTCACTTGCACCTCGATGGCATGCGGGTGCCAGGACAGACGGCCCAGGTGTGCGCGCACGCGCTCGACCAGCACCGGGTCATCGACCGGCTCGGCCTGGCGGCCCCGCTGCAGCCCTGCCACCACACCCGAGGCGCGGTGGCGCAGGTCGCGCAGGCCTACGTCGGCACCGGCGCGACCCCTGTGAGCCAGGTGGCGCAGTTGGTCACGCGCCAGTGCCACGCGGCGCCGGCCCTGCTGCGGGTCGAACAGGTACATGAGCAGGGCGCCTGCACCGGCCGCGGCCAGCGGAAGAAGCACGTACATGGGTGAGTTCGTTCTCATGGCCACACCTTTTTACTTGCACGGAAATGCAACGGGAATGCACGGAAACGAAGGGGCACCCTCTTGTGCGGCAACGCGCGTGCCGCCGGGCAGGTGGGCGTGCCGGCTGAACGGTTCACACAGCGCGGCCAGCACCGGGGCAGGCCCTGCCGCGTAGTTCTTGCAGAGCCATTGAAGAACTTGCCGCGGCGCCTAGGCCTGCGCCCCCAGGAACCCAAGCGTGAGGCTCCATATAGCGTTAACAGGCCCTACTCGCTTGCCGTCAATGCTTGCCGGTCATCAGTCAATGCGACTGCGAATGCGCGCCACCCGGTGTCGAAATGCCGGCCACTGCACGGCCCGCCTGGCGAGCCCCTTGCTTGACCGCCACGTCGCCGATCGAGACGATGCCCACCATGCGCTTGTCGCGGTTGAGCACGGGCAGCCGGCGCACCTTGATGTCGCCCATGTTCTGGGCCACGTCGGCCACGTCTTCATCTTCGAAGCAGTACATCACCTGCTCGGACATCACGTCGCGGATCTTCGTGTCAGGCCCCTTGCCGTTGGCCACTGCACGCACGGTGATGTCACGGTCGGTGATCATGCCCACCAGCCGGTCGTTCTCGCCGATCGGCAGGGCGCCGATGTCGTGCTCGGTCATCATCTGGGCCGCTTCACGGATGGTGCGGTCGGGGTGGGCCAGGCACACGTCGTTTGTCATCGCTTCGCGAACTTTCATCGAAAACTCCTTTCCTTGATGCTGAGCCAAAGCCAAATGCTCATGTTCGCCCGGGCAGGCGACATGCCCAGGGCCGGCGAGCATGGCGGCTTCAGCGCTGGGCTTGTTCAGCGCCTGGTGTCGATGGCGGACTTCATGTCCTGTGCCATCTTCAGGTGCTGTTCCAGCGTGGGCAGCGTGCGCGACGCAAAGACCTTCACGTCGGCATCCTTCGCATCGCGCGAGGCCTTGCGGAAGAGCTGCACGGTTTCCTCGTGAGCCTGCACGCTGTCTTTCGCATAGGCCTTGTCGAAGTTGCCGGCCTGCGCTTCGCCGAGCTTCTTCAGCTGCGCCTTCTGCTTGCTCGAAAGCTCGGCAGGCGGCTGCACGCCCTTGCTCTGCGCCAGCGTGCTGAGATCGTCACCGGCCTTGGCGTGGTCAGACACCATCTGCTGCGCAAAGCTCTTGAGTTCGAACGCAGAGCCCTTGCTCTGTGCCAGCTTGCTTGCTTCGACTTCGTAGTGGCCGCCCTGGGCCGCCTTGTTGATGAACTCGGCGTCGGCCTTGGCAAGGTCGGCGGCACCCGCGGCCACTGCGAAGGCAGACGCCGCCGTGGCAACGATCAGGCGGAAGGACGGCTTGTGCATTGAGATCTCCTGGACTGTGGATCGGTGGGTCGGCAATCGGTGCGCCCATGCCGGCCCCCATTGCTCGACACCAATGCGGGGCATGGAGCTTGCCGATCCGATGCAGGAAATCGAACACACCCGCACGTCATGCATACGCCTCACATGCAACCCGGCCGCTCGCTCGGCCACAGCATCGTTCATGGCCTGCTCGGCGGCACGCTCTCAGCCGCCACACTGATGTGGCGTGGGCGCAAGGAAGCAGGCAGTGCCGTGGCGCCGCTCAATGCGCCCAGCCACTGGATCTTCGGAGACGAGGCCTTGCGCAGTGACCACGTCACGGCTCGCCACACGCTGGTGGGGGGCGCCACCCATGAAGCCTCGGCGGTGCTTTGGGGCGCTGCCTACGAATGGCTGCGCACGCGCCGAACGCGACCCACGGCAACCAATGCCGTCACCGATGCCGCTGCCATTGCGGCATTGGCGGCGGTAGTCGACTTCAAGCTCGTGCCCAAACGCCTGACGCCGGGCTTCGAGCACCGCCTCGGTCGCAAGGGGCTCGTGTGGGTGTATGCCAGCCTCGCAGCCGGTCTGGCGCTGGGTGGTTGGCTGGCACTGCGCGATCGCGACCGATAGGTCTGCTACCTGCGACCGCTGGCGATGGTGGGCTGATGCGGCGCTCGCAGCCTGCCGTGGCCCGGCCGTGCCGGAATGCCGCTTGCCGCACTTCGAGGGCCACAGGAGTACGCCATGAGCAGCACCCGTTCCGCACACATCAACGACCCGGCCCGGCGCGCGTCACAGCGCAGGCAGCAACCCGATGCACCCGAGCGCGCTGCCGGCCAGGAGGCCGACCGCATCCGCACCGCACAGCCCATGGCGCCCGGCGACGAGGCGCCGGCCGGCAGCGCGGGCACCGGCGAGAACGTGTGCCCGGCTTGCGGCGGCAGCGGCCGCGCAGCCGATGGCCGCGGCAACTGCGCCTATTGCGGCGGCACCGGCAAGGTCACCGTCGGCATCGGCGGAGCCTGAGAAGGTGTGAAACGAATCCACCATGCCCGCTCAGGTCACCAAAACCCGGCCACTCGTCGTTGCAAATGCTCGCCGTAGCCCGAGCTACGACTGTGCTTTGCGTCTAGATTGGCCGGGTTTTGGCGCCCTGCTCGGGCACGCCGAATTCATTCACACCTTCTGAGCCGAGATATTCCTTCACCCCCGGAGCTGCCGACAAGGGCAGGGCACCACACCATGACCACCACCTCGCACGAGCACTTGATGCACTGGCTGCGCGACGCGCACGCCATGGAAGAACAGGCCGAGGACATGCTGCGCAAGACCGCATTGCGTGTGGCCGACGACTACCCTGAATTCGCCGCTCGGCTGCAGGACCATGCAAGCGTTTCCCAGGTGCAGGCGCAGCACCTGCGTGAATGCATCGCCCGCCAGGGCGGCGACACCTCGGCGCTGAAGGACCTGGCGGCCAAGGCCGTGGGCACCGCGCAGGCGTTGAGCGGCCTGTTCGCTTCAGACGAGGTGGTGAAGGCCGCGCTGGCGATCTACACGTTCGACCACGTGGAGATCGGCTCCTACCGCTCGCTCATGGCCGCCGCGCAGGTGGCGGGCGACCCCGACACGCTGCGCATCTGCGAGCTGCACCTCGCGCAGGAGCAGGAGATGGCGCTGTGGATGGAGTCTCAGCTGCCCGGTCTCACGCAGCGCTTCCTGCGCAATGCCGATCTCACGGCGGCACAGGCCAGTGGGTGAATCGACGGCTGACCAATTGCAGGCGCAGCGGCCGTAGCTTCTCAGACTGCGACGTTGATCGCGAACCTGGTAGCCGCGAAACCCGCGAGGATGGCCGACGTCAACGTGATGCCCAGGCGGTACGTCGCTGGCAGGGTAGCCACCAGCGCTCGCCCGCACACCCAGCCGCCCAGGGCCAGCATCAGCGCCACGACTGCAGGCAGCACCCGCAGCCAGGCGTCGAGACCCATCTCCGAAGAGGCGGGTTCGGGAGGAAACCACACCAGGCCCAGCGCGGCTGCGGCAAAGAGATGGCAACCGCTGACGAACGCCTTCACCACGCCATGGGCTCGTGGAGAGGAGGCCAGTGCATCAAGCCGTCGGTAGGTGCCCCAAAGAAAGCCCATGCAGCCCAGCAACACACGCAGCGTTGAGACGAACAGCGCCTTCAGGCGTGCCTGTCTGCGGCTATCCGCTTCACCCGCCAGCGCGCCGGCGGCTATTGCGAGCCACGGAAAGGGCGTCCACACGAAACCCGCGATCAGCATCCCTGCGTTGCCAACGTCCGAGATCGCCAGAAGGGCCGCCACCGAGAGGTACGAGAGCAACGCGACGAAGGCACCGCGCCCGGCGCCGAACACCTCGACCTCGTCGCCTGGGTAGAGCAGCCAGGCCCAGCCATATGCACAGGCGGCTGCGAGAAACGGCAGCAGCATCACGATGAATCCACGCGGCGACATCAACGCGACGAGGATCGCCGTATAGACCACCGCCATGACCAGCGCGATCAACGCAAAGAAGCGGGCGGTAGACGCCCGCTTCGGGAACCTGGCGACCGAGTGAGGCATAGGGGGTCTGCTCGCGAAGGAAGGAGGACGCGGGCGATTCTATGGAGCCGGGCACCGACATCACGGTGGGCGCGGCCAGCACCGCGGGACCAGGCAGGCAGCAGCGCGACGACGCTTTGCGCACAAACGTAAAAGACTCTTGCGAGCGCTGCCGGGAGGTGCCGAGACGTGCCGGGCCTACCCAGGTTGCCGATGCAAGCGCCGGCCGGCAGGCGGTGCCTGAACGCAGCCGTGAAGTGCTGCGCACAGCAGAAGACGAAGGAGGGAAGCGAAGCAAATCCACACGACTGGCGCTTGATTTCCGTCAATGGAAGAAGCAGTCTGCGGGTAGACGCTGTGTGGACTCTATCCAGGCGCCATGAGTCGATTGGGGGAGAGGGAGACATGAGCGACATCTTCATCCGCACGGGCGCGTTGACTGACATTGCCAGTTACCCCGCCTGGGTGCAGGACCTCGTGGAAAGCTGCGCCGACGCCCGCGAGCGCGTCGCCCACCACGGCCTGTTCCACCTGATGCGCGACGCCGCGCTCGACGAACGCCAGATCAGCACCTTCCTGGTCGGCGTGTGGCCGGTGATCGAGCAGTTTCCGCAATACATGGCCCAGAACCTGCTCAAAGTCCGGTTCGGCCGCGTCGCCGGTCATGAGGAAGCGCGGCGCTATCTCATCCGCAACATCCGCGTCGAGCAGAACCATGCCGACCACTGGATGGCCTGGGCGCTGGCCAGCGGCGTGTCGCGCGACGACCTGCTGCACGGCGAAGTGCCCGCTGAAACCCACGCGCTGGCGCACTGGTGCTGGCACACCTGCGAACGCGATTCGCTGGCCGCCGGCATGGCCGCCACCAACTACGCGATCGAAGGCGTGACGGGCGACTGGTCCACGCTGGTGTGCTCGACGGGCACGTACGAGCAGAGCTTTCCGGCCGAGCTGCGGAACAGGGCCATGAAGTGGCTCAAGCTGCACGCCAAGTACGACGACAGCCACCCGTGGGAGGCGCTGGAGATCGTGTGCGCGCTGATGGGCACCAACCCCACGCGCCGCAGCGTCGAGCAGATCCGCTCGAGGGTGCTCAACAGCTACCACTACATGCGACTCACGCTCGACCATTGCCTGGACGCCAAGGCGGTGGCTGCCTCGCAACCCATGCCGCTGCATGTGTCGCTCAACTCGCGGCTGCCGGCTGTGGGCGAACCCGGCGAGGGTTGATGCGCTTCGTGGCGTTCAGCTAGGGCTTGAACCACTGCAAAGCCATCGTTTACGGGTGCCCGAGGGGGCGCCTATCCACGCGTCTCGTACGAAGCGAAGTGCTGCGAGTCTCAAAGGCTTGGCTGTAAATGTGCTGGTACAGCGTGCAGGTAGTACCCCTGCAGCTCCTGCACGAACGCGGCTCTCGCCTCGACAGCCAGTTCGAAGGCTGCATCGAAACCGAACCGTGAGACGGAGAACGACTTGCTGCGAGCTGGCTTGACGCCATCGGGCGTCTGCGCCTGCCAGAACAGGTACTCCACTTCTTGGCCCGCGGCGTTGCGCCGTCTCTGGCGCTTGAGGTAGACACCTGGGTACCCCGATGAGTTGTTGCTGCGCACAAGCTGGCTGTATTCGGCCTTGGTCAGCGGCCGGGCCTCGTGCGCGACACGATCCCGCCACGCCTTGGCGGCCACCAACGCCGAGTCCATCGAGCCATAGCGCGCCGCGCTGAAACAGCGTAGGTACTCCTCGCCCCGGCGCACCAGCGTCACGCGCCAGCCGGGGCTTTCTCCGGTCAGCGGACGGATGCCGTACATCTCGTCGGGTTGTCTGCGGTAGGCCATACGGGCTTCAGCTCACTTGGGCGGTACGTGGGGGCAGCTACAGCGTCAGCTGATGGCTCAGAAAGAGCCCTCGCGGATTGCTCCGCGAGGGCTGAAGTCCCGGTCCGATTCAAGGAGGGAGGAAGCACCGCGCATTGCGCGGAAGGACCGGGCGGGGTCAAAACTCATCGCCGCAGCGTCATTGACCTTGCTGCTCATCCCACTGCCAGATGGTGGTGCCGTAGTCGGTGCTGAATGCCGGCATCACCTCACCTTGCTGGAAGTGCCGGCGGCTGCCAGCCTTCGCGGGCGTGAACCACCAGCCGTCGCGCGGGCATTGTTGGCCACCCTCTACGCGCAAACGCGTTGCACCGGCCTCATTGCCTGAGTTGGCCGGCACGGCCTGCTCGTCGTCATACTCGCCTTCGATGCGTTCGACGAAATACCACTTGCAGGGGCGTTCGCTGAAGCTGCTGAACGCAAGCGCTGAGCTTCCTAGTTTTGGATTGCGGGCTATGCGATCGATCGAAGCAAGGCCAAAGTCATCGGCTTCCTTGTTCTGCATTGCACGAATGGCAATAGCGGCCATACGCGAGTCATCGACCCACAAGGAGTCGCGGCCAGCTTCTGTCAGGAGCTTCGAGCCGAAGGCAGTAAAGCAGCGGGCGTTTCCAAGGGCGCCGGCAGTGGCATAGGGCTCGGCTCCACGCCATGCAAACTGAAGGCTTGCATGGGAGTCGTCTTGGGCCACGTACACCCCGGTGCGTGGAGGTCGTTCACCGGTTTCAGATTCGATATCAGTGCGGACACGAAACTTTGGCAGGCGGGGAAACAGGGCGGCCTTTTCACGCCAAGCCAAGGTCATGGAGAAATCATCGAGAGAACCACCTTCCCGTACCGCTTTGTCGTGTTCGAATGCGTAGCGAAACACATGGTTCGCTTGGAGTGAGAACTGCTGCTCTTCTTCCGGTGTCATCCACAACGACGAGTGTTCGCTGATCATGCGGGCGCACTGCGAGGCTCCGGTGATGCCGTACACGTCGTTCGCCACCTGCGCGATGTGCCAGATGGTCGACTTCCTGAAGTCCTCCAGCGCCGGAAACACGAAGGTGGACCAGTTCGTCGCCGTGTCGCGCACGCCCCAGCGTTCGTTGGTCAGCAGTTCATCGCGGCCCTGCAGCTTGGCCAGCGTCAGGTTCACGTCCACGCCCTTGATCAGCGCGTCGATCAGGTCCTTCAACCCCTGCAGGTACTCCCGCGAGGTCCAGTGGTACAGCAGCGTGGCCTGGCGCTTTTGCTGCAGCGAGAGCTTGTATTCGGGGTAGCCGCCCAGCGGTTGTGGCATCGACACGTCGCTTACCCGCCCTGCCGCTCGTCCCACTGCCAGATGGTGGAGCCGTAGTCGGTGCTGAAAGCAGGCATTACCTCGCCTTGTTGGAAGCGGCGGCGGCTGCCGGCCTTGGCGGGTGTGAACCAGAAGCCTTCGCGAGGGCAGGGCTGGCCGGCGTCGCAGCGCAGGCGTGTCGTGGCGGCCCCGCTGCCCACAGAGGTGCTTGGCAGGGTCATTTCCTCATCGTCGTACTCGCCTTCGATGCGCTCGACGAAGTACCACTTGCAGGGACGAGAAACGAAAGCTGCCGAAGATACGAACGCTCGCGCGTTGTATTCGGTGACACCGACCGACAAATATGCAGGATCGTTGCGCAGCACAGCATCAGCCTCTGGCATTTTTGTGAAGGCAAACATGGCGGCTTTGTCCACCCAAAGGGCCTGCCTACCAGCGGTCGCCAAGGCCTGCAGGCCGAGATCGTTGAACGTCGTACAAGGACCAAGCGCACCACTCTCGTCATTCCTTGATGTTCGCCCCTTCCAGGCAAACTGCAGCGTGCCATGTGGATCGTCCTGTGGAACGTATACACCAGTACACGGCGGCAGATGGCCTGTTTCGGCCTCGATGTCCGTGCGCACGTGGAACTTCGGCAAACGAGGGAATCGCGCCGTGTTCTCGACCCATTCCAGCACCATGTCGGAATCGCTGAGAGGACGATAGCCGGTGGAGCCCACCACCTCGTTGTGTTTGGCTGCGTACCGGTAGACCTCCTCGAACTGCGCCTGGAAACGTTCCTGCTCCTCGGGCGTCATCCACAGCGATGAGTGTTCGCTGATCATGCGGGCGCACTGCGAAGCCCCGGTGTTGCCGTACACCTCGTTGGCCACCTGCGCGATGTGCCAGATCGTGGACTTCCTGAAGTCCTCCAGTGCCGGGAACACCAAGGTGGACCAGTTCGCAGCCGTGTCGCTCACGCCCCATCGTTCATTGGTCAGCAGCTCATTGCGGCCCTGCAGCTTGGCCAGCGTCAGGTTCACGTCGGCGCCCTTGATCAGGGTGTCAATCAGGTCCTTCAGGCCCTGCAGATATTCGCGCGAGGTCCAGTGGTACAGCAGCGTGGCTTGGCGCTTCTGCTGCAGCGAGAGCTTGTATTCCGGGTAGCCGCCCAGCGGCTTGCCAAACAGGTCGGTCGTCATCGGGGTGTGTTCAGTAATTCGTCACTTGGCCGGGCAATGCGGGCAGGCCGATCCTGGCATCGCGCCACTGCTCATCGAAGTCGGTCGCGCCCCAGCCGGTGTCCAGCGGTCCCTTGATGTTGGGGTGGTTGATCCGCTCGCGGATGGCCACGTAGGTGGCCTTCTCCGCCTCGGGCAGCTTCCCGAAATCTTCACGGCTGATGGGGTAGCGCGTATCCAGGCTGCCCTTGTCGCCGCGCCGGTAGTACCGCGTGGTGTCAAATTCACCGGGCTTGGGCTTGAAGACGACTTGGTCCCAGCCGCCTTCCAGGTGGGCGTCAAGCTTGTCCATCGGATCCTTGAACTGACTCGATGCCGGGCCGCGCCACACGTTGAGCGTCTGGGCGGCCGGCACTTCCAGCACCACGAACTGGCCGTTGGGATTCCAGTCTGGCCATACCGCGAGGTACTTGCGCCAGGCAGCCTTCGGGTCGGGCGAGGCCATGATCTTCTGCCACACGTCTTCCGGCACCCAGCAGTCGCCCATCGCGCCGTTGCTGGGCGAGACCACGCGGTACAGCTTGGTGGGTCCCTTGATCTGGACAGCGGCCATCTTGTGGAAGGACATGATGTTGTCGTCGGTGAGCTCCGGCCAGAGCTCGCCCCGTTCCGCCGCCAGTTTGCGCTCAGCGGCGGAGAGGTGCTTGCCGGTCATTTGGTCTACGAGCTTGTCGCGTGCATCCTTGACCTTCTGCTGCGACCACTCCAATCCCCTCCCCTTGCTCAACCAGCTCGGCGGCGGCTCGGTGGTGCGCATGAGCGTTATCGCATGGGCCTGGGGCAGCGTGCCGCGGAAGTGGATGTTGTGGGCGTCGAGGATGCCGTGGCGCACCAGCAGGTGCTCCATTTCCAGCCGCTGCGCCAGCGTGCCGAGGATGCGTTGCAGCAGCTCGTCCACCTTGGCCAGCGGCTGCGGTGCCTTCTGGCGCACGCGCTCGACCAGCGCGATGGCCTGCTTGGCCTTGTCACCCACCTTGGGCAGCCAGGTCACCTTCTCCAGCAGCCGCTTCATCACGCCGATGGTCCCGTCGAACGCAGCCAGCAGCGCACGGGTGTTGGCCTGCTTCTGCAGCTCACGCACGCCCTTGGCCAGCCACTGGAACACCTCGTCCACCCGTTTGCTGCGCAGGTAGGCCTGCACCTCCTTCTTGCGCAGGAAGGTGATGACCCAGCCCATGCTGGCGTCGATCGCCTTGGCGACGTGGTCGATGCCATGGCGGCGCACGAAGGTGAAGACGATCTTCAGCACACCCTTGAGCGCGCTGCCCAGCGTGGGGATCAGGCCGATGAGCGTGAGCGCCAGCGCCACCCACTTCCAGGTGTTGTCCTCGCGCTCGTCGCTGGTGGCGATGGCGCGGCAGTTGGCGATCAGGTCGCGGATGTCGCAGATCTGGTCGGCCAGCGGGATCATCGACACGGCCGCGTCGAACGCGATCTGGCCGGTGGAGCGGTTGTCGTTGAAGTCGCCCTGGAGGGCTTCCCACAGCCACTCCCAGGTGCTTTTGTCGTCGGGCGGCGGCTGGCCGGTTTCCCAGGCCAGCGCGGCGCGCAGTTCGGTGTCGTTGGCCGGCGCCGGCTCGGCGGCGGCCTCCTTGATGACGGCGGACATGTTGTTTTGCTTTTTTGGGTTGCGTCAGCCGAGCAGGTCGCGGGTCGAGGGCCAGCGCTCGTCGCGGTCGGCCGGCCGGGGTTTGTAGAGCACCTTGGTGACGGGCTTGTTGTCGACGTTCTCGTGACGGCCGCGTCCCTGGGGATCTAGCGTGCCCGCCAGCGGTGCCACACCGGCCAGGTGGACTTCGTAGTCGGCCGCGTCGATGGCGGCGCCGGTTTCCTCGTCGAGGTACTGCACCGCCACCCAGTGCTGCGGTTCGGCGGCGGCCCCCTGCGGCAACACGGGCAGGATGGCGCCGCCGAAGGCACCGCCGCCCCAGTCGTGCGTGGCCCCCTTGACCGTGAAGCTGCCCGGCGCGATGAGGTCGATGTTGGCGCCGTCGAGCTTGACCTGGGCGCCCCCGGCGGTCAGCGTGATGCTGGTCTTGGCGACGAGGGTGATCTCGCCGTGGCTGCTGGTGACCTGCACGTCCTGGTCGGCCAGCAGCTCCAGCGCATCGGTGTGGGCGCGCAGGCTCAGCGGCCCGTTCGCGGCCTTGGCCTGGAGGCCCCCGCTGTGCGTGAACCAGCTGGTGGTCTGGCCGCTGACGCTGCTGTAGGTGTGGGCGGCCGTGAGCTGCACGTCGCCTTGTGCGACAAAGCTCAGGTCCTGCCCGGCGTACAGCGTGGTGCTCTGTGGGCTCACGAAGGCGGCGCTGCTGGGGGTGTCCAGCACCACGTACGGCTGGGCAAAGCGTTCGGTCGGGTCACCCAGTTCACGGCTGCCGGGCCGGGCCTTTTGGGCCGGCTGTCCGTTGACCGGGCCGTCGTACTGGCCGTCCTGTTCGGGGTCGAGCCCCTGGATCGTCTGGTCCCAGCTGTGGCCGGCGGTGTGGGCGTCGAGCTTGGCGGCCTGGGCACGGGCCGCCGCGTTGCTGAGCTGCTGCCCCAGCGCCTGCGCGGCCTTGAGCTGGGCCAGCGCCTCGGCCACGTCCATCTGCGTGCCCTCGACGCTGTGGCCGTGTTGCGGTCTTGCCGTGCTGCTGACCAAGACCCCCTGGCCGGCGCGCACGGTGGCCCAGCCCTGGGTGA